>JBBIMA010000049.1:0-23634 GCA_037444625.1 Solibacteraceae bacterium
GGGCCGCCCGCCCGGGGGGCGGGGGGCGGGCCGTGACTCGCGGGGAGAGCCTGCGGGGGGGCCTGCGGGGATGCCCGGGGGGGGGGGGGCGACCGCCGGCCTCCCGCGATCCGGATCGGAGGCCGGCGCGGGTCCCTCAGGCCGGGGCGGGGCGTCTTCCCAGGCGCCCGCGCCGGGCCGGGCCGCCCTGGCTCGCGGCCGGCGGGCGCGACCTCCGGAGCTGGTGGTCATCACGGGGCTGAGCGGCTCGGGCAAGGGGACGGTGCTCAAGTGCCTGGAGGACCTGGGCTACTATTCGGTGGACAACCTTCCCATCGAGCTGATCCCCAAGTTCGCCGAGCTGACTCGGGACTCCCCCAACATCCCTGCGGCGGCCCTGGTGGTGGACATACGCGAGCGGGAACGCCTGCGCGATTTTCCCTTGATCTACAAGCGAATACGCCGCCGGATTCCCACCCGCCTGCTCTTCCTGGAGGCCGACGAGGCCACTTTGATCCGGCGCTTCAGTGAGACCCGGCGTCCCCATCCGCTGGGCGGGGGCCGTTCGGTGGCGCGCAACATCCAGCAGGAGCGGCGCTTGCTGGCGCCCATCCGGGCCCTGGCTGATCTGGTGCTGAACACTTCGAAGTTCAACGTGCACGAATTGCGCGAGGTGGTGGAGGAGACTTTCGGCGGCGGGCGCGACCAGTCGCGCATCATGATTTACGTCACCAGCTTCGGCTACCGCTACGGCGTGCCCCCGGACAGCGATCTGGTGTTCGACGTGCGCTTCTTGCCCAATCCCAATTACCTGCCGCAGTACCGCAAGCTGAGCGGACGGCACCCGCAGGTGGCCCGCTTCATCCGTTCGTTTCCTCAGACCATGGAGTTCATCGAGCGGATCTCGAGCCTGTTGGTCTACCTGCTGCCGCACTATGTGCGCGAGGGCAAGAGCTACCTGACGATCGCCTTCGGCTGCACCGGCGGGCAGCACCGCTCGGTGCTGATCGCCGACGAGATCCGCAAGCGCCTGGCCCGGGCCGGCTACAAGGTCAAGACCACCCACCGCGACATCGCGCGGGCGGCCTGAGCGGCGCGCTCAAGCGGTGCGGGTGCGCAGGTGGAAGCTCTTGGGCCGCGTCAAGTACAAGTAGCCCAAGTGCGACAGCGTGCAGCCGTGGCCGCTGTCCTTGATGCCCACCCAGGCCAGCTCGGGATCCAGATAATCGCAGCGGTTCACGTAGACCGTGCCGGCGTGCACCCGGTGAGCCAGCCGCTCGCCGCGCTCGATGTCCTCGGTCCAGATGGAGGCGGTCAGCCCGTAGGGGCTGTCGTTCATCAGCCGCACGGCCTCCTCTTCGCTGTCCACCGGCATGAGGCCGATGATCGGGCCGAAGCTTTCCTCCCTCATGACGCTCATGCTGTGGTCCACATCCACCAGGACGGTGGGCTGGAAGTAGTAGCCCGGACCGGGCAGGCGGCGCCCGCCGGTGAGGACGCGGGCGCCGCGCGAGACCGCGTCGCGCACCTGGAACTCCATGAACTCGACCGCCTTGCGCTGGGCCAGCGGGCCCAGGGTGGTGCGCTCGTCCTCGGGGTGCCCCACCACGTACTTCTCCACCTCGGCCACGTAGGCCTCGACGAAGCGCGCGAACAGGGGCCGCATGACGTAGATGCGCTCGACGGCGCAGCAGCTCTGCCCCGCGTTGTAGAACGCCCCGTCTACGGTGTTCTCGACGGCGAAGGTGAAGTTGGCGTCCTCGCAGACGAAAGCCGGATCCTTGCCCCCCAGCTCCAGACCCATGTCGAGAAGCTGGGCGGAGGCTTGCTGGTAGACCTGGCGCCCGCCCTCCACCGAGCCGGTGAAGGAAATGAAGTCCACCGCCCGGGACTGGATCAGCTTGCTCACGGTCTGGTGGCTGACATGGATGGAAGCGATCAGATCGGGCGGCAGCGAGGTCCGGCGAAAGGCCTCGACGAAGGCGTCGCCGCAGAGCGGCGTCAGGCGGGCGTGCTTGACGAGCACGGCGTTGCCGGCCAGCAGGGCGGGGACGATGACGTTGACGGCGATGAGCAGCGGGTAGTTCCAGGCCGGGATGTCCAGCACCAAGCCCAGAGGTTCGTGCCGGATGAAGCGGCGGAAGCCGGGCTTGGGTCCCAGCAGGTCGTCGGCCAGGGCGGCCGGCGCCAGCCGCATCATGGTCTCGGCGCGGTCCAGCATGGTGTCCACTTCCCGGCGCGCCTGGGCGATGGGCTTGCCCATCTGGCGCGTGATGTCCAGCGCCACCGACTCCTTCATGGCCCGGAAGGCCTCCAGGAAGGGGCGGCAGATCTCGACCCGCTGCTCGACGGGCACCTCGCGCCAGGCCCGCTGGGCGGCGCGCATGCGCTCGAGGAGGGCCTCGATTTCGGACTCCGGTGTGGCCTCGATAGTGCGGAAGAGGGTTTCGTCCGCGGGATTGATCAGTTTCCAGGCGGCTGTTTCGCTCATGGGGACTCCTTACCAGCTCTCCTCGTACAGTCTCAGCAGGTCCTCCTGCGTGCAGGGTCGGATGTTAGTGCGGTGGCACGGGTCTTCGAACGCTTTGACGGCCAGCCCGGGCAGGCTCTCGCGCGGCACGCCGTGACGCCGCAGCCCGCGGACAATGCCCAGGCGGTCGAGCAGAGCCTCGACCTCGGAGACGGCGCGGGCGGCGGCCTCCGGGACGCTCATCTGCCCCGCAGAGGCGGAGAACATGGCGGCCAGGCGCGCGTAATGCGGCGCGGCGGCCTCCAGGTTGAAGCGCATCACGGCGGGCAGACAGAGGGCGTTGGCCAGTCCGTGATTCAGGCCGAATTCGGTGGAGAGCGGATGGGCCAGCGAGTGCGCCGCTCCCAAATCCTTCTGGAAGGCGATCGCGCCCATGGTGGCCGCCACTTGCATGTAGCCGCGGGCCTCGAGGTCGCTGCCGTCGCGGGTGGCGCGCTCCAGATAGCGGATGATCAGCTCCAGACCGTGCAGGGCGATGGCGTCGCACAGCGGGTGGAAGACCGGGCAGGTGAGCGACTCCAGGCAGTGAGTGAAGGCATCCATGCCGGTGGCGGCGGTGAGCGCGGGCGGCAGCCCTAGGGTGAGCTCGGGATCCAGGATGGCGCGCTGAGGCATCAGGTGGGGACTGAAGATGATGATTTTGCGCCCCAGCCGGCGGGAGGTGATGACCGAAGAGCGCCCGACCTCGCTGCCGGTTCCGGCCGTGGTGGGAATGGCCAGGATGGGATCGTAAGGCCCCCGCATGCGCTCCCAGCCGCCGGCCTGCGCCTCCAGTTCGGTGAGCGGCTCGCTGTGGCGGGCCTTCACCACCACCGCTTTGGCCACGTCCAGGGCGCTACCGCCCCCCAGGCCCACGACGCCGTCGCAGGCCGCCGAACCGTAGAGTGCGGCGGCTTCCAGCACGTCCTCTTCGGTGGGATTCCCGTGGACCTCAGAGAAGACCTCGTAGGGCAGCCGGGCATCGCGCAGCACCGCCTCGACGCTCTCAAACGGGGGCGCGGCGCGCACGCCGGGATCCGTGACCAGAAGGGGCTTGCTCACCCCGGTCTCCTTCAGGCAGGCGGGCAGTCGGCGCACGGCTCCGCGCCCGAACAGGATGCGGGTGGGGAAAGAAAAGACGCTCAGTTGGTCGAACATATCGGAGTTACCTCGCGGCTGCCGAAGGCAGCACCAGCTTTCGGATCCAGTTGCGGAACTCGGTCTGGCGGATGGGCTGCGAGAGCACGTCGTCGTCAATGTCGAGCTGCCAGCGCAGGTCCTTGCGCCCGGGCTCGCGATGCAAGGTTTCCAGTTTCTCGACGTAGGCCAGCAGATCCTGGCGGTCGGCGAAGAAGCCTTCCGGAACCAGTTTGGAGGCCCGGGCCACGATCAGGCGCGCCATCTCGTGCAGATCATACTCGGGGTGATACTGGGTGGCCCAGAAGACTCCCCGGCGGCAGCGGACCTCGACGGCCTGCACGCGCGTGAAGTCGTTGGTGGCCAGTAGCTGGGCGCCTTCGGGCAGCTCGACCACCTCGTCCAGGTGGCTGATGAAGCCGTTGAAGACCGGCGGTTTGCCGTCGAACATGGGATGGCGCAGGCCCTCGGGAGTGAGGCGGATCTTGCGGGCCAGGCCCATCTCGCGCCCGCGAGGGTTGGCGCGGACCACTCCTCCGGCTGCGGCGGCGGCCATCTGGATGCCCCAGCAGGTGCCGAAGGCGGGCGTGCCGGCCTCGTAGGCGCGGCGGGCGAACTCGATCTGGCGCGTCACTCGCTCGTCGTGGGTGTGGTAGATGGTGAGGTTGCAACCGGTCCAGAGGATGCCCTGGTAGTGCTCGGGACCGAGCCCGCCGGGCGGCGTGGGATCGTCGCTGGGCAGCCAGACCTGGTAGCTCGCCTCGGGCAGGTGGTGGAGAAGCATTTCGGCATAGAGCCGCCAGGCGTGCTTCATGCCCACCGCGTCGAACTCCTCGCGGCTGGCTTTGGGGTAGCCGTCAATGATCAGGAAGCGCAGAGCCGAAGGCATGGCTTTTCAGTCTCCGTCCAGGGAGGAGATGATGGCGGGCAGTTGGGCGAAGTCGCGGCAGACGGCGTCGGCGCGCGTGTCGGCGCTGCCGCGGTCCACCACGGCCGTGACGAGGACGGCGCGGCAGCCGGCGTTGCGGGCCCCGGTGACGTCGTTGTGCTCGCGATCGCCCACGTGGACCATTTCCTCCGGGCGGCAGCCGGTCAACTCGGCGGCGCGGCGAAACATTTCCGGGGCGGGCTTCGAGCAGCCGAGCTCGTCGGAGAAGACGAAGGCCGAGAACAGGTCGCGCAGGCCGTAGCCGGCCAGCAGCTCGCGCAGGGCGCGGCCGGGCGTGAAGATGGCGTCGGAGACCACCGCCAGGGTGTAGCGTCCGGCCAGGGCGCGCAGGGCTTCCGCCACGCCGGGGGCCAGATCGGGGCGCACGCGCAGCTCCATCTCCTCGTGCAGCCGCACCAGCTCGGCGAATTGCTCGGCGGGCAGTTCGCGCTTCAAGCCGGCCAGCACGACCTGCAAGCGCACGCCCACCGGCCAGGTGACGTGCTGGTGGCGCCAGACCTGGCGGAAGGCGGCGTCCGCGGTGTCGTAGGCGCAGTCTACCAGCGCCCGATCCAGCGCCCCGTGCGCGGAGAGGAAGCGGTGGACCAGCTCGCGCCGCTCGACCGGCTTGGGAGGCAGGCCCTGGCGCAGGCGCTTGGGTTCGTCGGAATCGTCAATGAATACGGTGTCCCAAAGGTCGAAGCAGACGGTGCGGATACGGGGCATTCAGTGCGTCCTGGGCGTCGAGGAAAGCAGAAAGCAACTCGCTAGTATAGCCCGGCGCGGCGAGCTGCTGCTAGAGGTTGGTCTTGCCGGCCCGCGCCCGCCGCCAGAGCAGGAAGGTGAGGAAGGCGCCCGCGGCCGCCACCCCCACCAGCATGCCCAGGATGGGCCCGAGCTGCCGGTTCCAGGCCTTGTACATCCAGCCCACGACCTCCTCTTGGAAGATCGGGCCGATCGAGCCCATGCCGTTGATGATGCCGGCCGCCGCCAGAGCGCCGCGCTTGCTGCCCACGTCAATGGCGCCCACGCCGGAAAGCAGGGAGTCCGGGCCGAACAGCATGAAGCCCGCCAGGCCCATGGCCAGGGTGAAGAAGAACACGCTGCCGGCGCCCAGAGTGGCCATCAGCAGGAACGACAACGTCATCATGGCCAGCATGGCAAAGGCCAGAAAGGCGCGCCGCCCGCCGAAGAACTTGTCGGAGGCCACCCCGGCGGCGATCACACCCAGAAAGCCGCACAGCTCGAAGGCGGTCGAGAGATAACCGGCCTGATCTCCCGCCAGCCCGAAATTGCGGCGCAGGAAGAACGGGGCCCAGCTCCACAGGGCGTAGCGCAGGAACTTGATGGTGAAGTAAATCAGCCCCATCATGAGTACGCTGACGACGACCTCGGCCGACCAGCCCAGCGGTTCGGCGCCCGGCGCGTCCCGCCGTTGCGGCGCGCTGCGCGGCTCGTCCTCTTCCTCCAGCGGGGGCAGGCCGACGCTCTCCGGGCGGTTCGGATGCAAAGCCACTACCACGGCCCAGATCACCAGCAGCGCGAGCGCGCCGCCGAAGTAGGACCAGCGCCAGCCCAAACGGCCCAGCAGCCAGGCGGCCAGGGCGGTCGAGACCAGCGATCCCACTTGGTAGCACGTGGACCATACGCCCAGCACGCTGCCCCGCTGCCGGCGCCGGAACCAATAGGCGAGGCTTCCGATGCAGCCCGGCCAGCCGGTCCCTTGCGCCATGCCGTTCAGCGCCAGGAACAGGAGCAGGGTCCAGAAGCTGTTGGTCGCCCCGAAGACGAAGTTGCAGGCCACCGAGATGGCGATGCCGCCCGCCAGCAGCAGTTTGGGTCCCAGCTTGCGGCCGAAGTAGGCGCTGGAAAACTGTCCCACCGCGTAGGCCGCCAGGTAGGCCGTGCCCAAGTGGGCCAGCTCGACCGAGGACAGCCCCAGGGCGCTTCCCATGTCGGCCTTGGCCACGTAGAACGGCTTGCGGCAGAAGTAGTAGCCGGCGTAGGCCAGCCAGGTGGCGGCGAAAATGCGCACCTGCCAGGGGCGGTAAGCCTGCGTCAGCTCCTCGGCGCCCGCGGGGGGTTGAGGGGCGACGCCTCGGACGGGATCGGCGGGCATCTCCGGCATTCTCGCACAGGCGCGCCTCGGAGGGTCTTGCATGCGGGGGGCGGCCGGTGTATATTGACCTGCGGCGGGATTCGGAGCGAATCCCGGGCGGTGTTCCGGAGCCGGCCTCCGGGACGGGGTTGAGGACCTGAACAGCGGAACCGCCGGCTTCGTAGAAGGGGGCGGCGAAGCCGGCCGAGGGGGAGGTTTTCCAATGAAGATCAGCCGTGTGCCGCTGATGGCGGCAGGGGTGTTGTTGCTCGCCGGCTGGTTGCCGGCCCAGGAGTTTCGGGCCACCATCACGGGGACGGTGACCGACCCGCAGGGCGCCGTGATTCCCAAAGTGCGCATCGAAGCCCGCAATCTGGAGACCGGAGCGCTGGTCAGTACGCTGACCAACGAGAGCGGGATCTATGTGCTGCCGTTCGTCCCCACCGGTTTCTATGAGCTCAGCGCTTCGCTGGAGGGCTTCAAACGGGCGGTGCGGGAGAAGCTCGAACTGCGCGTGGGCGACCGCTTGCACGTGGACTTCCGGCTGGAGCTGGGCGGGGTGACCGAACAGGTCACGGTCACCGGCGAGGTGGAATTGCTGGAGACCGCCACCGCCAGCAAAGGCCAGGTGATTGATTCGCAGAAGGTGGCTGCGCTGCCGCTGCTGGGACGCAATCCCTTCATGCTGGCGGTGGTGGCCACCGGAGTGCAGTACACGCCTTCGCTGGCCAGCCGCTCGAATCGTCCCTTCGATAACGGCGGCATGGACAGCTTCGCGATGAACGGCGGGCGCCAGTTCACCAACGAGTTCCTGCTGGACGGCGTGACCGACACCAACACGGAGACCACGCAGCCGTCCAACCTCAGCTTCGTGCCCTCGCCGGACGCGACCGAGGAGTTCAAGGTACAGACCAACACCTACGACGCGCAGTACGGGCGCACGGGCGGCGGCGTGATCAACGTCAGCCTGAAGAGCGGGACCAACCGGTTGCACGGCGTGCTTTATCACTACTTCCGGCATGACAAGTTAAACGCCAACAGCTTCGAATCCAATATGGCCGGGGCGCGCAAGAGCGCCTTCCGCTGGGCCCAGCCGGGGCTTCAGTTCGACGGGCCGGTGTATTTGCCCAAGCTTTACGACGGCCGCAACAAGACCTTTTTCATGTACTCCTGGGAGAAGATCAAGAGCAGCATTCCGTACCCGCAAACTTACACCGTACCCACCCTCGAACAACGCGCCGGAGATTTCTCGAAGACCGTTCAAGCCAACCTCCAACCGATCATCATTTATGATCCGGCGACCACCCAGCAGGTGGGGAGCGCTTACATCCGGCAGCCCTTCCCGGGCAACCGGGTTCCCACCAACCGCTTCGATCCGGTCTCGATCAAAATGCTGGACTGGATTCCGGTCCCCAACCAACCGGGCGACGCGCGCGGTTTCTACAATCTGATCTCCAGCCCGAACCCGCGTACGGACGAATACGACCAGCACATCATCCGGGTGGATCAAAGCCTGGGGGCCAAGCATCGCTTCTTCTCCCGCTACGTGCGCGGCAACCGCCACGAGCTGAACTCCGACGCGGGTTTCCGCCACGAGGCGACCCCCTGGTACGGCCACTGGCGCACCAACCAGGGCGGCAATTTCGACCTGACCTCGACCGTCACCCCGACCCTGGTGCTGAACTTCCGGGCCGGTTATATCCGCCACCAGTTCGCCATCGCCCAGTACGGCGACGGGTTCGATCCCACTCAACTCGGCTTCCCCGCCGCCACCGTGGCCCAGCTTCCTCGAAAATTCTTTCCCCGCGTGAGTTACACCGATTACACCACGTTCGGGCCGCCGCGCTCGATCGGCAGCGAGTTCACCTTCTCCGACACCTGGTCGGTGAGCGAGACGGTCAACAAGGTGGTGGGCAAGCACGCCGTCAAGTTCGGCTTCGAGGGACGGGTGATGTTCAACAACCAGGCGCTGCCCACCTCCTCGTTCGGCAACTTCGCCTTCACCAAGGGGTATACGCAGCGCGACGCCCTGCGCGCCGAGGCCGCCGCGGGCAACGCTTTCGCCTCGCTGCTGCTGGGCATTCCGGCCAGCGGTTCGGTTCCTATCAACGCCGAACCGGCTTACGGCAACCGCTACTACGTCGCCTTCTTCCAGGACGACTGGCGAGTGAGCAGCCGGCTCACCCTGAACCTGGGCCTGCGCTGGGATTACGAATCCCCGCTGAGCGAGCGGTTCGATCGCCAGAACCGGGGCTTCGACGCCGCCGCGCCCAGTCCGTTGAAGGCCCCGGGGCTGGACCTGCGCGGCGGACTGTTGTTCACCGACTCCGGCAACCGCCTGCCTTTCGGGCGCGATTTGAATAACTGGCAGCCGCGCATGGGCCTGGCTTATCAGCTCCGTTCGACCACCGTGCTGCGCGCGGGTTACGGCATCAGTTACTTGCCGACCTTCGACACGGGATACAACAACGGCTTTAGCGTCACGACGGATTACGTATCCTCGGTGGACGGCGGCATCACGCCTTCGGGTCGCTGGAGCAATCCTTACCCGGCCGGACTGCGCCAGCCCTACGGCCGGACGCTCGGTCTGGCCACCATGCTGGGCAGCAGCTTCACCTACGGCTTCCCCGAGCGCGTGATCCCTTACGTGCACCAGTATTCCTTCGGCTTCCAGCAGGAATTGCCCGGGCGGGTCTTGATTGACGCTTCCTATGTGGGCTCGCTCACGCGGGCCGTTCAGACCGCCAAGGGCATCAATGCCGTGCCGGCCGACAAGCTGGCGCTGGGAACGGCCCTGTTGACCGCCGTGCCCAATCCGCTGGCCGGCTTGCTGCCGGGCACGGCTTACAACGGGGCCACGGTGCCGCGGCAGCAATTACTGCGACCCTTCCCCCAGTTCGACAACATCACCCAGGCGCGGCACACGATCGGCAAGACCTGGTACGACTCCTTCCAGTTGCGCATCGAGAAGCGGCTTTCGCACGGGCTGCACCTGTTGGGCAGTTACACGATTTCCAAGAGTATCGAAGCGGTGGGCTATCTCAACAGCCAGGACCGCTTCGGGGACCTAGCCAAGGTGCTGACCGCGGTGGACGCGCCGCACCGGGCGGTGATCAGTTGGGGGTACGAGCTGCCCTTCGCGAAGGCGGCCCGCGGCGTGGTCCGGCAGGTTCTGGGCGGCTGGCAGATCAACGGGATCGCCACGCTGCAATCGGGCCTGCCTGTCGGAGCTCCCGGCGGAGCGGTTTCCACGGGAGTCAATCCCAAGCTGCCGGGAGATGTGCAGAGCCGGAACCGCTGGTTCAACACCTGCACGTTGACCCAGGCCGGGGCGCGCCAGAATTGCGCCAGCCCGGAGGAACCGGCGGCCTTCCTGGTGCAAGCCCCCTTCACGCTGCGCACCCTGAGCACGCGCTTCCCCAACATCCGAACGCGCCGGCCGGGGCTGGTTGATTTCTCGGTGTTCAAGACCTTCCCGCTCGGGGAGACCCTGCGGCTGCAATTTCGCGCCGAGTCCTTCAACCTGTTCAACACGCCGTGGTTCGGCGGGCCGAACACGACGCTGGGCTCGGCCGCCTTCGGAACCGTATCGCCCTCGCAGGCCAACGATCCGCGTAACGTGCAGTTGGCCCTGCGTCTGGCGTTCTGAGGTGGGTACGGCGGCTGCGCCTCCGGCGGGCCGCCGTGGACGGAGGGTGAGTAACGTCGCACGCGTGCGCTCGCTTTCGAAAAGGAGGAGACGTGTCTAGACGGCGGAGCTTCGTCGTCTGGTTGGGGGCCGCGTTGCTGGCCGGGTCAATCTACGGCCAGGGACTCACCGGCCAGATTTCGGGCAACGTACAGGATCCGGCGGGCACCGTGGTGCCGAACGCCAAGGTGGAGTTGCTCAACGCCGGCACGGGACAGACGCGGGAAACCGCGACCGACGGCCTGGGCAACTTCCTCTTCACTCAACTTCTGCCGGGCAACTACGCCCTGACGGTGACCGCCGCCGGCTTCAAGAAGTACGAGCAGAAGGACATCGTTCTGACCGCCACCGAACGCGTGGTGCTGCGCCAGATCCGCCTGGAGTTGGGCGAGCTGACGCAGACCATCTCGGTGACGGCGGAGGCGGCGCGCCTCCAGGTGCAAAGCTCGGAACGCTCCGGGCTGATCAGCACCTCGCAGATCCAGGAGCTTTCCCTGAAGGGCCGGGACTACATGGGACTGATCCGCCTGTTGCCCGGCGTGGTGGACACGCGGAACCGCGAGGCGCCGGGTTGGAACAACCTGGTGGGCATTTATGTGAACGGCGGGCGCCAGGGCACCACGAACCTGACCTTGGACGGGGTGTCCAATCTGGACACGGGCTCGATGCTGGGCCCGTATCTGGCGCCCGGCCTGGACGCCATTGCCGAGGTCAAAGTGCTGCTCACCAACTATCAGGCGGAGTACGGGCGCAGCTCGGGCGGCACCATCAACGCGGTGATCAAGAGCGGCACCCGGGAGTTCCACGGCGGCGCCTTCTATTTCAAGCGGCACGAGATGTTCAACGCCAACGAGTTCTTCAATAACCGGCAGGGGCTGCGCAAACCCCGTTATCGCTTCGAGTATCCCGGTTATTACCTGGGCGGACCCCTTCTCATCCCCAAGGTCAACACCAGCCGCGACAAGATCTTTTTCTTCTGGTCCCAGGAATTTCTGCCTCGCAAGTATCCCACCTCGCAGGGCCGCCGCACCTTTCCGACCGAGCTCGAACGCAAGGGCGATTTCTCCCGCACCTTCGACACCAACCGCCAGCTCATTCCCATCCTGGATCCGCTGGCCAATCGCACGCCGTTCCCCGGCAATCTGGTGCCGGCCAGCCGCGTGGACAAGAACGGACAGGGCTTGCTCAACGTCTTTCCTCTGCCCAACGCCTTCGACCCCAACTACACGTTCAACACGGTCTTCCAGAGTACGGTGGACCAGCCGCGGCGGGAGGAGATCCTGCGCATAGACTGGAACGTCGGGCCGAGGACGGTCTTTTACGCCCGCGGCATCGAGAACTACGAAGCCTACAAAGGGGATTTCGACTTCGTCCTGGCGTCCTCGATCTGGCCCCAGTTTCCGATCGCCTATCAGATCGAAAGCCGCGGGCTGGTCTCCACCCTGATTCATACCTTCGATCCCACTCTGGTCAACGAATTCACCTTCGGTGTAAACCGGGCGCTTCAGACCGTGCGGCCGCTCAACCAAGCCGGTCTCGAGCGCAACGACCGGCGCAAGCTGGGCCTGCAATTGCCCCAGTTCCATCCCGAGATCAATCCCTTGAACCTCATCCCCAACGCCACCTTCGGCGGAGTGCAGAACGCGCCCCAGTTGAACATCGAGCAGCGCTTCCCCTTCTTCGGAACCAACAACATCTGGAACTGGTCGGACAACCTGTCCAAGGTCCGCGGGGTCCACAATCTCAAGGCCGGCTTCTATATCGAGCGCACCACGCGCAACGCCCAGCGCGCTTCGGCCTTCAACGGGACCTTCGACTTCGGCCGCAATGTCAACAACCCGTTCGACGCCAATTACGCCTTCGCCAACGCCTTGTTGGGCTACGTCAACAGTTACACCGAGGCCGACAAGCATCCGGCCGCCCACGCCCGCTATTCGAACGTCGAGTGGTACGTGCAGGATAACTGGCGGGCCTTGCGGCGGCTCACCTTCGACGTGGGCGTCCGCTTCTATCGCATCGCGCCCACCTGGAGCGCCCACGACGAGCTGGCGGTCTTCTGGCCGGCGGATTACCGGGCGGAAAAAGCGCCCCAGCTTATCGAACCCTATCGGGCGACGCCGACCAGCCCGCGCGTGGGCCGCAATCCCTTGACCGGAGAGATTGTTCCGGAGGTCAAGATAGGCACCTTCGCGCCGGGATCGGGCGACATTTACAACGGCATGCGGGTCTTTCGGGAGCGCATCCTCCAGACGCCGGGCATCCAGGCGGCGCCCCGGTTCGGTTTCGCCTGGGATATCTTCGGGGACGGCAAGTCGGCCGTGCGAGGCGGTTTCGGCATCTTCCCCGACCGGTTCAACGACGACATCGTGCTGCAACTCGTCCAATTGCCGCCTCTGGTCAACACCGCCACCGCCTACTACACCACCATCAAGGACTTGCTGAGCACGCCCTTGAGCCTCAGTCCCAGCGGGGTGGCGAGCATCCAGACGGTCTTCGATCCCCCCACGGTGTACAACTGGAGCTTCGGCATTCAGAGGGACATCGGCTTCGGCACCGTCTTTGACGTGGCCTACGTGGGATCGGTGGCCCGCCATCTGTTGCACGTCCGCAGCCTGAACGCCACGCCCTACGGCACGAACTTCCTGCCCTCCAGCATGGACCGGACGCTGACCGGCAACCGCCCCTTGCCGGTGAACTTCCTGCGGCCGATCAAAGGCTACGCGGACATTCAGTACTACGAATTCGCCTCCACCTCTAACTACCACTCGATGCAGATTCAGGCGAACCGGCGCTTTAGCCGCAACTTGACTTACGGGTTCACCTGGACCTGGTCGAAGGCCATGGACCTGGCGGACGGCAACACCAGCACGGTCAATCCCTACCTGAACTTTCGGATGCGCAATTACGGCAAAGCCGGTTTCGACCGCACGCACAACGTCTCGATCTTCTACGACTACAAGCTCCCCGAGACGGTCCGGGGCGGGCGGCTGCTGCGCTGGGTCGTCAACGGCTGGGAGATCTCCGGCATCAGCTCGTTCATCAGCGGCGCCCCCAGCGGCATCGGTTACAGCTTCGTGCAGGCCACGGACATTACGGGTGCTTCGGGCGCAGGTATTGACAGTCGGGTGAACCTGACGGGCAATCCCAACCTGCCGAAGTCCGAGCGGACCATTTACCGGCATTTCCGCACCGAGGTGGTCCGGCCGCCGGACGCGGCGAATTTCGGGATCGGTAACGCTCCCAAGGATCCGATCCGCGGGCCGGGAATCAACAACTGGGACCTCTCGGTGTTCAAGAACTTCCGGCTGGGCGAAGGGGAACGGCGTTTGCAGTTCCGCTGGGAGATGTACAACGCCTTCAATCATACTCAGTTTTCCGGCCTGGACACCGGGGCGCGTTTCGATCCGGCGGGCAACCAGGTCAACGCGCGCTTCGGCGAGTACACCGCGGCCCGCGACGCCCGCCGCATGCAGCTCGCTTTGAAGTTTTACTTTTAGGAGGGACTCTTGAGACGCAGGACATTCTTGACGACCTGGAGCGGCGCTCTGCTGGCGCCGCCCGTTTCTTCGCTGCGGGCGGCCGCCGAAGAGGCCTTGGAAGCAGGTTTCCGGCGGCCGCCCGCCTCGGCTCGGCCGTTCACCTGGTGGCACTGGATGAACGGTAACATCACGGCCGACGGCATCACGCGGGACCTGGAGGCTCTGCGGGCCGCCGGCGTGGGCGGCTTTCAGATCTTCCAGGTGGGAACGGGCATTCCCAAGGGGCCGGTGGCCTACGGCAGCCCGGAGCACTTCGCGCTGCTCGAGCACGCCGCCCGGGAGGCCGGCCGGCTGGGGCTGGAGTTCGACATGCACAACTGTCCCGGCTGGTCTTCCAGCGGCGGGCCCTGGATTACTCCCGAGCTGGCCATGCAGCAACTGGTCTGGAGCGAGACCTGCCTGCGGGGCGGCGGCCGGGTGGAAGTCAGGTTGCCCCAGCCCCGTACCCGGCTGGGTTACTACCGGGACGCCTTCGTGCTGGCCTTTCCTTCCTTGCCGGGCGAGGAGCGGCCGCTGCACGAGTTACTAAGTAACGCGGTTTCGAGCAGCGGCCCCGTGGACCCGAAACTACTGGCGGAGGGGAATCTCTCGGCGGGTGTCGAGCTTCGCCCCGTGGTGGGCGGGCAGCCCGCCTATCTCCAATTGGAGTTTCGCGAGCCCTTTGAGGCCCGGTCCGTCACCCTGTGGACGGCGCCGCTGGGCCCCGGGGGCGGGCCGCGCCCGGCAGGGCCCGGCTCGATCACGCTGGAAGCCTCCGAGGACGGCGTGACCTTCCGCCGGGTGGCGCAGTTGGGCATGGGCGGCGGAATGCGCGCCGGGGAGATGCCGGCGAGCGCCAACTTTCCGGCCGTGCGGGCCCGCTTTTTCCGTTTGCTCGTGCCGGCGGCCCGCCGGGTGGCCGAAGTGCGCCTCTCGGGCGCGCCGCGGATTCCCGACTGGCCGGTGAAGGCTAACTTCGTCGGGCGCGGCGGCGGTCCCGGAGCGCAGCCGCCGGAAGGCGCGGCGCCCTCGGGGGCGGCTATTGATCCGGCTTCTGTGACGGACCTGACGCGCCTGATGAGTTCCGAGGGCAGGCTGAGCTGGGAGGCGCCTCCCGGCGCCTGGACCGTCTTGCGCCTCGGCTATACGCCGGTGGGCACGCAGAACCATCCCGCCCCCGACGGCGGGCTGGGCCTGGAGTGCGACAAGTACAGCCCGGCCGCCATGGATTACCACTTCGAGCAGTTCTTCGGCAAGCTCCTGCCTGCCCTGCGCCCGCTGGCCGCCAAGGGCCTGGCCGGAGCGCTCATTGACAGCTACGAGGTGGGCTTCCAGAACTGGACTCCGGCTTTCCCTGAGGAGTTCGCCCGCCGTTGCGGATACGATTTGCGCAAGTACCTGCCGGCCATGACCGGCCGGATCGTCGGCAGCCCGGAGATTTCCGAGCGTTTCCTCTGGGACGTGCGGCGCGCACAGGCCGATATGATGGCGGACTACTATTACGGCCGCTTCGCCGAACTGTGCCGCAAGCACGGCCTGAAAGCCTACACCGAGCCTTACGAGGGCGGGCCGTTCGATGAGATGCAGATCGGCTCGCGCGTGGACGTGCCCATGGGGGAGTTCTGGATCGGGCGGGGCAACCACCGCAGCGCCAAGCTGGCGGCCTCGGTAGGTCACGTATACGGAAAGCCGGTGGTGGGGGCGGAATCCTTCACCGGCGCGCCCCAGTTCTCCAAGTGGCAGGAACACCCCTACTCGATGAAGCCGCTGGGCGACTGGATGTTCGCCCAGGGCATCAACCATTACATTTTCCACCGTTACGCGCACCAGCCGCACCCGGACGCCGTGCCCGGAATGACCATGGGCCCCTGGGGATTCCACTTCGATCGCACCAACACCTGGTGGAACCAGGGCCGCGCCTGGCTGGAGTATGTGACCCGCTGCCAATACCTGCTCCGGCAGGGCTTGTTTGTCGCCGACTTACTGTATTTCACGGGCGAGACCGCGCCCCTGGCCGCTCCCTCGCGCCGCCAGTTACAGCCGCCTCCGCCGCGAGGTTACGACTGGGATACGGCCGAGCGGGAAGCCATCCTGCGCCGGGCGAGCGTCCGGGACGGCCGGCTGGTCCTGCCCGACGGGATGAGCTATCGCCTGCTGGTGTTGCGCGACGAAGGAGTGATGACGCTGGAACTGCTGCGCAAGCTGCGCGACCTGGTCCGCGAGGGCCTCTGGCTGGTAGGCCCCAAACCGGGGCGTCCGGCGAGCCTGGCCGGCCATCCCGATAGCGACGCCGAGTGGCGCGACATCGCGCAACAGGTGTGGGGCGAGCTGGACGGGAAGGCCGCCAGAGAACGCACTTACGGCAAGGGCCGCGTCTTTTGGGGCCTGCCGCTGGAGGACGTGCTCGAAAAGCTGAAGGTCCCGCCCGACTTCGATTACACTGCCCGGTCCCGAGACGCGGAAGTCAATTACATTCACCGGCGGGCCGGCGAAGCCGAGATTTACTTTGTGGCCAACCGCCGGCGGCGCTCCGAGGACTTGATCTGCGAGTTTCGGGTGGAAGGAAAGCAGCCGGAATTGTGGAACCCTCTCACCGGGGAGATCACGCCGGTCGCGGTCTGGGAGCCGGCTCCGGGGCGCACGCGCCTGCCCCTCCGGCTGGGGCCCGCCGGATCGGTCTTCGTGGTGTTCCGCTCCAAGGCGCAGGGGCCGCGCTGGCGGGCGGTGGTCCGGGACGGTCAGACCGTCCTCGGCGCGGCGCCCAGAGCGGGCGAGCCCGCGGCCGCGCGCAGGGCGGCGAGCGAAAACTTCACGCTCAGCGCTTGGATTAAGCCGGAAGTTGAGGTGCCGCTGCCGGCCGGTCCGGGCCTGGGCCCCATGGCGGCCGCCTCCAGTTTCGTCGTTTACCCGCTGGAGGGCGAGGTTCTCTACGGGGCAGGTCACGCCTGTTGCGGCCTGATGGCCGGGCGCAACGGCGTCGTGGTGTACGAGCGGCGCCGCGGCAATCCGACGCCCGTGCTGGCGGCACCCGCGCCCCTGGCCGGTTGGACGCACGTGGCGCTGGTCTACCAAGACGGCGCGCCGGCGCTTTACCTGAACGGCAAGCGGATCGGGCAAAGCGCCCGCTCCGGGGCGGTGGTGCACGCCGTCCTGGGGGAGCCGCTTCAGGACCTCGAAGTTCTCTATTTCGAGGGCGAGATGAGCGAACCGGAGTTGCACCCCGCACCGCTGCCTGAAACGCGCCTTGCGGAGCTGGCGGCGGCCGGGCCGCCGCCGCCCGAGGAGCCGCCCGCCGTCGAATTGGCCGGAGCGGGACGAGCCGAGCTGGTGATCTGGCGGGAGGGCAATTATCAATTAGAAGGGTCGCAAGGAAGCACGGGCTTTCGCGTGACCGGTCTCGGCAAGCCGCTCGAGATCGCCGGAGGGTGGCGCGTCAGCTTCCCGCCCCATCGGGGCGCGCCGCCCGAGGTCACCCTTCCCGAACTGATCTCGCTCCACCGGCATTCCGATCCCGGGGTGCGCTATTTCTCGGGTACGGCCACTTACACCAAGCGGTTCACGATTCCGCCCGAGATGCTTGCCGGCGGCAAGCGGTTGTATCTGGACTTAGGGCGGGTCGAAGTGATGGCCGAAGTAAAACTCAACGGCCGGGATCTGGGCACTTACTGGGCGCCTCCTTTCCGGATGGATGTCACGGAGGCTGCTCGCGCCGGAGAAAACGAGCTCGAGGTCCGGGTGACCAATCTGTGGGTGAACCGCCTGATCGGGGACGAGCAGCTTCCGCCCGAAAACGAGTATGGCCAGCCGGGCGGCGGGCCCATGAGCGGAGGGGCCATCCGGCAGTTGCCCGAATGGTACCTGCAAGGCAAACCGAAGCCGCCGGGAGGGCGCGTGACCTTCACCACCTGGCGGCATCACAGCAAGGACTCGGCCTTGGTCGAGTCCGGACTGATCGGGCCGGTCCGCCTGCGGGCCGCCCTGCGGCGTGCACTGGGCGCTTGAGCGCACGGCCGCGGCTCAAGCTCCGGACGGCGCCAGAGGCGGAAAGGTGCGCAGAATGCGCACCGGCTCCTCCGGATGGAGCGTAAAGGGGCCGGCTGAGGCTGGGACCAGCCAGCACTGGCCGGCGCGGAACTCCCGCCCGGCCAGCCGGCCCCGGCCTTCCAGCATCAGCAGCAGGTGGAAGCGCTCGGCCTCCGGCCGGTAGCGGAAAGGCGCCTCGGCCTCGATCAACTCGGTGACGAAGTAGCCGGTGCGCGCCAGCAGGGTCCGGCCCTTGCCCAGGCTGAGCGGCGGCGGGCAGCCGGGATAGGGTCCCAGGCAGGCCGCCTCCAGGGCCGCCTCCAGGTGCAGGGGCCGCGGCCGGCCGTAATCGTAAATGCGGTAGGTCAGGTCGGAGTTCTGCTGGATCTCGGCCAGCACCACGCCCGGACCCAGGGCGTGCACGGTGCCGGGGTAAATGACGAAGACGTCGCCCGGGCGGATCCGGATCCAGCCGACCAGCCCCTCGATCTCGCCGCTCAGGGCAGCCTGGCGGAAGCGCTCCGGGCTGATCTGCTCCCGGAATCCCAGGGCCAGACGGGCTTCCGGCTCGGCGCGCAGCACGTACCACATTTCGATCTTTCCCCACTGATTCTCGCGGCGCCGGGCGTATTCGTCGTCCGGGTGGACCTGGATGGAGAGGCGATCGGCGGTGAAGATGAACTTGGCGAGGATGGGGAACGCGGGCGCGTTGACGCCGGCCCCCAACAGGGTCGGACCGTGCCGCTGAAGCAGCTCGGCCAGCGTCGCGCCCTGATCGGTGTGGTTACGTTCGTGGAACCAGACTTCGCCGATGGGCTCGGCCACAGAGCCGAACCAAGGCTCCAGGTTGAGCCGGCCCCAGGGACGGGGGTCGAACCGGGGCAGTAATTGGATGGGCGCCAGAGTCATCCGGCCAGGCTTTCGATGAACCGGTGCAAGCGGTCCAGGCCCCGCTCCAGCTCCGCCATCGAGGCGGCGAAGGAAAGGCGCACATGGTCCCGGACGCCGAAGGCCTCGCCGGGCACCACGGCGACGCGCGCCTCCTCGAGCAGGCGCCGGGCGAACTCCGCGCTGGTGCCAAGGCCGTTGCGCCCCAACAGCGCGCCGATGTTGGGAAAGGCGTAAAAGGCGCCGGCGGGTAGGTGGACGCGCACACCGGGCATGCCGCTCAGGCGGCCGATGACGAAGTCGCGCCGCCGGCGATAATGGGCCAGCATCTCCGTCACGCAATCCTGCGGGCCGCGCAGAGCCTCCAGGGCCGCCTGCTGGGCAATCGAGTTCGGATTCGAAGTGGCGTGGCTCTGAAGCCGGATGCAAGCTTGGATGACGGCTTCCGGCCCCAGGCCGTAGCCTATGCGCCAGCCGGTCATGGCGTAGGCCTTGGAGACCGAGCCGGCCACCAGCACGCGCTCGGGACCGCCGGGCAGGGAGGCGATCGAGAACAGCTCCCCGCTATAGACCAGCCGGCCGTAACATTCGTCGGCCAAAATGTAGAAGCCGCGGGCGACCGCCAGCTCCAGGATCCGCCGGGCTTCCTCGCGGGCCAGCACCGCGCCGCTCGGATTGTTGGGGGAATTCAAGATCAGCATGCGCGTTCGCGGGCCCAGCAGCGGCGCGACGTCGGCGGCGGTGAGGGCGAAACCGGAGGCTTCCTCGGTGCGGGCGAACACCGGCTCGCCGCCCGCGTAGCAGACCGCGTCCCGGTAGGTGACCCAGTAAGGAGCGGGGATGACCACCTGGTCGCCGGGATTGATCACGGCCTGAATGAAGTTGAAGATCGCATGCTTGCCGCCGGCCGTGATCAGGCACTGAGCCGGGCGGTAGCGGCTGCCGAAATCGGCCGCATGGCGTTCGCAGACCGCCTGGCGCAGCTCGTCCAGGCCGGCCGTCGCGGTGTAGCGGGTGAAATTCTCCCGGATGGCGCGCATGCCCGCCTGCTTGATGTGCTCGGGAGTGGGAAAATCCGGCTCGCCCGCCCCTAAGTCCGCCACCTCCACTCCCAGGCTGCGCAGGCGCTGCGCTTCGGCCGCCACCTCCATGGTGCCGGACATAGTGATGCGCGCCATGCGCTCGGAGAGTCCTGCTTGAACCGGCATGCTCCTCGTCACGCCCTCCGGGCCAACCGCCGTCTCAGGCGTTCCTCCACCAGCGGGGGCACCAGGCCCGACACGTCGCCGCCCAGTGCGATCACCTCCTTGACCAGGCGCGCGCTGATGAACGAGTACGCTTCCCCCGCCATCAGGAACACGGTCTCGATCTCCGGCGCCAGCCGCCGGTTCATCAAGGCCATTTGCAGCTCGTACTCGTAGTCGGAGATGGCGCGGATGCCGCGCAGGATCACGCGGGCGCCGCGGGCGGCGGCGAACTGCACCAGCAGGCCGTCGAAACAATCCACCTCGACGTTGGCGAACTCGGCCAGGCTGGCGCGCGCCATCTCCATGCGCTCCTCCACGGTGAACATGGGCTTCTTGGCTTCGTTGCGCAGGATGGCCACGATCAGGCGCTCGAACAGCCGGGCCCCCCGTTCGATCAAATCCAAATGCCCGTTGGTGATGGGGTCGAAAGACCCCGGATAGACGGCGGTGACGCCGTGCGGCCGGTCGCTCACGAAACCACCTTCCCGACGATTGTAGCGTACCGCTTGCGCTCTCGGCTGGGCCCGGCATCTGTGGCATAATAGGGAAAACGTTTCCGCCCTGGAGGGGTGCCATGACGCACCATAGGTCGCTCACGACGCTGCTGGCCATCATCGGCATGGCCGTGTGGCTCGTTCCCGCTTTCAGCCAGGAACAGCAGCAACCCGCGCCCGCGCCGGCCCCGGCGCCTGCCCCGACTCCCTCGCCCGAGCCCGGCGGCCGCACGCCCAGCGTGAGTATCCCTGTGCCGGCGCCCAGCCCCCGCGAGCCGCAGCGCCAGCCGGATTTCGGGCGCGAAACCCAGCAGCCCTTCCCCGAGATTCAGCGCCCGGTCTTCCTCTCGGGCAAGGTCGTGCTGGAAGACGGCACCGCGCCGCCCGAGCCCGTCATCATCGAGCGCGTCTGCAACGGCCAGCCCCGCCCGGAGGCTTACACCGATTCCAAGGGGCGCTTCAGCTTCCAGCTCGGTCAGAACACCACGCTGATCGCCGACGCCAGCGTCAATTCGGCTTCGGACTTCCCGGGAGAGATCCGCTCGTCTTCCTCTTCGGGCGGCGTCTTCGGACGGTCCCGGACTTACAGCGAGCGCGACCTGATGGGTTGCGAGCTGCGCGCCTCGCTTCCGGGCTATCGCTCGGACGTCGTGCCGCTGGCCGGCCGCCGCCTGATGGACAACCCGGACGTGGGCACCATCGTGCTCCGCCGCCTGGGACAGGTCGAGGGCACCACCATCAGCGCCACCACGCTGGCCGCCCCCAAGGACGCCAAGAAGGCTTACGAAAAAGGCCTCGAGGCGGCGCGCAAGAAGAAGTTCGACGAGGCCGGCAAGCAACTCCAGCGGGCCGTCGAGCTCTACCCGCAGTACGCCGCCGCCTGGTACGAACTGGGCCTGTTGCATCAGCAGGCCAACCGCAAGGAGCAGGCGCGCGAGGCCTACGCCAAGGCCCTGGCGGCCGACGCCAAATTCATGAAGCCTTACCTTCAGTTGGCCTTGCTGTCGGCCCAGGAGCAAAAATGGCAGGAAGTGGCCGACACCACCGACCGCCTGCTGCGCCTGGATCCCTTCGATTACCCGCTGGCGTACTTCTTCAATTCGGTGGCCAATTTCAACCTGCGCAAGCTGGACGCCGCCGAACGGAGCGCCCGCGAGGGGCTCAAGCTCGACGCGCAGAATCGCATCCCCAAGATCAAGCACGTGCTCGGAGTGATCCTGGCCAACAAGCAGGATTACACCGGGGCGGCCGAGCAGCTTCGCGCCTATCTGCCGCACGCCGCCAACGATCAGGAGGCGGAGCTGGTCCGCAAGCAGTTGGCCGAGATCGAGAGGATCTCCGGACGCGCCACGGGCGCTCCGGCCGCCGGGCAACCGCAACCCTGAGGATGCCCGGCCCGGTATGCGCCGGCCTGAAGCTCGCCGATCTGCGTCAGGCCTGGCAAGGCGCGCTGTGGGAGCGCGTGGTTCCTTTCTGGGAGAGCCGGGGCTTTGACCGCGAGTACGGCGGGTTTTTCCACCGTCTGGCTTACGACGGTTCGCTGCTCAGCCCGGAAAAGTTCCTCTGGTTTCAGGGCCGCGGCCTGTGGGCCTGGAGCTTCCTCTACAATCATTTCGGGCGCCACCCGAGCCGGCTCGACATCGCCCGGCGGACTCGGGACTTCCTGTTGGCGCACGCCCCGCAGCCCGACGGCTGGTGGGCGCAGAGCTTCACCCGCGAGGGTCGGGTGCGGGAGCCGTTCCAGGGCGATCTCTACGGCATGTACTTCGCCGCCGAGGGCCTTCAGGAATACGCCTGGGCGGCGGGAGACGAACAGGCCCTGGAGACCTCGCTGGCTCTGCTCAGGCGTCTGTGGCGTCACATTCACCGTCCCGAATTCGGCCCGCGCCCCCAGGGCTTGTGGATGGTGAACCTGCGCATCGCCACCCAGATGCTCCGGCGCCGGCCCTCGGCCGAGATGGAGGAGATCGCCGGGGAATCGCTCGACGCCGTCATCCGGCGCCACTACAACCCGGACATCGGCCTGAACAACGAATGGCTGGCGTTCGATTTCAGTCCTCTGCCGGGGCAACAGACCCAGTGCCATTTGGGACACAGCGTCGAGACGCTGTGGATGGCGATGGAGGAGGCCGAGCGGCGGGGCGACGACGGGCTCTGGCGGACCTGCGCCGAACGGGTGCGGCGGCACCTCGAAGTAGGTTGGGATCACGTCTACGGCGGTCTGGCTTACCGGATCAACGTGGATCAGGGCGGATACCGCTGGCCCGAGGAGAAACCGCCCGGCACGGACTTCACTTACTCGGCGGTGGGCGAGTACAATTACTTGAAGGCGCTGTGGCCCTTGAACGAAACGATCCTCGCCACCCTGCCGATTGTGCTTCGAACCGGCGAAGAGTGGGCGGCCCGCTACTTATGGCTGGCGCACAGCACCATCGAGGATAAGTTCTCGCTCGCTCGTCTGGGTTACCCGACTTACATTCTTTTCGCCGACCGCCGCATCAGCTTCCTCCCGCCGGGCGACCGGCAGGATAACTACCATCCGCCCCGGCAGTTGATGCTGGGGCTGCTGCGGCTGGAGGGACGGGTTGACTCCGTCCCCTGTCCGTTCGATCGGGCGATGCCGGGCTAGGCGCGGGTCACGACGAACTCCCCGTAAGGGTCGCCGCTCTCGATGCCTTTGGTCTGGATGCAGGTGAAGGTTCGCAGACCTGTTCTTCCGGTCGAGTCGTACGGCCCGCCGTAGGCCAGATCCATGAAGGCCGCACAGACCCCGCGGAGCATGTAGGCATGCGGGCGCGACGCGCGACCGTATGCGGTCGGGTCGGCCTCATAGTAATCGTAGGCGCGCACCACCATGCGCCGGCCGGGAACCAACTCGGCGATCTCGGCGTTGGCCCAACCCCAGGCGGCGAGCACTGCCACGGCGCCGTGCAGCACGTCCTCCGGCGCCTTCTCGATCATCGGCTCGACCACGCTCTTCCATTCCTCCGAGGTGATGATGCCGTAACCGGTATGGTAACCGCACTCGTGGGCGGCGTTGACCAGCAGGACTTCGGCCGCCTCCAGCATGTCAGGCTCCACCAGGTGGGTCAGCCTCTGGGCGAACCCGTTCCAGAAATCGGCCG
>JBBIMA010000049.1:23734-31019 GCA_037444625.1 Solibacteraceae bacterium
CCAGCCCTCGTCAATGTGCGAGCGCTCCAGCACCGCCTCGCCGGCATCGGGACCGGCGGCGGTCACCTTCAACCGTCCCAGCCCCGCCCAAGCGTAGAACTGTTCGGCGGCGGCGATCCGTTCGGCCGCCGTGCGGAGATCGTTGCGGCGCTGGATGTCGGTCAACACCGCGAAGAACGTATCGCCCGCCACTCGGGCCAGCAGACTGCGGGCGTCCAACAGTGAGCAGTCGTCCGCCAGTTGGGTGTACAAGGTGCTGTAATGGTGGCAGTGAAGCACCGAAACCCGTCCCTCCATGAGGTGACGGCAACGGCGCGGGTCGAAAGCGCGTTCGAACTCGATGGTTTTCATCGCTACCTTCCCTATTGCGGCGGCTCCTTTCCGGTGATCTCACGCACCGCCTGCCGGAACTTTTCCAGCAGCTCGGGCGTGTCGGGCGCGGCGGCCGCCTTCTCCGACGACAGGCCCGTCTTCATGGCCAGTCGCATGCGGAGAACGGTGCCGCCTTCGCGCCCTACAAAGTCGTAGAGCTTTTGCAACGCTACTCCCATTCAGGACCTCCTTGTTCGGTGCGCACGCCGGCCAGAAGCCTGGCCAGGCGTGCGTCGAAATCGTCGCTCGCGCGGGCTGCCCCGCCGGGAAAGACGACCCGGCAAGTCGGCTCGCCCTGGACGCCTCTCAACTGCGCCCCCTCCGGCGTCCGCAGCCGAAAGAAGGGGCGGGGGAAATCGGCGTAGTAGTCCAGCCGCCCCAGCCGGCGCAGCTCGCCGATAGCCTCCGCCGTCCAGGACTCGGAAAACAGATAGCGGTACTCCGGCGCCGAAGGCAGGCAGTTCTCGACCAGCTCCTTGCGTACGAGCTTCATCGAGCCATCCGCCGCACCGCATCCAGCGCGGCCTCGACTTCCTCCGGGCGGGTGAAGCCCGAGATGCTGAAACGGATCGTGCCCCCGGGAAAGCTGCCCAGAGCCTTGTGCATCAGCGGCGCGCAATGCAGGCCCGCACGGCACACTACCCCGAAGCTGCGCCGCAGCACCCAAGCGGCCTCGGCGGACTCCCAACCCGGAAGGCAAAAGGAAATGACCCCTACCCGCGGCCCGGGCGGCGAAAAGATTCGCACCCCCGGGATTTGCTCCAGTCCCTGCCGCAGGCGCTCTGCGGTCTCGGCCGCACGCGCTCGGAAGGACTCTGCCTGGCCGGCCTGCCAGCGCACCGCCGCCTGCAAGCCGAGCAGGGCCGGCGTGTTGGCCGTGCCCGCCTCCAACCGCAAAGGCATCTGCGGCGGCTGGCGGAGCAACTCGCTGTGCACTCCGCTTCCGCCGCTGTAGAGGGGCTGCAACTCGATGCGGGGACTCACGTACAGCACGCCGACCCCGGGCGGGCCGTGCAATCCTTTCTGTCCGCCGAAGGCCATCAAATCCAGCGGCCACTGCTCGGGGCGCAGACTCAGATATCCGACGCTTTGCGAGGCGTCCAGCAGCGTCACGGCGCCGGCGCTGCGGGCCGCCTCCAACAAGGGCTCGATCGGGTTGATCTGCCCGGTTACGTTCGAGACGTGATTGAGCGCCACCAGCGTGGGTTTCTGCTCGAGGGCCCTTTCGAAAGCTTCCCGATCCAGGACGCCGGAGGGGTCTAGGTCCACCAACTGGATCTGGCCCTGGCAGCGCGTCACGGCGTCCAGCAGCGGGCGCAGCACCGAGTTATGCTCGGTGACCGTGGTGAGGACGCGGCGGAATCGCTCCGGCGGCAGGCCCAGGATCGCCAGGTTCAAGGCCAGCGTGGCGCTGCCGGCGAAGACGATGCGAGCCGGGTCGCTCACCCCCAGCCAGTCGGCCAGGGTACGCCGTACCTGCTCGATCGGATCCTCCTCCTCGCCGGCGCTGCGCCCGGCGGCGTGCCGCCAATCCTCCAGAGCCTGGCGCACGGCCTGGCTGACGCCCGGGGCGCGCGGCCAGCCTTCGGCCGCGTTGTTCAGGTACGCCGCCGGCTCCACAATCGCCAGATCGGACACGCGGGCCGGAAGCTTTAGCGCTCGGCCCGCCCCTGTGCTATAGTCGGCCGCAATGCAGCCAACCGAGTCGCTTGCAGCGGCCGCGAAAGCTCCGCCCGAGCCTTTCCTGCCCCAGCGCTACCTGGGCCTGGACGCCTTCCGCGGCTTCATCATGGTGATGCTGGTCTCGGGCGGGTTCGGCCTGGCCGCAGTGGCCAAACGCAATCCCGCCTGGGCCGGCCTGGCCGCCCAGTTCGAGCACATGCCCTGGGAGTGGATCAGCTTCTGGGATCTCATCCAGCCCGCCTTCATGTTCATCGTGGGCGCGGCCATGCCCTTCGCCCTGGCCCGCCGGGCCCAGCAAGGCGCCACCCGGGCGCAGATTTTCCGGCACGTGGCGGCACGCAGCTTCCGGCTGATCCTGATGAGCCAGGTCCTGATGTCCATTTCGCGCGGCCGGATGCATTTCCAGCTCATCAACGTGCTGGCCCAGATCGGCATCACGTACTTCCTCTGCTACCTGATCATGCAGCTTCGCTTCCGCTGGCAGGCGCTGATCGCCGCCTTGATCCTGGCCGGGCACTGGGGGCTGTTCGTGGCGTTCCCCGGCAGCGAAGGCCCCTTCCTGTCGAAGACCACCAACCTCGGGGCGCGGATGGACATTTGGGTTTTCGGGAAGATCAATCCCGGCTACTGGGCGACCTTCAACTTCACCACCAGCACGGTGACCACGCTGTTCGGCGTCTGGGCCGGCCGACTGCTGCGCAGCCGCAAACCGCCCGGTCAGACCATGCGCATCCTGGCGTTGTGGGGCGCGGCCTGCCTGGCGGTGGGCTGGCTCATTCATCCCTGGAACCCGATCATCAAGCGCATCTGCACCAGTTCCTTCACGCTCTTCAGCGGAGGTTGGGTGCTGTTGATGCTGCTGTTTTTCTACTGGGCGGTGGAGGTCAAGGGATGGCGCAAGTGGACCTTCCCGCTGGTGGTGGTGGGCGCCAACCCGATCTTCATCTACTCGCTGGATATGGTGCTGCGCGGCTGGCTGGATCGGGCCGTGGGCGTGTTCACCTTGCGCTACGAATGGCTCGGAGAACTCGGGCCGGCGGCCCAGTCCTTGACCGTGCTGCTGGCCATGTGGGGCCTTTGCTACTGGCTGTACCGCCGCAAGATTTTCTTCAAACTGTGACGCCGCGCGGCGCCCGGCGCGGGCCTGCAGCGCTGGGATAGAATCGTCCGGCGGAGGTCTGCTATGTCCTATCAAGCGAGACGCGGCTTTCTGCGTGCGGCCGGGCTGTGGGCGCTCAAGCCCGAGATCGTCTTCGGCACGCAAGCCAACTCGGCGATTGAAATCGGCATCATCGGCTGCGGCGGCCGCGGCAATTACATCGGCGGCTTCTTTCAGGAGTATGCCGGCGCGCGCATCGTGGCCTTGCACGATCCCTTTCAGGACCGCCTGGAGGCCATCCGGCAGAAGCTCAAGCTCAGCGAGCCGCGCCTGTACCGCGGGCTGGAGGGCTACCGGGACCTGGTCGCTTCCAAGCTCGACGCGGTCGTCATCGAGAGCCCGCCCTACTTTCATCCCGAGCAGGCCGAGGCGGCCGTGGCGGCGGGCAAACACGTTTTCCTGGCCAAGCCCCTGGCGGTGGACGTCACCGGCTGCTTGCGCGTGCGCGAGGCCGGCCGCCGCGCCCAGGGCCGCTTGAGCTTCCTGGTGGACTTCCAGACCCGGGCTCAGCCCGCCTTTCAAGAAGCTGCGGCGCGCGTGCACGCCGGCGCCCTGGGCACGCTCGTGATGGGGCACGTCTACTATCACACCGGCCGACTGCGCCCCCAATCCAAGCCGGGCATGCCGCCCGAGGAGGCCCGCCTGCGCGACTGGGTCTTCGACAAAGCGCTCTCGGGCGACGTCATCGTCGAGCAGCACATCCACGTGCTGGACGTGGCCAACTGGTACACGCGGGCCCACCCCCTGCGCGCCTTCGGGACCGGCGGGCGCAAGGCCCGCACCGACGTGGGCGACTGCTGGGATCACTTCCTGGTTCAGTTCTGGTATCCCGGCGACGTCAAGGTGGACTTCAGCTCCAACCAGTTCCTCAAGGGCTTCCACGATATGTGCATCCGCTTCTACGGCACGGCGGGTACGGTGGATTCCCATTACGGCGGCTCGATCCGGATCACGGGCGATCATCCCTGGCCGGGCGTGGAGAAGGACGACACCTTCCGCGAGGGCGCCGTGGCCAACGTCAGGCGCTTCGCCGAAAGTCTGCGCACGGGCCGCTACCTGAACAACGTCGAGGAGAGCGTGGAGAGCAACCTCACTTCGATCCTGGGGCGCATGGCGGCCTACGGCGAGCGCCTGGTGAGCTGGGAGGAAATGCTGCGCTCGGGCGAGAAGCTGGAAGCGGGCCTGAAACTGTGAAGTTTCGCGGGCCCCTTCCCCCGTGCGATAATCCGAGTCCGGAGTCCTGAATCAGGAGAACCCAAGATGCGCTGTCCCATCGCCCGCCATTGTCAAGGTTGCGCGGCCGCCAGCCGCCGCCGGTTTCTGACGACCTTCGCCGGCGCCCCTCTGGCCGCCTCGGCGGTAAGCGTCCGGAGCCTAAGGGCCGCCGAAGCTGTGCGTCAGGCCCCGATTCGGCTGGGCCTCACTGTCCAGCCCGTGTTGATCTACTCGCTCTCCAAGCGCCGGGAGGCCACAAGCTGGCGACCTTGGGGCGGACTGCTGAGCGAACAGGACGTGGCTCAGGAAAAGGAACGCATCGGCCGCGAGCTGGCCCAGATGGTGCGCCAGGCGGACTTCCCCATCCAGGTACTGCCGCTAGCCGCCGCTACCAACGCCGAGCAGGCCGCCGCCATAGCCAAGGGGGGCTACGACGTGTCAATCATGTACGCCGCCTCCGGCCCGCTGCAAGCCCTGGAGGCGCTGGCGGCGGATCGCAAGTGGAACCTGATGTTCGTGCGCCACCGTTCCGGCCCGGTCTATCTCTGGTACGAGATCGCCCACCCGCGCTTCCTGCGCAAGACGGTGGATGAGTACGGTCAGACCAATATGGACGTGCACGACGTCGTGGTGGACAGCCACGCCGAACTGCTTTGGCGATTGCGCGCCCTGACCGCCCTGAAGAACACCCTGGGCAAGCGGATCGTCGCCGTGGGCGGCCCGGGCGGCTGGGGCGCGGGCGGCAAACTGGCCCCGGAGCGTTCCCGCCAGGTCTTCCAGCTCGACATCCGCACGGTGCCGTATCCGGATCTGGGCGAGCGCATCAAGCGGGCCCGCGCCGACCAGACGCTCGTCCGGCGCGCCCACGCCGCCGCCGAGGCCTATCTCAAGCAAGAGGGCGTCCGCCTGGAGACCTCCAAGCACTTTGTGCTGAACGCCTTCGTGCTCACCGAGGTCTTCCGCGATCTGTTGGACGAGGCCCGCACCGACGCCATCACCATCAACCACTGCATGGGGACCATCATGCCCATCTCGGAGACCACCGCCTGCCTGCCCCTGTCGCTGCTCAACGACGAGGGTTATATGGCCTTTTGCGAATCCGACTTCGTAGTGATCCCCTCGGGCATTCTGCTGCACTACATCGCCGGCAAGCCGGTGTTCCTGAACGATCCCACCTGGCCGCACGACGGCGTGGTCACCATCGCCCACTGCACCGCCCCGCGCAAGATGGACGGCCGAACGCCCGAGCCGGTCCGCATCCTCACCCACTTCGAATCCGACTACGGCGCGGCCCCCAAGGTCGAGATGCGCAAAGGCGCGCCGGTCACCAACCTGATCCCCGATTTCGAGTTCCGCCGCTGGCTGGGCTTCGCCGGCGAGGTGGTGGACGTTCCCTTCCTGCACATCTGCCGCAGCCAGGTGGATGTCTCGGTTAAGGGCGACCTGAACAAGCTAGTCGAGCAGATGCGCGGCTTCCACTGGATGACCTCCTACGGCAGCTATTTGCGGGAAGCCGGCTATGCCCTGCGCAAGCTGGGCATCGAGCTCACGAACGTCTCGGCTTGAGGGCCGGGGCGGCGGGCTGCCCTCCCGGGGGCGGGTAGCCCTGGGCGGCGTCGTCCAGCACCAGCACCCAGTCGTTGCCCTCGGCCGGTGAGCCGGGCGGCGCGAAGCGGCGCACGCCGCGATTGGGATACCGGCCCAGCCGGCGGACGCTTCCGTCCCGCGGGTTGAACCACCAGGCGGTGACCCATCGCCCGGAGATCACGCCCAACCGCACCTGGAACGGCCGCCCGGTGAAGGTGTACAGGAAGGCGTAGCCTGCGCCGCGAGTCCCGATCACGCGCTCGTAACGCTCGCCGTTGCGCCCCGCGATGAGAGATTGGTCGGGTAGGCGCTCGAAGAACGGCCGGGATAACATCAACCTCTTCAAGTGCGGGAGCTGACGGGCCCCGGGAGCATCCAGCGCCTCATACCAGTACTCGCGCACCCCAAAGGCGCCGCGGCCGGAATCCGGCTTGTGCATTTGCATGACGGCGTTATGCCCGTAGGTGTGGCCGAAAGCGCCCGCGAACACCGCCCAGTAGGCGTAGCGGCGCACGTGGTCGGCCCCCCAGTAAGGCTGCGCGGGGTCGTGAAGGCCCTGCGGGATGCTCTCATAGATGGGTTCGCCGTCCAGGGTCGGTTTGGGAGGCGCCTTGGCCCAGTCCTCCTGGACGTAGCGCCAGCCGTCCTCGCCCTTCCAGAAGTCTCGCTGCTCCTCGCGGACCTGGTCGTAGCGGTGGTGGCCGCTCTGAAACATGTTGAAGTCCAGCCATTCCTCCTGATGGAACCACATCGAGGAAGAGGTTCCGCCGAAAGGATGGTAGCCGATGAGGCGGCCTGGATCGAGCCGCTTGAGCGCGCCGCCCAACGCTCGCCAGACCTCGGTGTGGTCGCTGCCCCGGCAGTCGCCTCCGTTGATCCAGATGACGTTGGGCCTGGAAGCGAAGCGCGAGACCAGAAACTGCGCGTAGGCGGCCGCATTGGCCCGGTTGAGAGCTCCGCTGCGGGCCAGCGAGCACCAGGCCGGCAACATGGCCAGGTAGAGGCCTTTCTCGGCCGCCTGGTCGAGTACCCAGGCGACGTGGTCCCAGTAGTCGTACTCCTCGGGGTTGGCGGGATCCGCTCCGGCGGTGACGGCCGGGCGGGCCGGGTCGCCGTCCAGGAACGCCGGGCGCCCATAGACGTTCTTTTCACCGGCGCTACTGGCGATCATCACCTGGACGACGTTATACCCCTTGCGCCGGCGATCCTCCAGGTAGCGTCCGGCTTCCTCCCGGGTCAGCTTCTGGAACAAGCGCCAGGCGGTGTCGC
>JBBIMA010000050.1:0-30888 GCA_037444625.1 Solibacteraceae bacterium
CCACGGCGGCCATGGCGGGCGGGTTGCGCCCTCCCACTGTGGTACAGGTGGACTTCTCTGGTGTGGGGGCGGGCCGCGGGCGGGTGGGCGGGGCGCGCAAGACCGAGATTCTGCGCGAGGAGGCGTTGGAGCTGACCCTGGAGGGCTTCCTGCCGTTCTGCCGGCTGGGGGAGCGGCCCAAACAGGAAAAGGATAATTTGTTTCGAGAGGCGGGTCTCCCCTACGTCTCCGATCCGGCCGTCACCCGCCACCTGGCGGCTTTCCTTTCCGATTCCGCCCGGCACGCCCCCCAGGGTGTGGACGCCCTGCTGTTCAACGGCGGCTTCTTCATTCCCGAGGTCTGCCGCCGGCGGGTGGCCGAGGTCGTCCAACGCTGGTACGGCCGGGCCCCGCTGGTGCTGGAAAACCGCGACCTGGACCTGGCCGTGGCGGTGGGCGCCGCCTACTACGCCTACGTGCGGACGACCGGCTCGGGCGTGCTGGTGCGGGGCGGCCTGCCGCGGGCTTACTACCTGGAGCTGGGCGGAGAGGGCGGGCGGCGGCGCGCCGTCTGTCTGGTCCCGCGCGGCGCCGAGGAGGGCAGCACGCTCGAGGTCGAGCTGGAAGGTCTCCAACTGGTGGCCAATCGCCCGGTCTCCTTCCGCCTGTACAGCTCGCTGACCCGCACGGCGGACGCCCCGGGACAGGTAGTCGAGTTCGCCGAGGAGGCCCTGGACGGGGAGTTTCAGCGCCACGCCCCGCTGCACGCCGTGATCCGTTTTGGCGGGCGCGAGGAGCGGTTGATCCCGGTCGCCCTGGGCGTGCGGCTGACCGAAGTGGGCACCCTCGAGATCTGGTGCCAGTCCAAGATCAGCCGGCACCGCTGGCGGCTCGGCTTCGAACTCCGCAAGGCGGCCGAGCGGGCCGAGGCGCCGCGGCGGCCCGCAGCGGTGGTCAGCCAGGAGGCGCTGGAACGGGCCGCGGGGCTGATCCGGGAAGTCTTCGAGCAGGCGGGCGGCGGGCTGAGTCCCGAGCAGTTGCCCGGCCGGCTGGAGGAGACGCTCTCGCTGGGCAGGAATGCCTGGCCGCTGGGCGCCATCCGGAACCTGGCCGACGTGTTGCTCGAGGTTGCGGAGGGCCGGCGCCTGGCCCCCGCTTTCGAGCAGCGCTGGCTGAATCTGGCCGGCTTCTGCCTGCGCCCGGGCTTCGGCTTTCCGGGCGACGACTGGCGGATCGAGCGCGCCCGGGCGGTCTGGACGGCGGGATTGGCCTTCCCCAACCAGATCCAGAACCAGATCGAATGGTGGATCTTCTGGGGCCGGCTGGCGGGCGGATTGAACCGCAGGCAGCAGATTGAACTTTACCAGCGACTCTCGGAGACGCTCTTCCCCCGCGGCGCCAGGAAGGTTCGCGTCAATCCCAGCCTGTGGCGCGAGATGTGGCGCACCTCGGCCGCCCTCGAGCTGCTGCCCCTCCATACCAAGATCCAGCTTGGCGAGGCGCTGCTCGAGCCGACCCAAGAACTGCCTGCCGCTACGCGTTTCTGGTGTCTGGCGCGGCTGGGGGCGCGACAACTGTTCTCCGGCCCGGCCGATCAGGTCTTGCCGCCGGCCGTCGTGGGGCGCTGGGTCGCCGCCTTACTGGCCGAGGAGGCGGCCGCGGAGGCCCTGGCCTCGATGGGGCGGCGGACCGGGGATGCGGCGCGGGACTTGAACCCCGCCCTGCTGGAACAGGTGCGGCGAGTCCTGGCGGCCAGGCCGGACGCCGAGCGGCTGCTGGCCGTGCTGGAGGGCGAGCAGGAGCTGGACGAGCGCACCCTGGACCGCCTGTTCGGCGAGGAACTGCCTGCCGGTCTGGTGCTGGGCGGGAAGGCTTGAGGGACGATGAACGAGGCCGCCCTGCTGAGGCAAATTCGGGCCGGGGCGGGCCGCCTGCGCGGTGCGGGCGTGGTGGTGGGCATCGGCGACGACTGCGCCGTCTACCGGCCGCGCGGCGCCGCCGAAGATCTGCTGCTGACCACGGACTGGCTGATCGAGGAGGTGCACTTCCGCCGGGCGACGCATCCGGCCTCGGCGGTGGGCTGGAAGGCTCTGGCGCGCGGCCTCAGCGACATCGCGGCCATGGGGGGCGAGCCTCGCCTGTGCCTGCTGTCGCTGGCCCTGGCGCCCTGGACCACGCGCCGGTGGGTGGAGGGGTTTTTCCGCGGCTTCCGCTCGCTGGCTCGCGCAGCGGGAGTGAAGCTGGTGGGGGGCGATCTGGCGCGCGCGGACCGGCTGGCCTGCGACATCGTGGTTCTGGGGACGGTTCCGCGGGGCGAGGCGCTGCGCCGGGACGGGGCGCGGCCGGGCGATGAGATCTACGTTTCCGGCCGGCTGGGCGGCTCGGCGCTGGGTCTGGCCGCCGGGCGGGGCCCGGCTTGGCGGCGTCACTTGAAGCCCGAGCCGCGCCTGGCGCTGGGGCGGTTCCTGCGCCGGCGGTTGGGCGCCACCGCGGCCATGGACCTCAGCGACGGTCTCTCACTGGACTTGCACCGATTGTGCCTGGCTTCCGGTGCGGCGGCGGAGCTGGAGGGCGGGCTGCCGGTGTTTCCCGGCGCCACCCTGGACCAGGCGCTGCACGGAGGGGAGGACTACGAACTGCTGTTCACCGTGCCGGCGGGCGCGCGCGTGCCGCGCCGTTGGGCCGGCCTGCCGCTGACCCGCATCGGGCGGATCATCCGGGGCCGCGCCGGAAGCGTCGTGCTGGCCGGCGAGCCGCTGAAGGCCCTGGGCTGGGATCATTTCCGCGCCGGAACCTGAAGGTCCCGGAGCGGCCGTTTTGCAGTATATTCTCAGGACGGGCAGGAGGGCAGAAATGCACGCTTCGCGTCGCAGTTTCCTCAGCGCCGCCACGGCCGCTTCCTACGCGCGGGTGCTGGGCGCCAACGACCGCGTCGGCGTCGGCTTCATCGGTTGCGGTCTGATCGGCCTGCGTCACATCCAGGACTTCAAGAAGCAGAAGGACGCCGACCTGGTGGCCGTTTGCGACGTCTACCAGCCGCGCCTGGAGCAGGCTCAGGCCGATTGCGGCGGCCGGGCCAGAACCTACCGCGATTTCCGCCGGCTGCTGGAAGACAAGGACCTCCAGGCGGTTTGCATCTCCACTCCCGACCACTGGCACGCCCTCCAGACCATTCTGGCCTGCGCGGCGGGCAAGGACGTCTACGTCGAAAAGCCCATGACGCTGTTCGTGCGCGAGGGCGCTTGGATGATCCGGGCGGCCCGGCGCTACCGGCGCGTCGTCCAGGTGGGCACCCAGGGACGCAGCGGAGCTCACATCCCGGAGGTCCGGCAACTGGTCGCCCGCAATCACGTGGGCAAGATTCACACGGTGCGCATCGGCGCCTTCCGCAACATCATGCCGGGCTTCGGCAAGCCGCCCGACGGGGCGCCGCCTGCCGAGCTGGACTACCAGATGTGGCTCGGTCCGGCGCCCGAGCGCCCCTATAACCCGCACCGCGCGCTGTATCATTTCCGCTGGTTCTGGGATTACTCGGGCGGGCAGATGACGAACCTGGGCAGCCACGACCTGGACTTCGTCCACCTGCTGATGAACGTCAAGGGGCCGCTCACGGTCTATTCGATCGGCGGCCGCTACGCGCTGGAAGACGACGGCGAGACGCCCGACTTGCAGGACGCCCTGTACGAATATCCCGGGTTCACCGTGCTGGCCTCGCTGCGCGAAGGCAGCCTGGGCCGGCGGCAGGGCGGCGGCGTGGAGTTCTTCGGGACCAAAGGCAGTCTGGTGGTTTCGCGCGGCGGCTTCGAGGTTTTCCCGGATACGCGCATTGCGCCCGAACGGGCCATTCCGCCCTGGTCCAAGCCGATCGGCCACCCGCAGCCGGCCGAGCTCCGGCCGGAGCCCTGGACCGAGGCCCGCAAGGCCGGCGTGATGAGTGAGGAGCCGATGGATCGCCACGTGCGGAACTTCCTGGACTGCGTCAAGAGCCGGCAACGCCCGATCGCCGACGTCGAGGACGGACACCAGGTCTCGGTGGCCTGCCACCTGGCCAATATCTCGCTGCGGTTGGGAGGCCGCCGGATCCGCTGGGATCCCGAAAAGGAGGAGATCATCGGGGACCGGGAGGCGGCCGCCCACCTGGTGCGGCCTTACCGCAAGCCGTGGGACGAAGTGCTCCGGAGCCTGAAACTATGACGAGGCGGAGCTTGCTCGCCCTGGTCTCGGCCGGCGCCCGGGCCCAGGCGCCGCCCCGCAGCTCGATGGGGCTGAATCCCTACTCGTTCGGGCTGAGCCGGCGCTCGGGCGAGGCGCTCGAGTTTCTGGAGTTCGCTCATTCCCTCGGCGCCGGCGGCGTGCAGGCGGTCTTGAAATCCTTCCAGCCGGACTATCTCAAGCAGGTTCGGGAGCGCGCCGGCCGCCTGGGGATGTATCTGGAGGTGATCGGCAACCTGCCCAAGGACGATGCGGCGCCCTTCGAGGCGCTGGTGCGCGCGGCGCGCGAGGCGGGCGCGCTCTGCCTTCGGGCGGTGTGTTTGAGCGGCAGGCGCTACGAAACTTTTTCCCGCCTGGAGGAGTGGAAACGCTTCGTGGCGGAGTCCAAGGCGCGATTGGCGCGGGCGGTTCCCGTGCTGGAAAAGCACCGCCTGGCGCTGGGCCTGGAAAACCACAAGGACTGGACGCTGGAGGAGATGGTTCCGTTGCTGAAGAGTTACTCCAGCGAGTATCTGGGCGCCTGTATTGATTTCGGCAATAACATCGCCTTGCTGGACGACCCGACGGAGTCGGTCGAGGCGCTGGCCCCCTTCGCCCTCAGCGCCCACATCAAGGACATGGCGGTGGAGGAGTACGCCGAAGGTTTCCTGCTGGCTGAGGTCGCCTTGGGGCAGGGCCTGCTGGATCTGCCTGCCCTCGTGGGGGTGATCCGCCGCTCGCGCCCGGCGGTGAAGTTCTCCCTGGAGATGATCACGCGCAATCCGCTCAAGGTGCCCTGCCTGACCGAGAAGTACTGGGCGAGCTTCCCGGAGCGCAACGGGCGCTACCTGGCGCGGACGCTGGCCTGGGTGCGGGCCAACCGGCCGCGGCAACCCTTGCCCAACCTGGATCTGCTCGATCAGGCCGGGCGCCTCGAGCTGGAGATGGATAACGTCCGGCAGTCGCTGGCTTACGCGCGCGAGAAGCTCGGGTTGCGGCTCTGACCGCCCGCCGGGCGCCTGTGCTACATTGCGGCCGATGCGGTTCGACCCCTCGGAAAAACTGGCCCTGGAAGGCGGTCCCAAGGCCAAACGCACGCCGTTTCCCCCGCGCCGCCGGCACGGCGAGCCGGAGAGGCGCCTGCTGGGCGAGGTGATGGACGCCGACGTGCTCTTCTACTGGTTGGGATCGAAGGTGCGCGAGTTCCAGCGGCGCTTTGCCGAGCTGTACGGGCGCAAGCATTGCGTGGCGTGTTCCAGCGGCACCGCGGCCGTGCACACCGCCCTGGCGGTGCTCGAACTGCCGCCCGGCTCGGAGGTCATCACCACCTCGATCACGGACATGGGCGGCCTGACGGGCATCCTGTATCAGGGTCTGGTGCCGGTGTTTGCCGACGTCGAGCCGGACACCCTGAACCTGGACCCGGCTTCGGTTCGCCGCTGTCTGAGTGCGCGCACCCGGGCCATCATCGCCACCCATCACGCCGGGCTGCCGGCCGAGATGGACGCCTTGCTGGAGATCGCCCGCCAGGCGGGCGTTCCTCTCATCGAGGATTGCGCCCAGGCCTACGGCTGCCGGTACAAGGGCCGCCTGGCGGGCACCATGACGCCGGTCAGCGCCTTCTCCTTGAATCACTTCAAGCATATCGAGTGCGGCTCCGGCGGCATGATCCTCACCGACGACGACCGCCTCCGTTACCTGGCCGCCTTGTTCGTGGACAAGTGCTACCAGCGCGAGGAGGGCATCCGCAATCCGTTTTTCCTGGCGCCCAATTACCAGATGACCGAATTGCAAGGCGCCGTGGCGCTGGCCCAGCTCGATCGCCTGGAGGCGATCGTGAACCGCCGCAACGAGCTGGGCCGGCGGCTGGACCAGGCGCTGGGCGAGATTCCGGGCGTTTCGCCCCAGAGGACGCCCGAGGGCTGCACGCACACTTACTTTCTGTATCTGTTCCGGCTGGAGCTGGAGCGGCTGGGCGCCACGGCCGAGGAGTTCTCCCGCGCCTTGAACGCCGAAGGCGTACCCAACCACGCTCATCTCATCACGGGCGGCATGCCGGTCTACCTTTACCGCGTCTTCCAGCAACGATCCGCCTTCCCGGGCAGCACCTATCCCTTCGGCGATCGCACGTACCCCAAGGGTCTTTGTCCGGCGGCGGAAGCGGCCTTCGAGCGCTGGATCACGATGGACCTGTTCGAGCACTGGAGCGAAGAGGACATTGATCAGATCGCGCACGGCATCGCCAAGGTGGCCTGGCGGTTTGCCCGGCGGGCGGCGGCGGTGCCGGCATGACGGCCGGGGAGGCTCCGGCGGGGGCGGCCGGGCGCCGCCCCATTCCTCATCTGCGCTGGTGGATCGGCGGCCTGCTGTTGCTTTCGACGGTCATCAACTACATTGACCGGCAGACGCTGAACGCGCTGGGACCTTACCTCAAGCAGGAGTATCGCTGGAGCAACACCGACTTCGCCACCGTCCTGATCGCCTTTCGCATCGCTTACACCATCGGGCAGAGCGTCGCCGGGCGGCTGCTGGACCGGCTGGGCACGCGGCGCGGCCTGGCAGGGAGCGTCTCTTACTACTCCCTGGTGGCGATGCTCACCGCGGCCGCCCGGAGCATCTGGGGCTTTCGCGTGTTCCGCTTTCTGCTGGGCGCGGGCGAAGCGGCCAACTGGCCCGGGGCGACCAAGGCGGTCTCCGAGTGGTTCCCGGCCAGGGAGCGAGGCTGGGCGGTGGCCCTGTTCGACAGCGGCTCGTCGGTGGGCGGGGCGATCGCGCCCTTCCTGGTGCTGTTTCTTTACCAGCGCTTCGGGAGCTGGCGGCCGGCCTTCGTGTTCACCGGGGCTCTGGGGTTCCTGTGGGTGGCGGTCTGGTTGAAGCTCTACCGCACGCCCGAGCGGCATCCGCGCCTCAGCCCGAGCGAGTGGGATTACATCCGGCGGGGCCGCGCCTCCCGTCCGGACGAAACCTTGCCCGGCGTGGGCTGGGGCAAGCTGCTCGGCTACCGGCAGACCTGGGGCATCGTGCTGGGCCGCTTCCTGCTGGATCCTTATTGGTTCATGGTTTCCGAGTGGTTCGCCATTTACCTGGTGAGCAAGGGATTCCGCCTGGAGCAGAGCGTGATCGGATTCTGGGCGCCTTTTCTGGGCGCCGACCTGGGCAACTTCTTCGGCGGTGCGCTCTCCAGTTACTGGATCAGCCGGGGCTGGCCGGTGGGACGGGCCCGGCGCGCGGTGCTGCTGATTTTCGGGCCGAGCATGCTGGTGCTGATCCTGGCGGTCTACACTTCGAGTTACCTGCCGCTGATCCTGCTGTTCGCCTACGCCACCTTCGCTTACGCCGCCTGCTCGACCATCTTCCTGGCCTTCCCGGCCGACGTGTTCCACACCCGGGCGGTAGCTTCGGTGAGCGGCCTGAGCGGCACCGGGGCCGGCATCGGCACGCTGATTTCCACCTACCTGATCGGCTACGTCACCGACCGCTACTCGTTCCGGCCGGTGATCCTGGCGGCTTCCTTCATCCCCTGCCTGGCGGTGCTGGTGATGGCCGCCTTGGTCCGGGCGCGCAAGACGCCCGATCCGGAGGGCGTGGTGCTCGCTTTCTGAGCTCGCAGGCTCAGCACTCGCGCACGACCTGGAAGCCCATCAGCCTGCCCATCTGCTCGACCGGGCGCAGGTAATCGCCGTAGACCACCACGCGGTGCAGGCCGCCGCTGAAGTTCTCCAGCATCTTGCGGGCGTCGGCTACGCGCGTGCGGAACTTGGTCCGGCAGCCGTGCGGCGCGTCCACGTTGCCCACCACTTCGCCCAGCGAGACGCCGAACTTGGTCGGGTTGAGGAACTTGCCGCAGGTGACGGTCTCCGCCACCGGCACCAGCACCTGCATGGAGACGCCCTTGTTGTCCTCCATGTGGGAACGAATGATGTAAGGGGACGAGGGTCCGCCTACGCCTTGCAGGGCGGTGGCCGAGACGCAATGCGCGTGGATGATCTCGTTGCGGCTGGTGTCGAAGACCGGATCGGAAACGAAGCCGGGCTTGCCCGAGAAGCCGGTGAGCAAAAGCTGCGTCATGGTCGAGAGCAGGTCGGCTTCGCAGACGCCGTACAGGCCGGCGTCGTTGAGCTTGGACCAGGAGACGCAAGGATAGGCGGGCAGCTCGCCCCGCCGGAAGCCGCCCAGGCAATCCACTGTTATGGCGTTGGCCTGCTCCCGGCGCAGCAGCTCCTGGACGCCCAAATGGAAGCGCAAGGCGGCCAGGATGTCCTGCTGGGAAGGCTCGACGATGCGCAGGGCGCCGCGGGTGAACTCCTCGGCCGCCTGACGGGCGCGGGCCGGGTCGGCCGCCTGGTAGGCCTGCTGGAGGTCGTTGTAACCCAGGAAACGGATGGAGGTGCCGTACTGTTTGGTGAAGGCCGCGGCGGTCGGGCTGCCCTGGGACGGATTCTGCACCACGACCAGGACCTTGCTGTGCCGGAGATGATGGATGGTGTAGAAGATCCGCATGTAGGGGTCCAGGTCGCCGAATTCGCTGGTGGAAAGCAAGTCGGCCCGCTTTCCGTTCTGGACCCAGGCCGCTACGTCCACGTAAGACCAGCCGGAGTAAGGCCGGGCGAACAGCAGTACCGGCACGGGGAGCTCTCGCAGGGCGCGCAGCATGCCGCCGGTGCCCGAGGTCAGGTCAATGAGCAGGACCGCATCCACGTCGCCCAGCCCCTTGACGCAGGCTTGGGCGTCCTCGGGCGTGCGCACCAGTTGCGGGGCGGCGAAGCGCACCGCGCCGGGATGCTTGCGCTCGAGCTCCGCGATCTTCTCCTCGATGGCGGCCATCTCCCCGGAGACGTTCAGGTCGGGCCGCGGCCAGGTCGGCTGGGGCACGGCCAGGTAGATCTTCTTGACCAGGGCGGGCTCGGCCCACGGGCCGCGTTCGGCCGCCCGGCCCACTCGGAGGGCGGCGCCGGAGAGCAACCACCCGAACTGGCGTCGGGTCAAACAGTGGGTCTGGGACATACGCCCGCATTATAGGCCGCCCGGGCGCGGCGCCGCAATGGATTTTCGGGTCCGTTTTGTGGTATACGGGTCTGGAATTCCCGATGGAGGTCGTTCGCATGACGCAGTTGCCCGTGCAGGATCCGCCCAACCGGAGGCAATTTCTTTCCCGCTGCGCCGCCTGCGCCGCCTGGGCGGTCTGCGCCCGGCGGTTGCGCCCGGCCGTGCAGGCGGCGAGGGTGACCATCCCCGCAGTCAAGCCCAAGCTGCGGCTGGTGTTCACCCACATCCCGCCCGAGAAGCCCACCTGGCCGTACGAGGGCTACGATTACGAGGGCCGCAAGAAAGAACTCACCGCCCGGCTGCGCGAATCCTGCCCGGGCGTGGAGTTCCTGCCCGCCACGGCGCACAACGTCGAGGAAGGCAGGAAGCTGCTGGCGGCCGACGCGGAGGTGGACGGATATCTCATCTATATGGTGGGCATCTGGTCCGGCGCGGGCATGGCGATCGCCGCGGGGGGCAAGCCCACGCTGTTCGTCAGCGACCTGTACGCGGGAGACGGCGAATTCCTGGGCGCCTACGCGCGCGCCCGCCGGCAGGGGATGCGGGTGGCCGGCGTGTCCTCCTCGCGCTGGGAGGACGTGGTGCAGGCGGTGCGGGCCTTCGAGACGCTGAAAAAGTTGCGAGCCTCGGTGATCCTGGACGTGCTGGACCGCCGCCTCAGCACGGACGCCTTGGCGATCGAGGACGCCTTCGGGACCAGGGTGCGCCCGGTCAACTCGGCCGAGATCAATCAAGCCTACGCCCAGGCCGATCCGGCCGAAGCCAAGCGCCAGGCCGAGGCTTGGATCCGGGGCGCCGAGCGGATCGTCGAGCCCTCGCGCGAGGAGATCGGCAAGTCCGGCCTGATGTACGTCGCCATGCGCGACCTGCTGGCCCGGCACAACGCTCAGGCCATCACGGTGGATTGCCTGAACTTGTTTTACGGGGGCAAGCTGCCCGCCTATCCCTGCCTGGGATTTTTCCAGCTCAACAACGACGGGCTGGTGGGGGCATGCGAGGCCGACTTGCAATCCACCATCACCATGCTGGTGATGGCCTACCTGGTCGGCCGCCCGGGCTACATCTCCGACCCGGTGATTGACACGGCGAAGAACCAGATCATCTACGCGCATTGCGTGGCCCCCAGCAAGGTGTTCGGCCCCGGCGGGCCGGCCAATCCCTACCACATCCGCAGCCACTCGGAGGATCGCAAGGGCGCGGCGGTGCGCTCCCTGATGCCGCTGGGCGAGATGACTTCCAGCCTGAAGTTCGCGCCCTTGCGCCGGCAGGTCATCTTCCATCAGGCGCGCGCGGTGGCCAACATCGAGGAGGACAAGGCCTGCCGCACGAAACTGGCGGCCGAGGTCAAAGATCCCTTCAAGCTGCTGGCGGAATGGGACCGCTGGGGCTGGCATCGGGTCACCTTCTACGGCGACCTGCGGCAGGCGGTGGAGACGATCGCCGGGCTGTCGGGCTTCGAGGTGATCGTCGAGGGCTGAGGCTCAGCCGGCCGAGGTGCTGAAGGCCGCCAGCGCCTGTAGCTTGGCCAGGGCGGCGCCCGAGTCTATGGCTTCGGCCGCCAGCGCCACGGCCTGGCGCAATCCGGGGGCCTTGCCGGCCGCCACCAGAGCGGCGGCGGCGTTGGCCAGCACGACGTCGCGGCGGGGCCCGCGAGCGCCTGTCAGGATCTCGCGCGCAATCCGCGCATTGGTCTCGGCGTCGCCGCCTTGGAGATCCTCCCGGCGCGCGCGAGGCAGGCCGAAATCCTCGGGCGTCAGTTCTTGCCGCCGGACCGCGCCCCGGGCGATCTCAAAGGCCAGCGTGGGCCCTGTGGTCGTGATCTCGTCCAGACCGTCGCTGCCGTGCACCACCCAGCCGCGTTCGAGGCCCAGGGCCGCCAGCGCCTCGGCCATCAGGCGCGCCGTCTCGGGCGAAGGCGTCCCCACGAGCTGCACGTTGGCCCCGGCCGGGTTGGCCAGGGGTCCCAGCAGGTTGAACACCGTGCGCATGCGCAGCTCCAGGCGCGCCGGCTGTGCGTGCCGCATCGCCGGGTGCAGCGCCGGCGCGTAGAGAAACCCGATGCCGATCTCGCGGATGGCGCGCGCCAGCTCTCCGCTGCTCAACGCCAGACGGACGCCCAGCCGGTCCATGACGTCCGCCGAGCCGCAAGCGCTGGAGATCGAGCGATTGCCGTGCTTGGCCACCCGCACGCCCGCGCCCGCCGCCACCAGCGCCGCCACCGTCGAGATGTTGAAGGTGCCCGCTCCGTCGCCCCCCGTCCCGCAGGTGTCCAGCAGCGGCTCGCCCGGCAGGCCGACCTCGACCCGTTCCGCCATCTCGCGCAAGGCGCGGGCGAAGCCCACCAGCTCGCCCACCGTCTCGCCCTTCATGCGCAGCGCGACCAGGAAGGCGGCGATCTGGGCCAGCGAGGGCTCGCCGCGCAGGATGGCCGTCATGGCGCCCCGGGCCTCGGACTCCGCCAGGTCCTCGCCGGCCGCGACCCGATGCAAGTACTCCAGGAGACTCATTTGCTATAGTGTGGAATTCCCCGACTTTGAGAACCTGACATCCTAACACAGGCAGGCATTCATGAAGATCCACGAATACCAGGCCAAGGCGATCCTCGCCCAATACGGCGTGCCGACGCCCCGGGGCGAGGTGGTCTACACGGTCGAGGCGGCCGAGGCGGCGGCGCGGCGGATCGGCGGGCCGGTGGTGCTCAAGGCGCAGATTCATGCCGGCGGCCGGGGCAAAGGGGGCGGGGTGAAGACGGCCCGCAGCCCGGCCGAGGCGGTCGAAGTGGCCAAGGCCATGCTGGGCATGCGCCTGGTGACGCACCAGACCGGCCCGGAAGGGCGCATCGTGCATCGCGTGCTGGTCGAGGAAGTCCTGCCGATCGAGCGCGAATTGTACTTGGGCGTGGTGCTGGACCGGGCGGCGGGCATGCCCGTGCTGATGGCCTCGGCCGCGGGTGGGGTCGAGATCGAGGAAGTGGCGGCCAAGACGCCCGAGCTGATTCTGAAAGAGCACGTTGATATCGGCCTGGGCCTGACGCCCTTCCAGGCCCGCAAGCTGGCCTACGGCATGGGGCTGCCGCCGGCGGCCGTAGCCGGGGCGGCGGCGGCCATGACCGCGCTGGCCAGGGCCTACGTGGCGGTGGACGCCTCGCTGGCCGAAATCAATCCCTTCGTGCTGGCGGCCGACGGCAAGGTCTACGCTTTGGACGCCAAGATCGTCCTGGACGACAACGCCCTGTACCGGCACAAAGACTTGATGGAGTTGCGCGACCTGCACGAAGAGGATCCCCTGGAAGTGGAGGCCTCGCGCTTCGGCCTGAACTACATCAAACTGGAGGGCAACGTGGGCTGCATGGTCAACGGGGCCGGGCTGGCCATGGCCACCATGGACATCATCAAGCATGCCGGGGGCAACCCGGCCAACTTCCTGGACGTGGGGGGCGGGGCCAACGCCGAGCAGATTCAGAACGCCTTCCGCATTCTGCTTTCCGATAGGAGCGTGCGGGCGGTGCTGATCAACATCTTCGGCGGCATTCTGCGCTGCGACACGCTGGCCACCGGCGTGGTGGCGGCGGCGCGCGAGCTGAAGGTCAAGGTCCCGGTGGTGGTGCGGATGGAAGGCACCAACGTCGAGCTGGGGCGGAAGATCCTGACCGAATCCGGGCTGAACTTCACGGTGGCGCACACCATGAAAGAGGCGGCCGAGAAAGTGGTGAGGCTGGCGCAATGAGCATCCTGGCGGACAAGAACACGCGGCTTTTGGTTCAAGGCTTCACCGGACGGGAGGCCACCTTCCACGCCCAGCAGTGCATCGCCTACGGCACCACGGTGGTGGGCGGTGTGACCCCGGGCAAGGGCGGCACGCGGCACCTGGATCTGCCGGTCTTCAACACCGTCTACGAGGCGGTCCGGGCGACCGGAGCAAACGCCTCGGTGGTCTTCGTGCCGCCGGCCTTCGCCGCCGACGCCATCATGGAGGCGGCCGACGCCGGTCTACCCCTGGTGGTGGCGATCACCGAGGGCATTCCGGCGCTGGACATGGTCAAGGCCTGGCGCTTTCTCCAGGGCCGGCCCACCCGCCTGATCGGGCCCAACTGCCCGGGCATCATCTCGCCCGGCCAGTGCAAGATCGGCATCATGCCCGGCCACATCCACAAGCCCGGTCACGTGGGGGTGGTTTCGCGCTCGGGCACCCTGACCTACGAGGCGGTGGATCAGTTGACCAAGCTGGGCATCGGGCAGTCCACTTGTCTGGGCATCGGCGGCGATCCCATCATCGGCACCACCTTCGTGGACGCGCTGGAATTGTTCGAGCGCGACCCGCAGACCGAGGCCGTGGTGCTGATCGGCGAGATCGGCGGCAACGCCGAGGAGCTGGCCGCGGCCTACATCCGGGAGCGGGTGCGCAAGCCGGTGATCGCCTTCGTGGCCGGCCAGACTGCGCCTCCCGGGCGGCGCATGGGCCACGCCGGCGCGATCATCTCGGGCGGGACCGGCCGGGCGGCGGACAAGATTCGCGCCCTTCAGGCGGCGGGAGTGACCGTCTGCGCCTCCCCGGCCGAGATCGGCGAGACCGTCAGGAGCCGGCTGTGATCGAGCGCACTCTGGCCATCATTAAGCCCGACGCAGTGGCGGCGCGCCAGGCGGGCCGGATCCTCTCCCGGATCGAGCAGGCGGGCTTCCGCATTCTGGCGATGCGTCTGCTCCGCCTGAGCCGGCCGCAGGCCGAAGGCTTCTACGCCGTGCATCGCGGCAAGCCGTTCTTCGAATCGCTCTGCCGCTTCATGAGCGAGGGGCCGGCGATCGTGCTGGCCCTGGAGGCGCCGGACGCCATTCAGAAGTGGCGCGAGCTGATGGGGCCGACCGATCCGGCCAAGGCGCCGGAGGGAACCCTGCGCCGGCTTTTCGGCACCAGCATCGAGCGCAACGCCGTGCACGGCTCCGACGCGCCGGAGACCGCGCGCTTCGAGCTCGGTTATTTCTTCCCGGGCATCGAGCTCATCGAGTAAGCGGGGCGGCTCGAGCGGGCGCCGGCCGCCCCGCCGGAACCTACCAGATCCGGGTGGAGATGAACTTGACGACCACCCGGGCGGTGCTCGAGAGTCCCGCCTTGTTCGTCACGGTCAGTTCGAAGATGTAATCCCCGAACAGGCCGTCGAGCTGGACGGTGGGGGTGGGCGAGCCGGGGTTGACGATCGCCGCGCGACCTTGCAGGACGCGCCAGGAGTAAGTCAGGGGGCCGCCGTCGGGATCCTTCGAGCCGGTGCCGTCCAGTTGGACCTGGCGCGAGAGTGTGGTGAAGTCCTTGCCCGCGTCTGCGATGGGCGGGTTGCCCTGAGGCGGCGGAGGGGGCGGAGGCGGCGGCGTCGGTTTGGTCACGGTGATGGTGACCTGGGCGGTGTCCTGGGAGCGGTTGCCCAAGGCGGTCAGCGTGTAAGTCGTGGTCTCGTTCGGGTACACGATGGTGGAGCCGCTGGGCGCTACCGGTCCCACGCCGGACAGATAAGCCGAAACGGCGTTCTCGGTGGTCCAATTCAGCACCACCGCCATGCCCGGCGTGATGCTGGTCGGGTTGGCGGTGAAGGAGGTGATGCGGACGCGCGGAATCACCGTGACGGTGGCGGTGGCGGTCACCTCGCCCCGCTGGTTGAGTGCGGTCAAAGTGTAGGTGGTGGTGGCGGCGGGGCTGACCTCGCGCGTGCCGGCCGGCTCGACCCGCCCGATGCCTGAGATATTCACCACCGTGGCGTTCTCCACCAGCCAGACCAGGGTGGAGGACTCGCCGGAGACGATCTCCGGCGGGGCGGCGGCGAACTTGACGATTCGCGGCAGCGTTCCCGGGGTCACCTGAACGGTGACCTGGGCGCTGGCTTCACCGTAGGGGTTGCGGGCGGTCAGGGTGTAGGTGGTGGTCTCGGTGGGCGAGACGGCGCTCGATCCGGAGGCGGCGACCGCGCCCACGCCGCTCAGCGTGACCGTCTCGGCGTTCTCGGTCTGCCAGAACAGCGTCGAGGACTCGCCCGCCATGATATTGGTCGGGCTGGCGTAGAAGCTGAGGATGCGCACCTGCGGCTGCTCGACCACCACGGTGACGGTTTCGCTGACCTCGCCCGCGCGGTTGCGCGCCGTCAACCGGTATTCCGTGGTCCGGGTGGGGGCGACGGTCGAGGTTCCGGCGCGCGGATCCACCCGCCCGATCCCGCTGATCTCGGCGCTCTCGGCGTTCTCGATCTGCCAGACCAGGGTCGAGCTCTGCCCGGCGCGGATGGTCGGGGGATTGGCCGTGAAGCGCACGATGCGGACCGCCGCCGGAGCGGCCGTGGTCACCAGCACCGTGGCGTGGGCCGCCGCCCCTTGCGGATCCTTCACCGTGAGGCGGAAGCGATAGCTCTGGCCTTCGGCGGCGGTGAAGCCGGCCGTGGCGGTGTTCTTCCCGCTCAGGGAGACCGCCGGGCCGGCGATCTGATTCCACTCGAAGGTGAGCGGATCGCCGTCCGGATCGTAAGAGGCGGAGCCGTCCAGGCGGATCGCCCCGGCCGCCACGCCGATCTGGTCGGGGCCGGCGTCGGCCACCGGGATCGAGTTGCCCACCCGCACCTGCCGGGTCAGCAGCTCATAGCGCAATCGGGGCACCTCGACCGGCACGGGGTGCTTGACCTCGGTGTACTGCTTGGGCCGCAGCCAGTTGCCGAACTGGAGGCCGACCACCAGCCGGCCCGTGGTCTTCGGCCCCACCATGGTTTCGTTCAGACCCGCTTCCAGGGTGAAGGCCCACTGGGGGTTGATCGGCTGGACCAGGCGGAACATGCCGCCCGGACGGTTGGTTCCGCCCCGGCGGAACAGGGCGCCGAAGTTGGCGTCGAAGTAGGCGTCCTTCCAGGCCCCGATGGTGGTCGAGGCGCCGATCTGATCCACGATCTTCAGATAGCTTTCCTCCCAGATCGTTGCCGTGGGGTTGACGGGGCGGCGACTGATGACCCGGTTGTCCAGGTACCCCTTGGTCCCGAACATTCCGATGCGCCCGCGGTTGAACAGGTAGTCGGCGGTCAGGGCGGCCTGGCCCAGCGTGCCGCCGCCCAGATCAGCCAGGCCCACGTGCTTGATCGAGGAGAACAGGCCGAGCTGCATGTTGCGGAAGCGATTCACCAGGCCCAGGTCGAACTGGCCCTCCTGGCGGTCGCGATAGTACAGGTACTCGCCCTCGGCTTGCAGGGCATGCATCCCGCTTTGACCGAAGGGGGCGAAGTAGCGGCCGCGTCCGGTGAAGGTGAGGTTACCCCGGCCCAGGCGGGTGAACTGGCTTTCGCCCAGCGAGGGGCCGAGGTTCAGGCCGAGCAGGCTGAAGCGGCTCGGTTTGGCTTCCTCGACCGCCTTGCGGGCGGCCTCCTGGCTGATCTTGGCCAGCTCGGCCGGGGCGGGCGGCTTGGGCGCCTCGGCCAGTTGGGTGACCTGCTTTTGGGCGGCGGCCTGGGCCTGCTGGAGAGCCGCCAGATCCTGCCTGAGCTTCTCGTTCTCGGCTTTCAGGTCTTTGAGCAGGGCCAGGATCTCATCCAGCTTGTCGAGCTTGCGCAAGATGCTTTCGCAGCACTCGGAAAGCTTCTTCAGCTCGGCGGCTTCGATGGCCCGGATGGCCTCGCCGACGCCGGCCGCGCTGATGACGCGGCCCTGGGCGTCGGTCACGGTGATCTCGACCCGGCGGTTCATCCAGCGGCCCTCGCGAGTCTGGCCGGGAACCTTGGGCTGCCGCTCGCCCCGGCTCTCGATGGTGATCTGGTTGTCGCGCGCGCCGTACTTGACCAGGAACTGCTTGACGGTTTCCGCCCGGGCGCGCCCCAACTTTTCGTTGTAGGGATCCGAGCCCAGATGGTCGGCGTGGCCGACCAGCCGCACGCGGTAGTCCGGGTGCTTCTGAAGCAACTCAGCCAACCGGAGCAAGCTGGGGTAGCCGTCGGTGAGGACCGAGCGATCGAAGGCGAAGTTGATTTCCTCCCAATCGTCCTTGGTGGCCGTGGTCGTGAGGCCCTGGGCCGGAAGAGAGCTTGCGCCGATCGCCGAAACGGCGAGCAACCTGAGAAACCGCAGAGAGAGCATGCGCCACCTCCAGAGTCGCCTGCAACCGAGCTAGGACAAGATTCCGACTTTCCAGAATACTACGGGTAAGCCGGAGGGGCGTATACTGGAATCAGGCCTGCCGGACGGGCAGCCGCTCCCGGTTCGCCGGGGGAGGAAAGTCCGGTCTCCACAGGGCAGCGTGCCGGCTAACGGCCGGGGGGATCCGCTCAAAGCGGGTTTCACGGAAAGTGCCACAGAAAACATACCGCCGGGGCGGCCCTAAAATGGTCGCCTCCGGTAAGGGTGAAAAGGTGCGGTAAGAGCGCACCGCGGCCGGAGTAATCCGGCCGGCAGGGCAAACCCCACGCGGAGCAAGACCAAATAGGAGAGGAGGAGTGGCCCGCTCCGTTCGACTCTCGGGTAGGTCGCTCGAGCCGCTCAGAGATGGGCGGCCCAGAGGAATGGCTGCCGCCCGCAAGGGTACAGAAACCGGCTTATAGTCCGGCAGGCCCTTCGGCCCCGTCCGTCTCCGTCAGTCCCAGCCGCTCCAGCAAGGCGGCCGGATCCGGATCGCGCCCCAGGAAAGCCCGATAGAGCAAGGCGGGATCCTCGCTGTCGCCCCGCTCCAAGATGGTCTGGCGGAATTGGCGGCCGGTCCGGCGGTTGAACACCCCTTCGGTCCGGAAGCGCGTGAAGGCGTCCGCCTCCAGCACCTCGGCCCACTTGTAAGAGTAATAGCCCGCGCCGTAACCCACCGGTTCAGCGAACAGGTGAGTGAACGAGGCCGCCAACGCGTGATCGGGCGGCAGGGGTGCGGGCGAAAACGGCTCGAGGATTCTGCGGCCGTACTCGACCGGGTCGCCGTCCCGCGCGGGGTCGTAGCGGGTGTGCAGGGCCAGGTCCAGGAAGGCGAAACCGAGCTGGCGCATCTGGGCATTGGCCGCCCGGAAGGTCCGCGCCGCGCGCATGCGCTGGTAGAGCGGCTCGGGAATGGTCTGGCCGGTCTCCCAGTGGCGCGCGAACAGGTCGAGCGCCTCCCGCTCCCAGCACCAGTTCTCCATGATCTGGGAGGGCAACTCGACGAAATCCCAGGCTACGTTCGTGCCGGCCAGCGTGCGAATCTCGACCCGGCTCAGGCAGTGATGCAGCAAGTGGCCGAACTCATGGAACAGGGTTTCCACTTCGCGATGGGTCAGCAGGGCGGGCCGGCCGTCCACCGGAGGGGTGAGGTTGCCGCAGAGGGCCGCCAGGTGGGGCCGAAAGCCGTCCGGGGCCGGGCCGCCGGTGATCAAAGGGCACATCCAAGCGCCGCCCCGTTTGTTTTCTCGCGGGTGCCAATCGGCGTAAAAGGCGCCCAGCAGGGTGCCGTCCTCCTCCCGCACGCTGTAGAAGCGCACGGCCGGATCCCAGACCGGGACGCCCGGCTCTTCCCGGATCTGGAGGCCGAACAAGCGGCGGGCCGCCTGGAACATGCCTTCCACCACGCGCTCGAGCGGGAAATACGGCCGGAGCATCTCTTCGTCGAACTGGAAGCGGGCGGCGCGCAGCTTCTCGGCGTAGTAGGCGATGTCCCAAGCCTCCGGCGGCGGAGCGCCCGGGCCCTCCAGCTCGCGCCGGAAGGCTTCGAGCTGCCGGTTCTCCCGCCGGAAATGGGCTTCGGTCTTGCGGCGCAGATCCTCCAGGAACTCCCAGACCCGTTGGGGCGTCCGCGCCATGCGGTCCTCCAGGGCGAAGGCGGCGAAGTCGGCGTAGCCGAGCAGGGCGGCCTTGCGGCGGCGCAGTTCGAGAATCCGTGCGATCAGGGGCCGGTTATCCCAGGGCGCGCCCGCTCCGCGGCTGTGATAGGCGCGGTAGGCCTGCCGCCGCAGTTCGGCGTCGTCCAGGTAGGTCATCAGGGCGACGTAGCTGGGCTGCCGGAGGGTGAAGCGCCAGCCCGGCAGGCCTCGCTCGGCGGCGCTCTGGCGGGCGGCGGCCCGCGCGCTCTCCGGCAGGCCGGCCAGGCGGGATTCCTCCGTGAGCACCAGCTCGAAAGCGTTGGTGGAGTCCAGCACGTTCTGGGCAAAGCGCGTGGTCAGCTCGGCCAGCTCGACCTCGATCTGCTCCAGGCGGGCTTTGCCTTCGGGCGGCAATTGGGCGCCGTGGCGGCGGAAGTTGTCCAGGGTCTTTTCGAGGAAACGGCGGCGGGCGCCGGCCAGCGTTCGCGCTTCCTCTCCGACGGCGTACTGGCGGAGGGCCTTCCAGAGGCCCTCGTGCAAGGGGATGCTCGCGTAGAAGGCGGCCGCTTTGGGCTGAACGCTGTTGTAGGCGGCGCGCAGCTCGGGCGTCGTAGCGACCGACTCCAGGTGCTTGAGGACCTCCCAGGCGTAGTCCAGCCCCTCGGTCAGCCGGTCCAGGGCGGCGGCCGTGTTCTCCCAGGTGCGCGGGCGCTCGCCCGCCAGCGCCCCCAAGTCCCGGCGGGCCTCCTGAATCAGCCGCTCGAGGGCGGGCTCGACGTGCTCGGGCCGGATCCGGTCGAAAGGGATGGGGAACTGGATGTTCAGCAGCGGGTTGGCTTGCGTCAACTAACGATTCTACCCGCCGGGACGCCCGCGTTGCGCCGGGTCTGTGGTATCTATAGCAGCTTTGGAGTCCGGAGCCATGAGCGAAAAGGCCCACCCGCGCCGCCGCTTCTTGCGCGCCGCCTCGGGCGCCGCCCTGGCGCCGCTGGCCGGCTGCGGCCGGCGGACCAGCCCCTGGCGCTTCTTCACGGCCGAGGAGGCCGAGGCGGTCATCGCCCTCTGCGAGCAGATCATCCCGGCGGATGAGGATCCCGGCGCCACCGAGGCCGGCGTGATCCACTACATTGACCGCCACCTGACGGGCCATTTCCGGCGCTGGCAGACGGTCTACCGGCGGGGTTTGGCCGAGCTGGATCGGCTGTGCCGCGAGCGGCACGGGGAACGCTTCGCGCGCCTGCCTTGGGCCCGGCAGACGGCCGTGCTGGAGGGCCTGACCGGCGAATTGAAGGAGTTCTTCGGCCTTCTCGTCGAGCACGCCATGCAGGGCTTCTACGGCGACCCGCGGCACGGCGGCAACCGCGAGGCGGTGAGCTGGCGCATGCTGGGCGTGCCCTTGATTCCGGTGCGCGGGCGGCAGCATTACGATCTGACCGCCCCGGGGAGCGACTCATGAAGCATGTCAACGCCGTGATTGTAGGCGCGGGGGCGGGCGGCGGTATCGTGGCCAAGGAGCTGGCCGAGGCGGGCTTCAGCGTGGTGGTGCTGGAACGCGGCCGCTGGCTGACCGCCTACGACTGCCGCAAGGACGACCTGCGCAACCAGCGCACGACCGTGCTGGGCAACGGCGCGGGGCCCGACGACGAGCGGCACCCGCGCGTCGTGGTCGAACCGGACGGCAGGGAGCGAATCGTCCGACCCTCCGAGCCGGGCTACAACAACAATGCGGCCTGCGTGGGCGGCGGCACCCTGACCTACGGCGCGATGGCCTGGCGCTTCATGGAGCGGGACTTCCGCATGCGCTCGACCTACGGCTGCCCGGAAGGCTCGACGCTGGAGGACTGGCCCATCAGCTACCAGGATCTGGAGCCCTATTACGAGAAGGCCGAGTACGAACTGGGAGTTTCCGGCGACGTGACGCCGGATCCTTTCCACGCCCCGCGCCGCAAGCCGCTGCCCATGCCGCCCCTCAGCCCCACTCGCGAGTATGAGATTCTCAAGCCGGCCGCCCAGCGGCTGGGCTGGCATCCCTTCGACATTCCCATGCTGCGCAACAGCGTGCCCTACGGCGGCCGGCCGGCCTGCATGCGCTGCCGCTGGTGCGTAGGTTTCGTCTGCGAGGTCAACGCCAAGAACGGCACTCAGAACACCGTGCTGCCCAAGGCCCTGGCCACCGGCCACTGCGAGTTGCGCACCGAATGCGTGGCCAAGGAGATCCTGGTGGACGCGCGGGGCCGGGCCACCGGGGTGGCCTACTTCGATGCGCGCGACCGGCTCCAGACCCAGACCGCCGATCTGGTGGTGGTCTCCTGCGCCGCCATCGAATCCGCCCGCCTGCTGCTGAACTCCAAGAGCCGCCTGTTTCCCCACGGCATCGGCAATCGCTACGACTGGGTGGGGCGCAACCTCCAGGGGCATTCCTACTCGGGAGCGGTCGGCCTGTTCGATGAGGTGACCTACGACGATGTCGGCCCGGGGGCTTGCATCGCCGTCTGCGATTTCAACCACGGCAATCCCGGACTGCGGGGCGGCGCCATGCTGGCCAACGAGTTCATCCGCCTGCCCTATCAGTTCCTCGGGCGGATGCCGCCGGAGATTCCGCGCTGGGGCAAAGCGCACAAGGACTTCGTGCGCCGGTGGTACCGCCGGAGCATCATGGTCCAGGGGCCGGTCCAGGAGATGCCGGTCTTCGACGCCCGCGTCCAGGTGGATCCCAAGGTCAAGGATTACTGGGGTATCCCGGTGGCGCGGCTGTCGGGACGCAAGCACCCCCACACGCTGGAGATCTGCCGCTACATGGCCGACAAGGCCGAGCAGTGGTTGAAGCAGGCGGGCGCCGTTCGGACCTGGAAACGGATTCCCGGACCGGGCTTGAGCGGCGGCCAGCACCAGGCGGGCACCTGCCGCATGGGCGACGATCCGAAGAGCTCGGTGGTGGATCGCTACTGCCGGGTGCACGAGACGGAGAACGTCTACGTGGTGGACGGCAGCGTGCATGTGACCAACGGGGGCTTCAATCCGGTGCTGACGATCATGGCCCTGGCGTATTGGGCTTCCGAGCACATGGTGCGGGAGTGGCGCGGCCGGCGGGGGCGGGGTTAAAACATGAGCCGAAAGAAATGGTTTATTCTGGCGCCCCTCGCCGCCCTCCTGCTCGGCCTGCCCGGTGCGGCCGTCTACTATCAGGCCGGGGGCGCCTGCGCCCGCTGCCACGAGATCCGCCCCGCCTACGACCGCTGGCGTCTCTCGACCCACCGCAACCAGGGCTGCTCGGCCTGCCACGGCGGCCTGCTCACCGCCGACTGGAGCTTTCACCGGGACAACCTGCGCCGCCTGGCGCAGCATCTTTCCGGCCGGCCCCCGGAGGCCATCCGCCTGCCCAACCGCAACCTCCCCCGCCTGGTCGAGCGCTGCGCCGATTGCCACCGGCAGGAGTACGCCGCCTGGCAGTCGGGCCCGCACAGCGTCACCTACCGCCGCATCTTCCTGGACCGGGAGCACAACCGCAAGCGGGCTTTGATGGACGACTGCCTGCGCTGCCACGGCATGTACTTCGAGGGGCCCATCGGGGAGCTGGTGGCGCCGCTGGACGCCGTCGGGCCCTGGCGCTTGAAGGTCCCCGAGCTGGCCGACCGCCCGGTGTTGCCCTGCGTCGCCTGCCATCAGATGCACCGGCCGGGCGAACCCCTGAAACGGCCCTGGGTGGAGAAGGCGATGAGCGGGCCCCGCCAGCCGCTTTACCGGCCTTCCCTGGCGCTTTTCGATCGCCGCGAGATGACGCCGGTGGCCGTGCGGCTGCTGCCTCTGCCCGCCATGCGGCGAGGCGCACGCCCGGTGAAGATGAGCCCCGACCCGCGCCAGGGCCTCTGCTACCAGTGCCACGCGCCGCTGGCGAGCTTCCAGGCGGGCTCGGGCGACGATCGCACGCCGGTCGGGGTGCACGAGGGCATAAGCTGCCTGGCCTGTCACGAGCGCCACACCCAGCAGACCCGCGCCTCCTGCGCCGGCTGCCATCCCAAGATGTCCAACTGCGGCCTGGACGTCGAAAAGATGGACACCACTTTTCGCGATCCGGCCAGCCGGCACAACATTCACTTCGTCGAGTGCGCCGATTGCCATCCCAAGGGTGTGCCGGCCAGGCCGCGCCGCGCGACGCAGCGCGCCGATTGAAGCGCAGGCCGCTCTGGCGAGAGCCGCGCTCGCACAGCTCGCCCGGGAAATGTTCCCGTTCGCTGCTTCCCGCTGGCCTTCCCCGCCCCCCTCGGGCACAATCGGATAAAACGAAACGACCTCGGGAGGAAGGGTCGCGACCGAACGGCAAGGCGCCGGAGGGCGGCGCCCACTGCGTTCGAGTGCCTGCGACGCCGCTGGGAGCGCGCAGGCGGCCCTTCTCCCGCGCCGTTTCGCTCGGAGGGAACCGGGATGTCCGTCGTGTCGTTCGACGTCGGCCTGGAGCGGCTGGCCGGCGGGGCGAGGCATTTCAAGCGGCCTGTCGAGCGGCCCTTCCGCAGAGAGGAGCGCCCTTACACCACGATCCTGTTCGGCGGCCTGACCTGGAAGCACGAGCGGCTGATTCAAGCCGTACTGGAAGGCTTGGGCTACAAGGCCGAACCGCTGCCCACCCCGGATAGACGGGCCTTTCAAAGCGGCAAGGAATACGGCAACAACGGCCAGTGCAATCCGACCTACTTCACGGTAGGCAACCTGGTGCGCTTCTTGGAGAGCCTGGAGGCCCGCGGCCTCACGCGCCGGGAAATCCTCGACCGCTACGTCTTCTTCACGGCCGGCGCCTGCGGTCCCTGCCGCTTCGGGATGTACGAAGCCGAGTACCGCCTGGCGCTGCGCAACGCGGGCTTCGACGGCTTTCGCGTGCTGCTGTTCCAGCAGACCGGCGGGCTGGACCAGGCCGCGCCTCAGGACGGCCTGGAAATGAACCTGGAGTTCTTCCTGGGCATTTTGAACGCCTTGAACTGCGCCGATGTCCTCAACGAAGCCGCCTACGCCGTGCGGCCCTACGAGACCGAGCCGGGACGCACCGACGCCGTGCTGGAGGCCGCGATCGCACGCCTCGCGGAGGCGCTGCGCAACCGCCGTTGGTGGCGGGCGCCCGAGCGCTGGCCGGCCGGGCTGCGCCGCTCGGCCGATTATGCGGGCAAATTCCTCCAGCAGACCGCCGGCCGGGCGGTGGCGCGCGAGCTGGCCGCCTGCGGGCAAGCCTTCGCCGAGATCCCGGTGGACCGGCTGCGCGTGCGCCCGATCGTGAAGATCACCGGCGAGTTCTGGGCCCAGACCACCGAGGGCGACGGCAACTTCCACATGTTCCGTTTCCTGGAGGGGGAGGGCGCGCAAGTGCTGGTCGAGCCGGTGGGGACTTGGATCACCTATCTGATCCATCAGGCGGTGCAGAAGAACCGGGACTGGAAAGGGCTGGAGGAAGGCGCGCTGCCGCCCTCCTGGCGGCGGCCGGTTCGCCGGGCGCGGGTGGAGTGGACCTACCTGCGCAAGACGGCGCGCCTGAAGCTGGCCGAGGCTCTGTTCCGGCGCGAATACGCTCGCCTGGCGCGGGCCCTTTGCGGCCTGGCCCATCCTCTGGCCGACCAGTACGAGATGCAGCGGCTGGGGCACCCTTACTACAACTCGCGCGCGGGCGGCGGCGAGGGCCACTTGGAGGTGGCCAAGAACATTTATTACTCGAACCGCCGGCTCTGCCACATGGTGCTGTCGCTGAAGCCCTTCGGCTGCATGCCCTCGACGCAATCCGACGCCGCGCAGGCGGCGGTCGTCTCGCGTTACCCGGACATGATCTATCTGCCCATCGAAACTTCCGGAGAAGGCGAAATCAACGCCCACAGCCGCGTGCAGATGGCGCTGGGCGAAGCGCGCCAGAAGGCGCGGCGGGAGTTTGAGGGCTGCCTGGAGCGCACGGGCCTCACGCTGGAGCAGTGCCGCGCCTGGCTCGCGCGGCATCCCGAGGCCCGGCGGGCCGGCTACCGCATCCCGAAGAGTCCGGCAGTGGCGGGCGTGGCGGCGAATTTCGTCCTGCACATCGCGGCCCGCATGCGCCGGGAGGCGGGGCGATGAGCCGCCTGCTGATCGGCCTGGATGTCGGCTCCACCACGGTGAAGGCCGTGGTGGCGGAGGCCGACTCCGGCCGCCTGCTCTGGCGGGACTACCAGCGCCACGAGACTCGGCAGGCCGAGAAGGCCCTGGAGTTTCTGCGCCGGATGGAAGCCGAGGTCCCGGGCTTCCGGCCGCAGAACGCGCGACTGTTCTTGACCGGTTCGGGCGGGGCCGCCCTGGCCCGACTGCTGGGCGGCAAGTTCGTGCAAGAGGTCAACGCGGTGGCCCTGGCGGTCGAGAAGCTGCACCCCGAATGCGGCTCGGTGATCGAGCTGGGCGGGCAGGACGCCAAGATCATCATCTTCCGCGACGACCCGGAGAGCGGGCGCAAGAAGAAGATCCCCTCGATGAACGACAAGTGCGCCGGCGGCACGGGCGCGGTGATAGACAAGATCGCCGCCAAACTGCGCCTGCCGCCCGAGCGCCTGGCCGAGATGGGCTACCGCGGCCTGCGCCTGCATCCGGTGGCGGGCAAATGCGGGGTTTTCGCCGAGACCGACATCAACGGGTTGCAAAAGAGCGGCGTGCCCGCCGAGGAGTTGATGGCCTCGTTGTTCGAAGCCATCGTCATGCAGAATTTGACCGTGCTCACCCGGGGCAACACGCTGCGTCCGGTGGTGCTGCTGCTGGGCGGTCCCAACACGTACATCCGGGGCCTGCGCGAATGCTGGCGGCATCACATCCCGGCGATCTGGCGCGAGCGGCGGGTGGCGCTGCCCGAGGGCGCGCCGCCGGAGGAGCTGATCCGCACGCCGGAGAACGCGCAGTATTTCGCCGCTCTGGGGGCGGTCGAGTTCGGCCGCCAGGAGGAAGGGGAAACCGGCCTGTACCTGGGGCCCGAGCGCCTGGAGTGGTACGTCAACGGCGGACGCGAGCAGGAGAAGAAGCGCAGCGCCGGCGGCGCGCTGGCGGCGAGCGCGGCCGAGCTGGAGGCCTTTCGCCGCCGCTACAGCCCTCCGCCCTTCCGGCCGGCCTGCTTCCAGCCGGGGCAGATCGTCGAGGCCTTCATCGGCCTGGACGGCGGTTCGACCTCCACCAAGGCCGCCCTGGTCTCTGCCGGAGCGGAGCGTTCGGTGCTGGCCAAAGCCTACCAGCTCTCCCGGGGCAACCCCATCGAGGACGCCGTAGCCATCCTGGCTCAACTGGAGGAGCAGGTCACCGCCCGGGGGGCGCGCCTGGAAGTGCTGGGCGTGGGCGTCACCGGCTACGCCAAGGACATTCTCAAGGACGTGCTGGCGGCCGACGCCGCCATCGTGGAAACCGTCGCCCACACCCAGGCCGGCCTCCACTTCCACCCGGGCATTGACGTCATCTGCGACGTGGGCGGCCAGGACATCAAAATCATTCTGCTCAAGAACGGCCGGGTCAAGGATTTCCGCCTGAACACGCAGTGCTCGGCCGGCAACGGCTACTTCCTGCAATCCACCGCTCAGGCCTTCGGCTACGCGGTGGAGGAGTTCGCCGAAGCGGCTTTTCGCGCCGCCGGCTTCCCGGAGTTCGGCTACGGCTGTGCGGTTTTCATGCAGTCCGACATCGTGGATTTTCAGCGCCAGGGCTGGCGGCCGGAAGAGATCATGGCCGGCCTGTGCGCCGTGCTACCCAAGAACATCTGGCTGTACGTGTCGCAGATTCCCAACCTGGCTTCCCTGGGCCGGCGCTTCCTGCTCCAGGGCGGCACCCAGTACAACCTGGCCGCGGTCAAGGCGCAGGTGGATTTCATCGAGGCGCGGTTCAAGGGTCAGGCCGAGCGCCCCGAGGTCATCGTGCACCCGCATTGCGGCGAGGCGGGCGCCATCGGGGCGGCGCTGGAGGCCGCCCGGCTTTACGAGCTGGGGCGGCGGAGCAGTTTCATCGGACTGGCCGCGGTGCGCCGGATCCGCTACAAGACCACGCGCAGCGAGGCTACCCGCTGCTACTTCTGCAAGAACAACTGCCTGCGCACCTTCATTGACGTCCAGACCTCGGTGATCTCCGACCCCTCCCGCGTGCCGGTGGCCAGCAAGGTGCCCATCGAGCCCGGCGCGCAGCGCCTGATCATCGCCACCTGCGAGAAAGGCACGGTCGAGGACCTCGAGCAGATGCGGGCCATCAAGGACGGCCTCGAGCGGGTCAAGCAGGACAACCCCAACTTCGCCGAGCTCGCCGCTCGCGCCGCCTTCCGCCTCCCCGACGTGCCCGTGGTGGCGGATGCCCCTCCGCGCTGGGCCTGGACCAGAGAACAGAAGGCCCGCCGCCGGGCGATGGAACGCCGCGCTCGCCTGCGCATCGGCATTCCTCGCGTGCTCAACCTGTACTCGACCGCCCCTCTGTTCACGGGCTACTTCGCCGCCTTGGGCATCCCGCCCGGCAATATCGTCTTCTCCGACTACACCAGCGACCAGCTCTACCGCGAAGGCGCCAAGCGAGGGGCCGTGGATCCCTGCTTTCCCTCCAAGCTGGCCATCCCGCACGTGCACAACCTGATCTACGTCCACCACGCCAAGAAGCCCCTGGACCTGATTTTCTTTCCCATGATGGACGACCTGCCCTCGGAACTGGCCGCCACCCAGGGCAGCCGCGCCTGTCCCACCGTCACCGCCACGCCCGAGGCGGTCAAGGCCGCCTTCACCAAGGAAGGCGACCTGTTCGCCGAGCATGGCCTGCTGTTTTTGGACACCTTCCTCAATCTGGCCGACCGGCGCATGCTCGAGCGCCAGCTCTACCGGCAGTTCCGCGATCTGTTGGGCCTGGCGCCGGAGGAGAACGCCCGCGCCGTCGCCCAAGGCTACGCCGCCCTGGAGCGCTTCCGCAACGAGTTGCGCCGCGCCGCCCGCCGCGCGCTGGACCGGCTGGAGCGCGAGGACCGCATCGGACTGGTGTTGCTGGGGCGCCCCTACCACAACGACCCCGGGGTCCATCACGGCATTCCCGAGGAGCTGCAAAAGCTGGGCTACCCCATCTTCACCCAGGACACCCTGCCGCTCGACGAGGACATTCTGGAGCGCCTGTTCGGCCAGGAGGTCCGGGCGGGCGAGATTCCCCATCCGCTGGCGGTGTGCGACGTCTGGAAGAACTCCTACAGCGAGAACACCTCGCGCAAGATCTGGGCCGCCAAGTACGTGGCGCGGCATCCGAACCTGGTGGCGCTGGAGCTGTCCAGCTTTAAGTGCGGCCACGATGCCCCCATCTACACGGTGGTCGAGGAGATCGTCGAGCATTCCGGCACGCCGTACTTCTGCTTCAAGGACATTGACGAGAACAAGCCCACCGGCTCCATCAAGATCCGCGTGGAGACGATCGCTTACTTCCTCAAGCGGTACCGCGAGGACATGATCGAGGCCAAAAAGAAGCGCAGCTCGATTGACGCCCGGCTGGCGGAGTTCGAAAAGCGTCTGCGCATGCAGCTGCTCAAGGAACGCCTTGCGCAGCTCGAAGCCGACGAAAAAATCCGGCAAAGCCTGGAACAGGGCGCGATGCCGCAGATTCACGTCCCCGTGGCCGCCCTGGCTGCATCGTCGCCGCCCGCGTCCGCGCCCCGCGTCTCCGGCGATTAGCGCGCGACCCGGAGGCGGGCTGTAGAATGGAAGGGTGCGCCGCAGGAGTGTACTTGCCGTCCTGATCCTGGTGCCGCTCGCGGCTGCGCAAAGCAAGCTGTCCCTGCGCGGCGACTCATTCAGGCCGAAGGCCGGCCTCCGGTGCTCGACACTCAGGGCCACGGACTGGTCGAGCTCAAGGGCGACGAGGCGACCCTGGCGGTTCTCAACGACCGCAGGCTGGCAGGGGCCGACTTCGAAGTGGTGGGGCACTTCGAGGTACCGCGGCGCTTCCTGGTGGAGCCGATCCACACCAAGGCCATGTTCGTTCACAAGAACGGCAAGCGCTATCTGATCAGTTACTGGTGTGAGACCTGCGCCATCCGTGCGTACCGTCCCGGACTGTGTATGTGCTGCCGCGAAGAGATGGCGCTCGATCTCCAAGAGTACGGGGAAAAGTGAGAGCTCTTCTGCTGAGTTGTGTTGTGGCTGCCGGCAGCTTGGGGCAAGGATACAGGGCGGAGCGGGCGAGCGTGGACGGGCTCGAAGTGATCCGCCTCGAAGACCCCTCGCGCAAGGCAGTGGTTTCCGTCGTTCCCTCGATCGGCAACAACGCTTACGAGTTCGCCATCAACGGCAAGAACCTCTTCTGGGTGCCGTTTGCGACGTTGAGCGAGTGGCGGAGTAAGCCGGTGCTCGGCGGCAATCCGTTGCTCGCCCCCTGGGCGAACCGGCTCGATCAGGACGCCTTTTACGCCAACGGCAAGAGATATGTGCTCAACCCCGAACTGGGCAACCTGCGCCGGGACGCCAATCGGAAGCCCATTCATGGGCTGCTGGCCTTCTCTCCTTACTGGAAGGTCGCGAGCCTGGAGGGGGATTCCCGCAGTGCCGCAGTGACCAGCCGGCTGGAGTTCTGGCGCTATCCGGACTTGATGGCGCAGTTTCCCTTCGCGCACACGCCGACTTCAGGACGGGGCATTGGAAGTCGAAACCGTGATCGAAAATCACGCGGCCGAGCCGATGCCGGTCGCCGTGGGTTATCACCCGTACTTCCGCCTCTACGATGCCCCGCGCGAGGAATGGAAGGTTCACGTGGCTGCGCGCCAGCGCTGGGTGCTCTCCGACCTGCTGCTGCCGACCGGCGAGCGGCGGCCCGCGGGCCTGCCGGAGATGGTTTCCCTCAAGGAGGTCGTGCTGGATGACGTTTTCGGTGACCTTGTGCGGGACCACGAGGGGCGCGCTACGTTCCGGGTGGAGGGCGCGCGGCAGAGCATCCGTGTGATCTACGGCCCGAAGTACACGGTGGCGGTCGTCTACGCTCCCAAGGGGCGTGAGTTCATCTGCTTCGAGCCCATGACCGCCGTCACGAACGGGCTGAACCTGGCCTACGAGGGCCGTTACGGCGAGTTACAAAGTATTCCTCCCGGCGGCGAGTGGCGCGAGAGCTTCTGGATCCGGCCGGAAGGTTTTTGAAGCACTGCGTGCTGAAAAAGGAGGAGTGTCGGCATGTTCCGATTCGCAGTCGTGGTTGCAACTCTGATGATGCTTTTCCCTGTAAGTCTTCATGCGCAGCCCTCGATCGTCAGTGACGGAACGGGAGTGGTCAACGCCAGCTCGTACCTTGCGGATATCGCACAAGGCAGCTGGTTCGTGGTTTTCGGAACCGGGCTCGGCCCCGCCTCGCTCACCGTGGCAAGCGGCGTGCCGTTCCCGACGGAGCTGGCAGGCTCGCGCGTTACCTTCACCCCCGCGGGGGGCGGCGCGCCCATCGAATGCCGGCTGTGGTATACCTACGCCACACAGCTTGCCGCTCTGCTGCCTTCCACGACCCCCCGGGCGACTACGACGTTCGCGTGATCTACAACGGGGTCACGAGCGCCCCCGTGCGGGTCACGGTGGTGGCGCGAAACTTCGGTTTCGCCACGGCCAACAGCGCCGGCTACGGGCCCGTTCAGGCGACCAACAGCAGCCTCAACAACGGGATCAGCCTGGTGCGCATGACCAGCGGCAGCGTGGACTATCAGGGACGGACCTGGCAGTTCCGGCCCGCACGTCGCGGCGAGTCGCTCGTCCTGTGGGGCACAGGTCTGGGAGCCGATTCCTCCTCGGACGTCGACGGCCGCAGCTCCGGCGATTTTACGGCTGCGGCTCAGGTGCGTGTCATTGTCGGCGGCGTCGAGATCGTGCCTGACTACGCCGGGCGCTCGCCAGGATCGCCCGGGCTGGACCAGATCAACTTCCGCTTGCCTGGGAATGTGCCGGAGGGCTGCGCCG
>JBBIMA010000051.1:0-30246 GCA_037444625.1 Solibacteraceae bacterium
AGCGCCGCCGCGCCCGCTGCCAGCCAGGGCAGGGCGGCCAGTCCGTAGCGCGTGTTGTAGTAGCTGTGCGGCCAGAGATGGGGTTCGAAGATGGGCGTGCCCGCCCCGTACAGGCTCAGCCAGTAAAACAGCGGCGGCAAGGCCGGCAGCAGCAAAGGCCACAGGCGCCGCCGGGCCAGGCCCGCCGCCGCGCCGGCCGCTCCCAGCAGGGCCAACGGCCAGCCCGCGCATAGCTTGGCCGCCTCGCGCAGTTGCACCCAGGCCTGCCCCCAGTCGTGATCGCCGGGATAGCGCGCCATGCCGGCCTCCAAGGCACGCTGGTAAATGGCGCGCGCCGAGTAAGGGCCGTTGTAAAACTCCAGCGGATTGCCGTGCAGCCACCAGTTGTGCGCCAGCCAGTACAGCGGCCCCAGCGAAGCGACGGCGCCGTAAAGCGCGGCCGCGGCCCAGCGCCGCCGGCCTCCGGTAATCAGCAGATACGACGCCACGAAAGGGATCACGAACCAGCCTTCGTAGCGCGTCAGCGCGCCCGCCAGCGAAGCCAGCCCCGCCGCCAGCGCCGTCCACAGGCCGGGCCGGGCGCGGAAGCGCACCGTGAAGTACAGCAGGGCGGCCAGCGCGGCCAGCCAGATCGCCTCGGTCATGGCGGTGGATTTCAGATACAACAGGTTGGGATTCAGCGCCAGCAGGCAGAGGCCCGTCAGGGCCGCCGCGCGTGAGCCGAAAGCCCGCAGCAGTGCGGCGTAAAAGAACGCGCCCGCCAGCACGAAACAGGCCGAAGGGGCGGCCGCGCCCGCCAGTCCGCTGCGCCACAGTTCCGCCCGCCCGACCAGCGGCAGCGCCAGCAGGTGGGGCAGCGGGAGCCAGACCGTCCCGATCTGCTCGTAGCCGGGCGTGCGCGAATCCACGATCCGCCGGGCGATATTCAAGTGCGCTTCGGCGTCGCCGTAGTAGACCAGCCAGCCGCGCCGCCAGACTAAGGCCAGCGTGGCCGCACTCAGCACCGCCAGCGCCGCCGCCACCAGTCCCGTTTCCAGGACGCGGGCGGCGCCGCGCGGCCTGCCGGGCCTAGAACTCCGTGAGCGCCTTGAATTCCCGGAACCGGGCATCTATCTCCGCGCGGGTCAGGGTCCGCAGGCGATCCACGCCGAACTGCTCGCAACAGAAGCTGCCCAACACCGACCCGTAAATGACCGCGCGACGCAGCTCGCAGCCCTCCAGCGGCCCTTGGGTCGAGTCCAGGCCGCGCTCGGCCAGATACCCGAAGAAGCCGCCCGCGAAGCAATCGCCCGCGCCGGTGGGGTCGCGGACCTCCTCCAGCAAGTAGGCGGGTGCCAGGAAGGGCCCGCCGTCGGAAAACAGCAACGCGCCGTACTCGCCCCGCTTGATGACCACGACGCTCGGACCCATCCGGCGGATGGCCTCCGCCGCCCGCCGCAGATTGCGCTCGCCGGAGAGCAGCCGGGCCTCGCTGTCGTTGATCAGCAGGACGCTCCAGCCGCTGATCGCCTCCAGCAGCGCCTGGCGCCGGTTTTCGATCCAGTAATTCATGGTGTCGCCCCCCACCAGCCGGGGCGCCGCCATCTGCGCCTGCACCTGGCGTTGCAGCTCGGGCTGGATGTTGCCCAAGAACAGGTAGGGGCGCGAGCGGTACGGGGCGGGCAGACGCGGGCGGAAGTCGGCGAAAACGTTCAGATCGGTGCGCAGGGTGGTGCGGTCGTTCATGTCCTCCGAGTACACGCCGGACCAGAAGAACGTCTTGCCCGGCGCGCGCTCCAGGCCTGCCAGGTCAATGCCGCGATCCTCGAGGAACTTCCAATCGGCCGGATCGAAATCTTCGCCCACCACCGCCACGATGCCCACCTGCGTGAAGTAGCTGGCCGCCAGCGCGACGTAGGTGCAGGCCCCGCCCAGCATCCTCTCGCGCCGCCCGTGCGGCGTGGCGACGCCGTCGTATGCCACCGATCCGACCACCACCAGCGACATGCTTTCGATTGTATAGCGCCGCGCATGCGGGCCGCGACGGATTCTGGTACAACCATCATGATGCAGGAAGCGATCCCTTCGCGGCGCGGGTTGGCCCAGTGCACCCTCCGGGATTATGAAAGCCGTTTCGCCGGGCGCCACAAGCTGCATGACGTGCTGCGCTATTGGGCGGAGCGCAAGCCGGAGGCCGTGGCTCTGGTGGATCACCGGCGCGGGCAGCGCCTCTGCTGGCGCGAGTTCGAGAGTCGGGCGGCCGGGCTGGCGCGCGAACTGCTGCGGCTGGGCTTCGCGCCGGGCGATTACCTGGCGGTCTCGCTTCCCTTCCTGATCGAGCACATCCTGCTGGAATACGCCTGCTTCCAGATCGGCGTGATTCATGCCCCGCTCGATCTGCGCCTGCCCGCCGAGGAGGTGATCCGCTCGCTGGGTCTGATCCGGGCCAAGGGCTTCGTCTTCGCCGGTCGCATCGGAGCGGCCGATTGGAGCGAACTGGGCCGCGCCGTGCGAGCCCGCTGCCCGTTCGTGCAGCACCGGATCCAGTTCGCGCCGCCCGAGGAGACGGTCGCCGGCGCGACGCCCTGGGCGGAACTGGCGGCTCGTGCGGACGCCCCGGCCGGCGGGGCCGAGGCGGCCGAGTCGGAGGCGGCGCGGGCCCGCGCGGCGGCCGCCGTCCGGGAGGAGGACGGCGCGCAGGTCATCTTCACCACCGGCTCGACCGGGCCGCCCAAGCCCGCCTTGCTTTCCCACCGCAACATCACCTGCCAGAACATGTGCCTGGGCGCGGCCTTCGGCTTCGGCCAGGATACGCGCCTGCTCATCAACCTGCCCCCCTCCCACGTGGGCGGGCAAAGCGAGACTCTGATGACCACGCTGTTCTGGGGAGGAACGGCGGTGGTGCTCGATCTGTTCGACGCCGCCGCCTCGCTGGCCGCCATCCAGGAGCACCGGGTGAATCTGCTGGGCCAGATTCCGGCCATGTTCAACTTCCAGTGGCGCCTGCCCGATTACGCCCGCTATGATCTCTCCAGCCTGGAGCTGGCCGTTTACGGCGGCCAGCAGGTGGCGCGGCCTTTCCTGGAGCGGCTGGCTGCGATGGCGCCCGGCATCGCCACCGGGCTGGGCCTGACCGAGGCGGCCGGCTTCTGTACCTACACGCCGCCCGGCGCCGGTGTGGAGGACATCCTGGACAACCTGGGGTACGCCATGCCGGTCTACCCGCTCTCCATCCGCCAGGCCATGCGCGAAGACGGCCGGGCAGGCGACGAGTTGCCGGAGGGCGAGATCGGCCACATCTGTTTCCGCGGCCCGCAAACCTTCCTGGGTTACGTCAACGACCAGGCCGCCACCGCTCAGACCGTCTCGCGCGAAGGTTACCTGTACACGGGCGACATGGGCTTCAAAGATTCGCGCGGGCTGCACCTGGCGGGGCGCGCCAAGTGGGTGATCAAGCCCGCGGGCTACCAGATTTTCCCCGGCCAGGTTGAACAGCATTTCTGCGCGCTGGCCGACAAGGTGGCGGCCTGCGGCGTGGTGGGCGTGCCGCATCCCTTGCTGACGGAAGCGCTGGTGGCCTTCGTCGAGAAGAGGCCGGGCGCCGAGCTGAGCGTGGCGGAGCTGCGGCGGCACGCGCGCGGGTTGGCCTCCTATCTGCGCCCGCTGTATTACGTGCTGCTGGAGCCTGGGCAAATGCCGTTGAACCGGGCGGCCAAATTGGACTATCTCCGGCTTAAGCAGATGGCCTTAGTGACGGCCGAGCGCCAGCCGGCCGAGAAAAGCGAGGAAATATCTTGACAGCGCCGCCGCGCGGAGGCATATTGAAAGTGGAAGCCGGCGGCAAGAAGCTTGCCGGGTTCCGCTTTCCTCCACCAGGAGGGAGGCGTCCGGGTGAGCCGCAAGGCGGAGCCCGGAATCGTAAAGGAGGAAGACCATATCGAAGGTCCACAGGTCTGGGCGGCTACCGGTTAACTAGCTGGCCGGCTGTAACCTGAGACGCCAGCGGGAGCGTGATCTCCCGCGCGCCGCGGAACATTGCACCGCCGGAGGGAAAGGCAGCCGGAAAGCGGGCTTCGCCGCAGCCGGTGGCGGCATCGGCGCGGCAGGCTGTTGCGACAGCAGGGAACCGGCGGCCGCCCATCGTTGTCTCCCCCTGGCTCCTGCCGTTTGACACCGGGCGCCCCGCCCGGTAGATTCTGGTAATGTGGCGCGGCGATCGTCTCGCGTGACAGGCTCGCGCCCAACGCCGTGAACGCCATCGAATTCCACGGGGTATCGAAAAGCTACGCGATCTACGATTCGCCGCTGGATCGCCTGAAAGAGCTGCTCGCGCTGAACCGGGTGAGCTTTCACCGCGACTTCTGGGCTCTTAAGGACCTCAGCTTTCAGGTGCGCCGGGGCGAGACCTTCTGCATCATCGGCGAGAACGGTTCGGGCAAGAGCACCCTGTTGCAACTGGTGGCCGGCATTCTCCGGCCCACGCGGGGCGAACTGGCGGTCCAGGGCCGCGTTTCCGCCTTGCTGGAGCTGGGCTCCGGCTTCAACCCGGAATTCAGCGGGCGCGACAACGTCTATCTGAACGGGGCCATCCTGGGCTTCACCACCCGGCAAATCGAACAGAAATATCGCGAGATCGAGGAGTTCGCCGAGATCGGCGACTTCATCAATCAGCCGGTGAAAACCTACTCGAGCGGCATGATTGTGCGCCTGGCTTTCGCCGTGGCGATTCACGTGGACCCGGAGATCCTGTTGGTGGACGAGGCTCTGGCGGTGGGCGACATCTACTTCCGCCAGCGCTGCATGCGCAAGGTGCACGAGCTGCGTTCGCGGGGCATCACTATTCTGTTCGTTTCCCACTCCATGGGGGACGTCAAGGCCCTGGGCGACCGCACGCTCTGGTTGGAGGAGGGGCGCGTCAAGGAGCTGGGCGCCACCGACCGCGTGGTGGCCAAGTACCTGGCCGCCATGGTGGAGAAGGATTCCGCCTACCTCAGCCTGAAAAAGCGCCCGGCGCGCGACCCGGCCGCCGGCCGCCTGGTGGCGCCCGAGATCGTCGAACGCATCCCCAACATTGACCACCGTTACGGCGACGGCCGGGCGGAGGTGCTGGGCATCGCCGTGCTGGACGAGTACGGCCGGCCGCTTCAATTGCTCGAGCCCAACTCCCGCATCGTGGTGCGCATCAGCGTGCGGGCCCGGGAGGAAATCCCCATGCCGATCGTGGGTTTCATGCTGCGCAACCATCTGGGCATTGATTTTTCCGGCACCAACACGGCGCGCGAGGGCTTCGAGCTGCCGCCCATGCTCCCCGGCGACATCTACACGGTGGATTTCCACCTCGACCTGCCCGAACTTTATCCGGCTTCCTTTTCCTTTTCTCCCGCCATCGCCGACGGCACCCTGCTGAGTTACCGCATGTGTGACTGGATTGACAACGCGATCGCCCTCCAGATGGGGCACGCCGAGGGTCAGATTTACGGCTACCTGCACTTGCCCTGCCGCGTCGAGCTGAACGCGCGGCTGCCGGAGTGCGGCGCCGGCCGGCCAGCGGAGTCGCAAGTTGGTTGAGTTCACCGGCGAACGCGCCGTCCCGGGCCAGATCGAGTCGGATCTGTGGAACGAGCATGTGGCGCGCTACCTGTTTGCCGCCCGCCCGGCGGCCGGGCGGCGGGTGCTGGATGCGGGGTGCGGAACCGGTTACGGAGCCGCGCTGCTGGCCGAGCGGGCGCGCAGCGTGGTGGGGGTGGATCTGGCCTGGGAGGCCGTCGAGTATGCGCGACGGCGGTACTGCCGGGCCAACCTGAGTTTCCTGCGCGCTTCGGCCGTCGCCCTGCCGTTCCCCGACGGCGCCTTCGATCTGGCGGTGGCCTTCGAGCTCATCGAGCACCTGGAAGACTGGCAGGGCCTGCTGGAGGAGCTCCGGCGGGTGACGGCGCCCGCGGGCGCCTGCCTGCTCTCGACGCCCAATCGAATCTACTACGCCGAGACCCGCCGGGAGTCGGGGCCGAACCCTTACCACTTCCGCGAGTTCGACTGGCGGGAATTCACGGCCGAGCTGGAGCGCTTTTTCCCCTGCGTGACGCTCTACGTGGAGAATCACCTGGCGGGGCTCGCCATTCTGCCGTTGGAGCCGGGAGGCGTCGAAGGGGCGGTCGAGGAGCCGCGGCCGGACCCCGAGCAGGCGCATTTCCTGCTGGCGGTTTGCGGGGCGGGGCCGCCGCTCCGGCCGGAGGGTCTGCTCTGGGCGCCGCGGGCGGCCAATGTGCTCCGGGAGCGGGAGCGGCACATCGCGGCCCTGGAGGAGGATCTGGCCGGGCTGCGCCGGGAAAAACAAGAGCTGGTGGAAATGTTCCGCTCCCAGACCGCCCAGCTCGAACAGGCCAACCGCTGGGCCGCCTCCCTCGATCAGCAGCTCGAAGCCGCACGCCGCCGCATCGCCCGCCTGCAAGAGGAACTGGCCGAGCAGCAGCAGGCCGCCCGCCTCGCCGTCCAGGGCTACGAGGCCAAGGTGGCCGAACTCGAACAGGAAGCCCAGCGGCGAGCCGACTGGGCCCGCCGCCTGGAACAGAGCCTGGGCGAGGAGCTGGCCGCCGCCCGCGCGGAACTGGACAAGAGGGTGGCCGAGCTGGCCGAGTGCGTCCGCCTGTTGGACCGGGCGGAAGCTACGGTCGTCGAGCGGACCCACTGGGCCCAGCGCCTGGAGGCGCAGGTGCGCGAGCTGGAGGCCCGGCTGGCGGCCGTGCGCGCCTCACGCTGGGTGCGTCTGGGACGCCTGGCCGGCCTGGGCCCCTCGCTGGGTGAAGATTCATGACCGGCCGGCTGCTCGGGCTGCTGCGCGGGCTTCTCCTGCTGCTTGCCGCGCCTCTGCTGGCGGCCGCGGCCGCCGCGGCGCTGGCGCTGGCCGACGCTTTCTGGCTGCTGCTGGGCAAGCGCCCGGAAACCGACGCTCCCGACGTGATGCCCGCACGTGACGCGGCCAGCGTGGTGATCCCCACCTGGAACGGGCGCGATTTGCTGGCCCGCAATCTGCCTTCGGTCATACAGGCGCTGGCCGGCAATCCGAACCACGAGATCATCGTGGTCGAGAACGGCTCCAGCGACGGCAGCGCCGAGTTCCTGCGCCGCAACTTCCCCGAGGTCCGGGTGATCGAACCCGGCCGGAATCTCGGCTTCGGCGGGGGCGCCAACGCCGGCGTGCGCGCGGCGCGCAACGACGTGGTCGTGCTGCTGAACAACGACATGCGGGTGGACCCCGGCTTTCTGGCGCCGCTGCTCGAAGGCTTTCGGGACGAGAAGGTCTTCGCGGTCTCCTGCCAGATTTTCTTTGCCGATCCCGAGCGGCGGCGGGAGGAGACCGGGCTCACGGAAGGCTGGTGGCAGAACGGCGCCCTGCGCGTGCGGCATCGCGCGGACCCGGCGGTGACCGAGCTGTTCCCCTGCTTTTACGGCGGGGGCGGCTCCTGCGCCTTCGACCGCCGGAAGTTCCTCGCCCTGGGCGGCTTCGACGAGCTGTTCGCGCCCTTCTATCTGGAGGACGCCGACCTGGGTTACCGCGCCTGGAAGCGCGGCTGGAAAGTGATGTATCAGCCGCGCAGCGTGGTCTGGCATGAGCACCGCGGCACGATCGGGCGGCGCTTCCGCCCGGCCCAAATCCAGCGGGTGCTCAAGCGGAATTTCCTTCTGTTCGCCTGGAAGAACATCCACGACTGGCGGCGCCTGGCGGGTCATTTCTTTTACACCCTGGCCGACGGCGTGGTGAGCCTGGTCCTGGGCGAGTCTCCCGAGCGGACTACGCTGGAGGCGTTGTGGTGCGCCTTCGGCAGGCTGCCGCGGGCCCTGGCCTCGCGCCGGCGGGCCCGCGCCGCGGCCCGGCTGAGCGATGCCGAGGCCTTCCTGCGACCCCTGGGCGGCTACTTCCGCGATCGCTTCCTGCCGCCCGCCGAAGACGGCCGGCTGCGCGTGTTGTTCGTCTCGCCCTATCCGATCTGCCCGCCGGTGCACGGCGGCGGGGTCTTCATGCTGCACACTCTGCGCGCTCTGGCCCGGCACGCCGAAGTGCATCTGATCGCCTTGCTGGACGACGAGCGCCAGCGGGCGGCGCAGGAAGAGCTGCGGCCCTACTGCGCCTCGATGGAATTCCTGGTGCGCCCGGAGGGGCGGGCGGCGCCGGGCTCGCTGGTGCCCCACGCCGTGCGCGAATTCTGGAATGCCGATCTGGGCTGGCTGATCCAGCGCGAGATCTACCGGCACGCCGCGGACGTGCTTCAGTTGGAATACACCCCGCTGGCGCAGTATCACGGCTGCTATCGCCGCCTGCTCTGCGTCCTGTTCGAGCACGACGTTTACTTCCAATCCCTGGGGCGGGCCTTGCGCGAGCGCCGCGGAGCCTGGCGCAAGCTCCAGATCGGCTTCGAGTATCTGCGCGCCTTGCGCTACGAGCTGCGCACGCTGCCCCGGCTGGACCGCATCCAGGTGTGCAGCCGGGAGAACCGCCGCTATCTGCTCTCGTTTCTTCCCCGCCTGGCCTCTCGGGTGGACGACGGTTTGCGCGCCGGCATCGAGGTGGCACGCTATCCTTTCCGCCCCGACGGGCGCGAGCCGGGCACCATGCTGTTCCTGGGCAGCTTCCGCCATCTGCCCAACCAGGCCGCCTTGCAATGGTTCGTGCGCGAAGTGCTGCCGCGCGTGCTGGCCCGGCGGCCCGACGCCCGCCTGGTGGTGGTGGGATCCGACCCGCCGCCGCGCTACGGCCTGGCCGGGCCGGCGGAGGCCATCGAGCTGCGCGGCCTGGTGGAGGACGTGCGCGAGCCGCTCGGACGCTACGCCGTCTTCGTCTGCCCCATCCTCAGCGGCTCGGGCGTGCGCGTGAAACTGCTGGAGGCCTTCGCCAGCGGCATCCCGGTGGTCTCGACCCGCTTGGGCGCGGAAGGGCTGGCCCGCGTGGACGGCGAGCTGTGCGCCCTGGCCGACGACCCGGAGAGCTTCGCCGCCCGGATCCTCGAGCTCTTCGCCTCGCCCCAGCGGGGGCGCGAGATGGCGCTGCGCGCGCGGCGCGAGGTCGCTGAGCACTGGGATAGCGCCCTGATCACCGAGCGATTGGCCGAGAGCTATCGCGCCGCGCTGGCTGAAAAGCGCGGCCGCACGCGGCCGGGCGTCACTTGCCTTTCAAGTCGCGCTTGAGGCGGGCGGCGATGCGCTCCGCCGCGCGGTTCACCTGCTCGGGCGAGGAATCCCGCGGCCGCTCGTAGACCGACCAGAGGACGGCCCGGCTGCGCGCGTCCACCAGGAAGATGGTTCCCCGGCCGCGGCCCCAGGTGGAAGGTCGGATCGAGCCCTCGCGGGCGCCGGGTGCGGTCTGGCCCTCGGGCGCTTTCGCCCCGGCGGTCTTGGATTCTTCGGCCGACGGCGCCGCCGGGAACAGCTCGTCCAGGCGCTGCTCGAAGGCCTCGCCCAGACGGTCGGTGAAGACCGCGTCCGCTTTCTTGGGGTCCGCCACCACCTGGAACAAACCGAGACTGGTCAGGCGGCCGGCCAAATACTGATCCAGGCCCTGGCCCATGGGCAACAGGTAGACGGTCCGGATGCGGCTGAGCTCCGCCTGTTGCGCCAGAAGCGGCAGGGCCAGCCACCACCACAAGGCTCGCATGGCATCCACTATGATAGCTTCGAAGACGCCCGCGCCGGGCGGTGCCGACGTGTACAAAGGCCACAAGATCACGGTCGTCATCCCCTGCCTGAACGAGGAGCAGGGCATCGAACAGGTGCTGCGCCGCATGCCCGCCTTCGTGGACGAAGTGATCGTGGTGGACAACGGCTCGACCGACCGGACCTCGGAGATCGCCCGCCGCTTCGGCGCCCAGGTGATCCGGGAGGACGTGCGGGGTTACGGGCGCAGCTACCGCAAGGGTTTCGCCCACGCCGGCGGGGATCTGATCGTGACCCTGGACGGGGACCACAGCTATCCGGTGGACGCGATCTCCTACCTGCTGGAGGCCTTCTTCCATCTGGAGGTGGACTTTCTGAACGCTTCGCGCTTCCCGGTGCGCGACCGGCGGGCCATGAGCCTGAAACATAAGATCGGGAATTTGATTCTGTCCCTGGCCATGTCCCTGCTCTACCTGCGCTGGGTGCGCGACTCCCAATCCGGCATGTGGGTCCTGCGCCGCTCGATCCTCCGCGAGATGTGCCTGGAAGCCGACGGCATGGCCTTCTCCGAAGAGATCAAGATCGAAGCCCTCAAGAACCCTCGCATCCGCTTCGGCGAAATCTCGATCCTGTATTCCTCGCGCCTGGGCGAAAAGAAGCTCAACCCCTGGCGGGACGGGCTGCACAACCTCTGGTTCCTCCTCAAAAAACGCTTCCGCCGCGGCAGGCGGCCTCCGGCCGAGGCGCCCCTCTGATGATGCCCCGAGCCGACGTCGTCATCCCTCACTGGAACCGGCGCGAGCTGCTGGAGAGCTTGTTGGGGCGCCTGCGCGAACAGAGCGTCGCCCCGGAACGGATCCTGGTGGTGGACGACGGCTCGACCGACGGCTCGCCCGAGGCGGCCGCCCGCCTGGGCGCCTGCGTGCTCAGCACCGGCCGCCGCGCCGGCTTCGCCGCAGCCGTGAATCTGGGCCTCCGGCAAAGCCGCGCTCCCTGGGTGGCGGTGCTGAACAACGACGTGGAGCCCGCGCCCGACTGGCTGGAGCGGCTGCTGGCGGCGGCCGAGTCGCAGCAGGTCTGGTTCGCCGTGGGCAAGCTGCTTCAGCGATCCGACCCCTCCCGCGTGGACGGCGCTTTCGACGCCCTCTGCCGCGGCGGTTGCTCCTGGCGCATCGGCCACGGCCGGCCCGACGGGCCGGTCTGGAGCCGGCCCCGGGCGGTCCGCATGGCCGGCTTTGCGGCCGTGTTGGCGCGGCGCGAGTTGTTCGAGAAGGTGGACTATCTCGACGAGCGCTTCCAGTTTGCCCTGGAAGACGTGGAGTTCGGCTTGCGCTGCGCCCTGGCGGGTTGCGGCGGCTGGTACGTCCCGGAGGCGGTCGCCTATCACGCCGGCAGCGCCACCCTCGGCCGCTGGAGCGCTGCGGCGGTGCGCTGGATCGCGCGCAATCAGCTTTTTCTGGTGGCCAGGCACTACCCGCCCGACTGGCGCAAGCGGTACGGCCGGGCGGTGCTGGTCGCGCAAGGCCTCTGGGCGCTGGTGGCGGCGCGCCACGGCAGGCTGGCGGCTTACTTGCTCGGCAAGCGCGAGGGCTGGCGTCTGTTCGAGCCGGTGCGCTCGGCTTCGCCCCCGCGCGCCGATCCCGAGCGGCTGGACGAAGTCCTGTGCCGGAGCGAGGCCGAGATCCGACTCTGGCAGTCGCAGACCGGCTGGGACCGTTATTGGAAGCTGTATTTTTGCCTGGCGGGCGGCGGGCGGGCGCAGCCGCTCGGGGACGATTTCTAAGCGGGAGGCAACTCGATGCGCGCGCAAACGACATGTTGGGCGGGGCTGGCCCTGGCGGCCGCGCTGGCCGAGCGGCCCGCGCCCTGGTGGGAACGGGAGCCCCTGCGGATCATAGACCTGGTGACCGCCTTCGAGCCGCTCAATGCGCGAGCGCCGGCGGAATCCGCCGCCCTCAAGGCCGCTCTTGGGTTTCGCGCCGAACATCTGGGCGTCATGACTCACCGGCAGGGCCTGGATGATGACGGTTTCTACTTCGCCTCTCGGCTGGCCGGGCGCGCCCGGCCCGATTATCTGAAGGAGTACCTGCCTGAAGCCCATGCGCGCGGCCTGCGCGTCATGATTTACTTCAACGTCCACTGGTTCAATCTTGAGTTCGCCCGCCGGCATCCCGATTGGGTCCAGGTGAAGGAGAACGGCGAACCCCTGGGCGGCGTCTACGAGACCGGAACGTCGTTTTGCGTCAACAGCCCCTGGCGCGAGTGGTGCTTCCAGATCCTGCGCGATCTGTGCGCCTACCCCATAGACGGCATCTTTTACGACGGCCCGATTTTCTTTCCCCAGACCTGCTACTGCCCGTACTGCCGCCGGAAGTTCCGGCGCCTGTACGGCGGCGAGCTGCCCTCCAAGGGCGAGCGCCGCGGGGAGGCCTTCGCCCGGCTGATGGAGTTTCAGGCCCGCAGCCTGGCCGACTTCCTGGCCGATTCGCGCCGGGTGATCCAGGCTGCCGGCCGGGAGATCGCCTTCTACATGAACGGCGGGGTGCGGGGCGCCAACTGGGCGACCGCGCGCTTCAATCGCCGCCTGGTCGAGCACCAGGACATCCTGGGCAGCGAGGGAGGCTTCATCGGCGGCGATCTGACGCGCACGCCGCTGTGGAAGCCCGGACTGACGGCGCGCCTGCTGGAAACCCAGGCGCCCGCCAAGCCGCGCGTCATCTTCTCCGCCGCCGGTCACAAGCCCTGGACCTTCTCGATCCTGCCCGCCGCCGAATTGCGCCTGCTCTACGCCGATTCGATCGCCAACGGGGCGGGCGTCTGGTTCGGCTTCACACCCTTCGAAGCGGGCCAGCCCGAAATGCAGGCTCTGGCCGAAATGAACCGGCTGCTGGCCGATCAGGCCGCCTTCTTCCTCGACACCCGCTCGGAGGCGCGCGCGGCGCTGGTCTGGTCCGATCTCTCGGCCGCCTTCTATGCCGGCTCCGAGGCCCAGCTCATTGACATGGACCGTGTGCCCTCCCGCTCGGAAGTGGGCAATCTGGACGGCGAGTTCAGCGGTCTGGCCGAGGCCCTCATCCGCGCCCACATCCCTTTCGACGTGCTGGACGACGAGGCGCTCGAGCGCGAGCCGCTGGATCGCTACGCCTTGCTGGTGCTGCCCAACGTGGCTTGCATGAGCCGCGCCGTCGCCGAGCGCCTGCGCCGCTGGGTGCGCGACGGGGGCAGCCTGCTGGCCACCTTCGAAACCTCGCTCTACGACGAGTTCGGCGCCCGCCGAGCGGATTTCGCGCTGGGCGACGTCTTCGGGGTCGAAGATCGCAAGCGCATCGTGGGCCCCACGCGCTGGGACTTCATGAAATCGCCGGCGCCCGCCGCACCCCTGTTGGAGGGCCTGGGACGCGAGTTGCTGCCCTCCACGCACTACCACCTGCGCGTGGCGCCCAAGGGCGGCCAGGCCCTGCTCGCTTTCACGCGTCCCTTGGCCGGCCGCTACGACGGCATCCCCGAGGTCTCCGACGATCCCGCCCTGGTGGTGAACCGCTTCGGACGGGGCCGCGCGGCCTATTTCGCCGGGGATCTGGGCAACGCCATTCAAGGCTTCCACCTGGGCGAGCACTTGCGCCTGACGGCCAATATCGCCGAGCAGTGGGCGCCGCCGGTGGTTCGCCTGAGGGGCGCGCCCGCCTCGCTCGAGCTGGTCGTGCGCTCGCAAGAGAACGGCCGGCGGTGGCTGATCCATCTGGTGAACTTCACGGGCGAGATGACGCGGCCCATCCAGCGCGTGATGCCGTTGGCCGGGCTGGAGGTCAGCGTGGCCCGGGACGCGCCGGCCCGCCGGGTGCGGGCTCTGGTGAGCGGCAAGGATCTGAAGTTCCGCCGGCGGGAGGGGCGCTTGGAATTCGAAGCGCCCGCCATGGCGGAGTACGAGGTCTTGCTGATCGAATGGGCCTCGGGGGGCAACGGAGGTTAGCATGAGGAACTTGATCAGACGCGCCGCGGCGCTCGCGGTCCTGGCGCCCGCCCTCCTGACGGGTGCCGAACGGCGGGTCGTGTACCCTCCCGGCGCCAAACCGATCGGTCCTTACAGCCCGGGTGTGCTGGCGGGCGAGTTCCTTTACGTCTCGGGCCAGGGGCCCCTCACTCCGGAGGGAGGCATGCCGGCGGGCTTTGCGGCCCAGGCCCGGCAAACTCTGGAGAACCTGCGGGCCATTGTCCAGGCCGCGGGCTTGCGGTTGGAACAGGTCGTTTACTCCCAGGTGTACTTGAGCAACCTGGGCGATTACGACGCCCTGGCGCGCGTCTGGCGCGAGTACTTCCCCCAGGCGCCGCCCGCCTGCGCCGTGCTGGGCGTGCAGCGCATGCCGCGCGACACTCCGGTGGAGATCAACGCCGTGGCTCTGCGCGATCCGGCGCGCAAGAGAGTGCTGCCCGTGCCCGATTCCTCGGCGCCTGCCTTTTGCTCGCCGGCGGTCGAGGCGGGCGACCGCGTTTTCGTCTCGGGAGTGCTGGGGCGGGAGGGCGTCGCCGGCCCGGTCCCGGCCGATCCCGCCGCCCAGGTGGAGCTGGCCCTCGAACACCTCGGGCGCTGTTTGCAGGCGGCCGGGTTGGATTTCCGCCATCTGGTCTTCGTGAATCCCTACCTGACCGAGCGCGTGCCGATGGAGGTCATGAACCGCCTTTACGCCCGGCGCTTCGAGTTCGGCAACACGCCCGCCCGGGCGACCATCCGCGTCGCCGGCCTGCCGGGCGGCGCCGGCATCGAGTTCACCGGCGTGGCGGTGAAGGACTTGACGCGGCGGCAAGCGGTGCGCCCGAAAAACATGGCTCCCAGCGCCACCGCCAGCCCTTGCGTCTTTGCCGGAGACACCTTGTATTGCTCGGCCAAGTCCGGCTTCATTCCCGGACCGCGCTCGGGCATTTACGCCGCGAGCCTCGAGCACCAGCTCCGCCAGACCATGCGCAACCTGTTGGACGGATTGGAGGAGGCGGGCCTGGACTTCTCGCACGTGGCGGCGACCAACGTCTATCTGGACGACATCGAGGATTTCGCCCGCATGAACCGGGTTTACGCCCAGTACTTTCCGGCCCAGGCGCCGCCTGCGCGGACTACCGTGCAGCCCCTGGCGCCGGTCCAGCGCAAGCCGGACGCCGAGCAGCGCTGGCCGGCGCTGGAGCAGATCTCCCTGGTGGCGGTACGGTAATGCGGGGGGAGGGCCCGGCGGAACATTTCTACCCGGTTGTGATTCTGGGGGCCGGCCCGGCCGGCCTCACCGCCGCCTACGAGCTGGTGCGCCGGGGCGTGCGCCCGGTGGTGCTCGAAAAGGACGCCGTGGTGGGCGGCCTCGCCCGCACCGTCGCCTACAAAGGCTGCTTGTTCGACATCGGGGGCCACCGCTTCTTCACCAAGGTCTCAGCGGTCGAGCGCATGTGGCGCGAGGTGCTGGGCCCGGACTTGCTCACCCGCTCGCGCCTCTCCCGCATTTACTACCGGGGCAAGTTCTTCCGCTATCCCCTTGAGCCGCTCGACGCCCTGAAGGGCTTGGGGCCTCTCGAAGCGGCCCGCTGCGCCCTCAGTTATCTGAAGGCCCGCTGCGCGCCCCTGAGGCCGGAGGACGACCTGGAGGCCTGGCTCTCGAACCGTTTCGGCCGGCGTCTGTTCCAGATTTTCTTCCGCTCCTACACCGAGAAGGTCTGGGGCGTCCCCTGCCGCCGGATCCGGGCCGAGTGGGCCGCCCAGCGAATTCGCGGGCTGTCGCTGGCCTCGCTGGCGCTCGCCGCCCTCCGACCTCCTCCGCGCGACCGGCGGCAGGCGATCAAGACCCTGATTCACGAGTTTTACTACCCGCGCCGCGGTCCCGGCATGATGTGGGACCGAACGCGCGAGCTGGTCGAGGCCCGGGGCGGGCGGGTCGAGCTCGAGGCGCCCGTCGAGCGCATCCATTGGGCGCCCGGCGGGGTCCGGGCCGTGGAGGCCGGCGGCCGGCTCTGGCGCGGCGAGCATTGCATCAGCAGCATCGCCCTGCGGGACCTGATCCGTGCTCTCCATCCCGAACCGCCCGAGTATCTCCGCCGCGCCGCGGGCGATTTTTCCTACCGCGATTTCCTGACAGTAGCTCTGTTGGTCCGGGGCGGGGAGTTATTTCCCGACAACTGGATTTACGTCCACGAGCCCAAGGTCAAAGTCGGTAGGATCCAGAATTACAATAACTGGAGCCCGGAGATGACCACCGACCCGGACCTGAGCTGCCTGGGTCTGGAGTATTTCTGCTTCCAGGGTGACCCTCTGTGGAGCGCGCCCGACGCCGAGTTGCTCGAACTGGCGCGCCGGGAGTTGGGCGAGCTGGGCCTGGCCGCGCCCGAGCGGGTGGCCGACGGCTGCGTTGTGCGGATGGCCAAGGCCTATCCGGTGTACGACGACCTGTACCGGCGGGGTATGGAGGCGGTGAAAAAGTTCTTGGAGTCGGTGCCGAACTTACAGGTTGTGGGGCGCAACGGAATGCATCGCTATAACAACCAGGATCATTCGATGCTCACCGGCATGCTGGCGGCCCGCAACGTCCTGGGCGGCCGCTTCGACCTCTGGCAGGTGAACGCGGAGGAGGAGTATCTGGAGGAAGGGGCGGCCGTCGCCGAGGAGCGGATGGCGAGCGTCGAGACGCCCCCGGCCGACGCCTCTCAGGCCGGCTGAACCGCCGGCAGCCGCACCGTGAAGGTGCTGCCTTCGCCCGGCCGGCTCGCCACCGCGATCGCTCCGCCGTGCTTGGCTACGATCCCGTAGGCGATGGAAAGCCCCAGGCCGGCCCCCTTCCCGCTCGGCTTGGTGGTGAAGAAGGGATCGAAAATGCGATCCAGTTTGTCGGGCGGAATGCCGCAGCCGGTATCGGCAATGCTGACCTCGACAAAGCCGTCGGCCGCCGGACGCGATTGCAAAGTGACCGTCCCCTTCTCCTGCATGGCTTGGACGGCGTTGATGAGTATGTTCATGAAGACTTGCTGGAGCTGGCTGCGGTCGGCCGAGACGCGCGGCAGATCGGGAGTCAGTTGCTTGACCACCTGAATATTGAAGAAGAACGACTGCCGTGAAATCAGCGCCAGAGTGTCCTCCAGGACTTTGTTCAAGTCCAGCCGCTCGACGTGCGGCTCGCTCTGCCGGGAGAATTCCAATAAGCCGCGCACGATGTTGCGGCAGCGCTCCGCCTGGCGCACGACTTCCTGGAGATCCTCGCGCCGGGGGTCATCCGGAGCCAGATCCTCCACGGTCAGGGCGGTCAGAGCCAGAATCGCGCCCAGGGGATTGTTGATCTCGTGGGCCACGCCGGCGGCCAGCTTGCCCAGCGAGGCCAGGCGCTCGGACTGCGCCACCCGGTCGTGCATGGCGATCAATTCTTCCGTCCGCCGGCGGACTTTCTCCTCCAGGGTGCGCCCCCAGGCTTCCAGCTCGTCCCGCATCTTGCGCAGGCTTTCCTGCATGACGTTGAAGGAGTTCGCCAGCAGGGCCAGCTCCCCGCCCGTATCGGCGCGCACCGGCTGATCGAAGCGCCCGGCGGCGATGTTACGCGTGGCGGCCACCATCTCCCCGATGGGCCGTGTAATGCTTCCGATCATGTAGTAGGTGAGGCCGCTGATCAGCAGAAAACCCAGGGTGGCGATGCCGAAAAACGACAGAATCACCCGATCGCGAATCGAGGTGTAGGCCCGCTCCAGCAGGCCGACGTATAACATGCCCACCGCACGCCCGCCGGCGTCGCGCAAGGGCTCGTAGGCGCTGATGTACCAGTCGTTGACCACGAAGGCGCGGCCGCGCCAGGCCCCGCCCCGGCCCAGCACCGCCTGGTACACCTCTTCGGACACCCGTGTGCCGACCGCCCGCGCTCCCTCGACCGTCTTCACCGTGGTGGCGATGCGTACGTCGTCCTGGAAGAGCGTCACCGAGCCCACGTCCCGGCCGGCGAAGCGCTCCCCCTTGAAAACCAGCTCCCAGACGCGGTCCACGATCTGGTAGTCGCGATTCAACAGCACGCCGCCGTAGAGGACCCCAGCCGGCCCGCCCGTCGGGGCCGGCACGGGCGCCTCTCCCATCAGCACCAGCCCGGAGGTCTCCTCGGTCTTCCCGGTGGGCCGGGCGTGCGGCGTGGCGATCAGGCGGGTGCGGGCGCGTTCGGCCAGCTCCGGCGCCTCCCGGGCCAAGAACTCCCCGGGCAGGATTTCCGCCCCGGCCGCCGCCCGGCCGGCCAGCGCCGCCCGGATCAATTGCGACCCTGAAACGTCGTCGCCCACGCCCTCCGTCCGGGTGGCCCGCAGGATCACGCGGCCTCGGCCGTCCGCCAGCCCCAGCAAATCGAAGCCCGACCGACGGCGCACCGCCTCCAGATAGCCGCGCAGGCCCGGGATGTCCCGGTTCCGCATGAGCTGCGGGATGGTGAGACCGCCCGCCGCCAGCTCCACGGTTCTTCGCACGGCCTCGGTTTGCTGCTCGTACATGGTCCGCGCCATCGCCAGGCTGTGATCCACCATGCGGCGAGCTTGCGCCATGATGGTCGTGCTCACAATCCACGAGCCCACCAGCGAGGTGGTCAGCCCGCCCCCGGCCAGGATCACCAGGTAACTGGAGATCAGCCGCGCCTTGATGGTCAGCGGACGCAGGCGGCTCTTAGCGGGCATCGGCTCTGCGGACGACGTGAACCGAGCAGGACAGGCACGGATCGTAGGCCCGGGCGATCAGCTCGAGCCGCCGGGTCAGCTCGGCCGGCTCCTCGCCGCCCGCCTGCTCGACGGCCGCGCGGAAGCGCTCCTCGATGCTGGCCGTGTTGATGGCGGTGGGTGTGACCACGTCGGCCTTCAGCAAGCGCCCCTGTTCGTCGTAGACGTAACTGTGAACCAGCAGGCCGCGGGGCGCTTCGGTCAGGGCGACCCCTCGGCCGGCCGCGGGCCGGACCTCCACCCTCGGCTCTTCGCGCCAGCCTTGATCGAGCAGGCGGTCCACGGTCTCGGCCGCCCAGGCCACGTCTTCGGCCAGCTCGACGATCTGCGCCTTGTTGTTGTCCAGCGGATCCGGGCTGGGCGCCTCCAGCCCGAGACTCTCCATGAGCCGCCGCACGCGCGGACTGAGCTGATCCTTGCGCACCGCGAGCCGGGCCAGCGCACCGAGCATGAAAGCCCGGCCGTTGAAAGCGCTGTGCCGCGCGTGGGAATGGGGCGCCGAGCGCTCGTTGGTGAGGCGGCGGTAATCCCAGGCGGGAAACACCCGGCGCTGATCGCCCTCCAGCAGGATCGCTTCATCGCCCCCGTAGTAAGAATAGTCCGGGCCCCCGCCGGCGGCGGCATAGGCGGTCTCGGCCCGGCAGGCCGCCGGCGACGGCAGGGACGCCGCCAGCTCGACCGCCGCCTCGGCGTCGCGCAGCCCTTGCTCCAAGGCCCGCCGCAACCCGACCAGTTGCTCGACGCCCGGCAGGCGGGCGAATCCGCCCGGCACGGCGTTCACCGGGTGCACCGCCCGCCCCCCGACCGTTTCTTGAATCAGGTTGCCCAGTTTCTTCAGACGCAGGCCGAGCTGGACCTCGCGCGGCCGCTCGGCGGCCAGAGCGATCACTCCGGGCGCCCCCAGGTAATCCGGCAGGGCCAGGCAGAAGAAGTGCAGGGCGTGACTTTGGATGTTCTCGCCCCGCAACAGCAGCTCCCGCAGCAGGACGGTTTGCGGGCTGACCTGCACGCCGAAGGCGGCCTCGGTGGCCTTCAGCGAAGTCAAGGCGTGCGCCGCCGAGCAGATGGCGCAAATCCGGGAGACGATCGGCGAAACATCCTCCGCGCTGCGCCCGCGCACCACGGTTTCCAGCAGCCGGATGCCTTCGAAGATGTCGAACTCGACGCGGCTCAACCCGCCCTCGTCCAATTCGACCGTGATGCCGCCGTGCCCCTCGACGCGGGCCAGGGGCTCGACGCGGATGACCCTCATAGCGCCCCTCCCGCCGGCGCGCCCGCGCCGAAGGTGCGGATCTTGGCCAGCACCGCCTGGCGGGGAAGGCCGCTGCGCTCGAAGACCTCCAGAGCCCCGGGGAGGTTGGCGTCCTCCAGCAGGCCCCGGCAGCCGATGCAGGGAACTCCCATTTCAGGACAGCGCGCCCGGCAGCCGCCCACGGTGAGCGGGCCGCAACAGACCGCCGCGCCCCGGGCCAGCAGACAGTCGTTCTCCGCCATGCGGCACTCGGCGCACACCGGCCGGTCCGCAGGGGGCGGCAGGTTCCCCTCCAGCAAATGAGCCATCAGCTCCAGCAGCTCGTGCTTCTCGATCGGGCAGCCGGGCAGGCTCCAATCCACCCGCACCAGCTCGCGCAGGGGGCGGGCCGGCGCGCTGTCGTAGCACAGGCCTGCCGGACCGTAAACCTCGGCCAGGCGGTCGGCGTGCCTATCCGGCGTCTCGGCCGCGCTCACGCCGCCCCAGACCGCGCAGCTCCCGATGGCCACCAGCGTCTTCGAGCGCCGGCGGATGGCTCTCAGCCGTTCTTCGTCCCGCCGGCCGGCGACCGCCCCCTCCACCAGGGCCACGTCCAGCTCGCCGCAGGCGTCGTTGGCCGACGAGGCCATCAGAAAGTCGCGCACCTCCGTCAGGCAGGCCAGCTCCGGCAGCTCGTCCTCGCAGTTCAACAGTACGAGCTGGTCGCCGGCGCAGCCCGTCAAACCGAAGACGCCCAGGCGCGGTCGGGACATCAGATCATCTCCGGCAGGTTGATGGCGTCCCAATAAGTGAAGATGGGGCCGTCCAGGCAAGTGTACTTGTAGCCCACCAGACAGTGGCCGCATTTGCCGATACCGCATTTCATCCGCCGCTCCAGCGACATCAGGATGCGGTCCTTGGAAAAGCCCAGCTCCAACAGGCGGCCCAGAATGAATCGGTAGACCACCGGCGGGCCGCAGACGGCCGCGTAGGTGCGCGGCGGATCCAGCGCCGCCCGGTCGAACAGGCTGGGCAGCAGCCCGATATGGTGCTTCCAGCTTCCCGTGGGATCGGCGTCCACCGTAAGCAGGCAGCTCATGTCCGCCCGGTCGGCCAGCGAGCTCAGCTCCTCGCCGAACAGCATGTCACCCGGCGTTCGCGCTCCGCACATCAGGGTGATGCGGCGAAACTGTTCGCGATGATCCAGCGCGTACCACCCTTCCACGCCGTCCTCGAAGGTCTCCACCTCCAGCCCCGCTTCGGCCAGGATCTTGCGGCAGGAAAGGCGCATCGCCTGGTCAGCGTCAATCACGACAACCCGGGGCGGCGGATCCGTCGGGTTGCGCCCGTCGCAGTTCATGCCGAGCCCGCTCGGCCCGAAGCGCTGCGCGCCAGGGCCCGCTGGACCGTTTCCAGGAAAGCCGGGATGTCCAGGGGCTTGGTCACGTAGTAATCCGGACGAATCATCTCCACCTCGCCCGCCAGCGGGAACAACTCATCGGGCTGCTGCGCGATCGAGGAGACCATCACGATCGGAATGTGCCGGTAGGGACGGAATTCCTCCCGCCATTTGATGGCCTGGTTGACCCCGTAGCCCTCGCTACAGCACTCCAGCATGATGTCCAGCAGGATCAGATCCGGGCCCTCTCGGCCGGAATCGGCCTGAACGACCTCCCAGCCCCGGCTTTCCAGCAGGGAGGACACCGAGGTGCGGAAGTCGGCGTCGTCGTCAATGATCAGGATCCTGGGGGCGTGCGACATGGCACCTCCCGGGGCGCGGCCTATGGCGATATTCGGACCTTAAGATCCGATTATTGCTATACGCCCCTTCCCCCTCGAGCTCAAGCCCCTTTTGACCCGCCCGCCTCGCCCCCGGCCGGGTCGCCTGGCGCCCGGCCTGTGCGAGAATAAGGTTGCTCATGGTCCGCGACGGGTTCCGCTACGCGCTGGCCTTGACCGCCGCCGGCTGCGTACTGTGGTGGCTGGCCGGCGCCGCCGCCGGGGCGCCGCTATGGCTGGCGGCCGCTTTTTGCCTCTATTTTTTCCGCGATCCCGAGCGCCGCATCCCTGAAGGCGAGGTGGCGGTCTCCCCGGCCGACGGCAAGGTGCTGGCGGTGGCTCCCCACCCGCCGGATTTGACCCGGGTCAGCATTTTCATGCGCCTCTTCGACGTGCACGTCAACCGCGCTCCCATCGCCGGCCGCATCGCGGAGGTCAGCCATCGCAAGGGGCGCTTCCTGGTGGCCAGCCGCGAGCGAGCCGCCTGGGAGAACGAACAGAACAGCGTGGTCATCCAGGGGGAGGGCACGAGCGTTCTGTTCCGCCAGATCGCCGGATTGATCGCCCGCCGCATCGTGTTCTTCAAGCGGCCGGGCGAGATGGTAGCCGCCGGCGAGCGCGTGGGTCTGATCAAGTTCGGCTCGCGGGTGGACGTCTACCTCGGCCCGGAATGGCGGATCCAGGTGCGCGCCGGCCAGCGAGTCCGGGCGGGAGCGAGCGTGCTGGCCCGGCGCGAGCCTTCCGGGACGCAATCATGCTGAGGCTGCCCAGGCGTTTTCTGCGTCGCCATCCGCCCGAGCTGCGCCGCCGCCGCGCGGCCTACGTGCTGCCCACGCTGTTCACGGCGGGCAACCTCTTCCTGGGCTTCCTGGCGATCCTGAAGTCCTTGCAGGGCGCTCTGCTGGCCACGGGCGGCGCGTTGGGCAGCAACCCCCATTTCGAGACCGCCGCCAAGGCCATCGGCGTAGCGGTGGTCCTGGACGGCCTGGATGGGCGCATCGCCCGCCTGACCCACACGGTGAGCGACTTCGGGCGCGAGCTGGATTCGCTGGCCGACGTGATCACCTTCGGCCTGGCCCCGGCCTTGCTCGCCTTCGTCTGGGGCGTGCAGTTTGCCGCTGCCGGCGCGCCGGTGCCCGCCGATCACCTCCACCGGCTGGGTTACTTCGTCGCCTTCCTTTACCTGCTGTGCGGTGCGGCCCGCCTGGCGCGCTTCAACATCCAGGTCAATCCCGTCCCGAAGAATCCCGGGCGCCCGGACCGCAAGTACTTCGTGGGCCTGCCCATTCCCGGCGCGGCGGCCTTGATCGCCGCCGTGGTCTATGCGGGCGATTCGGTCCCGGTGCAGTTCTGGCCGCTGGCCTTGGGTTGGATCGCGCTGCTGGCGCTGCTGTCCTTTCTGATGGTCAGCACCTGGCGCTACCGCAGCTTCAAGGATTTCCACCTGCTGCGGCCCCGCTCGCCGCTGACGGTGGTGTTGTGGGGCAGCCTGATTTACCTGCTCTGGTATTACTCCCAGCCGGTGCTGTTGGGCCTGGCCGTCCTCTATGTGGGCAGCGGCCTGGTCGTGCGGGCCGGCGGATTGTTGCGGCGCTGGTTCCGTCCCGCCCCGCCGCACGCGGAGCGCCAAGTTGGCTGAGAAGGCGCGGCCCGTGCTGGCCATTGTGGGCAGCCCCAGCCTGCTCGGCCGCGAGGTGCGCGACCTGCTCGCCGAAAAGCCGCTGCCCGTCTCCTTGAGACTGATCGGCGCCGAGGACGAGGACGTCGTCACTCTCACCGAGCACGCCGGCGAGCCCGTGGTGATGACCGCCCTGGACGAGGACAACCTGAGCGGTGCGCAGGTGGTCCTGCTGGCCGGCTCGAGTCTGGCCAGCCGTAAGGCCCTGGAGATCCTGGCCCGCGCGGGCGCCCGCCCGGCGGTGGTTGACCTGACCGGCGTGCACGAGGATTCGCCCCGGGCGCGTCTGCGTGCGCCTATGGTCGAGCCCGCCGATTACCGCGTCGAGCCCGAGGCGATTCACGTGGTGGCTCATCCGGCGGCCGTCGCTCTGGCGCTGTTTTTCCGGCAGCTCGCCCGCCTGCACGGCATTCGCCGCTCGGTGGTGCACATCTTCGAGCCGGCCAGCGAGCGCGGCCGGGCCGGCGTCGAAGAGCTCAAGCAGCAGACCGTGAATCTGCTCACTTTCAGGGGGCTGCCCAAACAGGTCTTCGACGAGCAACTGGGCTTCAACATTCTGGTGCGCTACGGCAGCCAGGCGCCGGAGGCTCTGGAGGGCTTCGAGCTGCGCATCGAGCGGCACTTGGCCAGCCTGCTGGCGACTGCGGGCGGCCTCCCTATGCCCTCGCTGCGCCTGATTCAGGCCCCCGTCTTCCATGGTTACAGCTTCTCGGTGTGGGCCGAGTTCGAGCACAACCCCGGGCCGGCGGAGCTGGAGCGCGCCCTGGTCTGCCCGCAGATTGACGTGCGGGGTGCGGATCTGGAGGCGCCCACCGCAGTGGGCTTTGCCGGGCAGAGCGGCATCGCCGTGGGCGCCGTCCAGACCGATCGCAACCAGCCGCACGCCGCCTGGTTCTGGATCGTGGCCGACAATCTGCGCATCGCGGCCGAAAACGCGCTGGCCGTGGCCGCCCAGTTGTTGGAAAGGGAGGAGGCGGCATGAGGCTCGCGCGGTGGGCCGTCTTTCCGGCCGCCTTGCTGGCGGCCGGTTGCGGATATCACGTCGCCGGGCATGCCGACCTGCTGCCCCGCCGGATCCAGACCATTGCCGTGCCGGCCTTCGCCAACCTCACCACCCGCTACCGCCTCACCGAGCGCCTGCCCGCCGCCATCACCCGCGAGTTGCTCTCCCGCACGCGCTATCAGGTCGTAGCCGATCCCGAGCAGGCCGACGCCGTCCTGCGCGGCGTCGTGGTCAGCTACGTCTCCTATCCCACCGTCTTGGATCCGACCACCGCGCGCGCCGCCGGCGTGCAGATGAGCGTGACCTTGCAGATCACCCTGACGGAACGCGCCACCGGTACGGTCTTGTTTTCCCGGCCCCATTTCGAAGTCCGCGAGCGCTACGAAATCGCCGTGGATCAGCGCGCCTACCTGGACGAGAGCGACGTCGCCTTGGACCGTCTGTGCCGCGACGTGGCTCGCACCGTGGTCAGCGCCATCCGGGAGAACTTCTGAGCCGTGACCCCGCAGCAGTTCCTCGCCCGCATCCGGCAAGGCGACTTCCCGCCCGCCTGCCTCCTGTTGGGTCCTGAACCCTACCAGCGGGATTACTGCCGCAAGGCCCTCATCGAGCAGTTCCTCGCGGAAGCCGATCGGCAAGCCGGCCTGAGCGAGTACGACCTGGAAGAGACCGGCCTCGACGTGGTGCTCGAGGACGCCCGCTCGCTCTCGCTGTTTGCTGCGCGGCGCCTGATCCGCGTCCTCAACGCCGAAGCCGCCCTGCCGCGCGGGAAAACGGCGGCAGGTGAAGCCGAGGAGGGGCGCGGCGGGGAGGCGGCCGAGCTGGCAGGTTATCTGAGTCATCCGACCCCCCAGGTGATCCTCCTGTTCGAGGCCGGCCGCTTCAGCTTCGAAGGCGAGGACAAGGCTCGGCTGGAGCGGGTGCGCAAGTTCTACGCGCCGGTCCCGGTGGTGGTGGAGTGCGCTCCCTTGCGGCCCGAACAGGCCCGGCAGTTCGCCCGTAATCTGGCGCGCCGGGCCGGCTTGCCGATCGGCGAGGCGGAGCTGGATCTGCTGGTCGAGGCCCTGGGGTCCGAAGCGGCCCGCATCGCGGCGGAGATCGAGAAGTTGAGCGTCTGGAGCGGAGGCGGCCGGTCGGTGACCGCGGCCGACGTGTCTGTGCTGGTGCCCGAGGCGCGCACGGCCACCATCTTCGAGCTGGTGGAAGCGCTGGGGCGCAGGGATCGGGCCGCCGCCTTGGACATCCTGGACACCTTGATCCGCCAGGGCGAGTATCTGCCCCTGGCCTTGACCTTCCTTTCCACCCAGTTCCGGCTGGCCCTGGCGGCCAAACAAGCCGGCTGGCGCCGCCCGGATCAAATCCAGGCGCAGGCCGGGCGCCTGGGGGTGCGGATGTGGCCCGCCCGCGCCGAGCAGGTCCACCGGACCGCCGGCGCCTTTTCCGCCCGCCAGTTGGCCTCCGCCCTGCGGCTGGTTTACGCCGCCGACAAGGCGCTGCGCGACGCCCGGCCGGACGATCGGGTGACGCTCGAGGCCTTTATCTTCCGGCTCACCGGCTGAGCGGCTCGGCCGCCGGAGTCGCGCCGCCTGCAACCTGACGCGCCCTTTCTGCGTCCTCAAGGGTGAGAACGCAAACCGCCGGGCCGAGGCGGTGCGCTGGGAAGGGGTTCTTATGCGGGTCGTCATTGTGCGAGGGCGCCGTCCGCCGATGCGCAATGGTTTCGCCGGGCTGGCCGAGCGCCTGGGGCGCGGTTGGTGCCGGTGGATGCACTCCGAGATCGCTTGGCCGGTCAACGGACAGTACGAATGCCGGAGGTGCCGCCGCCGGTTCCCCGTGCCTTGGGAAGTCCCGGCCGAACCAGACCGGATGGCGGTGAGCCTCGCCCGGCGGCCCCGCCCGGTCGTCGCCCAGGCCGCCTGAGTCGGGAGGTAGCTCCATGCCGTCGGACTCTTCCTACGGCCGACGTGTGCTGGCCGTCCTGCTGGCTGAACTGTTGGCCCTGGGGCCTCTGCCCGCCGCCGCTCAGTCGGGCAAGCCGCCTGCCCCGCCGTTGCCTAAGGAAATCTTCCAGTCCATGCAGGAGGCGCTTCAGCGCCCCTACCTGGACCTGTTCGAAGAGGCCGCCAGGCTGGAGTACAGCCCGGTCCAGATCGAGGCTATGCGCAAGTATCTCGACCAGGCGCGCGCCTTCTGCGTGCGTCAATACCGGCAGCGGGCCTCGGCCTACCAGAAGGAGCGTGAGCGGGCCCAGGCCGACCTGAAGAGGCGCACCGCCGGCCTCGAGGACGCTGAGCGGCGCCGGATCCACTGCCGCATCCAGAACCTGCGCATTCTCGAGAGCCAGACGCAAATGCTGGCCGAGCACGCCATCCCGACGGCCTATGAGAACAAGAAGGCCAAGCTCGAGCTGATCGAGAAATGGCCTGAGGAACTCCGGCGCATCCGGGCGGAGATCGCCTCCGGCGCCTATCACCGGCGGCGCTTCGGCGACGTCAAGGACATCGGCGTGCGCGAGCTGGTCCCGGGCCAGGAGCGCGACGTCAAGGACGGCCAGGAGGCGGTCCGCCAACTGAAGATGACCGGCCTGCTGCCGCCCGAGTTGGACAATGCGGCCATACGAAAATACGTCGCCGGCCTGGCTCAGACGATCGCCGCCCGCTCGGACTTGCGCGTCCCACTGAACGTCACCCTCCTGAATTCCAAGGAGATCAACGCCTTCGCTCTGCTCGGCGGCTTTCTCTTCATCCAGCGCGGGCTGCTGGAGGCGGTCGAGGACGGGGCCTAACTGGCCGGCGTCATCGCGCACGAAATCGCCCACGTCACCGGCCGCCACGGCTACAAGCTGATGAAGCGGGCCACGATCGCCTCGATCATCTACCAGGCCGCTCAACTGGCCGCCGTGCTGCTGACCGGCGGGGCGGCCACCTTGGGCGCTTACTACGCTCTCCAATACGGCTTCTACGGCTTGGGCCTGGTGCTGAGCCTGGATCTGCTGGGCGTCAGCCGCGAATTCGAGCTGGAAGCCGACCAGCTCGGGGTGCAATACGCCTGGAACGCCGGCTGCGATCCCTCCGGCTTCATTCGCTTCTTCGACCGTATGGCCACCCGAGAGGGCTACGTCAACGGCGCCAGTTGGTTTCGCACCCATCCGCCCTTCTACGCCCGGATGGTCGAAACCAAACGGGAGATGATGTTCCTGCCCGAAAAGCCCGACCTCCGGCGCGATAGCGAGGAGTTCCGCCGCATGAAGGCCGAGCTGGCCAAGGTCACCGCCCAGGCGCAGGAGGAGGAGAAGAACAAGCCCAGCTTGCTGGCTCCTGTGCAGGGCTGCCCCGCGCCCGAGAAAATCGAATACCAGCCGGGCGAGCCGATCGAAAAGATATGCCCCGTGCCGCTCTCCTGATCCTGCTGCCGCTGCTGCTGGCCGCCCGGACCGCGCCCCTGTCGCTTTATCTGAGCGTGGAGGACGGTGACCGCCTGATCGGCGGCCTCGGCGAGGGAAACTTCCGCCTTTACGAAGACGGCCGGCCGGTCGCCTTCCGGCTGGCCGAGCCCGAGACGCCTGTCGCCGTCACCCTGCTGGTGGAGCACAGCCGGGCCTCCTGGGTCTATCAGAGCGATCTCCAAGCCGCAGTGCGGGCCCTTCTGGACGCCGCGCCCGAAGGACACTGGTATTCGCTGGCCACTTACTCGCACGGCTGGCGCGTCGAGGTGGATTTTACCCGCCGGAAAGGCGAGCTTTGGGCGGCTTACTCGGCGCTCGAGCCGCCCATGTGGGATGAGATAGACACTTACGACGCGGTCTACGAGGTTCTGGAGAATCTCGAGATGCTGCCCGGCCGCCGGGTGCTCATCCTGATCGGCTCGGGGCTGGACACCTTGAGCGCCCGCACCCTTCAGGAAGTGCAGCAGAAGATCGAGTCGGTGAACATCACGATGTTCGCGGCGGCCGCCGGCTCGATGCTCCGGGGCCTCTACGAGCCCTACCTGGGGAGCGCAGCTCGCATGGATCTCACCCAGGCCGAGGCCTTCCTCAACATGCTGGCCCGCAAGAGCGGCGGGCAGGCCTGGCTGCCCCGCTTCGAATCGGCCTACCCGGACATCGCCCGGGCGGTGTTCCTCACCTTGCAGCACCAGTACGGGCTGGTGTACGAAACTTCCTGGCCCCGCGACGGCCGGTTCCATCGCCTGCGGGTGGAGGCCTTCCAGGTCAGCGACGACCGCCGCCGCGACTTCCGCGTCCGCGTGCGCGAAGGCTGGCGGCGCTAAGCTCCGCCCGCGCGCCCGCTAGCGCGGCGTGAAGCTGAAGTGCGACAGGCCCACCGTGTCGTCGCCCGGCAGATAGAAGCCGAACTTGCCCTGCGTATAGTCCCGGCCGGGCTCGCCCGGGGTCTGCGAGACGGTGACCCACTCCTCGCCCTTGCGCACGCGGTGGATGATCGAGCCGGAGGTCACTTCGATCTGAATCGTGCAGTACTGCCAGTCGCCCAGATTGTGGGCCACCTTGGGCCGTTCGTTCTTGCGGCCGTTGCGGACCACCGTGTGGTAGAGCGAGCGCCTGTCCAGCTCGAACAGGTCGTGGTTGCGCTCGTCGGAGTAATTCAGGACCCAGCGCAGCCTTCGTCCCTTGCGCAGCATGGCGGTAAAGACGATGCGGCCGTCCATCCGCCCGATCTGGGCCAGCACGTAATTGCCGCCCCGGCGGAAGAACCAGCCGCCCTCCTCGACCCAGCCGCCGCCCCAAAGGGCCATGCCGCTCAGGGCGGCCGGCGCGGTGCCGCCGCTCTTCAGGCGCGTCAGCTCCAGCTTGACGGTCTGCGTCTGGCCGGCGACGATCTGGACCACTTGGGAGGCCTCCGAATGGTCGGGAGCCCGCGCCGAGACCACATAGGTCCCCTCGGCCAGTTCCACGCTCGGGCCGCTCAAGGGGCGGGGCGCCTCACCCGGCCGGGCGATCGTCAGGCGCGCATCCCGCGGCGTCACCACCACCTGCAAGCGGCCCGGAAGTCGCTCCAGGCTCACCTCCGCCCCGGCGAGCTGCACGGTCTGCCCGGCGGCGAAGTTCCGGCGGATCACCCGAGGCGCGAAGCGCTCCCGCCGCAACTCGATCTGGTGCTCGCCCGGCGCCACCCCGGCGTGATGGAAGCTGCCGTCATCCTGCACCGTCCCCACCGCCTGCCCGTCCAGCAAGACCTGCGCGCCCGCCGGACCGCCGCTGATGCTCAGGACGGCCAGCCGCGGCAGAGGCCGCAGGCGGAAATCCAGTTTGCTCTCTTCGCCCTTGCGGATCGCCACCCGCTGTTCGGGCTCCTCCTCGAAGCCCTCCTTGGCCACCCGCACCGCATACTCGCGCACCGCCAGGTTCGGAATGCGTAACTGGCCGCGCGAGGTGGTCCGCCGCTGCTCCCGGCCGTTGAGAAAGACGCGCACGCCGTCTTCGCCGGTCACCACCACCAGAGTGCCCACGTCCCGGTCGGACTGAACATAGGCGGTCAGCAAGGGAGCGGGCGAGATGTCAATGATCATCTTGCGCCGCGCCTTCTCGGCGCCCACGACCAGCTCGTGCGTGCCCGGCGCGAGATGGCTCAGCTCCAGACCGCCGGGACCCACCTGCCCCACCGGCTGGCCGTCCAACTCCACCGGCGCCGGTCCGAAGCTGGCGTACAGCCGGGCCCGGCTGCCCAGGCTGGCCAGCACGACAGCCGCCAGATTGCGCGTCACCGGGTCGGCGGCCGCCGGCAGCATGGCCGGACCGGTCTCAAAAGCCAGCGTGGCCTCGCCGTCCCGCCCGATCAGCTTCAGCACGTGCTTTCCGGGCGGCAGGGCGTCCAGCGCCAGTTGCCCTTCCTGGAGCTCTCGGGGAGCTTCTTCGTTCAAGATCACCTTGCCTTGCTCAAGATCGCTCACCAGGCGCAAACCGGCCGCCAGCGGCTCCAGCGTCAAATGCAGGGGCGCGGCTTGGGGCGGCTTCACCTCCAGGGAGGCGCGAGCGGTCTGGTAGCCTTCCAGCTCGGCCTCGATCTGGTAAGCGCCCGGCGCCAGGTTCAACTTCAGATCGGATAGCCCGCGGGCTTCGCCGTTCACCCGGATGGCGGCACCCGGCGGCGTCGTCCGGATTTCCAGCGCCACGAGCGAGGCGGCCGGCGGCGCTCCCCGCCGCGTCAGCAGCAGCACTCCCCCGGCGATGATCGCCAGCGCCGCCAGCGAGCCTGCCGCCGCCAGCAGGACAGG
>JBBIMA010000052.1:0-29330 GCA_037444625.1 Solibacteraceae bacterium
CCGCGCGGGAGGTTCCCCGCGCGCTGGCCGGCGCCGTGGCGCGCATCGCGGCCGAGCGCTTCCGCGCCGGGCAGGCTCAGGACCCGGCCTCCGTGGATGCCTGCTACGTCCGGCGTTCGGACGCCGAGCTGTCCTGGAAGGAGTAAGGAATTTCAGTCCGCCCCGGCGGCCCGCTCGATGCGCCGGAGGCGCTCGAGCAACGGCCCCAGACGTTCCAGCCGCAGCGCATTCGGACCGTCGGAGAGCGCCCGCTCGGGGGCCTCGTGCACCTCGACGAACAGCGCGTCCACGCCCACCGCCACCGCCGCCCGCGCCAGCGGCTCGATGAACTGCGCCTGCCCGCCGGAGGCTCCCCCCGCCGCACCGGGAAGCTGCACGCTGTGCGTGGCGTCGAACACCACCGGATAGCCCAGGCTGCGCAGGATCACCAGCGACCGCATATCCACCACCAGGTTGTGATAGCCGAAGGTGGTGCCCCGCTCGGTGAGCAGAATGCGGTCGTTGCCGGTCGAGGCCACCTTCTCGGCCGCCAGGCGCAGGTCCTCCGGAGCCAGAAACTGGCCCTTCTTGAGGTTCACGATCCGCCCGGTGCGCCCGGCCTCCAGCAGCAGATCGGTCTGGCGGCACAGGAAGGCGGGGATTTGCAGGATGTCGGCCACCTCGGCGGCCGGAGCAGCCTGAGCCGGTTCGTGGATGTCGGTCAGCACGGCGTAGCCTGCGGCTTTCAGCCCCGCCAGGATGCGCAGCCCCTCCTTCAAGCCCGGACCCCGGTAGCTGGAGAGGCTGCTGCGGTTGGCCTTGTCGAAGGAGGCCTTGAAGACGAAGGGGCCGGCCAGGCGGCCGATTTCGCGGGCCAGAAAGTGCACGTGCTCCTCGCTCTCGATCACGCAGGGGCCGGCGATGAGGGCCAAGGGCGCGCCCCCGCCGAACCGGATGCTTTCGCCGCGCGGCGTCGTCAGCCGGACCATGCCTTCTCCGCCACGTCCCGGAGCGAGCGGCCCAGCCTGCGCAACCGCTGCCGGTAGGCGGCCCCGATGAAGGCGCGGAACAGCGGATGCGGCTCCAGAGGCTTGGACTTGAATTCGGGATGGAACTGGCAGCCCAGATACCAGGGATGATCGGGCAGCTCGCAGATCTCCACGTAGGTCTCGTCCGGCGTGCGCCCGGTGATGCGCAAGCCGTGGGCGGTGAGGAGGGGCTCGTAGTCGCGGTTGAACTCGTAGCGGTGGCGATGCCGTTCGCTGATGGTGCGCACCCCGTAGGCCCGGTGAGCCAGGCTGCCTTCGTCCAGAACGCAAGGATAAGCCCCCAGCCGCATGGTGCCGCCCATCTCGTCCACCCCTTTCAGCTCGCGCAGCTTGTAAATCACCCGGTCCGGGGTGTCCGGTTCGAACTCGGTCGAATGGGCGCGCGCCAGCCCGCAGACATGGCGGGCGAACTCGATCACCATGAGCTGCATGCCCAGGCAGATGCCGAAATAGGGCAGCTTGCGCTCGCGGGCGAAACGGATGGCCTGGATCATGCCGTCAATGCCCCGCTCGCCGAAGCCGCCGGGCACCAGAAGGGCGTCGTAGCGCGCCAGCCGTTCGAGGGCTTCCGGGCCCCCCAGCCCTTCGGCGCCGATCCAGTGGCAGTTGACCCGCAGGTTATGGGCCAGGCCGCCGTGCAGCAGCGCTTCCTTGAGGCTCTTGTAGGAATCCACATACTCGGTGTACTTGCCCACCAGGGCGATGTCCACCTCATCGGCCGGGTGCTTGAGCCGCTCGACCATGGCGCTCCAGCGGCTCAAATCTCTGGGCGGCGCCTCCAGGCGCAACAGGCGCAGCACGATGTCATCCACGCGCTGGCGGGCGAAAAACAGGGGCACTTCGTAGACCGACTCGACGTCCTGGGCGCTGATGACCGCCTCCACGTCCACGTCGCAGAACAGCGCGATCTTCTCCCGCACCTCGGCCGGCAGGCTGCGCTCGGTGCGGCACAGCAGCATGTCGGGCTGGATGCCGATGGCGCGCAACTCGCGCACGCTGTGCTGGGTGGGCTTGGTCTTGAGTTCCCCGGCCACCTTGATCCAGGGCACCAAGGTGACGTGGATGAACAGCGTATTGTCGCGCCCGTGCTCGCGCCGCATCTGCCGGATGGCCTCCAGGAAGGGCAGCGACTCTATGTCGCCCACCGTGCCCCCGATCTCGGTGATGACCACGTCCGCCTCGGCCGCCACCCGCCGGATGGCCGCCTTGATCTCGTTGGTCACGTGCGGAATCACCTGCACCGTCTTGCCCAGATAGTCGCCCCGCCTCTCCCGGGTGATGATGCGCTCGTAAATGCGGCCCGAGGTGATGTTGTTGGCCTGCGTCAGCCGGGCGTGCGTGAAACGCTCGTAGTGCCCCAGGTCCAGATCGGTCTCCGCGCCGTCGTCGGTCACGTAGACCTCGCCATGCTGGAAGGGGCTCATCGTGCCGGGATCCACGTTCAGGTAGGGGTCGCACTTTTGCAGCGTCACCCGCAAGCCCCGGCTCTCCAGCAGGCAGCCGATGGAGGCCGCCGCAATGCCCTTTCCCAGCGAGGAGACCACCCCGCCGGTTACAAACACGAACTTCGCCATATCAACCGCCGCCGCCCGCCTGGCCGGGACCTTCCGGGCCCGGGACGGCCCGCCCCAACAGCTCCGCCACCCGCGCCAGGTCCTCGGGCGTATCCACCCCGCGCGATTCGTAATCGGTTTCCACCACCCGAATCCGGTAGCCGTTCTCCAAGGCCCGCAACTGTTCCAGCTTCTCAGCCTGCTCCAGCGGCCCGACCGGCAAATCCGGATAGGCCAGCAGGAAATCACGCCGGTAGACGTACAGGCCCACATGCTTGTAACAAGGGGCTTCCTCCGCTCCCGCGCGCACATAGGGAATGCGGGAGCGCGAAAAGTAAATGGCGTTGCCGAAACGATCCGTCACCACCTTGACCACGTTGGGGTTACTCAGCTCGGCCGGATCCTCGATCCGCTTGCTCAGAGTACCCATCGGGATCTCGGGCGCCGCCAGCAACCCCAGCACGGCCGCGTCAATGGCGGCCGGATCAATCAGCGGCTCATCGCCCTGGATGTTCACTACCAGCTCGGCGCTCTCGGCCGAGGCCGCCTCGGCCACCCGGTCCGTGCCCGAGGCGTGGTCGGCGCGGGTCATGCGCACCGGGGCTCCGAAGGCGCGCGCCGCGGCCGCGATACGCTCGTCGTCAGTGGCGATGAGCAGGCGGGAGAGGTAGCGCGCGCGGGCCGCCCGCTCATAGACATGCTGGAGCAAGGGCCGGCCCGCCAAAAGCGCCAGGGCCTTGCCCGGGAAGCGGGAGGAGGCATAGCGGGCGGGGATCACGCCCAGGATTCCAGGAGGCACGAATGATCATACCATGAGCGGCGCGTGCTATACTGAAGGGCGCAAGGGGCATGGAACGGGGAGGATGGTCATGGCCGCCCGGTCCGCATTGATCCGCACGCTTCCGGGCCTCGCCGCGGCGCTCTGGCTGTGCAGCTTCGGGGCCTCGGCGGACGATACCCGCGGCGCTCAGCAGCCCCGGGTCACCATCCAGCCGCGGCCGCGGCCCCCCGCCGCCGAGGAAGCCGGCCCGCGCAGCGCCAACATCCGCGTGGACACCGAATTGGTCCTCATCCCGGTGACGGTGACCGACCCGCTGAACCGTTTCGTCACCGGCCTGGAGAAGGATCACTTCAAGCTCTTCGAAGACAAGGTCGAACAGAAGATCACCCACTTCGCCAGCGAGGACGCGCCCCTTTCGGTGGGTTTCGTCTTCGACGTCAGCGGCAGCATGGGCGCCAAGCTGCGCAAGTCCCGCGAGGCGGCCGCCCAGTTCCTGAAAACCGCCAATCCCGAGGACGAGTTCTTTCTGGTCCAGTTCAGCGAACGGCCCGAACTGACGGTGGGGTTCACGCACGAGAGCGAAGAGATCCAGAACCGGCTGGCCTTCACCCAATCCAAGGGACGCACCGCCCTGCTGGATGCCGTGTATCTGGCCCTGCACGAGATGAAGAAGGCGCGCAATCCGCGCAAAGCGCTGCTGATCATCTCCGACGGCGGCGACAACTCCAGCCGCTACACGGAGAGCGAGATCAAGAACCTGGTGCGCGAGGCGGACGTGCAGATCTACGCCATCGGCATCTTCGAACCGATCGCCTCGCGCGGCCGCACGGCGGAGGAGCTGGCCGGCCCCAGCCTGCTCAGTGAGATCGCCGAGCAGACCGGCGGCCGCCATTTCCCGGTGGAAAACGTCAACGAATTACCCGATATCGCCGCCAAGATCGGCATCGAGTTGCGCAACCAGTATGTCTTGGGTTACTCCCCGAGCAACCAACAGAAGGACGGTAAGTACCGCCGGGTGCAGGTGAAGCTGGTCCAACCCAAGGGATTGCCGCCGCTGAGAGCCTTCTGGCGCCTGGGATATTATGCGCCCACTCAGTAAGGCGGCCCTGGCGGCCGCGCTTTGGCTGGCGAACCTGCCGGGCCAGGAGCCCAGCGGCGCGATCTTTCGCGCCGATAGCCGGCTGGTGGTCTTGCACGCCAGCGTGGTGGACCGCAACGGCAAGCTGGTCACCAACCTACCGCGCAGCGCCTTCAAGGTCTTCGAGGACGGCGTCGAGCAGCAGATCAAGGTCTTCCGCCGCGAGGACGTGCCCGTCTCGCTCGGCCTGGTGATTGACAACTCGGGCAGCATGCGCGACAAGCGGCTGAAGGTGGAGGCCGCCGCCCTGGCCCTGGTGAAGGCCTCCAACCCCCAGGACGAAGTCTTCATCGTCAACTTCAACGACGACGCCTACCTGGACGTGGATTTCACCGGCGACATCAAGAAGATGGAAGAGGGCCTGGCGCGCATTGACTCCCGCGGCGGCACCGCCATGCGGGACGCCCTCAATCTCTCCATCGAGCACCTCAAAGAGAAAGCCCGGCGCGACAAGAAGGTCATCCTGGTGGTGACCGACGGCAACGACAACACCAGCGAGATCACCCTGGAGCGGCTGGTGCAACGCGCCCAGCAGAGCGAGGTCCTCATCTACGCCATCGCCCTGCTCAGCGAGGAGGACAAGCGGGAGGCGCGGCGCGCCAAACGCGCCCTAGACGCCATCACCCAGGCCACCGGCGGCCAGGCTTACTACCCCAGGGAACTCGATGAGGTCAACAAGATTTCCCTTCAGGTGGCGCACGACATTCGCAACCAGTACATCATCGCCTACAGCCCCAGCAACCAGACCCTGGATGGCAGCTTCCGCCAGATTCGGGTCACGGTGAACGGGCCCAATCGCCCCGTGGTTCGGACCCGCACCGGTTACTACGCCACGCCCGAACCCGCCCGGCGACCGGCGGCGGCCGCGGCCCCGCCTGCCGTCCAGCCGGCCTCCGCCCTCAAGCCATAAATGCTCGGCCTGCTCTGGCGACTTACGCGCGGCTACCGCCTCAGGCCCTGGCGCAGCCCCTACCTGCGCTGGCGCATCGAAACTTACTGGGGCATCCCCGCCGAGACCGTGGGCTGCCGCGAATTCTGGTCCTTCCTCTGGGCCCGCCGGGCCGACCTCCTCCGCTATCTGCGCTGGGCGGCCGCTATGCGCCGCCTGGGACGTCGCCCGGCCTGAGCCCGTCCCGCTCAGGCCGGCGGGGGCGCAATCTGCACCAGGAAATTGCGAAACAGCTCGGGTGCGGGCAACGCGGGCTGCGCGTCGGGGTCGTGCTGCTCGGCCCACTCCAGCGCCAGCGGCAGAGGCAGCCAGCGGGTCGCTTCCTCGCCCCGGCCGTCGCCGAAACAGAACAGGATCTCGGAGAACTTCACCGGCAGCGGGACCATTTCGATGGTCTCGGGGCGCGGATCGGCGCAGTGGGAGGCGGGCGAGGTGACCAGATACTCCCGGCAACGCAGCGGGCGGTCGGCATAAATGCTGCAATTCTGCTCTTCCAGAAACGGGCAGGGGATCGCCAGGCAGAAGTACTCCATCCCGATGCGCCGGCGGGCCTCCAGATCCGCCAGTTTCTCGGTATGGCGCAGCCGCTCCAGCAAGCCCGCCGCAGCCAGCCGCTCGATCGCTTGCCGGAAGCGCCGGCGCACCACAGCCTGGCGAGTCGCGGGCAGCGCGGCCACCACCTGCGCCAGGCGCCAGGCTTCCGTCTCGCTCACCGGGACCAGTTGCGAACAGCAGGCCCCGCACCCCGCCCGGCAGGAGATGCGCCGCCCCTGCTCGGTGACCTGCGCCGTAACCGCGCCCAGATAGGCGTCGGCAAAGGCAAACAGTGCCGGCAACAGGTCCAGCGGACGGCGGGGACCGGCCGGCAGACTCACCTCAGCCTCCAGCGTGCGGTCCCCCACGCGGAGGTGAAAGCTTACCCGGACGCGCTTCTCCCCTTCGCTCCCCTCCATCGCCCTTCAGACTTCCTTGATCACCTCGAAGCCCATCAGCCGGCCCATCTTCTCCAGCACCGGCAGGTGATTGCCGTAGAAGATCACGCGGTGCAGCCCGCCCGAGTACGCTTGCAGCCACTTCTCGGCATCCGCCACGCGCGTGCGGATCTTGGTGCGGCAGCCCCGGTCGCTCTCCTCGGCGGCGGTGACCTCCGCGGTGGAGGCCAGCAGGGTGCTCGGCTCGCGGAATTCCGCGCACGTGACGGTCTCCCCGGCCGGCATCAGCACCTGCATCACGACGCCGTCGTTGGTCTCCAGATGATTGCGCAGGATGTAAGGGGAGGCCGGCCCGCCGACGCCCTTCATGCGGGTGGCCGAGACGCAATGGGCGTGGATCACTTCGTTGCGGCTGGTGTCGAAGACCGGATCGGAGACGAAGCCCGGCATGCCGGAGTAGGAGGTCACCAGAAGCTGCGTCATGGTGGAGCGCAGATCCGCCTCGCAGACGCCGTAGAGGCCCTGATCGTTCAGCTTGGACCAGGCGATGCAAGGGTAGGCGGGCATCTTGTGAGCCAGCAGCCCGCCGAAGCAGTCCACCGTCATGGCGTTGGCCTGCTCGCGCCGCAGGATTTCCTGCACTCCGTGGTAGTAGCGCACGGCGTCCTCGATATCCTGCCGCTTGGGTTCGACCACCCGAAGCGCGCCGCGCACCAGCTCGTCGGCCTCCCGCCTGGCCCTCCCTGCGTCGGCCGCCCGGAAGGCGGCGTGCAGATCGTCGTAGCTGAGAAACTTGATCACGGTGCCGTACTGGGCGGTGAAAGCCTCCGCCAGCCTGGCCAGATTCTCCGGACGGGTCGAGACCACCAAGACCTTACTCTTGCGCAGGTGATGGATGGTGCGGAAGATGCCCATGTAGGGGTCCAGGTCGCCGTAGCTCGAGGAGGCCACCACCTCCAGCTTCCCGCGCGTCTTGCGCCGCGCGGCGATGCTCGCCCAATGGTGCCCGGCGTAAGGAATGGCGTAGACCAGCACCGGCAGCTTCACCGCGTCCAGCAAGTTGCCTAGCGGGCTGGGAATGCTGACGTAAGTGGCCAGCACCGCGTCCACGTCCCCCAAGCCCTTGGCCCAGGAGGCCACCTCCTCCGGGGTGCGCAACAGTTCTCCGCCCACGAAACGCACCTGGCCGCGGTGCTTGCGTTCCACCTCGGCCAGGCGGCCGTCCACTTCGGCCACCTCCCGAGCCACATCCAGCGTGGGCCGCGGCCAGTGCAATTGCGTGCCCGACAGATACACTTTGTGCACCACGGCGGGCTCGGACCACGGTCCGGAGACCACCGGCGATTCCAGGGCGCCCGCCCGCAAGGAAAGGCAACTGAGCGAGAGGGCAAATTGGCGGCGGCTGATCCCGCGGTTGCTCATAGCAGCACGATTATACTCCCCCTTCCCCGGCCGCCGTTCCGACGTCCTGGCTGCCGGCCGCCGGAATCCCTTCCGGCAGCAAGAAGCCGCGCAGGATCATGTCGCGCACCAGAGGAAGGCACTGGCCGATGAGACGCTCCGGCTCGACCCCCAGCTCGACCGCCAGATGCACCAGTACGTCCCTGAGCGGGCGCCGCCCGTTCAGGCGTGGAAGGAAGGCGGCCAGCCGGCCGTCCAGGTTGCCCACCCACGGCAGCCCGCGCGTCAGGCGGATGCGGGTGCTCACCGGCTGCCAGCGACCTTCCCGCCCCTCGGATTCCTGCTCGCAGCGAACCTCCGGCGCCAACCGCAGCCGCGCTCCCAGCAACGCTTCCTCCCCGGTCTCCTCCAGGAAATCCTTGAGCAGGAAACCGCGCGCCACCCATTCGCCCACCGAACCGGCGATCCCCTCGGGCCCTTCTTCGATCCGCAGCCAATTGGCCCCGCTCCGGCGGCGCATGGCGATCAAGCCGGTGGAGACCGCTTCGATCCGTTCCCGCTCGAAGTACTCCATCCACTCCTGGTAGAGGCGGCCGGCCTCCTCGGGACCGCCCGGCTCGGTGTCCCGGACCCAGACGTAGGCGTAGCGGGCCGCCGGCTCGCGGTCCAGCCGCAACACCCAGGCGTCGCATCCCGTGCCCTCGAACCAGCTTGCCAGCCCCTCGGTCCAGTCTTGACCGGCGCGCTCCACCCAGTCCAGGGTCATCTGGAAGAAGCCGCCCTCCTTGAGGCGTTCGGGCGCCTCCCGGACCAGCCGGCGGCAGAACTGATCGGCGGGCTGGCCGCTGTCACGGTAAAGGAAGCGCCGGAAGGGCGAAACGGCGAAGGGCGGGTTGACCACGGCCAGATCGAACCGCCGGTCGCGCAAGGGGCCGAAGGCGTCGGCCTGAATAAAACAAATGTTTGGCCGATTGTTCAACCTGGCGTTCCAGCGGGCGAACTCCAGGGCCCGCCGGCTGCAATCGGTCGCCGCCACCCGGCGGGCGTGGGCGGCCGCCAGCAGGGCCTGCACCCCGCAACCCGTGCCCACATCCAAGGCATCCTCCACCGGCCGCCGCAAGGTGAAGTCGGCCAGCGCCGCCGTACTGGCGGTGATCCCCATCACCTGGTCGGCCCGCCGGGCGATCTCCGGACGCTCCGCCTGGTCGGTCGCCAGCAGCAGGCCCTTGTAAGGAAGCAGACGCACCAGCCCCGCCACCGCCTCCCCGCACCGCTCCAGCAGCCCCCAGCGCCCGCAGGCTTCCAGCAGGTCTTCGCCCAGCGCCCCGGCCGCCGCCCGGCGCGGCACGGCCACCCCGAGCAGGAAGAGCCGCACCAGGGTGTCCAGCGCGCGCCCTTCCCGCGTCAGGTACAGGAAGTGCGCCGTCTCCCGCCCCAGGCGGCCCGGTAACTCGACCGGGCCGAACATCTCCCACAGGCCCCGCTCGGTGTAGTCCGCCTGCCGGCAAACCTCGCGCAGGGGCCGCAGCTCTTCCGCCGTAACTTGCGCCAGCATTCCCACGCCTCCGCCTCATGCTAGCCGACACTCGACGCGCCGGACGTCCTCGGCTGCCCCCACCTGCTCTGCTGAGGCGCCGCCGGCTAAGTCCTCCCGCCGGCGCCCGGATAGTGCGGTGAGTACAGATAGGATTCCGGCCGCAAGGCCGGCCGGCCGTTCCGAACAAACCGCTCGCCCCGCTCCGCCAGATGCTCCACCATCCGCTGCCGCCACTGCCGCAGCGTGTCTTCCCGCCCGGGCTCGCCCGCCAGATCGTTCCGCTCGCCCGGGTCGCTCTCCAAATCGAAGAGCTGCTCCTGGCCGTCGCGCGCATGGAAGATGTATTTCCAGCGCCCGTCGGTGAGCGCGTTCCAGTGGTTTTCCGGGCTGTAACAAACGTCGTGCTCCAAGTCAATCCAGGGCCGCCACTCCGCCCCCGGATTGCGCACCAGCCCGAGCAGGCTCCGGCCGTCCAAGTGTTCGGGCGCCGGCTGTCCGGCGGCTTCCAGAAAAGTGGGCAGCACGTCGCGCAACTCGACCGGCCGGCGGATCTCCTGCCCCCGGGGAGCGGCCGGCCAGCGCACCAGCATCGGGATGCGCGCCGAGGCCTCGTAGGCGTACGACTTGCGCCACAGGTGGTGGTCGCCCGTCATGTCGCCGTGATCGGCCGTAAACAGGATCAGCGTTTCATCCAGCAGGCGGCGGCGTTCGAGCGCCTCCAGAATGCGCCCGATCTGCTCGTCCACAAAGCTGATCGAGCCGTAGTAACCCTGGCGCGACCGGCGCACCTGCTCAGCGCCCAGATCGCCGTGCCAAAGCGTGTCCTGCTCCGAGCTGCGCGGCGCGTAGCGCTGCGCCCAGCGGCCCACCACCGCCGCCGGCAGGGGCGCGTCCTGGTAGAGCCTCCAGAATCGTTCGGGCGGATCGTAGGGGCTGTGCGGCCGGGCGAAGGATACCTTCAGGAAGAAAGGTTCCGGGCGGCTGTAACTCTGGAGGAAGCGGACGGCGGTGCGGCCCGTCCAAGCGGTCGGGTGCAGCTCTTCAGGCAGCGCGTAGGGCGCCGCCCGATAGCTGTTCCAGCCGATGCCGGTGGCGTCGGGGTCCAGATGAGGAGCTTCCGAGTGAAACCAGGCGCGGTAGTCGCTGCGAAAGTCGGGCGACTCCACCCGCCCGGATTCATCCAGCAGCGCCTGACGATAGCCGTGCAGGTTGCGCTGCGGATGGTAATGCATCTTGCCGATGGCGAAGGTGTAGTAGCCCGCTTCCGCCAGGGCGCGCGGCTTCTCGAAGGGATAGCGCTCGGCCACCCGGCCGTAGCCCAGCATCCCATGACGCCAGGGAGAAAGACCGGTCAGCAGCGCCGAGCGCGCCGGCGTGCAGGTGGGCGTCGAGGAGTAGGCGGACAGGAACAGGGCGCCTTGCTGCGCCAGGCGGTCCAGATTCGGAGTGCGGATCGCGGGATTGCCCGCCGCGCCCAGACAGTCGCCGCGGAACTGATCGGCCATCAGAAGCAGAATGTGCGGCCGGGAAGCGCGTCGGGCGCTCCAACCGCCGCGCAATACGGCCGGGGCCAGCCCGGCCCCCAACGCTTCCCGGCGAGTCAGGCTTCTCTGCATCAGGCGGTATTCTGCCACAGCCCGACCGTGCCGCTCAAAACAGGAGCTTCAGCCCGAACTGGATGATGCGCGCCTCGCCGCCCGAGGTGATCCGCGCCACGCTGGCCGGCACCGAGATGTTGCCGGCCGCGCCGCCCCAGTTGAAATGGTTGGGCGCGTTGAAGAACTCGGCCCGGAACTGGAGCCGGACCCGCTCCCGCAGCGAGAAGTCCTTCAGAGCGCTAAGGTCAATCACGATGTCCCCCGGTTGAAACAGCAGGTTGCGCGCCGCGTTGCCGTAGGTGTAAGGAGCCGGCACGGCGAAAGCGGCCGGATTGAACCATTGGTCCATGGTCTTGCGGGCGGGATACAAGGGCGCGTCCTTCACCAGGTCGGGACGCCCGCCCCGCCAGCCGGCCAGTGTGGCCGTGAAGCTGGGGGCGAACGGCGTCCCGGTCCGCAAGTAGGCGATCCAGGCCGCCTGCCAGCCGCCCGCCACATGGCGGGCCAGCGGATGCCGGCCGGTGAGGAACCTCTTGCCCGGGCCGAAAGGCAGTTCGTAACTGCCTGCGAGCGTGAAGATATGGCGGCGGATCTGGTCCGAGTTGCCCCGGTCGCCCCGCGCGTTGTAAGGATTCTGCGGACCGCCCACCACGGGAACATCATCCAGGGAACGGTTCCAGGAGTACTCCACCTGGAAGCTCAAGCCGCTCGAGTAACGCTGAATGGCTTCCACCTGCAACTGGTGCAGGATCGAGTTGCCGCCCCCGGCCAGCAGAAGAATATCCGACCAGGGCTGATAGGGCCGATAGGTCTGGATGGCGCCCGGGATCTGCTCGCGCGAAACGTTGATGCCGTAGTTATACCAGGGCAAATGCGTGCTGTGGTTCCCTACATAAGAAACGCGCAGGGCCAGATTGGCGCGAATCTCGCGCTCCGCCGTCAGATTCCACTGGTAGCTTTCGCTGTTCTTGATGTTGCGTTGGACGGCGGTCAAGCTCGGGTTGGGCGAGATGGCGCCGCCGCCCGGGAACGGCGCCGCCAGAGTGATCGAGGGCGTGTAACCGGCCGCAGCCTCGAAGGATTCGGCCAGCAGGAACGGCGGATTGTTGAAACCCCGCTGCCGGAAACCGATGTACAGCGGCAGGAAATTGTAGTACACGCCGAAGCCGCCGCGGAATACCGTGCGGGCATTGCCGAAAGGCCGCCAGGCCACGCCCAGCCGCGGCCCGAAATTGTTCTTGTCCGCCTGGATGTCCTCGATGGGGAGCCCCGCCTCGCCCGCCAGCACGATCGGATACGCCTTGACCAGTCGTTCCTGGGCCTGGGAGGGCATCTTGTCGCTCTGGATGACGAGCTTGCCGGTGGCGAAATCGAAATTCGAGACGGTATTGTTGCGCTCCTTCCAGCGCGTCTGATACATGTAGCGGAGCCCGAAATTGAGGGTCAAGCGGGGAGAGATCTGCCAGTCGTCCTGGAGGAAGAAACTGACCCGCGGGCCCCGGAAGACCATGTTCGGGCTGGTGGTGGACCGATAGGCGCGGTAAGGATAGCCCAGCAGGAAATCGGCGAAGGCATGGGCAGGCTGAGCGCTCTTGGTCTTGTCGTCCAGGGTGTAGCGCCCGTTGAAGTCGAACCGGCCCAGGGCCGCGTTGTTCGCCAGACCGGCGCCCATGCCCGCCACGAAAGGCGGGGAGAGGGACTTGTGCAGGCCGATGTCGGCGCCGAATTTCACGGTGTGCCGGCCCCGCACCAGGGTCGCATTGTCAATGAACTGGGGCGTCAACTGCGTGCCCGGATCCCCTCCGCCGTAGTCTCCGATGGCCACGTGGTTGCTGATGTTGATGTTAGGCAGGCCGCCGTAAGCCACCGGGTACAGCGTGGGAAACAGGCTGCGCGGGTCGAAATTCCGGTTCAACCCCTGGCGCGTGGAGGCGTGCCGGAAGTAGACGTAGCGCGCTTCGTTCAAAGTCCTCGGGGAGGCGGCGTGGTTCCAGCTGAGGTTCGCGCTCTGAGTGCTGTAGCCGCCGTTGGCCCAATTCCCGTAAGCCTGCGGATAACCCACCGCCACGAAGTAGGGATAGCCCTTGGAATAATTCAGGTGCACCCAGATGCTGTCGCTTTCCGTAAAACGGTGGTCAATTCGCAAGCCGTACCGATTGATGTCCGAGATATTGGCGATGGTCCAGCGGTAGTTCGAGAGCGTGCCCGCGGGACCCAGGCCGGCGGCGTTCGGCAAGGGGACATAGCCGATCAGCGTCTTGGCGCGGGGATCAATCCGGGCGGCGGGCACCCGGTTGCCCGGGAACGGCGTGCCCGCCAGCGGATCCAGGATCACGGGCAATCCGGTAAAATCCCCCTCCCGCATCGCCTGGGTGGCCACGCTGGTGACGTAGTTGGGCGCGGTCCGCTCCCGCAATCCTTCGTAGCTGTGGAAGAAGAAAGTCTTGTTACGGCCGTCGTACCAGCCGGGAATCAGCACCGGCCCGCCCACCGTGTAGCCGAATTCGTTACGGTTGTAAGCCGGCTTGGGCGTGGGCGCGTGAGTGTAGTAGTAGCGGGCGGCGAACTCTTTGTTGCGGTTGAACCATAGCAGGGAACCGTGCAGCTCGTTGCTGCCCGACTTGGAGACCACGGTCACCGCCACCGAGCCCTCGAACTCCGCCTTCTGGTTGTTCGAGTCAATCTTGAACTCGCTGATGGCGTCCACCGAGGGCAAGGTGGCCAGCCCGTTTCGGTAGGAGTACGCGCCCCCGCCGTTGCCCGTGTCGTTGTACATCGCTCCGTCCACGTTGAACTGGATGCCGCCCCAGTAGGCGCTTCCCGCCACCCGCGGATTGGAGGCGCTGTCGGAGGTGACCCCGGCCGAGATCCGGATCAGGCGGTCCAGCGTCCGCCCGTTCAGCGGGATCGAGCTGATGACGTTGGCCTCGAGAATGTTGCCGATCGTGGCGCTCTCGGAATTCACCACCGGCGCCGCCGCCTGGACCTCGATGGTCTGGGTCAGGGCCCCGGGCTCCAGCACCACGTCCACCCGCACGGAGCGATTGGCCGGCAATCGCACGCCCCGCGTGACGCTGGGTTTAAAGCCGGCCAGTTCGGCTTTGACCGTGTAGCTTCCCGGCGGCAGGTTGGCCGCCACGTACTCGCCTGTGGCCGAGGTGGCCGCCTTGGTCTCCACCCCGGTTTGCTCGTTGATCACCGTCACGCTGGAGCTGGCCACCAGCGCGCCGCTGGAGTCGGTCACCGTCCCCAGGATGGTTCCGGTGATGTTTTGCGCCTGCGCGACGACGCTTGCGACCAGCACCGCACAGAACACCAAGCCCTTCCTCTTCGCTGCCCGCATCAGAGCTCCTCCCTTAGGGTCCTCCGGCCCTGCACCTCGCTTCAGCGGTGCTGCGCCTCAGACCGGCTTGGCGCGCACCGCCGCCTTAGCCTCCAGACTCTTGACGGTCCTCACGAAACGGGCCATGGACCGGGAGACGTGCTCCAGCACCGCCGCCCACTCCTCCAGGTGCTTCTCGCCCTGAGGCGTGAGGCGGTAGACGCGCCGGGCCGGGCCGCTGTCGGTCAGCTCCCATTCCGACACCACGTTGCCGTTGGCTTCGAGCTGGCGAAGGGTGCGGTATAGAGCGCCCCGCTCGATCTCGGCGTCCGTGAGGGCGTACTGGTCGAGCGTCGCCGCCAGATCGTAACCGTAGGAGCGCCCCTTCATCTTCAACAGCAGCAGCACCACCGGCTCGGTGAACCGGTAGAGATTCCCCATGGCGCACGTGCAAGGGTACTGGTCGCCATGGCGTCGGCAAACCCGGCGTGACAAAGCCCGCCTCCTGGACTGGCCTTCAGACACAGACTAGCACGCCGCCGGGCGGACCGCGCCGCCCGGCTGAGTTCCCCTAGGCAGCGCCGTTGAGCAGCCTCCGGATGGCCGCCAGCAGCTCCTCCCGGTCCGGCGGCTTGTCGAAGTAGGCCGACGGAGAAGGAATCTGCCGCCGGCTTTCCAGAAACCGCCGGAGGTCGTGCGAGACCCCGGTGATGATTACCACCGGAATCCGGGCGGTGGCCGGGTCGGCTCCCAGGTCCCGCAGCATCCGCACCCCCGAGTGCCGGGGCATGGAGATGTCCAGCGTGATCAGGTCCGGGCGCTGCGCGCGGGCCTGCCGCAGTCCCTCCGCCCCGTCGGCCGCCGTGATCACGGCGAAGCCCTGATCCTCCAGGAGCGCCCGCAGGTAGCGGGCCTCGTCGGCATCGTCCTCCACCACCAGGATGGTCTTCGGCCGGGCCTCCGCCATCGCCGCTCTATTTCTTCCTCAAGGCTTCCAGGGCGCGCCGCAAGGTCTCGGCGTCGGCCTGCGCCAGGGCCTGAGCCAGCTCCTGGCGCAGCCGATCCTCGGGAGCCTCTTCGGAGGTTTCCATGCCCAGCAGGCGCCGCACGGCCGCCACATAGGCTGCCGGGCTGACCGGCTTCTCTAGGTACACGCCCGGCCCGGACATCACCAGCTCGTGGAAGTCCGCCCGCCCCAGTTCGTCCCGTGCGTGTCCGGTCACGATCAGCACCGGAATGCGGGAAAGCTCTTTGTCCTTGCGCAACTCCCGGTAGAACTTCGCGCCTGAGTGCTGGGGCATGACCAGGTCGAGCGAAATCAAATCGGGCGGCCGGCGGCGCACCTTTTCCAGCGCCTCCAGTCCGTCGGCCGCCGTCTCGACCTGGAAGCCTTCGTCTTCCAGCGCGGTGCGCAGGTATCCCCGCACGTCGGCCTCGTCATCCACCACCAGCACGCGTTTCACCGTTCCGCTCATGGCGCCTCCTCGGACCGCAGGCCGCCGGCCTCCGCCGCCGCCAGCGCCTCCAACCGCCGCCGGGGCAGGCGTATGCGGAAGGTCGAACCCTGCTCAGGCTCCGACTCCACCTCGATCCGGCCGCCGTGTTCCTGTACGATTTTGCGCGTGGTCAGCAATCCCAGTCCGGTGCCTTTGCCTCCCTTGGTCGTGAAGAAGGTGGTGAAGACCTTCTCCTTGACCTCCTGCTCCATGCCGCAGCCGTTGTCGCTCACCTCGAAGATCAATTCTCCGTCGGCCTCGCGGGTGCGCACCGTCACCTCTCCGCCGCCCTGCTCGCGCAACACGGCGGCGTCAATGCCGTTGGAGACCAGGTTGGTCAGGCAGGTCTCGATGCCCTGCGGGTCCAGCGGCGCCTCCCGCACCTGGCCGCCCGCCTCCCATCTCAGCTCGACGCCTTGCAAGCGCGCCGCCTCACGGTACAACTCGACCACGTTGCGCGCCAGGGCGTTGGGATCCGTCGGCCGCAACTGCGGCAGGCGGCCCTTGGCGAAGCTCAGGAAGTCCTTGACCAGGGCGGTGGTCTTCTGCACGTTGCGTTGCAGCACTTGCCAGCCCTCGCTGATCCGCGCGGCGTCCGCCCGGCGCAGGCCGGTGTCCATCATGTACATGCCGCCTTCCAGCCCCATCAGCAGGTTCTTGATGGTGTGCGCCAGGCCGGCCACCGTCTGACCGACCGCCGCCAGCCGCTCGGCCTCCAGCATCTCCCGCTCCAGCCGCTTGACCTCGCGCAGGTCCTCCAGAAAAGCCGCCCGTCCTCTCTCCCCTCGCCGCCCGCGCAGCTCCGCCGCCGCAAAGCGGACCGGAACCGGCCGCCCCTCCGCATCCCGCACGGTCAACTCCCGGAAACCGGAGGGCAGGCCCGCCGAAGCCTGGAAGAACTCCGCCGGCAGCATCTGCCTCAGGCGCTCCGCCCCGGGCGGCTGCCGCGCCTTCCAACTCAGCAAAGCCCGCGCCGCAGGGTTCATGACCGTGACCTGCCCCCGGGCGTCCACCCCGACGATGGCCGTGGCCGCGTTTTCGATCAGGCACTCGTAGTAATTCTGAGCCCGCTTCAGCTCGATCTCCAGCCGACGGATGGGCGTGACGTCGGCCGCCATCTCGATGACATGCGCCACCCCGCCTTCCCCGCGCGACAGGGGCACGGTGGTCACCACGTAATAGGCCGGCGAGCCGTCCCGGTGCACACCCACCTGATGGCAGACATGCTCGGCGCCGTCCCGGAAGGTCAGCGCCGCCGGGCAGCGCCCGCAGGGCTGCCGGCGCCGTTTGTACACCTGGTAGCAGGGCCGATCGCCCGGCTCGCCGAAGGACCGGCGGAACCGTTCGTTGGCCCGCACAATCCGGTAGTCGCGGCCAATCACCGTGATGTAGCAAGGCGCGCGTTCGAACAGCAGATCGTACTCTCGCTGCCAGCGCCGCGTTTCCGTCAGGTCGCTCGTCATCTCCAGGACGTGCTCGATCCGCCCGGCCGCGTCCCGCAAAGGGGCCACGTGCAACACGTAGTGGCAGCTCTTGCCGCGCCGATCCAGGCCGGTCTCATCGGAGACTCGCGCCTGGCCGTCCTGGAAGGCGGCTCGCGCCTGGCAGTGCAGGCAGGGCTCGCTGCGGTTCTTGTAGACCTCATAGCAGCGCCGGCCCTCCCACTCGCCGAAGTACTCCCGGAAATTCCGGTTGGCCGCCACCACGCGGAACTCCCGGTCAATCACGGCGATATTGAACGGCGCCTGCTCGAACAGGCCGCGCGCCAGCAGGAGCTCGAGCTCGTCCGGGGCCGTTTGCCTCATGGCGCGGACCGTGCCGGCAGAACCAGCCGCTTGCCCGCAGGACCGCCCTCGCTCCGGCCCGCCGCAAGCTGCTCCGGCCACTGCCGTCTCTCCCTGTGGCACGCGGTGCAACGCCCCAGATCGGGCTTGTTCAGCCGCTGCGCGCGCCGCACGTGGCAGCCGACGCATAGGTCATGCAAGGCCTCGACATAGCCCGGAGCGCGGTACTGCCGCACGGCGATCACCGCGCCCGGCGGCCTCAGGTCCTTGTGGCATTCGGCGCAGCGCCTGGCCGTGGCCGCGCGGCGCGGCTGCCCCTCGGCGTGACACCGCCAGCAAGCCACCCGCCCGCCCTGCGGCGAGGCGTGCCAGTCGTGACCGAAGGCGTCGCTCGCCAGGTACATGTCGCGGTGGCATTCAAAGCAGCCCGAATGGCGGTCCTGGGGCAGATTCATGTGATGACACAGCGGGCAGGAGGCCTTGCCGCCCTCCCGCTGCTGGTGAGCTTCGTGCGGAAAGGCCGTCCCGTCACCATCCCGATTTCCGTCCACCCAGAGAACCTCTCCGCCCCGGGCGCGCCTGACCGCCACGGGCTCGACGCCCCGCCCGGATGCCGGCACCGGCTCCAACAGCGCCAAACCGAACGCCGCCGCCAGCACGAAACTCAGCGAGTAGAGCGTGCGCCCGGCCACGGCCGGCGGCCCCAGCCAGGTGGCGCCCACCGGGGCCAGCTCCGGCAGCTTCAAGGGATCCGCCTCGGGGTCCGCCGGGCGCTCTTCCCAAACCCGAAACCTCTCGACCATGAACAGAAAGGCCAGCGCCGCCGCCGAGACCACGCCCGCGCTGGCCGCCAATTCCGTCCACGCCGGCACGTAAAACTGCCCTCCCTGCCCCAGGTGAGCCAGCCCGCCCACGTTGATCCGGTTCAGCACCGTACCCAGGACGCCGAGGCCGGCCGCGGTCCACTGCCCGGCGCGTGAGCGCCGCACCGGCGGGATGAACAGCAGGGCCGCGGGCAGCAGGGCCATCAAGCCTAGCTCGGTCCAGAACATCGCCGTGCGCCAGCCCGGCCGGGCCAGCCACGCCAGTTGACCGCGCGCCGCCAAGTCCGCCCCGCGCAGCGCGACATACAGCAACAACACCCAGCGCGCCGCGCTTCCCAGCCCGGCCAGCATTTCCGTCTCGGGGCGCCGCCTGTAGAGCCAGCCGGTCAGGTGACTCTCGAAGACCGCCATCATCAGCCCCAAGCCGATGGCCGAGACCAGGAACAGCACCGGCAGCCAGGGTGTGTACCAGAGCGGATGCAGTCGGTAGGGCATGATCAGAAACAGCGATCCCAGCGAGGACTGGTGCAGCGTGGAAAGCCCGATGCCCGCAATCACCAGGGGGATCCGCGCCTTCAGCAAGGCCCGCCGCACCGCGGCCAGGCGGCCGAACCGCTCCGCCGGCACCGGGAAGAACTCCAGCGCCAGCACCGTCAGATACAGCATCACGCACCAGCCCACCTCGAACAGGGGCGAACGGGGATTCCAGAACACCACCATGTGCCAGATGTTCCAGGGCAGGCCCAGATCGAAAAGCAGGCCCGCCACCACCGCCAGGTATCCGAGGAAGGCGGTCAAGACCGCCGAGCGCACGATCGAGTGGAAACGTTCCAGACGGAAAATGTACACCGCGGCCGTCATCACGAAGCCCCCGGCCGCCAGCGCCACCCCGCCCATGACGTCGAAGCCGATCCAGAAGCCCCAGGGCACCGCGTCGGAGAGGTTCGTCGTGGCGCCCAACCCGAACAGGAAGCGTGCCGCCGCCACCGCCGCCGCCAGCCCGCTCACCGCCCACAGCGCCAGCTTGAGCTTATGCACCCTGCTCATCGCCTTCTTCCGCCTGGCGCTTCATCCGCCGCTCGATCACCCACCGCAGCCCCGCCATGACCGCCACGACGCCCGTGAAGGCGAACGGCACGGCCTGCATCGCGGCCCGCGTCCGCTCGGGCAGAGGCGCCTCCTCCAGCGGCCGCCCCGTCAGCAGGGCGGTCAAGTCCGCCGGCGCGATGTAGAGCACCGAGGTTCCCCCGATCTCCTCCTCTCCCCACACCTTCGGCCAGTAAAGCTCCGGCCGCTCGTGAATTCGCCGGTGCGCCTCCTCGAGCAGCCGCTCCCTGTCCCCGAAGACCGTGGCCTTGGTGGGGCAGGCCTCCGTGCAGGCCGGCCGCTGCCCGGCCCGCAGCCGCTCGAAGCAGAGGGTGCACTTGCGCACGTAGGGCACCGGCTGGTCCCACTCGTAGCGCGGCACTCCGAACGGGCAGGCCATCATGCAGTAGCGGCAGCCCATGCAGCGCTCTCTCTCGTAAATCACCGCGCCGCTGTCGGTCCGGCGCAGGGCCGCCACCGGGCAGGCCGACACGCAGGCCGGCTGGAGGCAGTGTCGGCACTGCTTGCGCACGAAGCTTTGCCGGGGCCCCTCCACCACCGAGGTCCAACTGCGGGCCGAAAGACCGTCCTCCAGATTCCAGCGGTGCGGCAGCTCGGGCCCCAGCCGGTTGGCCTGCTTGCAGGCCCGCACGCATTCCCGGCAGCCGATGCACTTGGTCACGTCCGTGAGAATCGCCGCCCTCATCGCGTGCACACCTCTTGACCGGCGCGGGTCGCCGCCGGCGCAGGACCCGCGCAACGCGCCCCTTCCAGCCACGAGGGACGGTCGCCGTAACCCAGGGTGGCCGCCACCCGGTCGCCCGCTCCGGCCGGAAACTTCCAGGCCAGCGCGGTCACAAGCTGCGAGAGCGGCGCCAGCACGCAGTGGGCGATCTTGGTGAACGGAATCAGCGCCATCACCAGGTCGCCCGAGTACACGTGCACCAGCATCAGGGCCTGATAGGTCGCCGGACCCAGCCGCAGATTCGCACAGGCGTAGCCGCTGGCGAACGGCGCCGCCAGCAGCAGCGGCCAAAAGTAGTCCTGCCGCCGGCTGATCGCCCGCGCCGCCGGATCGGCGAGACGGCCCGCGACCAGCAGGGCGGCCGAGACGATCACCGCCAGCGTCAGCCCGTCCGAGGCGGCTTGGGGCAGCGCCGCCCAACTCAGCCCGGTCGAGCGCTCCCACAACAGGATGTGGGCCGCCAGGAAAGGCGGAACCGCCAGCAATCCGACGTGAAAGACCAGCGAGATCGTGCTGTAAAGCGGGCGCCGGCGCCACAACCGGTTCACCGGCACCAGCCACTCCGCCGTCCGCCGGACCACCTGCCTCCAGTCCACGATCCGGTCCGGACTCCGCCGCCAGGCCTCCAGCGTCCCCGCCAGGGTCAACGCTACGATGCGCGCCAGGCCCAGCGCCATCAAAGCCAAGGCCAACCGGAACAGCGGTCCGCGGCCCAGCTCCAGCCAGAACTCCACCGCATCACCCTCCGCACTCGGACTGTTGATCGAAAACGATGGCCTTGTAAAGCAGATCGTGCAGCCCCACGATCTCGCACTCCAGGCCGTACTCCTCCGCCAGCTCGCGAAGCTGTTTCTTGCAATTGGCGCAAGGCGCCACGCAGTAGCGCGCCCCCGTGGCGCGGATCTGCTCGGCCTTGGCCCGCCCTCCGACCAGCATGCGGTAGGGGCGGATCTCGTCTATGGACACCGTGCCCCCTCCCCCGCCGCAGCAGATGTTCTCCCGCCCGCCGGGCGTCATCTCGACGTAGCGGGCGCAGAAAGCCTTCAGCAGCTCGCGCGGCTGCTCCACGATCCAGCCCAGCCGGGCGATGTTGCACGGGTCGTGATAGGTCACCGGCTCGCTGATCGCATCCGCCTTCAACTGGAGGCGCCCTTGCTTCCAGGCCTGATGGGTGTACTCGATCACGTTGAACACCGGCAGAGCCTCGCGCCCGCCGCAGTAAGTCGGGTAAAACTGCTTGGCGGTGCGGGAGGCATGCCCGCATTCTCCGATCACGATCGCTTCCACCCCCAGCCGTTCCGCCTCGCGCCGGATCTTGCGCAGCACGTGCTCCAGCACCTGATCGTTGTAAAACAGGCCGTAGTTGATGGCGTCGTAGTAACCCGTGCCCAGCGTCCAGGTGTCGCCCGTGGCCCGGAATACGGCCGCAATCCCCATCAGCGTGTCGGCCTCCATCAGGAAGTCGGAGACGGGCGCCAGGAACAGGTACCGGACGCCCTGCCGGTCCACCGGGAACGGGATCTCGATGCCTTTGGCCTCCTGCATCTCCTCGCTCAGAAACTCCAGGCTGTCCAGCAGCGCGGGCACGGGGATCGCCGAGGTGTTGCCGGTGGCGCCGGCCAACTGCTCGCGCGTGCTGACCACCAGCGCGCGGGGCGCAATCCCGATCTCGGAGAGGATGTAGCGCCCCAGGTGCGTGATCAGGCCGTGATCAATCCCCATGGGGCATTCCAGCCAGCAGCGGCGGCAGGCGGTGCAGTTATAAAAAGACTCGGCCATCTCCTGCACCTGCCGGTCGCTCAAGCCGGGGTCCCCGAGCAACCGCCCGCGCAGCACTCCCGAGACCGTGAAGTGCCGGCGATAAACCGAAAGCAGCAGCTCGGAGCGGTAGCAAGGCACATCCCGGGGGTCGCCGGTAGCCAGATAGACCTGGCATTGAGCGGTGCAGCGGGCGCACTTGGCGCTGACCCGCGCGTAATGGTCCAGCGCCAGGCGGTAGTGGGTGTGCTTGAGGATGGCGGCCATGGCCTCCAGGAAGCGGCGCGGCCGGCCGGCGAGTTCGAAGTCCTCGACGTGATAGCGCACCGGGAGTTGCTGCCGGGCGACGATCTCGGGCTTGCGGGTGGAGGCGAAGGCGCGCCGGCGTTCGGTTTCGCTCAGGGGAGGCATGGCGCGGGCTCGCAAGGGAGGGGAGGAAGATAAGAACACTCGAGAGGTACTAGCATTTAGATGTTTTCAACACTATCTTGCCACGTTTGGATCCCCCTCGCAACTCTGCCGGCCTCAACCCGGCTCCGGACTGCGCCCCTCAGCCCAGCTTCCGCCCGATCACGGCGTAGTCCAGCCCGCCGAAGAATGCCTCCCGGAAGTCCTCCGGCAGCGCCCGCAGGGCCGGCATCGCCTCCGCCGCCGGCGAGCGCCGTTCCACCCGCAGGCCCCCGAAGCCGCTCTCCTCGAAGTAGAACACCAACAGGGCGGGCGGGATCGGATGGCGATGGCCCGGGTCCAGGTAGTAGTGCGTGGCGAAGATCGCCAGGCACTCCGGGTTGGGCGTCTCGACCACCAGTCGGCCGCCCCGCTCCAGCCTGCCGGCCGCCAGCCGGATCAACTCGGGCACTCGCTCGGGCGGCAGGTGCTCGACCACCTGAGCGCAAAACAGCCCGTCAAAGGCCCCCTCCGGCTGCTGCTCGAGCCAGGCGAACAGATCGGCCGCCTCCGCCTCCAGCCCTTTGCTCCGGCAGAGCGCGACCGCCTCCGGGCTGAGGTCCACTCCCCGGGCGGCCACGCCCGCCTCGCGCAGCAGCTCGAGAAACTCGCCCCGCCCGCAGCCCAGATCGGCCACCGCCCGGCAGCCCGCGAAGAAAGGCAGGTAAAACCGCTGCTGCTCCTTCACGTACTCCTCGCCGCCCCGGAAGCGCTCGGCGAATTTCAGCCAGTCGAGTTCGGCCTCCTTCGGCTCGACGGCGGCCGGCGCCGCGGCCGGGGCCTGCGTGGCTGCGGCCGCCGTCCGCTGCCGCATGAGCCGCAATTCGGCGTGAATCAGGCGTTCGAACTCCAGCCGCCCCTGCTCCAGGTCACTCCACAGCCGCTTCTGCACCTCCAGCACCGAGCGCTCCAGTTGCGCCGTGAACTCCGCGTGCTGGCCGCGTACCAGTTCGCGGAAATTCGCCTCCATCAGCCCGGCTCGATGCTGGAAGCCGGCCTGGAGGTCCGCCACGCTGCGCAGAAACTGCACTTCGTTGACCGCCAGCTTGTGCTCCCACTCGGCGCGCCAGGCCGCCCAGTGCGAGCGCATGTCTTTGAGCTCGGCGGCTTCCGCCTCCCAGGCGGCCGCGCGCCCTCGCCACTCGGCCTGCATGGCGCCCAGCAAGCCGGCCAAGCGGGCGAAGGTCCGGTTGTTCTCGTTGAGGGCCTCCAGCACAGCGTCCAGCGAGGCGACCACGGCGCGATTGAACTCCACCTGCTCGCGCACATGCCAGTCCAGCGCCCGCGCCACCAGCCGCTTGAGGAACTGGATGGCGTCGTTGAGCGGCCCGGGCGGCCGCGGGTTGACCGTGCCGATGGCGGCCACCTTGCCTTCGGCCGCGTCGCGGGCGTGCAGCAGGGGCATCAGATCGGTCAGGGGCAGTTGAACCGCGTCTCCGGCCGTGCCTTGCGGGTAGCGAGCCCGAACCCGCTCCCGGATCTCGCGCACCACGGCCGCCAGTTCCTCGGCCGGCAGATCGGGCGCCCGGCTATCGGGCACGGCGCTTGCCTCCCCCGCGGGGCGGCGGCCAGTTGGCCGTCACCTTGGTGTACAGACCGCCCCGCGGCGTGAACTCTCCGGTCACGGTGGCCCGCACCGGCCGCGCCGCCCGAACCAAGTCTCGCAGGATGCGGTTGACCGCGTTCTCGTAGAAGATTCCGAGGTTGCGATAGCCCAGAATGTACATCTTCAGCGACTTCAACTCGACGCAGCGCTTCTCGGGCACGTAGCGGATTGTAATCCGGCCGAAATCAGGCAGCCCGGTCTTGGGACAGACCGAAGTGAACTCCGGAATGCTGATCTCGATCTCGTAGCCCGGATATTGGTTGGGCCAGGTTTCGATCGCCGGCAGCGGGGCTTGGATGCCCGCTCGGGCGTGCTCCTCGGTGTATCCGCCCTGCTTCATGAGGACTCCGTCAACGTCCGGGCCAGCAGGTCCAGGAACAGGCCCACGTCGGTGACCACGCCCACCGCCTGCCCGGTGCCCCGGTCGCTGACCTTGGTGGCGACCGCGGGATTGATGTCCACGCAAATGATTTTCACCCAACTGGGCAGCATATTGCCCACCGCGATCGAGTGCAGCATGGTGCCCAGGCAAAGCACCAGGCCGGCGCCCTTCAGCGCCTGCGCGTAAGCCTCCTGAGCCTGGTTCATCTCGGTGATGGTTTCCGGCAGCGGACCGTCGTCGCGCAGGCTGCCCGCCAGCACGAACTCCACTCCCGCCCGCACGCACTCATAAAGGATGCCGCCGGTCAGCAAGCCGCTCTCGACCGCCTGCCGGATGCCGCCGGCGCGATAGACGGCGTTGATGGCCCGCATGTGGTTGCGATGCCCGTGCTCCTCCTGCCGGCCGTCCGAGAGCCGCACCCCGAGCGAAGTGCCGAACAGCGCCGCCTCGACGTCGTGCACTCCCAGGGCGTTGCCGCTCAGAAGACCCTGTACGAAGCCGTGGCGGATCATGGCGGCCAGCCCCGGTCCCCCTCCCGTGTGCACCACGACCGGACCGGCCACGACCACTACCTTCTTGCCCTGGGCACGAGTCTGACGGATCAGGGCCGCGGTCTGCCGCACCGCCGTCTCCACCTGCCGTTCGGAGGAAACCCCGTTGCTCATGAAGGCGAAGGCCAGCCGGTCGCGCTCCTTGGCTTCGGGCAACACCCGAACGCCGCGCAGCCCCACCACCACCCGGTCGCCCGCCTTCAGTTCCCGCAAGCGCCGGCAACGGGCCCGCTCGCCCTCCACCACGATCAGGGCGTCCATGCGCTGGTCCTCCACCTCCAGCCAGCGACCTCCCAGGCGGACGAAGGTGCGATAGTTGGTGGTGGAATAAAAGTCCTCCGGCGCGCAGCGGTCCCGCTCGACCACGCCCAGCTCCGCTTCGCCCCCGTCGGCGATGGCGCAGCCCAGTCCGTGCAGGGCCTGCAAGAGTTGCTCCAGCAGCGGGCGGGAGGGCGCCTGCACCCTCAGCCTCAGATGCGACGGCTCGCTGTTAGTCCGCCCGATGCGAAACTGCTCGACCTCGAAGTGGCCCTGGTACTCGACCACCGTATCGAAGATCCGCTCCATGATGTGGGAATCAATCAGGTGGCCTTCGGCCTCGACCACTTCGTAAAATCCGCCTGGGGAAACGCTGGAATTCATGAGCTTCCTGTCTCTCCAGTGTAGCGGGGCCGGCAGGGGGGCGGCCGCCGGGGGGCCGGCCGCCCCGGCCGAGCGGCCCCCGCCGGCGCGCCGGCCCAACCCCGCTTGGGCCCCCTTGCATCCGCCGGGCGGCTGTAATAGACTTTCTAACCGGCGGGGGTCAGGGCCCTTGCCTGCCATTTCAACGCAACAAAGGGGGTTAGTCGTGAGAGCTACCTGGAAGCTAGTCTTCCCGTTGCTCCTGGTCTGCTCGCTCGTCTTCGGGCAGAACATCTCCAGCTCCGTTCGCGGCGTGCTGGTGGACCCCACCGGCGCGGCCGTTCCCGGAGCTCAATGCACCTTGATCAACCAGGCCACCGGCGCGGTCCTCAAAGCCGCCTCGGGGGCCGACGGCTCGTTCGTCTTCCCCAACGTCCTGGCCGGCACCTACACCCTCAAGGTCGAGGCCACCGGCTTCAAGGCGCTGGAGACCAAGGACATCATCGTCACCGCCAGCCAGATTCGCGCGCTCGGCAATCTCACCTTACAGCTCGGCGAGGTTCGCGAGACGGTGAGCGTGGCCGCCGAGGCGGCCGCCATCCAGCTCGCCAGCGCCGAGAAGTCGGGCACCATCACCCCGGACCAGATCCAGAACATCGCCGTCAAGGGCCGCGACTTCTTCGCCCTGCTGCTGACCGTGCCCGGCGTGGTGGACAACTTCAGCCAGCGCCGCGAAACCATGTCGCCCGACTCGATCCGCGGCACCTTCATCAACGGCAACCGCGAAAACCAGAAGAACCTGGCCATTGACGGCATCACCGACCTGGACACCGGCTCGAACTCCACCGTCCACTTCCAGCCCAACATGGACGCCATCGCCGAGATCAAGATCATGACCTCGAATTACCAGGCCGAGTTCGGGCGCAACGGCGGCGGCGTCATTACGGTCATCACCAAGTCAGGCACCAAGGATTTCCACGGCACCGCCTACAACTTCTACCGGCACGAAAGCCTGAACGCCAACAACTTCTTCAACAACCGCACCGCCACCCCCAAGTCCCCTTACCGCTACCGCATCAGCGGCTACTCGATCGGCGGCCCGGTCTTCGTTCCCAACAAGTTCAACCGCAACCGGGACAAGCTGTTCTTCTTCTTCTCCCAGGAGTACGTGGGAATGAAGAGGGATTACGGCACCCGCTTCGTCAACATGCCCACCGCCCTAGAGCGCGAAGGTAACTTCTCCGACAGCCGTGACACCAACGGCGCCCTGATTCCCGTGCGGGATCCCCTCACCGGCCAGCCCTTCCCGGGCAACATCGTTCCCAAGGACCGCATCAACAAGCTGGGCCAGGCGATCCTGAACTTCTACCCGCTGCCCAATTACACCGAGCCCGATCCGCGCCTGCGCTACCAGCGCAACTACAAGTCGGCCTACAGCGGCAGTTACCCCAAGCGCCAGGACGTCGTGCGCATTGACGCCAACCTGTGGGACTCCTTCCAGGTGTACTACCGCTACATCAAGGACAAGGACGAACAGGACACGCCCTACGGCCTTTGGGTCAACGGCGGCATCAATTACTATCTGACGCCCACTCGCTTCGGCCAGCCGGGCAAGGGCCAGGTGGTCCACATGAGCAAGATGTTCTCGCCCACCCTGATCAACGAGTTCATCTTCGGCAAAAGCCGCAACAACCTCTACTTCGATCCGGTGGACAAGGCATTGGTGGATCGTTCCAAGATGGGCAACCCGCCCCAGTGGTTCCGCGACCAGCAAGGGCCGAGCACCTACTTGCCGCCCGCTTCGGCCAACTACATTCCCAACGTCGGCTTCGGCGGGCAGCCGGCCAATCCGGTCAATTCCGGCCTGGGCAACGTCCCCTACCTCAACTTCAACGACATCTACAGCTTCGTCAACAACATCAGCAAGGTCTGGCGCTCCCACAACCTGAAGGCCGGCATCTACATCGAGCGCACCGGCAAGTTCCAGGTGGGCGGGGGCAACTACCGCGGCGCGTTCAGCTTCTCGCGCGACACCAACAACCCCTTCGATTCCAACCACAGTTACGCCAACGCCCTGCTGGGCAACATCACCTCCTACTCGGAGGCCACCGCCCGGGTGGACGGCGACTGGTGGTTCTGGAACTTCGAGTGGTTCCTCCAGGACAACTGGCGGGTCAACCGCCGCCTGACGCTGGACATCGGCTTGCGCTTCTACCACCTGCCTCCCATGGAAGACCTCAACCGCACCTGCGCCACCTGGGACCCCAACTTCTATGACATCCGCCGCGCCCCGGCGCTCTACATGCCGGCCCGCGACCCGCAGGGACGCCGGGTGGCCCAGGATCCCCTCTCCAAGGCCTTCGCTCCCGTGCCTCTGATCGGCCTGTTCGTCCCCGGCTCAGGCGAACCGGCCAACGGCATGAAGATCGGCGGTAAGGACGGCTATCCGCCCGGCATGTTCACCACCCCCTGGCTCCACCTCGGCCCCCGGTTCGGCTTCGCCTACGACATGTTCGGCACCGGCCGAACCGCGCTGCGCGGCGGCTTCGGCATCTTCAAGGACCGGCCGCAGGGCAACCCGACGTTTTACACTAACGGCAACCCGCCGGTCGCTTACACGCCCACCCTTTATTACGGGAGCCTGGACAGTTACGCGGCCTCCGGCGGCGCCATCGGGCCCTCGAACCTGACCACCCTGCTCGGTCACAACAGCCTGGCCACCACCATGAACTACAGCTTCGGCGTTCAGCACCAGATCTGGGAGACCACAGTGGACGTCTCCTACGTGGGGGGCTTGGGCCGGCACCTGATCATCCGCCGCGACCTCAACCCCATTCCTATGTACGCCCGCTTCGACCCGGCCAACCAGGATCCGACCCAGCCCGGACGGCCCTTGCCGGATAACTTCCTCCGGCCCATCAAGGGCTTTGGGACGATCAACCTGCAAGAGTTCTCCGCCACCTCCAATTACAACTCCTTGCAGATTGCCGCCAACCGGCGCTACACCCGCGGCCTACAGTTCGGCCTGGCCTACACCTTCTCAAAGTCCCTGGGCATCGTGGGCAACGATTACTCCTCGGTCAGCCCGTACTTCTCGCCCCGCCGGCGCAACTATGCGCCGCTCGCCTGGGACCGCCCGCACGTCTTCGTGCTCAATTACATCTGGGATCTGCCCAAGCTCGGCCAGAGGCTGGGCATCAAGCCGCTCGGCTGGTTCCTGGATCACTGGCAGATCTCGGGCATCACCACCTTCATGACCGGCGCGCCCTTCACGCCCGGCTTCTCGACCACCGACGGGCAGGACATCACCGGCTCGAGCGAGGGCGCCCGCATCACGGTGGTGGGTAATCCCCGGCTCTCCAAGAGCGAGAAGACCTTCTACCGCAACTTCAACACCGACGTCTTCCGCCGCACGCCCCTGCGCGACTTCGGCAACGGCGGCCTGAATTACCTCTACGGTCCCGGGGTCAACAACTGGGACATCGCCGTCTCCAAGCGTGTCCCGCTGTTCTCCGAGGAGCGCTTCATCCAGTTCCGCACCGAGCTGTTCAACGCCTGGAATCACACCCAGTTCTCGGGACTCGATTCCGGCTTCCGTTTCGATCCCCAGGGTGTGAATCAGAACGCTAACGTGGGCGCCTTCACCAGCGCCCGCGATCCGCGCATCATTCAGCTTTCGCTGAAGATTTACTTCTGATACGGCCGCGGGCGGGCCCGGCGCCGACGGCCCGGCCCGCCCGGCCCTATCCGGCGTCCAGCCGCGCGCGAATCTTCGCCGCCAGCTCCCGGCC
>JBBIMA010000053.1:0-29099 GCA_037444625.1 Solibacteraceae bacterium
TGAGCGGCGCGCGCGATCCGGTCGGCCGCCGGCGGCAGCTTTGGTACGGCGCGTTGGCCCTCTCGGCGATGCTGGGTGTGGGCGCGCTGGTTTCCCTCTGGTTGGCCTTGCGCAGCGGCGTGGCGCAGATCAACGCCGGACTGCGGCGGCTGGAAGAGGATTTCGGCCACCGGCTGGCGCCCATCGCGGGGGAGTTCGGCGAGATTTCGCGCGCCATCAACCGCATGGCCGACCGGCGCACGGCCCTGGAGGCCGAGCTGCGCCGGCAGGATCGGCTGGCCGCCTTGGGCAAAGTGGTGGCCGGGGTGGCGCACGAGATCCGCAACCCGCTGAACTCGGTGCGACTGACGCTCGAGCTGCTGGGCCGGCGCCTGCGCAAGGGCGCCGCCACGGGCGAAGAGGTGGCGGCCGCCATGCGGGAGATAGACCGCCTGGACGGGATTCTGGCGCGCCTGCTGGCCTTCGGCCGCCCCGCGCCGGCCGAGCGCCGTCCCCAGCAGATCTCGCCCCTGGTCCGTCAGGCGGTCGGCATGGTTCAGGAGCCGGCCGGGCGCAAGGGCGTCCGCATCACGCTCGAAAGCGAGCGCGAGAACCTTGCCGCCGAGGTGGACGGAGCGCAGATCGTGCAGGTGCTGATCAATCTATTGCTCAACGCGATCGAGGCCTCCCCGCCGGGGGGTCTGATCCGGGTGCGGCAGAGCCTGGAGAGCGACCGCATCGCCCTCAGCGTCACCGACCAGGGACCGGGCATCCCCGAGGCCGCGCGGCCTCACATTTTCGAAGCCTTCTTCACCACCCGGCCCGAGGGCAGCGGCCTGGGCCTGGCCGTCTCGCGCGAGATCGCCGCCGCCCACGGCGGAAGCCTCGAATTCGATCCCCGCGGGCCGGGCGCGACCTTCCGCCTTCTGTTGCCCGCCGCCGGGAGCGCGCCGTGAAAGCCAAGGGATTAGTGCTGGTGGCGGAAGACGAGCCGCAGGCCCGCCAGTCGCTGCGGGCTTTACTGGAGGACGAGGGCTACCGCGTCGTCTGCGCCGCCGACGGCCGCGAGGCCTCCGATCTGCTCCGCCGGGAAGCGGTGGACGCCGCTCTGCTCGACCTGCGCATGCCGGGCAAGGACGGTCTGGCCCTGCTCGGCGAGTTGCGCGAGCAGGCCTCGCCGCCGGCCGTGCTGATCATGACCGCCTACGGCTCCAGCGACGCCGCTATCCAAGCCATGGCCCTGGGCGCCTTCGATTATCTGACCAAGCCCATCAACTTCGAGGAGCTGCGGATCCAGCTCGAACGAGCCATCGAGAGCCGCCGCCGGGCGGCCGAGCTGGAGGCTTACCGGGCCGAGGAGAGCGCCGCCCAGCCCGCCGAAATGATCGGCGCCGGCCCGGCCATGCAGCGCCTCTACAAGCTCATCGGCCAGGTCGCCCCCACCGATTCCACCGTGCTGATCACGGGCGAGTCCGGCGCCGGCAAGGAGCTGATCGCCCGCGCCATCCACCGCCACAGCCCGCGCGCCGCCCGCCGCCTGGTCAAGGTCAACTGCGCGGCCATCCCGGAAACGCTGCTGGAAGCCGAGCTGTTCGGACACGAGCGCGGCGCCTTCACCGGCGCGGCCCAGCGGCGCATCGGCAAGTTCGAGTTCGCCGACGGCGGCACGATCTTCCTGGACGAAATCGGCGAGCTGGCGCCTTCCACCCAGGCCAAGCTGCTGCGCGTGCTTCAGGACCGGGCCATCGAGCGACTGGGCTCGAACCTCACCATCCCGCTGGACGTGCGCGTGCTGGCCGCCACCAACCGCGATCTGGCGCGGGCCGTCAAGGAAGGCCGCTTCCGGGAGGATCTTTACTACCGCTTGAACGTCGTCACCCTTACCGCCCCGCCCTTGCGCGAGCGGCGCGAGGACATTCCCGAGCTGGCGCGCTTCCTGCTGCGGCGCTCGGCCGCGCGCCTCAAGCTGGCCGTGCCCGCCCTCTCCGAAGAGGCCCTCCGCTGGCTGGCGGCCCAGCCCTGGCCGGGTAACGTGCGCGAGCTGGAGCATTGCCTGGAGCGCGCCCTGGTGCTCAGCCGGGGCGCCCCGATCACCCCCGAACACTTTCGCCTGAGCGCTCAGCCGCCTGCGGGGGATCCCTTCGACGCCGTGCCTCTGGAGGAGGGACTGCACGAGGCGGTCGCCCGCCTGGAGCGCAGGATGATCGAGCGCGCCCTGGCGCAAGCGGGCGGCAACCGCAGCCGGGCGGCCGAGCTATTGAAAATCAACCGCCGCCTGCTCTACGACAAGATGCGCGAGTTCGGCCTGCTGGAAGGCTGAACCTTCAGCGCGCCGAGAACTCGAAGACCGTCGTCGAGCGATAGGTCTGGCCGGGTCGCAGCACGGTCGAGGGGAAGCCGGGCTGGTTGGGCGAATCCGGGAAGTGCTGGGTCTCCAGGCAGAAGCCCGCGCGGCGCGCGTAGACCCGCCCGCCCTTGCCCCGGAGGGTCCCATCCAGGAAATTGCCGGTGTAAAACTGCACGCCGGGCTCGGTGGTCAGGACCCGGAGCACCCGCCCGGTCTTGGGCTCGTAGACCTCGGCCGCCTCGGCCAAGGCCCCTCCGCCGCCGCGCAGCACGAAGTTGTGGTCGTAGCCGCGCCCCAGGCGCAACTGCTCGTCGTCCTGCTCGATGCGGGCCCCGATGGGGGTGGGCGCGGTGAAGTCGAAGGGGGTCCCCGCCACCGGCCGCAGCTCGCCGGTGGGGATCAGGCCGGCGTCCACCGGCGTGAAGCGGTCGGCGTTCAAGCGCAGGACGTGGCCCAGAATGTCGCCCTCGCCCGCCAGGTTGAAGTAACTGTGGTTCGTCAGATTGACCACGGTGGGCTTGTCCGTAACCGCATAGTAACTTATCCGCAGTTGATTGTTTTCCGCCAGCGTGTAAGTGACTTTTACGTCCAGCCGGCCGGGATAGCCTTCTTCGCCGTCCGGGCTGGAATAGGCCAGCTCCAGATGCGCCCCCGCCGAATCCATCCAGTGGCGGGCCGCCCAGACTTTCTTGTCGAAACCCTGGAGGCCGCCGTGCAAGTGGTTCTCTCCGTTGTTGCGGGCCAGCTTGTACTCTACTCCGTCCAGAGTGAAGCGTCCCTTGGCGATCCGGTTGCCGTAGCGCCCCACGATGGCGCCGAAGTAGGGATGGCCTTTGAGGTAGTCCTCCAGCCGCTCGAAGCCGAGGACGATGTCGCCCGGCCGCCCCTGGCGGTCGGGCGCCAGCAGGGAGACGATAATGCCGCCGTAATTGGTGATCGAGACCTGCACGCCCCGCGCGTTGGCCAAGGTGAACAGGTCCACCGGCGTGCCGTCCGCCGTCTTGCCGAATGCTTGTTGAGTCACGGTGAGCTTCTCCCTCGGGGTTCTCGAACATGCCGCGAGCAGGACGGCCAGCGCCGCCGCCCGCCAGGCTGACTTCATGATTCCTCCTCGCCCGGCTGGCCGTAGTAGGCCCCGGGGCCGTGCTTGCGGAAGAAATGCTTGTCCCGCAAGTAAGCCGGCAGCAGGGGCGCGGCCGGATCCAGGGCCAGGGTGCGCAGCGCGATCTCGGCCAGCTCCTCCAGGATCACCGCGTGATGAACAGCCTCCCGCGCCGTCAAGCCCCAGGTGAACGGACCGTGGCCGGCCACCAGCACGCCCGGCGTGCTCAGCGGATCCACTCCCGCCAGGCGCTCGACGATCGCCGCGCCCGTGCGCGCCTCGTAATCCCCGGCCACTTCTTCGGCCGCGAGCAGCCGCGTGACAGGCACCGCTCCATGGAAGTAATCGGCCTGCGTGGTGCCCAGGCAGGGGATCTCCCGCCGCGCCTGCGCGAAAGCGGTAGCGGCCCGCGAGTGCGTGTGCGCCACGCCGCCGATGGCCGGGAAGGCCCGGTAGAGCGCCAGGTGCGTGGGCAGGTCCGAAGAGGGACGCAGCGCTCCTTCCACAAGGCGGCCCTCCAGATCCACCACCACCAGATCCGCCGGCCGCAGCCGCTCGTAAGGCACGCCGCTGGGCTTGATCGCCACCAGGCCCGAGGCTCGGTCCAGGCCGCTGGCGTTGCCGAAGGTGTAAAGCACCAGGCCGCGGCGCACCAGCTCGAGGTTGGCCTCCAGCACTTCGGCCCGCAGGCTCTCCAGCTTCATCCCTTGCTCCGCCGGCGGGCGGCGATGCGGCGCAGGGCGGGCAGCACGTCGCCGGCCGCCAGCGCGGCGGCGTCCGCCCGGCCCAGTCCGAAGTACAGCTTGCGGTACAGCCCGTAAAGCTCCTGGTAAACGGCCGCGGCCTCGGGATCGGGCTGGACGGTGCGGTAGCGCGGGCAGAGCGCCTCCTGCGCCTCCTCGATGCTCCGAAAAACGCCCGCCGCCAGGAAGGCGAAAATCGCCGAGCCCAGGCTGGTCACTTCGCTCTGCGGCACCAGCACCGGCATGTTGAAGACGTCGGCGTAAACCCGGTTGAGCACCTCGTTGCGCTGCGGCACCCCGCCGCCGTTGATCACCCGGCGGATGGGCACGCCGTACTCCTGCATGCGCTCCAGGATGACGCGGGTGTGAAACGCCGTGCCCTCGATGGCGGCGAATAGCTCGTCCTGCGCGGTGTGCGTCAGGTTCCAGCCCAGGGTCACCCCGCCCAGCTCGGGATTCACCAGCACGGTGCGATCCCCGTTGTCCCAGGTGAGGCGCAGCAGCCCGGTCTGCCCCGCGCGATACTTCTCCAGGCCCCGGGAAAGCTCGGCCACGCTCGAGCCCGCCCGCCGCGCGATCGCCTCGAAGATATCGCCCGTGGCCGAGAGGCCCGCCTCCACCCCGGTCATCTTGGGGTGAATCGAGCCCGGCACCACCCCGCAGACGCCCGGGATCAGCTTCACCTCGCGCGTGATGGCCATCACGCAGGTCGAGGTGCCCACCACGTTCACTACGTCGCCCTCGCGCACCCCCGCTCCGATCGCGTCCCAGTGCGCGTCGAAGGCCCCGATCGGTATGGGAATCCCCGGGCGCAGCCCGAGCCGTTGGGCCCATTCCGGCGAGAGCCCCCCGGCGATCTCATCCGAGGCCCCGTAGCGGCCGATCAGCTTGGCCCGCACGCCGGCCAGCAGGGGATCCACCGCGACCAGGAACTCCTCGGGCGGCAGGCCGCCCAGAGCGGCGTTCCACATCCACTTGTGCCCCGCGGCGCAGATGCTGCGCGGCGCCCGGGCCGGATCGCGAATGCCGCACAGCACCGCCACCACCATGTCGCAGTGCTCCAGCGCCGAGACCATCCGGCCGCGCTTGTCGGGATTGTGCCGCAGCCAGTGCAGCAACTTCGAGAAGCCCCACTCGGAGGAGTAGGTGCCGCCGCACCACTCGATCGCCTCCAGCTTCATCTGGCGCGCCTTGGCGGTGATCTCGGCCGCCTCGCGCCAAGCCCGATGATCGCACCAGAGATAGTACTCGTCCAGCGGCTCGAGCCCCTCGCCCACCGGGACCACGCTCGAGCCGGTGGTGTCCAGGGCGATGGCCTCGATCCGCTCCCCCGGCGCGCCCGCATCCTCCAGGGCCTTGGCCATGGCCTCGACCAGCGCCCGCATATGGTCGGCGTGACTCTGCGTGGCGTGATCGGGATCTTCCTTCTTGCGGTGCAGGGGATACTCGGCCGTGCCCGAGCCCAGCCGCCCCTGCCGGCTGTCCACGATGGAAACCCGAACCGTCAGGGTTCCGAAGTCCACTCCGGCCACCAGGGCCATTGCCGCCTCCTAACGATGCCAGTACATCTCCCAGCCCAGATACTTGGAGGCCGCTTCGTAGATCGCCGCGGCCGATTGGGAGAGATTGGCCGCCACGTGGTGCTCGAAGCCGTTCTCGCAGACATAGCGCAGCAGCGCCTGGAGGCGCGGCACCTCGACCACTCCCGCCCCGCCGAAGGTCTCCAGCGGATCGTCCGTGAAGCGGCCCTCCCCGACATAGCCCCGCATGCGGCCCGCCCGGTCGTCGGTCGAGAAGCGCGCGAAGGTCATCGGCCCGCTCTTGACCCGGCCCACGCAGGTCCCGAAGGTGCTTTCCTTGCCCACCGTGCCCGCGATGATGGCCTGATAGTCCATGCGCACGTCGGCGAAGAAATGCTTGGGCAGGTTCGAGCAGTGGAAGCACACCGCCTTGTCGGGGTCCTCCCCGTAGTTGTTGTTCCAATCCAGCAAGGCGCTGGGCGTCCCCGAGGCCAGGCGCAGAGCGTGCATCGCGATGGCGCCCGGGATGTCCACTTCGCAGGCGCTCGACATCAGCCGGTCGCTCATCATGCTCATCAGCGTGCAGGGCACCACGCCGTAGTACTGCTCGAGCGAGGTCCAGCACTGCACCGCGCTGATCGCCAGCTCGTTGGCCCGCATCCACTCTTCGATCGCCACGCCCAGCTTGGCCATGCGCACGAGCGCCTCCTCGGGCGTATCGCCCGTGGGGACGTAGTTGCGGATGGCCTCCAGCTTCGCCCTCACCGCCTCGTCCTGGTCGGCCAGCCGCCAGGCGCGCCCGAAGATTTCCGAAAGGTCAATCGGCTCGACCGTGATCCCGCAGCCTTCCAGGATCTTCTCGCTGTAACGCACGGTGTTGAAGGCCGCCGGCCGGGCGCCGATCGCTCCCACGCGCAGGCCGCGCAAGCCTCGCACCACGCGGCAGACGGCGGCAAACCACTCGAGGTCGCGCCGGAAGGTCTCCGATTCGGGCGCCTCGGTGTGCAGCGTGGTCAGCGAGTAGGGGATCCCGTACTGCTTCAGGTTGTTGCACACGCTCATCTTGCCGCAGAAGCTGTCCCGCCGGTCGGCCACCGTCATCTTGCCCGCTTCGTCCGGGAAGGCGTGCACCAGCACCGGAACTCCCAACCCCGCCAGCCGCACCGCCTCGGCGGCCGATTTCTCGTCGCCGAAGTTGGGCAGGGTGATGATGATGCCGTCCAGCGACTCCGCCCGGGCGCGGAAGATCTCGGCGCATCGCTTGGCCTCCTGCCGCGTCTCCACCGCCCCGTACTTGGTGTCTTCGGGTCCCGGCCCGACCGCCTCGTGGCCGGCCGCCCGAAGCGCCGCGATCATCTGTTCGCGCCCGCTGCGGGCCAGATGATCCGGGAAAAAGCCGCGATTGCCCACGATCAGTCCGAACACCATGGCCGCTTCGACTCCTTCCGTCCTCCTTCCGGAGGAACCGAACAGTATAGAACGGGGCCGGGGCGCAAGGCAGGGCCGCCTCAAGCAGCGGGACGGAAGGGCGGCGGCAGCGGCACGCCGTAGCGGCCGGCCAGGCGCGCGAGCGGCTCCCAGTGTCCCGCCATGATCGGGATGCCGTGCCGGCGGCGCTCCTGCTCGGTCCGCCATTCCGGCTCCCCGGCCACCAGCACCTCCTCGTACCCCTTCGCCGGCCGGGCCGACTTGACCTGCCGGATCCACCATTCCAGTCGGGACTGGAACTCCTCCAAGGGCAGGAAACGTCGCACGTCAATCGCCAGGAAGGTGTGATTGCAGCGCATGGGGCGGCCGCGGTGGCGTACCCCGGTGACCTGCGTGCCGAAGACCGGGCCGCCGGCCAGCAAGCCGGTGAGCACCTCCACCATCATCGCCAGTCCCGTCCCTTTGTAGCCGCCCAGCGGCATCAGCAAACCGCGCAGGGCGGTCTGAAGATCGGTGGTGGGCACGCCCTCGGGATCCACCGCCCAGCCGTAAGGGATCGTCGTCTGGCCCTTGAGCAGAGCCTGTTCGAGCTTCCCGTAGGCGGCCGTGGTGGTGGCCATGTCCAGCAGCCAGCCCTTGCCCTCCGGGTGGGGCACGGAAACGCAGATGGGGTTGGTCCCCAGCCGCGCCTCGCGACCCTGCCAGGGCGGGACCTGCATCGAGGCGTCGCACATCACGATGCCGATCAGCCCGGCGGCCGAGATCTTCTGGCCCCAGTAGGCCGCCGCCCCGAAATGGTTCGCCTCGCGCGCCACCACCATCGAGAGGCCGCAGCCGGCCGCCAGGCGCACGGCGTGCGCGCAGCAGATGGGTGCGGTCACCTGCCCCAGGCCGTGCTCGGCGTCGTAGACCAGGCAGGCGCCGCTCTCCGAGACCACGCGGCCCTCGGCCTGGGGGTTGACGTCCCCCCGCTCGATCTGGCCCACGTAATGCGGCAGAAGCTGGATGCCGTGCGAATCCACGCCGCGCAGGCTGGAGGCCGTGAGCGGCGCCGCCACCAGCGCCGCCTTCTCCGCCGGCACTCCCGCCGCCCTTAGGATGCGCTCGATGAACTCCCGCAGGTCGCTCTCGGCGACCACGTAGGGCGGGGGTTGCTCCGCCTCTCTCATCGCTTCCCCATGACCTCCAGTTGAGGGAACAGCAGCCGCCGGATCTCCGGGCGCTCCAGATCCTGCCGGCCGACGACCTGCGCGCTCAGATCCAGCCGTTTGGGCGGCGTCTTGCCCTCCAGCTTTTCGGCCAGCAGCCGCACCACCTCGTAGCCCATGCGGTAGGGATCCTGCACCACCATGGCGTCAATCACGCCCGCTCTGAGATCCTCGATCATGTTCTGGGCGAAATCGAAGGCCACGAATCGCACTTTGCCCGCCAGCCCGCGGCCCTTCAGGGCCAGCGACGCCCCCGAGGAGGAAGGCTCCGTCGAGGCGAACAGGCCGTCCAGATCCGGGTGCGCCGCCAGCATGTTCTCGGCCGCCGCCCGCGCCTTGGCCCGATCCGCCAGGCCGAACTGCCGGGCGGCGATGCGGATCTGAGGGAACTCGCGGGCCATCGCCTCCTCGAAGCCCCGCTCGCGCTCCATGGTCGAGAAGCTGCCCGGCGCGTGCAGCACCATCGCCACCTTGCCCCGCCCGCCGATCAGCCGGGCCAGGGTTCGCGCGCCCATCCGGCCGGCCTCGTAGTTGTCGGTGGCCACGAAACTGACGTAGTTTTCCGAATCCACGCCCGAATCGAAAACCACCACCGGAATGCCCAGCGCCATGGCGCGGTCAATCGAGCCCACCAGCGCCTTGCGTTCGCTGGCCGCCACCGCCAGACCGTCCACTCGGCGCGCGATCAGGGAATCCACGATCTGGATTTGCCGGTCGTACTCGGTTTCCGCCGGCGGGCCGTTCCAGATCACCTCCAGCCGATGGTCGCGCGCCGCCGCCCGCACGCCGCTCTCCACCGCCACCCAAAACACATGCGCGGTGGACTTGGGAACCACGCCCACCACGCGCCGCTGCCCGCTGTGGCAGCCCGCTGCGGCCACCGCCAGCAGCGCGGCCGCCGCCGGGGCCAGGCCGGTCCTCATTGCGCGCACCAGCCCCCGTCAATCAGGATATCGGCCCCGGTGATGAATGCCGCCTCTTCCGAACACAGATAGACCGCCAGCCGGCCCACTTCCTCCAGCCGCCCCCAGCGGCCCAGCGGCACGCGCGAGATGAATTCCCGGCTCACGGCCGGATCCTCCAGCAGCGGCCGGTTGATCTCGGTCGCGAACGGCCCGGGACTGATGCCCACCACCGTAATGCCTTCCGGCGCCAGCTCGAGGGCCAGCGCCCGCGTGAAGCCCAGCAGGCCCGCTTTGCTCGAGGCGTAAGCGGTGCGCAGCGGCAGGCCCACGTGACTCATGGTCGAGGTCACGTTGATGATCCGCCCGTAGCCGTGGCCCCGCATGTGCGGCAGGAAGGCGCGCACCATCAGGAAGGCCCCCGTCAGGTTGACGTCTATCACGCGCCGCCATTCCGCCAGCGTGAACTCGGTCACCGGCTTGCGGATGTTTACCCCCGCGTTGTTGATCAGGATGTGCAGCTTGCCGAAGCGCGCGATCACCTGCTCGGCCAGCCGGGCCACTTGCCGCTCGTCGCTGACGTCGGCCGCGAAGCCCTCCGCCTCGGCGCCCAGGGCGCGCGCCTCCGCCGTCGCCTGAGCCAGCGCTTCGGCCTGCCGCGCCACCAGGGCCACCTGCCCGCCCGCCTCGGCCAGGGCCAGAGCCATCGCCTTGCCCAAGCCCTTGCTGGCGCCGGTGATGAGCGCGATGCGGCCTTCCAGCGGCTTCAAGCCCGTCCCTCCTTTCGCCGGGAGGGTTGATCGCGCGTCCAGTCCATGATCTGATCGGCCACCGCTTGCGGGTGGTCAATGTCGCACATGGTCAGCCGGCTGGTCTCGCCCGCCGTCTCGATGGACAGATCGCCCAGGTCCATCAGCCGCTGCCCCAGCGTCTGGCGCACCGTCACGTCCTGTATCTTGGCGAGCTGGAGCGTGCGCGTGGTCCGCGAAAAGATGCCGCTTTCGAACCGCAGCTTGTCGCCCTCGATCATCAGCTTGATGAAGCGGCGCCGGATCTGAAGCCGCAGCGGCCACAGCACCCACAGCAGGGCGATCGCCGCGGCCGGCCCCCAGAGGGACTTCTCCGGCAGGTAGTTGTTCCAGACGAAGATCGCGGCTACAGCGATCAGCAGCCAAACCGTATAGGCGAGCCGCACCCACTTCTGCGTGGGATGGATGATGATGTCGGCCATCGCAGCCTCCCCGCCTCCCTTGGCGGAGGCGTTCGAAGGTTCATTGTAGCGAAGCCGGCACCCCCGGGCGGCTCGGCCGCAGCCGAAAACCACCGCCCCTGCCCCCGCACGCTGCCGGCTGTCGTATCATGGTCCGGAAAAGGAGGCGGTTATGAAGGCAGCAGCCAGAACGGGGATGCTGGTTGTGCTGGGGGCCGGCCTGCTCTCGGCGGACTTCAGCTATCAGCAGACCTCCAAGATCACCGGCGGTCTGATGGCAGGCATGATGAAAGTGGTCGGCGTCTTCTCCAAGCAGGCGCGCGAGCCCATTCAGAGCACGATCCTGCTGAAAGGCGACCGTCTGGCCACTCTGAACCCTTACAACGGCCACATCGTGGACCTCGGCCAGGAGACCTTCACCGAGCTTGACTTCCGCAACAAGACCTACTCGGTGACCACCTTCGCCGAGCTGGCCGAAATCTGGAAACGGGCCGAAGCCGAGATGCGCACCGAGCGCGGCGAGCAGGCCGACGTCACGGTGAAGGCTTCCGTCCGGCAGACCGGGCAGACCAAGTCCATCTCCGGCCTGGACGCGCGCCAGGCGATCATCACCATCGAGATGGAAGGAACCGATAAGAAGACCGGCCGGCGCGGCGTCTTCATGACCGTCACCAGCGACACGTGGCTGGCTCGCGTGCCCGGCTACGAACAGGTGGCTGATTATTACCGCCGCATGGCGCAGAAGATGGCCTTTACGCCCGGCGGGGGCATACTGGGCGCGCAGCGCTCCGAGATCGTCAAGGGCATGGCCGAGCTGTCCCGGGAGGCCGCCAAACTGGACGGGGTGCCCGTCTACCAGGTGATCAAAATGGACTTCAAGGGTCAGCCGGGCGAGGGCGCCGAGCAGCCTCCGGCCGAGGCCAAGCCGCGGACCGAACAGGCCCCGGAGCAGCCTTCAGTCGGCGGTGCGCTGGGACGACTGGGCGGCTTGGGCCGCCTGGGGCGCCTGGGACGCAAGAAGGAACCGGCCGAGCAGCCTCGCCCGGCCGAGACCGCCCCGGCCGGGGAGGGCGCCGGCTCGGGCACGCTCATGGAGCTGACCAGCGAATCCGCCGGCTTCTCGACCGCCCCGGTGGATCCGGCGCGGCTGGAGGTCCCGGCCGGCTTCAAGCGAGTCGAAAGCTCCGCCCTGAAAGCAATGAAGCGGTAGGCGGCGGCCCGCCCAAGGGGGGCCGCCGGGGGCCGGGGGCTACTCCAACATCTTGGCCATCTTCTTGCGGCTGCGCTTGCGCGCCAGTGCCTGCTTGGCGCGCCGCTTTTCCCCCGGCTTCATGTAGAAGGAGTGCTTCTTGATCTCCTTGATGATGTCCTCTTGCTGGACCTTGCGCTTGAAGCGCCGCAGCGCGCTCTCGACCGTCTCGCCTTCCTGGACGACGACTTCCGCCAAACCGGCTTCACCTCCTCCCCTGAGGCTGGGAATGGGGCCCCAAGGGACCCCGCCATCACCATGATAGCCGATCCGGGCCCCCCTGCGCGGCGGCCTCAATCCAGAGGCTCGACCCGGTAGTCCTCGATGACCGGATTGGCCAGCACGTCCTGCGCGATCTGCTCGATCTGGCGGGCGGCTTGCTCGCGCGAGAGATCGCCCTCCAGCGTGATGTCGAAGTACTTGCCCTGGCGCACCTCCGCGATCGCGCGGTGCCCCATGCCGTTCAGGGCCGAGCAGATGGTCTGCCCCTGCGGATCGAGTACGGTCGGCTTCAAAGCCACGAACACCCGGAATCGCATGATCCTCCTCGCCCCGGCGCCTTTCAGGCCACCCGGAACTTTCCCACCCCCTCCTCGTCCAGCTCCACGCCCAGCCCGGGTTCCGCCGGCGGCTCCAGAAAACCGTCCCGGGCACGCAGCTTCTGCCGCGTGATGAATTCGCGCAGGTTGGTCTGCTCCTCGGCCACGAACTCGCAGATCAGGGCGTTGGGAATCGAGGCCAGCCAATGCAGGGCGGCGGCCACGTTGATGTAGGTGGTGAAACCGTGGTTGGCCACCATCAGGCCCCGATCCCAGGCCAGCGAGGCGATCTTCATGGCCTCGGTGAAACCGCCGCAGCGCGTCAGGTCCACCTGTACCACGTCAATCCGCCCCCGGTCCATCAGCTCCAGAAACGACAGGCGACTGCTTTCCTCCTCCCCGGCGGCGATGCGCACCGGGGTGGCCTCGGCCAGGCGCCGGTAGCCCTCGTAATCGTCCGGGCGCAGCGGCTCCTCCAGCCAAAAGATGTCGTATTCCGAGAAAGCGCGCGCCCGCTGGATGGCGGTGGCCGCGTCCCAAGCCAGGCCGGCGTCAATCAACAGGTCGGCGTCGTCGCCCAGGCCGCGGCGCGCCTCGCGCACCAGCGCCACATCGGTCTTCGCGTCGCGTCCCATCGGATCCCAGCCGAACTTCACCGCCGTGAAGCCCTGCTGGCGGAAGCGCCGGGCCAGATCGGCCGTCTTGCGCGGCGTCGGGCCGAACAGCGAACTGGCGTAGCAGCGAATCCGGGACTGGAAGCCGCCGCCCAGGAGTTTCCAGATCGGCAAGCCCAGCGCCTTGCCTTTGATGTCCCACAGGGCCATGTCTATCCCGCTCATGGCGTGGATGCCCACGCCCCGCCGCCCGCCGTAAATGTTGGCCCGGTACATCTTGTACCAGAGCTTCTCGGTCTCGAAAGGATCTTCGCCCAGCACCACCTGGGCCAGCCCGCAAGCGGTGGTGTGCGAGAAGGGGCCGTCAATGGCTCCCTTGGCGGCCAGCGGGTTGGAGTCCACTTCGCCCAGCCCGCTGATGCCCGCGTCGGTCTCCACTCGCACGATCAGCGCGTCCTGCCCGCTGTCGCATTGCGCCTTGACCTCCCGCTGGCGGAGATAGATAGTCTCCACGCGCGTGATCTTCATCGCTGTCCGATCCTAGCACGCCCGGCGGAGCGGCCGCGGCGCGCCTCCGCCTACCAGCTCAGCCGCAAGCCGAACTGAAGGGCCCGCGCCCCGTTGCCGGAGTATTGGGCGTTTATCAAGCCGCTGGTCGAGTTCGGCGTCTTGGGGATGCCGGGAATGTTGAACACGTTGAAGAAGTCTATATTCAGCCGGAAGTAGACGCTCTCCCTCACCGGGATCACCTTGAACAGCGAGGCGTTCTGATACCAGTTGTACAGCCCGAGGGCATACTGGTTCCTCCAGGGATTCAGCCCGGTGTCCAGCGTCACCCGCTGAAGCGTGCCGTTTTTCAGCGGCACCCAGACCGTGTTGCTGTCGTAGAAGGCATAGAGCGGGTCGGACGGGCTGCCCCCGTCCTTGGGCATGGGAATCAGGGGCGTGTGCGCGGGCTTGTAGAAGTCCGGAACGCCCATCACGCCGTTGGGCCGCCCGCCGGCGTCGTAGCTGTTGATCCGGTTGGCCGGGATGTAACCGTTGTAATAGAGATACGCGTCCTGGCACACCCCGCTGCGGCAATCCTGCACCTTGTACTTGTCCCCGTAAATCTCCAGCTTGTTGGGGAACAGCCAGCTCGAAGTGGGCAGCGACCACCAGGTGCTGGTGATCGAACCCTGGCCGGCAAGCTGCCAGCCGCCCACCAGACGGTGAAGCAGCGGCCCGGCATTGCCCAGCCAGTGCTTGCCCCGCCCAAAGGGCAGGTCCACGATGAAGTTCCAGTTGTAACGGTGCTGCGGGATGGCGGTGTCCCGGCGGTAGAACAGGAAGCGAGCCCGCTCCCGGTTGTCCTTAGGCACCGCGCCCGGCAGGTAGATCTCGGCCGGCGTGAGGACGTCGTCCTCCCAGCCGCTGGCCCCGGCCTTCAAGGTGTTGCTCAGCACGTAGAAGAACTGGAAGCCGTAACCCTTGCTGTAGCGGCGCTGGATCTCGAACTGGAAGTTCTGCGAGTTCGACCAGCCGGTCTTCTGATACACCTCGATGTCGCCGTAGCGGGTGTTTTCGAAGACCCTCATCGCGGTGCCCGCATAAGTGCCTGTGGGCAGCGGCTCGCCCTTGGTCACGTACCACACGTAAGAGGTGGGAGCCCGGTTGTAAGAATAATACATGTCCAGCCGCGAGCCGTGCGTGCCCACATAGCCTGCGCGGACCACCGTGTCCTGGAGAATCTCCCGCTCGAAGGTCAGGCTCCACTCATGCGCCCGGGACGTCGGCTGGTTGGGATCGAAGTAACTCACCAGGAACGAACCGCGGCTGATCCCCGCCGGGTTGTTCAGGTTCAGCACGTCCCGGCTGTTGACCCCCGCCACGACGGAAGGAACCGAGCGCAAGCCCCAGTTGGGCAGCCGGTCCGGAGTCTGGGCCGAATTGGAAAGCTGATAAGTAAAGCGCGCCGTGGTGGGCGGGTTCTGCCGCATCCGGGCGTTGAAGGCGCGCAACGGCATGGGGTAGCCGAAGATCGAATAGCCGCCCCGCATCACCACCGGACGGGGCGAGTCGCTGAAGCGGTAGGCGAAGCCCGCCCGCGGGTTGAAGTCCCACTTGTTCAGATGGATCAGGTTCTCGGGCAGACCGGCGTCCTTGGGGCGGATGAAGGGCACGCCCATGTCCGTGAAGATCTTCACGATCGAGGGCAGGGTGGCCCCGATCTTGTACATCCGGTCCCAGTCCGCTCCGTTGACGATGGATTTGGTCTGGGGGTCGAATCCGGTGAGCAGGTTGTCGGACTCGCGAATCGGAGTGTAAAGCTCCCAGCGCAGGCCGTAATTCAAAGTCAGGCGCGAGTTGACCTTGAAGTTATCCTGAAGGTAGAGGGCGAACTCCTTGTCCGTCATGTAGTACCACTTCCGGACGAACTGCGCCGAGTAACTGTTGATCACCCCGATGAACAGATCGGCCGAGGGGTGGCCCGTGTACGGCACGGCCGCGTAGGCCCCTCCCGAAGTGGGATCGTACAGGCCGGTGGCCTGTCCGTTGAGCGAATGCGCTCCCTGCACCTGCTGCTGATCCGGCAGCACGTGCAGCCTTTCGTAGCGCAGCCGGCCTCCGAACAGGATTTCGTGCCGCCCGTGCACCTTGGTCAGGTTCTCGTCCAGGTTATAGATATGCGTGATGTTGTTGCGGCGGTTGGAGGCCGTGATGTACTCCATGCCCACGCCCGTGCCCGTGATGTTCGGGAAGCCGTATTCGTTGAAGGGATTGGGCAGGCCCAGAGTGTCCGCCCACTTCTTGTCGTCGCCCACGTTACGGAAGTTCAGATCTTCGACCCCCACGTTGAACAGGGTCTCGCTGAAAAACGTAGGCGAGAAGGTGTGGGTCCAGGAAGCCACGCCGGTGTTGTTGCGAATCGGGCGGAAGACCCCGTTGGCCGACTTGTCCAGCGTGGTGGGCGAGTTGTTGTTGCCCGACTGAGCGTAAGTGTCCCGCACGCCGTGGGTGTATCGGAAGAACAATTGGTCGCGGTCCGACAGCCGGTGGTCCACCCGGGTCGTCATGGTCCACTCTAGGCGGTTGTTAGGCGCCTGGTACCAGTAATTGTTGTCCACCAGCGGGTTGACCTGAGGATCGGTCGGCACGGGCGTAACGGAATACAGATACTTGGCCAGCGGGCTCATGCGCTGGGCGGGAATCTGGTTGCCGGGGAAGGGCAGGCGGCTCCATTGCGCGTTGGTGGTCCAGGGATCGTAAATGGTGTAACGCCGCCCGGCGCCGGTCACCAGTCCGCTGAAATCCCCCTGGCGCATGGCCATGGTAGGCAGGCGCGCTCCCTTGGTGGAGGCGGTCAGGCTGCGAAAGGCCTCGTAGGCCTGGAAGAAAAAGGTCTTGTTGCGGCCGTCGTAAAGTCCCGGCAGCCGCACCGGGCCGCCGCCCGAGGCGCCGAACTCGTTGCGCACCAGGTGGGGCGGGCGGCTCCAGCGGTCCTGCCGCTGGCGCGCCACGCCGAAGCCCAGATTGTTGTTGCGCACGATCTCGAAAAGCGAGCCGTGGAACTGGTTGGAGCCGGCCCGCGTGTTCACGATCACCGTGCCCGGACGGTTCATCTTGGCCGAGGAGTTGTTGGTCTCCACCCGGAACTCCTCGATGGTGTCCATGCCCGGCGGCCGGCCGGCGATCTCGCCGGTGTCGCGGTTGGCCATCACCGCCCCGTCCTGGAGAAACTCCACGCCCCACTTGATTCCCCAAACCCGCGGCACGTAGGAGGCGCCGTCAATACCCGGCGTGGTCTGCGCCACCAGGGTCTGGAACATGCGCCCGCTGATGGGCAACTGATCAATCCGCGCCCGGTCGGTCACCGCCGCCAGCGTCGGCGCCGTGGTGACCACCAAGGGAGCGGCGTCCGCCGTCACCGTCACCTCGGCCGTGGTCGCTCCCACCTTCAGCACGGCGTCCACCACCGCGGTCTGTCCGGTCTGAAGGAAGAACTCGCCCTTGAAAGGCTCCATCCCGGCCGCCTCCACCGTGATCGAGTAGGCGCCGTTGAGCACCGAGGGCAGCAAGTAAAAGCCCACCTCATTGGTCGTGGTGCGGTACTGGCGCGCCGTCCCGGCGTGCGTGGCGCTCACCGAGGCCCCGGGCACCACCGCCCCGGTCACGTCCTTCACCGTGCCTTGGATCTTCCCCATGCCGGTCTGGCTCCAAGCGCATCCGCTCAGCAGCAAGACGGCAAGGACGCTCCGATATGAGATTCGCTTCATGTCGGCCTCCCGTCCGGTATCCTGCCCGGACGGGCATATCATATACCAACCGCGGCGGTCAAGTGCGGTAGCTGCCGTTGATGCGGACGTAGTCCTCGGTCAGATCGCAGGTCCAGAAGCGCGCCCGGCCCTGGCCCCGCCCGCGCAGCGTGAAGCGGATGAGCACTTCCCTTTCATCCAGCTTCTGTTTGAGCTCGCGCTCGCAAAAGGGTTCACTCAAGCCGTTCCGGCAGACGCGCACCCGCTGCAACCAGATCTCGACTTTGGCCGGATCGAACATCACGCCGGCGCTGCCCGCGGCAGAGAGAATCCGGCCCCAGTTGGGATCCGAGCCCGCAATCGCGGTCTTCACCAGGGGCGAGTTGGCGATGGCCCGCGCCAGCCGGGCGGCCTGCTCGTCGTCTGCCGCTCCGCTGACGTACACGGTGATCAGCTTGCGGGCCCCTTCGCCGTCCCGGGCGATCTTCTCGGCCAGGTCCTCCAGCACCCAGGCCAGCACCTCGCCGAACACCATCTGCTCCTTGGCATCCGGCCGCACTCCGGAAGCCCCGTTGGCCAGCAGCAGGATGGTGTCGTTGGTCGAGGTGTCCCCGTCCACGCTCAGCCGGTGATAACTGCGCTCCAAGGCCGGCAGCAGCAAGGCGCGCAGGCGCGCCGGAGGGATGGCCGCGTCCGTCATCACGAAGGCCAGGGTGGTGGCCAACTGCGGATGGATCATGCCCGCACCCTTGGTCATGCCCGCGATGTGCACCGTGCCCTCCAGCAGGGGCACCTCGCCGAAGGCCATCTTGGGCACGGTGTCCGTGGTCATGATGGCCCGGGCCGCGTCGGCGAACCCCTCCTCGCTCAGGCGGCTGCACAACCGGGGCAGCGCGCGCAGGATCAGTCCCGCCTCCAGCTCCACTCCGATGACGCCCGTCGAGGCGGGCAGCACCTGCTCGACCGGCGCATCCAGCATCTGCGCCGCCGCCCGGCAGCAAGTCAGCGCCACCTTCTCCCCGGTGCGCGTGGCGCAATTGGCGTTGCCCGCGTTCACCAGCACCGCCCGCACCAGCCCGCCCGAGGATCGCAGGTGACGCCGCGCCACCTTCACCGGCGCCGCCTGCACGCAGTTGCGCGTAAACACCGCCGCCGCCGAGGCGGGACGTTCCGAGACGATCAGCGCCAGATCATCCTTGTTCTCTTTGCGAATCCCGGCATAGACGGCCCCGTAGCGATAGCCCAGCGGCGTTTTCACAATGCTTTCTCCCCAAGCTGTTCATTTTCCGCCAAACGAAACCCGCGCAGAAACTCGGCCGCCGGCAGGCGTCGCCGGCCCTCCAGTTGCAGCTCCAGAATCTCCAGCCTGCTTCCGCCTCCGCAGGCCGCCCACAGCCGTTCCCCGCCGGCGCGCAGCGTCCCGGGCGGATCGGGCGACGTACCCTCAACGGCCCGCGCCCGCCAGATGTGCAGCAGCTTGCCCCGCAGCCAGGTGTACGCTCCCGGCCAGGGGATGAAGGCGCGCACCCGGTTGGCGATCTCCCCGGCCGCCATCCGCCAGTCAATCCGTCCGTCCTCCTTGCGCAACATGGGCGCCAGAGTGGCCTGCGCGTGATCCTGCGGCCGCGGGCGAAGGGCGCCGGCCGGCAAAGCGCGCAGCGCTTCGATGAGCAACTCGGCCCCCAGCACGGCCAGCCGCTCGCGCAGCTCCGGAGCGGTCTCCTCCGGACCGATCTCGGCCTCCCGTTGCAGCAGGATGTCGCCCGTGTCCAGGCCGGCGTCAATGCGCATGATGGTCACCCCCGTGCGGGTCTCCCCCCGGGCGATGGCCCATTCCACAGGCGCCGCGCCGCGATACTTGGGCAGCAGCGAGGCATGCACGTTCAGGATGCCGTGGGGCGGAATGTCAATCACCTCCGGCGGGATGATCTTCCCGTAACCCACCACCACCCCCGCCTCGGGCGCAAGCTGCCGCAGCCACTGCGCGAACTCGGGCCGCCGAATGCTTTCGGGCTGACACACCGCCAGCCCCAACCGCTCGGCCGCCTGCTTGACGGGCGGCGGCGCGCTTTGCCCTCCCCGCCCGGCCGGGCGGTCCGGCTGCGTGATCACGGCCGCCACCCGGTGCCCTTCGCGCACCAGCGCCTCCAGGCTGGGCAGCGCGAAGGCCGGCGTCCCGAAAAAGACCAGCCGCATCGCGCCTCGCTCAAGCCCACTCGCCGGCCTTCCTCAGCTTGCGAATCTTGCGCCGGATCAGGTCCCGCTTCAGCGCGCTCAGATGCGACAGGAACAGCCGCCCGTTCAGATGATCGGTCTCGTGTTGGAAGGCCCGGGCCAGCAGCTCCTCCCCCGTCATCTCGAAAGTCTCTCCCCGGGCGTCTTGCGCCCGTACGGTCACGCGCCGGGCGCGCCGCACCGGCTCGTGAAATCCGGGCACGCTCAGGCAGCCTTCCTCGACGGTCTGCCAGCCTTCGGTTCGCACGATCTCCGGGTTGATCAAGACGATGCGCCGCCCGGGGTCCTCTCCGCCCGAGGGATCCACCACCGCAATGCGCCGGGAAAGGCCGATCTGCGGCGCCGCCAGGCCCACCCCTCGGGCCGCGTACATGGACTCGAACATGTCCTCCAGCAGGCGGTGCAGCTCCGGCGTGTCGAATTCCGTCACCGCCTCCGCCGGCCGCTCCAACACCGGGTCGCCGTACTTCACGATGCGATAAACCATCCCCGCGTCTCTGTTCTTTCTCCGCTCAGTACCGGCTCACCTGCTCCAGATAGCCCCGCCAGTTGCGCCGGGTTTCCTCCAGGGAATCCCCGCCGAACTTCTCCAGGCAGGCGTCGGCCAGCACCAGAGCCACCATCGCCTCGCCCACCACGCCGGCCGCCGGAACCACACAGACGTCGCTGCGCTCGTAGGCCGCCGGGGCGCTCTCGCGCGTGGCCAGATCCACCGACTCCAGCGGCCGCCGCAAGGTCGAGATGGGCTTCAGCCAGCCGCGCACCACGACGTCCTCGCCGTTCGTCATGCCGCCTTCGATTCCTCCCGCGCGGTTCGTGCTGCGCCGGAACCGCCGCTGCTCTCGGTCGTAGCGGATGGCGTCCTGCACGCGCGAGCCCGGCGAGGCGGCCGCTTCCGCCGCGTCCCCTATCTCGACCCCTTTCACGGCCTGGATCGAGAGCACCGCCTGCGCCAGGCGCCCGTCCAGCCGCCGGTCCCAGCTCGCGCAGGAACCCAGGCCCGGCGGCACGCCGTGCGCCACCACCTCGAAGACGCCGCCCACCGTGTCGCCCGTGCGGTAGGCTTCTTCCACCGCTTCCTTCATGCGCTGCTCGACGGCCGGGTCCACGCAGCCCAACAGGATCTCCTCCCGCCGGCTCAGCTCCTCCAGCTCCTCCCAGCTCGCCCGCCGCTCCAGCCGCACGCCGCCCACCGCCACCACGTGACTGAGCACTTCGATGCCCAGCTCGCGCAGAAAGGCCTTGGCCAGCGCGCCCGCCGCCACCCGCGCCGCCGTCTCCCGCGCGCTGGCTCGCTCCAACACGTAGCGCGCTTCCGGGAAGTTGTATTTCAGCACCCCGGCCAGATCGGCGTGCCCCGGGCGCGGCCGGTACACCGGACGGCGCGCCGCCTCCGCCTGCGGGCTGTCCTCCACCGGCAGCGCCTCGGCCCAATTGGCCCAGTCCTGATTGCGGATCAGCACCGCCACCGGCGCGCCGATGGTGCGCGAGTGCCGCACTCCCGCCACGATCTCGGCGTGGTCGCGCTCGATTTTCATCCGGCCGCCGCGGCCGTAACCTTGCTGCCGCCGCCACAACTCCCGATCTACGGCCTGGACGGAAACCGGCACCCCCGCGGGCAGTCCGCTCAGCAGCGCCACCAGACACTCCCCGTGGGATTCGCCGGCCGTTTCCAGTCGCAGCATCCGGAATTTCCCATCCTATCGGAGCGCAACCGCGCCCGGCAAGCAGGCCCGCCCCGCCAGTGTGGTAAAAAGATAAGATCGTGCGCGCACGGCGGCGCCCTGAGCGGTACCACCGGCTGGGTCGGGGCGGCGCCTCATCATGAGGGAGAAAGACACATGCGATTGCCCCTGCGGCTGATCCTGCTGCTGCCGGCCGTCCTGTTTACGGCCTGGAGCCAATCCGACGCCAACAAGGGCCAGATCGTGGGCACCGTCTACGATCCCAATCAGGCCGTGGTTCCCCGCGCCGCGGTCAAGATCCGCAATCTGGAGACCGGCTTTACGCGCGAGCTGGTCGCCAACGAGCTCGGCCAGTACCGCGCCGTGCTGCTCGACCCAGGCCGCTACGAAGTTACCGCCCAGGCGCCCGGCTTCGCCCCTACCTCCGTCTCCGGGCTGGTGCTGAACGTCGGTTCCACCGTCAGCGCGGACATCAAACTCCAAGTGGCCTCCACCACCACCCTGGTCGAGGTGGGCGAAACCCTGGTCAACGTCGCGCCCGCCGCCTCTCGCGTGGTGGACCGCCGCGCCCTCCAGGACCTGCCCATCAACGGCCGCCGCTTCCAGGATCTGGCGCTGGTGACGCCCACCGTGCAGGTGGACCCGCAGCGCGGCCAGATCTCCATCGCCGGCCAGCGCGGCATCAACTCCAACGTCATGGTGGACGGCACCGATTACAATCAGCCCTTCTTCGGCGGCATTCGGGGCGGCGAACGCTCCAACCTGATCTTCACCGTGCCCCAAAGCGCCATCCAGGAGTTCCAGGCGGTGGCCACCGGCTACGCCGCCGAGTACGGCCGCTCGACCGGCGGGGTGTTGAACGCCATCACCCGCTCGGGCTCCAACCAGCTCCACGGCGAGGCCTTCTACCAACTGCGCCACAAGGAGCTGGGCTTGAAGACGCCCTTCAACCGCCAGTCCCTGGAAACCCTGCATCAGTTCGGCGGCGCGGCCGGCGGCCCCCTGCGCAAGGACCGGCTGTTCTTCTTCGGAGCCCTTGAGCGGCAAACCACGCGCAACCCCCGGCTGGTCTTCTTCCCGCAGCTCCGCCGCGTCACTCCCAACCCCAACACCGCCGAGGCCTACAACTACTTCCTCAGCCAGGAGACTCCCTTCACCCAGACCAATGACGGCGTGGCCCTCACCGCCCGCACCGACCAGCAATTCGCCGGCGGCTCCCGCCTCACCCTGCGCTACAACTTCTCCGACGGCAACGCCCTGAACTCCACCACCGTGGGCACGCGCATCGAACCCACCATTGACCGGGCCCTCTCCAACAACGGCACCGAGAAGGATCGCACGCACACCGGCAGCACGCAGAACACCAGGAACCTCACCCCCCCGCTGGTGAACGACCTGCCCTTCGCCGCCTCCTACGAGATCCGCCCCCGGCTCACCAACTCCCCTACGCCCCAGGTCTCCGCGGTCATCGGCCGCTTCGGCGGCGTGGATTACCTGCCTACCGTGCAGGACGACATGCGCCTCCAGATCAACGACAGCCTCTCCTGGATCCGCGGAACCCACACCATCAAGACCGGCCTGGACTATAACCGCCTGGGCACCTTCCAGACCTTCGGCTTCAACCAGTTCGGCGCCTTCGCCCTCAGCGGCACCGACGTCAATCTCCACCTGGATATCCTTTCGCTCGGCGGCGCCGTAGCCAACCGCTTCGACGACCGTTCGGTCACCTACCGCCGGCAAATCGGCAACCTGCTGGCTAAGTTCAGCATGCACCAGGCCGCCCTGTACGCCCAGGACTCCTGGCGGCTCCGGCCCTCGCTCACCCTGGATTTCGGCCTGCGCTGGGAAGGCCAGTGGAATCCCTCGCCCGAAGCCAACAACACCGCCCTCATCAATCAGGTCAGGGGATTCCGCTTCCCGATCGGAGCCTTCGATCCCACCCTCATCCCCGACAGCCCGGCCCAGTTCATGCCGCGCCTGGGTTTCGCCTGGACCCCGTCGGCCTCCCGCCGCACGGTCGTCCGCGGCCACACCGGCCTCTTCTATGCCGCCACTCCCATGCTCCTGTTCGCCGGCCCCATGAACAACTACCGCCTGCCGCCCGGCGACGTCTCGATCCAGTTGCCCCGCTCGGGCTCGACCGTCTACCGCGATCTGCTGGCGGTCGGCGTGGACTTGAACCGCTACAGCCTCGACAAGCTGCCCATCCTCGATCTGGCCACCGTGCAACGGGCCGCTTCCGGCGGCGGCGCGGCGCCCGATCCCTTCCGCGGCGCGAACCTGCTGGCCATGGCCTCCGACTACCGCAATCCGCGATCCTTCCAAGCCGGATTGGGCGCCGACAGCGAGCTGGCGCGCAACTTCCTGGCCGGCGTCCAGCTCCACTACGTCAACACCGTCCACCTTCAGTGGAACCGCGATTACAATCTCCCCCGGCCGATCCTGCGCCCCGCCGACAAGTCCCTGCGCCCCTTCTTCGGGTTGCGTTCGGGCACGCCCCGCCCCATCTCCACCTTGGGCAGCTTGTGGGTCCGGGAGTCCGGCTCCCGCTCGATGTATCGCGGCATGACCCTCTCGGCTCAGTACCGCGCCGAGCGCCTCCAGTTCGGCGCCTTCTACACCGCCTCCCAGGCTTACTCCTACGACGACAACGAGCGCGACGCCAGCGGCGTCCGCTACGAGAACTCCTTCAACCTGGCGCCTGAGTACGGTTACTCCGACCTGGACGTGCGCCATCAATTCACCGGCTACGCGGTGGCTTCCCTGATCTGGGGCATCGAGGTCTCCTCGACCTTCCGGGCCACAAGCGGGCGGCCCATTGACCCCCGCACCGGCGCCGACACCAACGAAGATCTGGGCGGCGCCGACCGGGCCTACAAGGCCCCCGGCGTCCCCTACCAGCGCAACAGCTTCCGCAACCGCGGCTATCGCACGGTGGACTTCCGATTCCTGAAGAGTTTTCCGCTCCGCGAGCGGGTGCGCCTCCAGTTCTCCTGCGAGATGTTCAACATGTTCAATTTCGACAACGTGGTCTACTCGGGCACCAACCTCAACTACGGCCTGGGCATTGATCCGGCCACAGGCAACCCGGTGCCCCCTCCGGCCACGTTTATGCGGCTACGGCTGGCCGACGGAACCTACGATCCCGTGAACGTTCAGCTCGGCAACCCGTTCCAGGCCCAGTTCGGCCTGCGCCTGATTTTCTGAAGTAGCCGGCCGCATCCGGCCCGGCGTACGGCGGCAACGATTTGGGGCAGGCGATTCCGCTCGGCCCGGGCGGAATCCTGAGGAGGAAGCTTGTGAACAGCCTGGGTGACAGCGCCTGGCGGTCGCCGGCGCTCGCAGCCGTCCTGGACAGCCTGCCGGACGGCCTGCTGATCTTGGATCGCTCCGGACGGGTCCGGCTGGCCAACCCGCTCGCCCGGCGCATGCTGGGCGGCCGCTTCCAGGAGGTCGGCCTGGAGGAATGGCCGGCTTGTTGCGGATTGTTCCAGGCCGATCAGCAAACCCTTTGCTCGCCCGAGGAGCTTCCCGTCCTTCCCGCCTTGCAGGGCCGGCCCGCCCCCGAGATCGAGGCCTTCGTCCGCCGCCCGGACCTTCCCGACGGCCTCTGGATATCCATCACCGCCGCCCCCTTGGCCGACGGCAGCGGCGCCCTCGTCCGGTTGCGCGATTTGAGCCTTCAAAAACGGCTTCAAGGGGAGCTGGCCGCGCGCGCCGCCCGGGCCGAGGAAGACCTGCGCAAATTCTTTCGCGGCATCGAGCAAAGCCCCGCCATCGTCCTGCTCACCGATGCCGCGGGCAACATCGAATACGCCAACCCCAAGTTCACCGAGCTGACCGGCTACCGCCTGGAGGAGGTGCGCGGACGCAATCCCCGCTTCCTGAAGTCCGGACACACGCCCGAGGAGGAATACCGCCGGCTGTGGGATACCATCCTCGAGGGCCGGGAGTGGCGGGGCGAGTTCCTCAACCGCAAGAAGAACGGCGAGCTGTACTGGGAATCGGCTTCTATTTCCCCCGTCGTCGCGGCCGACGGCCGCATCACGCACTTCATCGCGGTCAAGGAGGACATCACAGAGCGCAAGCGCTTTGAAGCCGCCTTGCAGCAGGCCAACGCCATGCTGCGGGCGGTGATCGAGACTTCGCCCCTGGCCATCTGCACCCTGGACCCGACCGGCAAGATCACCAGTTGGAACGCGGCCGCCGAGCGGATTTTCGGCTGGAGCGCCGAGGAGATCCTGGAGGGTCCGACTCCCGTGGTGCCCGAAGAGCTACAAGCCGAATTCCGCCGGGGCCTGGAAGCGGCCTGGCGGGGCGAAACCGTCAGCGGGTTGCTGAAAAGCGCGCGCCGGAAGGACGGCTCGCACCTCGAGATCCTCCTCTGGAGCGCCGCCCTGCGGGACGCCGCCGGAGCGGTCCGCGGGCTGGTCGTGCTGCTGGACGACGTGACCCAGCGCCGCTGGATGGAAGAGCAGTTGCGCCAGGCTCAGAAGATGGAGGCGGTCGGCCGGCTGGCCGGCGGCGTCGCCCACGACTTTAACAACCTGCTCACCATCATCAGCGGCTATGGCGAACTGCTGCTCACCCAGGTGGAAGACCGGCTGCGCGAGGATGTGAAGGCCATCCTGGAGGGCGCCCAGCGCGCCTCCACGCTCACCCGCCAGTTGCTCGCCCTGAGCCGCCGCCAGGTCGGCCAGCCGCGCGTGCTCGACCTCAACGGCGTCATTTCCGGCATGGAGAAGTTGCTCCGCCGGGCGCTGGGAGAGGACGTCGCGCTGGAGACCACCCTGCATCCCTCGCTCTGGCCCGTGAAGGCTGACCCCGCCCAGCTCGAACAGGTCTTGCTGAACCTTGCCGTCAACGCCCGCGACGCCATGCCCCGCGGCGGTCGGTGCTTCATCGCCACCGCCAATTGCGCTCACGCCGAGGCGGCGGCCCTCCATCTGCCCCGCGGGGAATACGTCCGTTTGATCGTGCGCGACACCGGCGAGGGCATGGATCCGGAGGCCTGCCGGCGCATCTTCGAGCCGTTCTTCAGCACCAAGCCGCGCGAGAAAGGGACCGGCCTGGGCCTGGCGATCGTCTACGGCATCGTCAAACAGGCCGGGGGAGAGATCTTCGTGGACAGCCGGCCCGGCGAGGGAACGACGTTCACCGTTTACCTGCCCCGTTCCAGCGGCGCTCCCGCGGCGGCGCCCGAGCGGCCGCACGTGGCGCCCTCGGCCGCCAACCGCGAGACCATCCTGCTGGTCGAAGACGAAGAGGGCGTGCGCCGCCTGGTGCGCGAAATGCTCGCCCGCCACGGCTACACGGTGCTGGAGGCGGCCGACGGCCAGGAGGCGCTGCGTATCTGGGAGCGCGAGGGGGACCGCATCCACCTGCTGTTGACCGATGTGGTGATGCCCCGCATGAGCGGGCGCGAGCTGGCCCTCCGCCTCACCGCCCGCCGCCCCGAGCTGAAGGTGGTTTACATGTCCGGCTACACCGGCGACGTCATCGCCGACTACGGAGTGCTGGAGCCGGGCGTGATCCTGATCCAGAAACCCTTCACCGCCCGCCTGCTGCTGCGCCGCCTGCGGGAAGCCCTCGGCGCCGGCACGCCCCGCCGCTGAAGGTTCCCCGGCCGCCGGCGCGCCGCCTCCTTAGTCGGCCCGCTCACCGGCCGCCCACCGGCGCAATTGCTCGATCCACGGTGCCGCCACCGACTCGGCCGGCGGACACATGGGCACCGCGGTCAGCCAGAGCGACAACCTGCGGCCGGGAACGGGCAGCCGAGCTTTCAGGAACAGCCGCCGGCGCTCGCGCAGCGATTCCCAGGTCCGTGCCCCACAGGGGTAGGCCAGACACACGACCACGTCCGGCGCGCCCGCCAGATTCCCGTAAGCCAGAACTTGCAGCAAGTCGTTGCGGTGCTCCTGGCGCGCTGCCTCCTCCCAACTGCTCCACGGCGTGTGCTCGAGCTCCTCCCAGTGGCGCTTGTACTTGGCGTCCACGATCAGGCTGCGCCCCTCCCACTCCAGCCAAAGGTCGGGCACCAGCGACCGCTGAGAGCCGGCGTAAGGCCGCTCCCACTCCAAGGGCGTCACAGTTTCCCGCAAACGCCCGGCCTTCAGCTTCCCGCCGGTCTGCCGGCTTACATGACCCAGGACGGTCTCGACCCAGGCCTCGAAAAACAACTCCATCGGCATCCGCCAGGGAATGCCTTCCAGGTCGCTCAAGCCGGCCAGGCCCTTCTCTTCCACCGTCCAGCGGATCGCCTGGATGCCTTCCACCAGCGGCTCGGAACGCAGCGGGCGCCGCAACCACTGGTCCAGGGTCAGGGGCGAGGGCGCCCGCGCGGGCGCATCCTGAACTCTGCGGCGCATCTGGTCCGCCCATCCGATCAGTTGATGAATAAAGCCGCCGTGGCCCCGTTGGGTCTCCAGCGAGCGCACTTCCAGATCCAAACAGTAGCGGATGGCGGCGCGCAGTTCGGCGTCCTCCTGCAAGTCCGGGAACACACAAGGCACCTGGAGGAACCCGGCGCGAGGCATGTGCCGGCTCACATACTGCTCCCACCGGATCCTGCCCCGCGGCGCCCCTCGCGTCTGCTCACTCATGGAGAAGCGGCGTTCCAGCGCGTCCAACAGCGCCTTCAGCCGGGCCAGCACCAGCAGGGACAACACCCAGCGGGGCACCTTGCGCGCCGAGCGTCTTAACAGGGGCCAAGGCATCGGCTGAGGGACGACCCGCCAACCGGTCTCGGCCAGAATCGGCCCCAGGCCCGGCCATTCGAAGCGAGGCTGAATCACCACCCCGTGATCGTAACGGGCGGTGAGGGGCGAAACCAGCGGAGCCGCGCCTACCGTCCCGGCGCTGCTGATGCTCACATACAGATCCGCCCCCTCGAATTCAGCGGCCGCCGAGATCTCCATCTGCTCGAAGATGGCCCGGTTGAGTCGCAGGAACTGGGTGGCAAGCCCGGCCGCCTCTCGCTGCGATCGGGCGCCGGAAGCGCCGGCGAACAGACCCTCGGCCCGGGTCCGCAGGAGGGAATGATCGGTCAGTTCCAGGAACCAACCGGCGGAGGTCCTGGGCGCAGGTCGTTCCGGCCGCGTGTTCACAGGGCGCGAAGCCACTGCAAGTAACTCCGCAAGGACTCCGCAAACCCGCTGGCGTAACCCTGCGCCAGGTACTCTTCCAGCAGCGGGGCAAGTTGCACCCGCAGGCTCTCGGCGGTGCGCTCGGCGTCCGCCTCGAGAAAGTAGGCGTGGCCCGGCATGAGCACAAACGCCTCCTCGGAAGCGTACTCCACAAAGATCTCGAAGAGCCGCTCGAAGGCTTCTTGCGCCTTCGGGGAACCGCACTCGCGCACCACTTCGGGGCGGGGCCACAGATTCACGAACGCGAATCGCCGGCGCACCGCGATATCCACGATCGCGATGCTGCGGTCGGCGCTGTTCATGGTCCCCAGGATGTGAAGGTTCTCGGGCAGATAGAACTCCCGGTGGAACGGATCGCCGAAATCATAGGGCAGGCGAATCGTACGGCGAGCCTCCGGCGCCGCCTCCAACAAGAAGATGGCTTCCCCCAGCACCTTGCTCAAGTCGGCCCGGTTGATCTCATCAATGTGAAGCAGATAAGGTCGTCCAGGCTCGCACAGGGCTTCCATCGCCGCCTCCATCAGCGCGCCGGGCGCCGGCTCGAACCGGAAGCCCAGTTCGCCGGGGGAAACTCGCGGAGCCAATCCGCCGATGAAGTTCTCATAGCAGGTGTTGGGATGGAACTGGATGGAACGCCCGAAGCCGCCGTAAGCATCCAGCAAGAGCTGGCGCGCCATTCGCGTCTTGCCCGTCCCCGGGGGGCCTTGGATGATCACGTAGCGTCGCCGCAACAGCAATTGCTTGACGTCGTCCATGGTCGCCGCCGGCAACAGGTGCGCCGACCACTCGCGCCGGATCCGCTCCGCGTGCGACCCCCACGCCGCCAGGGGAGCGTATCCGCGCTCCTCGAACAGGACGTCCAGAAATGCTGCCGCCGCCTCTTCCGTCACCGCCCGCTCCGGCCCCGGTACGTAGAGCGCGTACAGGAACCTGCCGTATCGCTCGAACGCCTCCTTGT
>JBBIMA010000054.1:0-28988 GCA_037444625.1 Solibacteraceae bacterium
CCGGCGCCCTCCGAACAGGCCCTCCAGCAGCTCCAACAACAAATGGTGATGCTGGCCTCGCGCGCCGGCGCCGTCCGCACCAGCCTGGAAACCCTACAGCGCCAGCAGGCCGCCATGGGCCTCGGCCTGCGCGGGGACATCAGCGCCTCCTGGAAGCGCATGGAATACTACCTGGACCAGGCCGAGGCCGCCCTCGGCAAAGGCGACGAGGCCGCCGCCCGGCGCCACTTGGAAGCGGCCGAGCGGGAACTGGATCGCCTGGAAACTTTCCTCGGCCGCTGAGCGCCGCTGTGCTCCGCCGCCGGCTCAGCGCCCCGCTTTGCCCGCCGCGCCCGGGGTGCGCCAGCGGGGCGCTTCCAGCCGGCTGTTCCAGGCTTCCCAGTCCGCCAGCAGCTCCTTGAGCCTGGCGGGCTCGCGGGAAGCCAGGTCGCGGCTTTCCGAGACGTCCTCGGCCAGGTTGTAAAGCTGAGGCGGCGAGCCGTCCAGGCGCACCAGCTTCCAGTCGCCCTTGCGGATGGCCGCCTGCGGTCCGAAGCGCCAGTACAGCGCCTCGTGGGGCGCCGAGGAACGCCCGCCGCCGAGGAAAGGCAGCAAGCTCACGCCGTCCAGCGAGGGCGCGGCCGGGGCCCCGGCCGCCTCCAGAGCGGTCGGCAGAATGTCCAGCGCGATCACCGGCCGGTCGTAAACCATGCCCCGCGGCAGGCGGCGCTTCCACTGGATGAAGAAAGGCACCCGGATGCCGCCCTCCCAGACCTGGGACTTGAAGCCGCGCAGCGGGTCGTTGCGCGAGGTGGTGTTGCGCGTAGGACCTCCGTTGTCGCTGATGAAAAAGATCAGCGTGTCCTCCTCCACACCGTGCTCGCGCAGGCGCGCCAGCACGCGGCCCACCGCGTCGTCCAGCGCCGAGAGCATGGCGGCGAAGGTGCGCCGGCGGGGATTCGGGACGCCGGAAAAGCGCGCCAGATACTTTTCCGTGGCCTCCAGCGGAGCGTGCACCGCGTTGAAGGACAGGTACAGGAAGAAGGGGCGGCGGCGGTGGCGGTCCAGGAAGGCCAGCGCCTCGCGGGCGAAGGCCTCCGTGAGGTACTCGCTCTCGGCCACCGGCTCCGTGCCCCGGAGGATGGGATCGGCCGGACGCCCCGGCAGGTAGGGGTGCGCGCCGCCCAGGAAACCGAAAAACTCCTCAAAGCCGCGGCGCAGGGGATGGAAAGGCGGGCGGTAGCCAAGATGCCACTTGCCCACCAGCCCGGTGGCGTAGCCGGCCGCCTTCAAACGGTCGGCCAGGGTGGTCTCGCTAAGGGGCAGGCCGAAGTTCTCCGCCGCCTGCTGGGCGGAGCCGGGATTGAATTCGTGGCCGAAGCGCTGCTGATAACGCCCGGTCATCCAACCCGCCCGCGTGGGGCTGCACACGGGACAGGAAACGTAACCGTTGGTGAAGCGGACGCCGCCGGCGGCGATCGAATCTATGTTGGGGGTGGGAATATCCCTGGCGCCCTGGGCGCCCAACTCGCCGTAGCCCAGGTCGTCGGCGGCGATGAACAAGATGTTAGGCTTGGAGGTCGCCCCCAGGGCGGAGCCGCCGGCCCACCCTGCGGCGGTTTTCAGGAAGTCGCGTCTGCGCACGGCAGGTCTCCTCTTCGGCCCGCTGAGTTTAGCACAGCCGCGGGCGCGGCGGGTCAGCGCGCCAGGAGCCGTTCCAGCCGCGAGCCGCTGCGCAGGATCGTCTGGGCGCGCTCGGGCCCGGTCGAGATGCAACCGATCTCGACCCCGGTTTGCTGCTCGAGGAAGGTGAGATAGTCCCGGGCGCGCGGCGGCAGATCCTGGTAGCGCGTCAACCCGGCGGTCGGGCTGCGCCAGCCGGGCAGCGTCTCGTAAACCGGCTCGAGCGCGCTCAGGGCGCGGTGGGTGGCGGGCATCTCGTCTATCTCGCGGCCTTCCAGCCGGTAGCGCACGCAGACCGGAATCTGCTCGAACTGGTCCAGCACGTCCAGCTTGGTGATCACCAGGCTGTCGAAGCCGTTGATCATGGCGGTGTAGCGCAGCAGCGGAGCGTCGAACCAGCCGCAGCGCCGCGGCCGTCCCGTCACGGCCCCGTATTCGTGGCCCACCCGGCGCAGCGCTTCGCCCCGCTCGTCCAGGGCCTCGGTGGGGAAGGGGCCGCCGCCCACCCGCGTGACGTAGGCTTTCGAGACCCCGACCACCCCGTGGATGGCGGTGGGCGGCACGCCCGCGCCGATCGTCGCCCCGCCCGCCGCCGCGCTGGAGGAGGTGACGAAGGGGTAGGTGCCGTGATCCACGTCCAGCATCGTCCCCTGCGCCCCTTCGAACATCACCCGCTGACCGCGGGCGATGGCCTGGTTCAGCAGCCGCGCCGTGTCGCAGACCATGGGCCGGAGGCGTTCGGCGTAGCGCTCGTACTGCTCGCGGATGGCGGCGAAGTCTATGCGCTCGCCGATGCCGAAGGCGCTGCGCACCAGTTCCTTGTCTTCGGCCAGCGCGTCGTAAAGCTGACGGAAATTCTCCCGGTCCAGCAGGTCGGCGATGCGGATCCCCCGCCGGGCCACCTTGTCCTCGTAACAGGGACCGATGCCCCGCGAGGTGGTGCCGATGGCTACCCGGCCCGGCCGGGCTTCCGTGATCCGCTCCAGCATGCGGTGGAACGGGAAGATCACGTGCGCGCGGTTGCTCACGAACAACCGCCCCTCGACCGGGATGCCGGCCGATTCCAGAGCCTCGATCTCCTCCAGCAGCGCGGCCGGATCAATCACCAGGCCGTTGCCTATCACCGCCAGCTTCCCGCACAGGATCCCGCTGGGGACCAGTTTCAAGATGAACTGGCGGTCGCGGATGCGCACCGTGTGGCCGGCGTTGTGCCCGCCCTGATAGCGGACGACGATGTCAAAGCGCTCGGAGAACACGTCCACCACCTTGCCTTTGCCTTCGTCGCCCCATTGCGCACCCAGCACGATGACGTTGCTCATCAAGTGACCTCTCCTCGGCCGCCCCGCGCAGCGGCCCAGGCGCCCTCCGGCGCCCGGGCCCGAAATTACCCATTTTATCAACCCCTCCCGGCGCGCGATACTAACCAGCAGGAGCATGAGCCTCGCCGCCCTCCTGTTGTCGCTTTGTCTGCCCGCGGCCGAGCAGCCCGCGCCCCGGCAAGCCCCCCAAGCCTGGCCCATCGAGAGCCTGACCGTCACAGGCAACCGGAACTACTCCCCCGAACAGATTCTGGCCGCGGCCGGGTTGAAGGTCGGCCAGAAGGTCACCCCCAAGGACCTCGAAGCGGCGCGCGATCGCCTGGCGGCCACGGAGGCCTTCCAGACCATCGAGTTCCGCTTCGGTCCGGCGCCCTCCGGCAAGGCCTACGCGGTGAGTTTCCAGGTGGCGGAGGCCGAGCCGCTGTTCCCGGTGCGCCTGGAGGATCTCGGCCTGCCGGAGGAGGAAATCAAGGCCCACTTGCGGCGTTTGGATCCCCTGTTCGGAGAACGGATCCCGGCCACCGACGCCCTGCTCAAGCGCTACGCCCGGGCCATCGAGGAACTGCTGGAAAGCAAGGGCCGCCCTCAGGCGGTCCTCGGACGGGTGGCGGCGGAGCCGGGCGAGCCGCCGGCGGCTGTGTTCGGTCCGGCCGTGGCGCCCCCGGCGATCGCCGAGGTGCGCTTCTCGGGCAACCAAGTGATCCCGGCCACCGCCTTGCAGCGGGCCATCAGCGGGCTGGCGATCGGCGCGCCCTACCGGGAGAAGCGCTTCCGCCAGTGGCTGGAGACCAGCGTGCGCCCGCTGTACGAGGCGCGCGGGCGGCTGCGAGTGGCCTTTCCGGAGATCCGGGCCGAGCCCGCCCGGGACATCAAGGGGGTCATCGTCACCGTACGGATCCAGGAGGGCGACAGCTACAAACTGGGCGCGGTGCGCATCGAGGGCGGACCCCTGGAGGCGGCTGAGCTGCTGCGGGCGGCGGATCTCAAGACCGGCGACCTCTACGACGGAGCCGCCGTCCAGGCGGGCCTGGAGCGCATCGAGAAGCGCCTGCGCCGGGAGGGTTACCTGCGGGCCCGGGCCGAGTCCGAGCGGCAAATCCACGAGGAGGACCGGAGGGCAGACCTGCTGATCCGGGTCCAGGCCGGCCCGCGGTTCCTGTTCGGCAGGCTGGTGATCGAGGGTCTGGATCTGAACGCGGAGGCGGCCATCCGGCGGATGTGGACGCTGAAGCCCGGCCGGCCCTTCAACGCCGATTACCCGGAGTATTTCCTGAGCCGCGTGCGGGAGGAAGGCGTGCTGGAGAACCTCAAGAAGGCCGCGGCGCGGGTCACGCCCCACGAAGAGACGGGCACGGCGGACGTGACGCTGGAGTTCCGCTGAGCCGGCCCGGGGATTTGTTAAGCTGTGCGGTTATGCGCGGCGCATTGCTGTCGGCCCTTCTGGCGGCGGCCGCGGCGGCCCAGAGCGTGCCGCGGGCCGAGCATCCGCAACCCCAGTTCCGGCGCGAGCAGTGGCTGAACCTGAACGGAAGCTGGCAGTTCGAGTTCGACGACGGCAACGTGGGGCTGAAGGAGAACTGGGCGGGAGGGGGGCGGCGGTTCAGCCGAAACATTACCGTACCGTTTTGTTTCGAGAGCCCGGCCGGCGGCATCGCCGACCCCTCCTTCCATCCCTGGATCTGGTACCGCCGCAGCTTCACCCTGCCCGAGGCCTGGCGCGGCAAGCGCATCTGGCTCAGATTCCAGGCGGCGGACTACCGGGCCATGGTCTGGGTCAACGGCCACTACGCAGGCGGACACGAGGGCGGCAGCACCCCCTTCGCCTTCGACATCACCGAACGGCTCCAGCCCGGCGCCAACACCCTCACCGTACGGGTCGAGGACCCGCCCGCCGACCGCTCGATCCCGCGCGGCAAGCAGTACTGGGAACCCAAGTCCCGCGGCATCTTCTACAGCCGCACCAGCGGCATCTGGCAGACCGTCTGGCTGGAGCCGCTCGCCGAAACCCATCTCGAACGGGTCCGCATCACCCCCGATAACGAGGGCGCGGTTCGCTTCGAAGCCTGGATCGCCCAGCCCGGCCCGGGCCTGGAGCTGCACGCCGCCATCCGCTGGGACAACAAGGTCGTCGCCACCGCCATGACCACCGCCGAGACCTCCCCGGCCGTGCTGCTGGCGGGCGTCGCCAATCCCAGACTCTGGTCGCCGGCCTCCCCCAATCTCTACGACGTCACCTTCGAGTTGCGCCGCGGCCCGGCCGTCCTGGACCGCGTCTCCTCCTATTTCGGCTTCCGCTCGGTCGGCGTCCAGAACGGACGCTTCCTGCTCAACGGGCGCCCCTACTACCTGAAGTTCGTGCTCGATCAGGGCTACTGGCCCGAGAGCAACCTGACTCCCCCTTCCGACGAAGCCATCCGGTACGACATCCGCCTGACCAAAGAGATGGGCTTCAACGGCGCGCGCAAGCACCAGAAGGTCGAGGACCCGCGCTACCTGTATTGGGCCGACCGGCTGGGACTGCTGGTCTCCGGCGAGATGCCCAACGCCTACGTCTTCCACGCGGGCTACCTGGACCGCTTCACGCGCGAGTGGATCGAAGCGCTCGAGCGGGACTACAACCATCCCTCGATCGTGATCTGGGCGCCGATCAACGAGAGCTGGGGCGTACCCAACCTGCGCGATCCGCGCCAGCAGCACCACTTGAAGTCGCTCTACTCGCTGACCAAATCGCTGGACGCCACCCGCCTGGTGATTGACAACGAGGGCTGGCAGCACACCGACCAGACCGACTTGTTCGCCGTGCACGACTACGCCCGCACGGGCGAGCTGCTGCTGGAACGCTGGAATCGCGACTGGACGCGGCCGGGCGCGATCTTTCCGTTCACCGGGCCGGGCTACCTGATCCCGGGTTTCGCTTACAACGGCGCGCCCCTGTACTTGTCGGAGTTCGGCGGGATCGCCTACATCCCGCCGGGCCATCAGGTTCCGCCCGACGCCTGGGGTTACGCCGGCATCGAGAAGACCGCCGAGGCGGCCCTGGAGCGGCTGCGCGGGCTCTATCAGGCGATCGCCAAACTGCCCTTCACAGGCATCTGTTACACCCAGTTGACCGACGTCGAACAGGAGATTAACGGCCTGCTCACTTACGATCGCAAGCCGAAATTCGACGCCAAGAGGCTGCGGGAGATCAACGAACTGGTTCGATAGGCCGGCGCGGGATCGCCGGCCGGGGAGGCCGAGGTGAGCGTTTCGTGGGCGGGATTGCTGGTGGTGGCGCTGGGCGCGGCCATGCAAGGCAGCTTCGCGCTGCCCCAGAAGTACATCCGGGGCTGGGCCTGGGAAAAGATGTGGCTGGCCTACTCGATCACGGCCATGGTGGCCATTCCGTGGTTGCTGATCCTGGCCGCCATCCCGCAAGCCTGGGAGGCTTACGGGACGGCGGGCGGCGGGGTGCTGGCGCGCACCGCGCTGTTCGGAGCGGGCTGGGGCATCGGCTCGGTGCTCTTCGGGCTGGGAATCGCGCGGGTGGGCATGGCGCTGGCCTTCGCGATCATCATTTCGCTGACGGCCGCGGTGGGTTCGCTGGTGCCGCTGGCGGTGCTGCATCCGGACCAGCTCGCCAGCCGGCGGGGCGGGCTGCTGTTCATCGGCCTGGCGGTGGTGGTGGCGGGGGTGGCGCTGTGCGCCCGGGCCGGCGCCCTGAAGCAGACCGCTCCCGTCGGGGCGCCGGCGGGGCGCAGCGGCTTCGCCCGCGGCCTGGCGATCTGCGTGGCTTCGGGCATCGCCTCGCCCATGATGAACTTCAGCTTCGCCTTCGGCGGGCCGATCGCCGAGCAGGCGACACGGCTGGGGGCGGGGCCGGCGGCCGCTAACTTCGCCATCTTCACCGTGGCGGTCTCGGCCGGTTTCCTGATCAACGCGGGCTACTGCCTTTACCTGCTCGGGCGGAACCGGAGCTGGGGGCAGGGAGAGGCGCGCGACCGGCTGCGCAACGGCTTGCTGGCGGCGGCCATGGGCGCCCTGTGGCTGTTCGGCTTTTACTTCTACGGCTCGGGCACGGCCTGGCTGGGGGCCTACGGCCCGATTCTGGCCTGGCCGGCCTTCATGACGGTGATGGTGCTGGTGGCGAACTTCTGGGGCCTGGCCACCGGGGAGTGGAAGCAGGCGCCGGGGGCGGCGCGGAGCTATCTGGCGGCCGGCATCGTGGTGCTGATCGCGGCTCTGATCCTCATCGGGGCGGCGGCGCGGGCCTGAGCGAGCCCAGGGCTCAGCGCGAGGATTGGGCCGGAGCCAGCGAGAAGTACTCGAAGAACTTGCGCTTCTTGCTCACCGAGATGGCGGGCAGCTCGAGCAGGGAACGGGCCAGATCATCGAAGTGCCGCCCGAGCTTGGTCTCCGGGCTCAAGGGCCGGCCCTCCATGATGGCCTGGTGCACGGCGGCGTAATCGTTGGGGATCGAAGTCCGTATGGCGGCCCCCAGCATGTCCTCGATCTGCTGATGGCTGAGCAGGCAGCGGGAATGGCTGCGGTTGAGCAGGATCTCGACCCGTCCGGCCAGATCCAGGCCGCGCAGGAAGCGGAGCTTTTCGGCGCCCAGGTGAAGGGCGGGCACCTCGGGGGTGGCCACCAGGAAGATCCGGCCGGACTCGCGCAGCAACTCCAGGGAGTACTTCTCCATCATGCCCGAGTGATCCACGCAGATGACTTTGTAAAAGCGGCGGGCGAAGGCCAGCAGTTGCTGGAGTCTGGGCAGCTCGACGCGCAGGCCGGGATCCAGCCGGCCGGTGGGTAGAACGTCCAGAGTGCCCATCGGCCAGACCAGCTTGGCCCACATGTCCTGATCCATGTGGTCGGCGTGTTCGATAGCGTCAATCACCGAGTAACGGGGATTGAGCTTGAGCAGGAAGCCCAGGATGCCGCTGTTCAAGTCGAAATCGGCCAGCAGGACGCTGGTGTCGGGGACGCGGGCCAGGGCGACGGCGGTGTTCAGGGCGACGGTCGAGGCGCCCACGCCCGGCTTGGCGGGCAGGAACGAGTAGAGCCGGTCAATGGTGCGGGTGCGGCTGTCCACCAGCTTCTGGATGCGGCCCAGCGCCTCGCGCAACTTGGCGGGGTCGAAGGGGAGGGTGAGGACCTCCCGCACGCCGGCCCGCATCAGCTCCAGCAGGGTGGCCGGTTCGGTCGAGCTGACCACGGCCGCCATGGGCAGGCCGGCGGCCTTCTTTTCCAGGAAGGAGGCGACCACCGCGAAGCGTTGGGGGGATTCATAGCTGAGGAAGACGGCCTCGACGGAACGCTCGGCCAGCAGGCGCTCGAGTTCGACGGCGTCGGGATAGCGGTTGAGGCTGAGCACGACGGCGGCGACGCGGGATTCCAGGAGGGCTTTCTCGAGGCTTTGGGCCAGCTCGGGGTCGGGGCAGATGACGGCCGCGCGCAGCATAGCGATCCCTGCCTGATCGCATCGGGCGTTCGCTGAGCGGGGACGATCGGGAAAGCACCTTAGGAAAGCCGGGAGGAACCCTGAGGCGGACGTCTTCGGGCGGCCGGCCGGCCAAAATGGCGTTGCTCTCTGGCGTTGCCCCCCTGGGATGACTATAATACCTCTGGTAACGTTCTCCGCGAATGGGAAAGGGGATCGGTGCAGGGCGGAGGCGGCGTGCCGGCCGATCCGGCGGTGAGATATGAAGAACCTCTCGCGGGTGGTTTGGTCGGAGGGGATGTACCTGGGACCGCACCATTTCCAGGCCCAGAGCCTATACTTCGAGGACGCCATCCGCTTTGCGGCTTCGGCCCTGTGGTACGAACCCTGGGGCTTGTGCGGCTACGGACTGGATGCGGAAGCCTTGCTGAACGGCACGGTCTCGGTGGTGCACGCCCGCGGGGTGTTTCCCGACGGCCTGCTTTTCGAGATGCCCGACAGCGATCCCCTGCCGCCGCCCCGCAACATCGCCGAGCTGTTCCCGCCCACCCGGGAGCGGCTCACGGTGATGCTGGCGGTGCCGCCCCGGCGTCCCGACGGGTTGAACTGCCTGCCCATCGAGCAGCAGAACGGCGAACCGGTCCGCTACCTGGCCGAGGCGCACCTGCTGGCGGACGAGAACACCGGACGGGACGAAAAGAGCGTGCGCTTGGGGCGCAAGAACATCCGGCTGCTGGCGGATACCGAACCGGCCGAGGACTGGGTCACGCTGCCCCTGGCCCGCGTGATGCGCGACGGCGCGGGGCATTTCATTTACGATCCGGAGTTCATCCCGCCCTGCCTGGACATCGCCGCCAGCGAACGCCTCACGCTGATGCTCAAGCGTTTGGTGGAAATTCTGGAGGTCAAGAGTTCCACCCTGGCCCGCGGCGTGCGTAGCGAGGCGGGCTTCACCGCCGGATACTCCTCCCAGGAGGTGGCCGCCTTCTGGTTTCTGCACGCCATCAATTCCGCCCTGGCGCCGCTGCGCCACATTTACCGCTCCCGGCGCGGGCATCCCGAGCAGTTGTTCGTCGAGATGGCGCGCCTGGGCGGGGCCTTGTGCACCTTCGGGCTGGAGAGCCATCCGCGCACCCTGCCCCTGTACGATCACCGGCGTCTGGAAGAGTGCTTCGGGGAGCTGGACCGGCACATTCGCTTTCACCTGGAGGCCATGGTTCCCTCGCGCACGGTGGCGATCCCGCTCCGGCAGGCGGCCCAGTACTTTTACTTCGGCGACATCACGGACACGCGCTGTCTGGGCCCTTCGCGCTGGGTCTTCGCCATTCGCAGCAAGATCGGTGAGGCGGAACTGATTTCGAAGACGCCCCTGTTGGTGAAAATCTGCTCGCAGCAGTTCGTGCCCGAGTTGGTCAAACGAGCCTTGCCCGGGTTGGTCATGACCCATCTGCCGGTGCCGCCCACGGCGGTATCGGCCCGAGTGGACTGGCAGTATTTCAGCCTGAACCGCGCGGGTCCCTGCTGGGATCACATGGTGAAGACGCGGCAGGTGGGCGTGTACGTGCCGGGCGAGTTGCCCGACCCGGAGCTGGAGTTGTTGGTGATTCTGGAATCCTGAGGGGCGGCCGCGGCCGGCGGCGACGCACCGGCCGCGGCAGCGCCCGAGCAGCGGGAGGGAGCCGATGATGGGAGCGCCGCCCCAGGCGGCCCCCGGCGCCGCGGCCGGTCAGGCCGTAGCGGAGCGCCGGGCGGAGAATCTGGCCTTCATTTTCCAAGAGATCCTGACCGTGATCGCGCGGCTGCGCAGCGGACGGCAGGCGGTGCCGGACGCCGAGGCTTTCCGGGCCCAGATGCGCGAAGCGCTGCGTCAGGCCGACCAGCAGGCGCGCCTGCGGGGCTACTCGGCCGAGGACGTCAACCTGGCGATCTTCGCCCTGGTGGCCCTGCTGGACGAATCCATCCTGACGACGCGCAACCCGGTCTTCGCCCACTGGCCGCGCAAGCCGTTGCAAGAGGAGCTGTTCGGCCATCACGTGGCGGGGGAGATTTTCTTCCAGAACCTCCAGGCCCTGCTGGGCATGAAGGATTCCCAGGAGCTGGCCGACCTGCTGGAGGTCTACTACCTCTGCCTGCTGTTGGGCTTCGCCGGCCGCTACGGAGCGGGAGGGCGGGCCGAGCTGCGCTCGATCATGCAGGCCACCGGGGACAAGATCCGGCGGATCCGGCAGAGCAGCACGGCGCTTTCGCCCGCCTGGGCGCCGCCGGCCGAGCCCGTGCGCGCGGGCGGGATTGATCCTTGGGTGCAACGGCTGGCGATCGGGGCGGGGGCCTGCTTCCTGCTGACGGCGCTGCTGTTCATCGTCTTCAAGGTCCTGCTCAGCTCGGGCGCTTCCGAGCTGGCCGCGCTGGCTTCGCAGGGGGTGCGCTGATGCTGCGGGACGTCTGGTACATTCTGGCGGGCGGTACGCTGACGCTGGGTTCGATGCTGGCCTGGTTCGTGCCCTCCTGGCTGGGCTTGCCCACCATGGATCTGTGGGTGCTGCGCGGCGGCCTGGGCGTGCTGGTGGTGCTGGCGGTGGCGGCGCTGCTGTGGCTCGGGCAGAAGCGGCGGGCGGCGGCGCAGGGGCGGGAGTCGGCAAGCACGGGCGAGGCCGGCACGGGCGACGAACTGGACGTGCTGATCCGCGAGGCGGAGACGCGGCTGGCGGCGGCCGGACGGGGCCGGGGCGCACGGGTAGGCAACCTGCCGGTGATCCTGCTGATGGGCGAGCCGGGCTCGACCAAGACCACCAGCATGGTGCACTCGGGCCTGGAGCCCGAGCTGCTGGCCGGCCAGGTCTATCAGGAGACCGCCGTCGTCCCCACCCGCTCGGTGAACATCTGGCTGGCGGCCAACACGCTCTTTGTCGAGGCAGGCGGCAGGCTGCTGGCCGACAGCTCCCGCTGGCTGCGCCTGCTGCGCCGGCTGACGCCCGGACGCCTGGCGGCGGCGGGCAAGGCCCGGCAAGCGCCCCGAGCGGCCCTGGTGCTGGTGGACAGCGAGCACTTCCTGCGGCCCGGCGCGGCCGAGGGGCTGGCGGCCTCGGCCCGGCAGCTTCAGAGCCGGCTGGGCGAGATCTCCCAGGCGCTGGGCATCAGCTTCCCGGTCTACGTGCTGTTCACCAAGATGGACCGGGTGAGCTTCTTCGCCGAGTTCGTGCGCAACTTGAGCAACGAGGAGGCCGGGCAGGTCTTCGGCGTCACCCTGCCGATGGAAGGGCAGGCCGCGGCGGGCGTGTACGCCGAGCGGCAGACGCAACGGCTCACGGCCGCCTTCAACCAACTGCTGCACTGCCTGTGCGACCGGCGGCTGGATTTCCTGCCGCGCGAGAACGACGCCCAGAAGATCCCGCCGGCCTACGAATTCCCGCGCGAGTTCGCCAAGCTGCGCAAGCTGGTGGTCCAGTTCCTGGTGGATCTCTGCCGGCCGAGCCAGTTGCGGGCCAACCCCTTCCTGCGCGGCTTTTACTTCTCAGGCGTGCGGGCGGTCATGGTGCAGGAGGCCGCGCCGGCGCCGGCCGCGCCCCGGACGGCCGAGCGGACGACGACGCCCTCGGCCGGGGCGACCGGCATGTTCCGGGCGGGCGCGCTGCACCCGCTACCCTCGGCGCCTGGGCCGGCCCCGGCGGCGCCGGTGGGGACGAGGCGCGCGCCCCAGTGGCTGTTCCTTTCCCACCTGTTTCACAGCGTGATCCTCCAGGACCGGGCGGCGCTGGGAGCCAGCGCGGCCAGCCTGCGGGCCAGCCTGTGGAGGCGGGCGGCCCTGGCGGCCGCGGCCGGACTGCTGCTGATCTTCAGCGTGGGCTTGGTGGTCTCCTACTTCGGCAACCGGGCCCTGGAGAACGAAGCCCTGGCCGCGGCGCGGGGTATCGGGACCCTCGAGGCCGCCGGCGATCTGGCGTCGGTGGACGCCTTGCAGCGCCTGGATACCTTGCGACGGACGACGGAGACGCTGGCCCGCTACCAGCGGGAGGGCCCGCCGCTGCGCCTGCGCTGGGGCCTGTACGTGGGCGACGAGCTGAACCCCACGGTGCGCCGGCTGTACTTCAACCGCTTTCACCGCCTCCTGTTCGGTTACGCCCAGCGGGGCCTGATCCAGCATCTGGCCGCTCTGCCGCCCTCGCCCGGCCCGAACGATCAGTACGGGCCGACCTATGACGCCCTGAAGGCCTACCTGATCACCACTTCGCACCACGAGAAGAGCACCCGGGCGTTCCTCTCCCCGGTGCTGTTCAACCAGTGGGCGGCGGGCCGCGAAATCGGCGCCGAGCGGGGGCCTCTGGCCCAGCGCCAGTTCGATTTCTACAGCGAGGAGCTGCGCCTGGAGAATCCCTTCTCCTGGCAAGCCGACATGCCCCTGGTCGAGCGGGCGCGGCGCTACCTGGCGCAGTTCGGGGCCAAGGAGCGGGTCTACCGACTGATGCTGGCCGAGGCCTCCGCCAAGAATCCGCCGGTCAGCTACAACCGGCAGTTCCCGGGCTACTCGCAGGTGGTGATCAACAACCGGGAGGTGCAGGGCGCCTTCACCAAGGCGGGCTGGGCCACCATGCAGGAGGCGCTCAAGAACGTGCCCCGCTATTTCGGCGGGGAGGAGTGGGTGCTGGGCAAGCAGGCCGCCTCGCCCACGGACCTGGCCCAGTTGGAGCGCGAGCTGCGCGAGCTCTACCGCAACGACTATCTGGCTCAGTGGCGCGATTTCCTGAAGGCCAGTTCGGTGGCCCGCTATGCCGACCTGCGGGACGCGGCCCGCAAACTGAGCATGCTGGCGGGCAACCAGGCGCCCCTGCTGGCCTTGTTCTGGCTGGTCTCGGTGCATACCTCGGTCACCCCGGAGATGTCGCAGGCCTTTCAACCGCCCCAGCTCGTGGTGCCGCCGGGCGCGCAAGGCATGTTCATCCAGCCGCCCAACCAGCCTTACATGAGCGCGCTGATGAACCTTCAGACGGCGCTGGAGGCGGTGCTGGCCGCCCCGGGCGGCGCCGGCGATCCGGCGGCCGCGCAGCAGACGCTGGCCAAGGCCACCGAGGCGCGCGGCGTGACGCGGCAGATCGCCTTGGGGTTCCGGCCCGACCCGGAAGGGCAAGTGGACGCCAAGACGCGGGGCTTGATGGAAGAGCCCATCACGCATCTGGAGGCGCTGCTGCGCGGGCTGGGACCGGCGGAGCTGCGTGCCAAGGCGCAGGTGCTCTGCGGCCAGTTCCGGGACCTGATGTCCCGCTATCCGTTCAACCCCAAGGGGACGGTGCAGGCGACCCTGGACGACGTCAACCGCCTGTTCCGTCCGACCGACGGGGCCTTCTGGAGGTTCTACAACGAGAGCCTCCAGAACCTGATCGTCAAGGAAGGCGCCCAGTGGGTGGCCAAAACGGGCGGCCCGATGAGCGTGACGCCCGCCTTTCTGGGTTTCTTCAACCGCGCGGCCGCCTTCAGCGAGGCGGTCTACAAGGGCGGCGCCCAGCCGCGCCTGAGCTACGCCCTGCGCTCGAACCTGACCGGGCAAAATCAGACCATCAGCCTGAGCATAGACGGGCAAACCCTGAACAATTCCCCCGGGCACACCGCGACGCAGCAGTTCACCTGGCCCGGGACGCAGCCGGGCGGCGTTCGCCTGACGGTGAAATTCGGGGGCGAGCCTTTCCAGTGGCCGCGCTATGATGGGTTGTGGGCGGCGTTTGATTTCTTCGCCGACGCGGAGGAGAAAGCGCAGGCGGGCGGGTCGGTCTACGTGCTGGAGTGGACGCTGCGGACCGGGCAGGCCGGGCGGCAGGTGACCACCGCGGCCGGGCAGCCCGTGCTGGTGCGCTTCGATCTGGACATGTTGGGAGCCCCGCCCATCTTCCGCAAGGGGTATTTCTCGGGCTGGAATTGCGTGGCTGAGGTGGCACGCTGATGGATCAACCCTCGCTGCCGGCTCGCATCGGCAAGTACGAACTGGAGGAGTTCCTGGGGGGCGGCATGTCGCACGTCTACCGGGCGCGCGACACCCTGATCGGCGGGACGGTGGCGGTGAAGATCCTGGGCGAGGCGGCCAACAAAGACCCGGACGCGCGGGCCCGGTTCCTGCGCGAGGCGCGCATGGCGCGCAACGTTTCCCACGAGAACATCATCGCCATCTACGACTTCGGAGAGGAGCAGGGCCGGCCTTACATGGTGATGGAGTTCCTGCGCGGGGAGACCCTGCGCACGGCCATCGAGCAGGGACACACCGGCGAGCTGCCCCGGCGGCTGCGCATCGCCATCCAGATCGCCCGGGCCATGGAATGCATCCACGCCCAGGGCATCATCCATCGCGACGTCAAGCCCGACAACATCCACATCAACCCCGAGGGCAAAGTCAAGCTGATGGACTTCGGCATCGCCAAGACCGAGGACCTCTCGATCACGCGCGCCGGCTTCACCCTGGGCACACCCCATTACATGGCGCCCGAACAGGTGATGGGCCAGAAGCTGACGCCCTTGGTGGACATCTACGCCTTCGGCATCCTGCTGTTCGAGCTGCTCACCGGCGTCAAACCGATCAAGGCGGACACGGTCGAGAGGATCTTCTTCGAGATCCTGCGCAAGCCGCTGGACCTTTCGCCCATGCGCTTGTTGGGCATTCCCGCCCCGCTGTGCGATCTGGTGACCCGCTGCACGGCCAAGACGCCCGCCGAACGGGTGCAAAGCTTCACGGCCGTGCGGCAGGAGCTGGAGCGCGTCCTCGAGCAGATCGAGTCGCGGGGGCGCCCCAAGGCGGGCGCCACGGGGGCACCCCGGGCGGCCCAGAGGGTCGAGAGCGCCCGCCGGCGGGCGGCCGGGATGGGGCGGAGGCTGGCGGCCGCCTTCGGGGCGGTTCCGATGCGCACGCGGCTGCTGGCGGCGGGCGGCCTGCTGGTGGTCGCCCTGGTGGTGGCGGGGCTGGCGCTGTGGCCTTCGCGCCCTCGGCCGGCGCCTCAGGCCAAGGCCCTGCCGCCGGTTCTGGCCACGCCGACCGGAGAAATGGTGCTGGTGCCGGCCGGTGAGTTTCTCTTCGGCCCCGAGAAGCAGCCGGTCTTTACGCCGGCCTTCTACGTGGACCGCACCGAGGTCAGCTACCGGGCCTATGCCCAGTTCTGCCGGGCGAGGGGCTTGCCGTTGCCGGCCGGCTACTCGGAGGCGCGGTCGAACTATCCGGTGGCCGACATCACCATCGAGCAGGCCCGCCAATACGCCGCGTGGGCCAACAAGCGGCTGCCCACCCCGGCCGAGTGGGAGAAGGCCGCCCGCGGAACCGACGGGCGCCTGTACCCCTGGGGCGAGCAGGCCGATCCGGAGCGCGCCAACGTGAGCGACAATCGCAGCCTGATGGTGCACGCCGCCATGCCGGTGGATTCCTTCAAGAGCGGCGCCAGCCCCTGGGGCGCGCTCAACATGACGGGCAACGTCGCCGAGTTCGTCGAGCAGCGGATGACGCCCACCCCGGAGCTTCTGGCGCGTTTCGCCAAGCTGCTGGAGCCGCCGGCGGGCGCCGAGGAGCCCTGGGTGGCCACCCGGGGCGGCTCCTGGCTGAGCAAGCTGGCCGAGGCGGCGCTGCCGCTGGCCAGCGGGATGCCGGCGCGCTGGCGGGATCCCTCGGTAGGATTCCGCTGCGTGCGCAACGCGGAGTGAAGCCTGCCGCAGAGCCCCTGCGGGGAGCGGGCCGAAACAGCCCGAGGATGTGTTCGGCTTACTTCGGCCGCGCAGGCTCCAGATCGTAACGCAACTGCCCGCCGGTGAGGCGGCGGATCGCGCGCCCCGGGCGCGGGGGCGGCGGGGGCGGAACGGCGTCGTTCATCTTCTCGAAGAGAGCCTTCAGGCGCTGGACGACCTCCGGATGCCGGGCCGCCACGTCGTGTTGCTCGCCGGGGTCGTTCTCCATATCGAACAGCATCATTTCGCGCGGCGGATCGCCCGTGAGCAAGCCCGGGTACTGATTGGGTTTGGCCTGCTCGTGCTGGGCGATCAGCGTCACGCCGTCCGGGCCGCGCGGATCCACCCAGCGGGCGGGGTCTTCGAGGTGGCGCGTCTCTTTGCCGGGCGAGCGGACGTGCAGCTTCCAGCGACCCGAGCGCACGACGGCCAGGCGCGGGCCGGACATGGCGAACAGGGCCTCGTGCGGGCTGGTGTTCGAGGCGCCCGACATCAGAGGGAAGATATCCTTGCCGTCCATGACGCGGTCCTCAGGCAAGGGGGCGCCGGCCAGCTTCACCAAAGTGGGGAAGACGTCTATGATGCCGGCGATCTCGCGCACGGTGCGGCCGGGGGGGATGCGGCCGGGCCAGCGGGCGATGAAGGGCACGCGGAGGCCGCCGTCCCAAGTGGTTGCTTTCATTCCGCGCAGGCCGCCGCTGGAGCCGCCGAACCAAGGGCCGTTGTCGGAGGTGAAAAAGACGATCGTGTCTTTATCCAGGCCCAGCTCGAGCAAGGCCGCCAGAATGCGCCCGACGGAATGATCCAGCTCGGCGATCACGTCGGCGTAAAGATCGCCGGGAGTCTCCGGTGTGTAGAACTGCTCGGAGGCGGCCAACGGTTTGTGCGGCATGGCGTGGGCCAGGTAGAGGAAGAACGGGCGGCGGCGGTTGTTCCGGATGAATTCGAGCGCTTTGTCGGTGTAGTTGCGGGTCAGATGGGACTGGATGACGGGATACTCGACGACCTGCTCGTTGTGCACGATCTGCACGGGGCGCATGTCGTTGGAGTAGAGAATGCCGTAGTATTCGTCGAAGCCTCGGCGGCGAGGCAGGAATTCGGGCGTGTGCCCGAGGTGCCACTTGCCGATGCACAGGGAGGCGTAGCCGCGCGGTTGGAGGGCCTGGGCGATGGTGATTTCGCTGCCGGGCAGGCCGATGTCGTTGATTCCCGCGTCGGGGGCAGGGTTCGAGGTGACGCCGGTGCGGAAGGGATAGCGGCCGGTGAGCAGCGAGCTGCGCGTGGGTGCGCAGAAGGGCATGGGGGCGTAGAAATCGGTGAAGCGGGCGCCCTCGCGCGCCATGCGGTCCAAGTGTGGCGTCTGGAAGGTGGGATGGCCGTAGCAGGCCAGATCGCCGTAGCCGAGGTCGTCGGCGAGAATCAGAACGAAGTTCGGGGGCCTCTGGGCGGCCGGCAGCAAGGGGCCGGCGAGCGCGGAGCGGCAGAACAGGCGGCGAGTGAATCGGGCGTTCATGGCCGCTATGTTAGCGGAGGGGAGGCCGGGTTGGATGGGCAAGGCGGAGTGGGTGGGGCAGAGGGATTGACAAGGGGTAGGGGGAGGGGAGATATTTTTGGAGATGCGGGTTGGGTTAGCTGAAATTGGCTGCGGAGTTTTTCAACAACCAGCGAGGGCACCCTATGGATCAACCGTCGCACACTGAGCACGCCGCCCATCGGCGGAGCTTTGTTCGCAAGTCCGCGTTGGCGCTGGGCGCCTTGGGAGCGGCCTTGGTGGGCCGCCGGGCTGCCCATCCGCCTTCCGCCCAGGCCGCCCCTGCCTTGCCGGAGACGCCGGGCAACGACCTGATTCGGATGCAGCGCGAGCTGGACGCGTCTCTGGCGCAGCCGCCCGAACAGCGCAGTTGGGTGATGGTGGTGGACACGCGCCGGTGCGTGGGCTGCAACGCCTGCACCATCGCCTGCCGGGCGGAGAACGTGACCGGACCGGCGGGCTCCTACCGCCGCGTGCGCCGGATCGAATCGGGCGCCGGCGCCTGGCTGGCCGGAACCTTCAAGCCCGCCAACTGCATGCAATGTGACCGGCCGCCCTGCGCCCAAGCGGCACCGCAAGGCATGGTGCGCAAGCGCCCGGACGGGATCGTCGAGTTCGATTACGAGCGGCTGCGGGGAACTTACGCCCACGCCGTGGCGGCGGCCTGCCCATACAAGGCGGTGCACGTGGACGACGGGCGGCGGTTCACCGACGACACGCCGGGCCTACAGCCTTACGAGCTGCGCACGTTCCGGGAGAACGGCCGGCAGTGGAGCCGGCGGGAGCGGAGCGCGCTGGCGGGCGTGGCGCGCAAGTGCCATTTCTGTAGCCACCTGCTGGAAGCCGGGGTATTGCCGGCTTGCGTCACCACTTGCATCGGGGGCGCGATGTACTTCGGCGACCTGAAGAACCCGGCCGGGCTGGCGGCCGGGTTGCTGCGCGAGCGCAAGGTGATGCGGTTGAACGAGGACTGGGGAACGCTGCCGCGAGTCTACTACGTGACCGATCCTTATCCGAACACGGCGCAGGCGGCCTGCAACGCCTGCCACTACTGAATCGGGGAGGCAAAGATGAGTCAGCATGACGCCAGGCAATCCGACGGAAGGCCGCCGGCCGGGGATCGGCGGGGATTTTTCAAGAGCGCGGCGCTGTTGGGCGGGCTGCTAGGGACGCGGGGCGTGGGCGGCCAGACGCCGCCCCCCGGGCCGGGTTCCTCGGGGACCGATCCCGCCGAGTACATTTACACCACCTGCCTGCAATGCAACACCGGCTGCGAGATCAAGGTGCGGATTCAGGACGGGGTGGCGGTGAAGATTGACGGCAACCCGTACGGCCCTCGCCCGATGGATCCGCACATCCCCTGGAACACGCCGCCGGCTTCGGCGGCGCGGGTGAAGGGGAGCATCTGCCCGAAGGGGCAGGCGGGGATCCAGACCGCCTACGATCCCTACCGGGTGGTCGCGGTGCTCAAGCGCGCCGGGCCGCGCGGCTCGGGCCGTTGGGTGACGATCCCCTTCCACCAGGCGGTGAGCGAGATCGTGGAAGGGGGCAATCTGTTTCCCTGGGAGAACCGGCGAGTCACCGGGCTGCGCGAGATCTGGTCGCTGCGCGATCCGAAGGCCTTCGCCGAGATGGCGGCCGATGTGGCGCTGCTCCAGGACAAGAAGATGACCCTGGCGGAGTTCCAGGCCAAACACGCCGCCAACCTCAAGCACCTGATTGACCCGGAGCATCCGGATCTGGGTCCGAAGAACAATCAGTTGGTGTTCAACTGGGGTCGCTTGAAGGGCGGGCGTTCGGAATTCATCACCCGCTTCGTGCGCACCAGCTTCGGGTCGGTGAACGCCCACGGGCACACGACGGTGTGCCAGGGTTCGATTTACTTCGCCGGCAAGGCGATGTCGGAGGCGCCCAGCGGGGGCAAATGGAGCGGCGGGGCAAAGGCCTACTGGATGGCCGACACCTCGAACGCCGAGTTCATCATTTACTGGGGCGCGAACGTGCTGGAGGGTAACTACGGCCCGCCCCTGAAGATTCCCAAGATCACCCGGGGCCTGGCGGGCGGGCGGCTGAAGCTGGCGGTGGTGGATCCGCGTTTCAGTTCGGTGGCGGCCAAAGCCTGGAAGTGGCTGCCGGTCAAGCCCGGCACCGACGCCGCCCTGGCGATGGGGATGATCCGCTGGATTCTGGAAAACAGCCGCTACGACGCCCAGTATCTGGCCAACGCCAATCGGGCGGCGGCGGCCGCCGACGGCGAACCGACCTGGTCGAACGCGGCCTGGCTGGTGAAGATCGAAGCCGGCGGGCGTCCCGGCGCCTTCCTGCGCGCTTCCGAGATCGGGCTGGCGGGGGACGCCGACACCTTCGTATGCGCGCGGCGGGATCAGCCGCTGGCTTTCAAGTCCGACGACGGGCAGAACCCGGCCGAAGGCGACCTGTTCGTGGACACCGTCATCAAGGGGATCCCGGTCAAGAGCGGCCTCCAAGTGCTGTGGGAGGAAGCGCGCTCGAAGAGCCTGGCGCAATGGGCGGAGATCTGCGGTCTGTCGGCCTCTGACATCACGGCCCTGGCCGAGGAGTTCACCTCCCACGGCAAACGGGCGGTGGCCGAGATCCACCGCGGCGTCTCCCAACACACCAACGGCTTTTACAACGTGCTGGCGGTGTATGCGCTGAACGTGCTGATCGGGAATCTGGACTGGAAAGGCGGGCTGATTTACGGCGGCGGCAACTACGGCGAAACGGGGGGCGCCGGGCGTCCCTTCCAGTTAGGGGATCACCCCAACCCGGTCACGCCCTTCGGCATCACGATCATCCGTTCGGAAACCAGCTACGAAAAGAGCACGCTGTTCGCGGGCTATCCTGCGCGCCGGCCGTGGTACCCGCTGGCCAGCGACATTTATCAGGAAGTGATCCCTTCGGCGGGCGATCAGTACCCCTACCCGATCAAGGCCCTGTTTCTGTACATGGGCAGTCCGGTCTACGCCCTGCCGGCCGGGCACGCCCTGATTCCCATTCTCAAGGACACCGAGAAGATCCCCTTGTTTGTGGCCAACGACATCGTGATCGGCGAGACCAGCCTGTACGCCGATTACATTTTCCCGGACCTGACCTATCTGGAGCGCTGGGAATTCCACCGCACGCACCCCTCGATTCCGCACCGGGTCTCGCCCGTGCGCCAGCCGGCGATCGCCAGTCCCAACCAGACGGTGCGGGTCTTCGGCGAGGAGATGCCGCTGTCGCTGGAGGCCTTGCTGCTGGCCATCGCCGAGCAACTCGGCCTGCCCGGATTCGGCCCCGGGGGGTTCAAAGCGGGCATGGATTTGACGCGGCCGGAGGATTTCTACCTGAAGATGACGGCCAACATCGCCTTCGGCGACTCCAGCGGCGGGGGCGACGTCTGCCCGGACGCCGGCGACGAGGAGGTGCAGATCTTCCTGCGCGCCCGGGCGCACCTGCCCCGGAGCGTCTTCGATGCGGAGCGCTGGCAGAGAGCGGTGGGGCCGGAATGGTGGCGCAAGGTGATCTATGTGTTGAACCGGGGCGGGCGCTGGTGGGCCTATCCGGACGCCTGGGCAGGCGAGCAGGTGCGCAACAAGTACGGTAAGCTGATCAACCTCTACCTGGAAAAGACAGCCACCACGCGCAACTCGATGACGGGCGAATGGCTGAAGGGCCATCCGGCGTACCTGCCGGTGGCCGACTCGCTGGGCAAGCCCATCGAGCACGCCGGGGCGGCGTTGAGTCTGATCACCTGCCGCACCATCCTGCACACCAAGAGCCGCACCATCTCGAACTACTGGTTGACCGACGTCGCACCGGAGAACGTCATCCAGATCCATCCGAGCGACGCAGCCCGGCTGGGCCTGCGCGACAATCAGCGGGCCTGGATCCTGTCGGCGACCAATCCGGAATCCTCCTGGGATCTGGGCAACGGCGTGCGCATCCCGATCGTAGGGCGGATCCTGACCACGGAAGGCATCCGCCCGGGCGTGATCAGCTTCGTGCTGGGCTACGGGCATTTCGCCTACGGCGCGGCGGATATGGTCATTGACGGGCAGGTGATTCCGCGCGACCTGCGCAGAAGCGCCGGCTTCCACGCCAACGCCGTGATGCGCCTGGACGACTACCTGCGCAACACGACGCTGAGCGACGTGGTGGGCGGCAGCGCGGTTTTCTACGACACCAAGGTCGTCCTCTCGCCGGCCTGAAGCGCCGCCCGGCGGCGGCCGGAAGGGCTCAGGCCGGCCCGCGAAGCCAGACCTTGTGCAGGACCATGAGCTCGCGGCCGCGGAGGCGGAGGGCCTGGATCTCCAGCGTCGCGGGGCCGCGGTCCAACTCGAGCGCGCCGGCCGGGAAGGGCTGGAAGAGGAACCGGCCGCCGGTCGGCTGGACGCGGGCCTCCAGCGCGGCGCGGCCGGCGGCGATGCGGAAAGTCGAGCCGGCCTCGGCGGGATCGCAGCCGTATTCCAGAGTCACCTGATAGCGGCCGGCACGCACCGCTTCGAGTTCCCAACGGACGGCTTCGCCCGGCCGGCTCCAATCCTCGATGGTGTCGCGGTTGTAGTGCCGGTAGACGGGGCGGACCCCGCCGCCCAGCGGCCGGCTCCAGGCCAGATCGAGCTCGACCGGGTTTTCGTCCTCGCGGCCCACCTCGATGGGGACGCGGCGGTAATCGGCCCCGGCGGTGACCTCGGCAAAGAACGTCTCGAAGCGCCGGCGCAACCGGCGCGCCGCCTCGGCATGAGAGGAGGCCAGATCGTGCTGCTCGCCGGGATCGCGCGCCAGATCGAACAGCTCGCCGGTCGAGAGGAGCTTGTAGCCGCCGGCCTCGTGCACCGCCCAGTTGGGGCGAAAGGCCTGGCGCTCCTCGGGTGGGGCTTCCTCAGGGTGAGCGGGAGGATCCAGCAGGGGGCGGACGCGGTTCCACTGGTGGAACAGATGGGAGTGGAGCGGGCCGGGGGCGCCGTCGAGCAGGGCGAGCAGGCTGCGCCCGTCGAGCGGACGGTCGGCCGGCGGCGACGCGCCGATCAGCTCGCACAGGGTGGGGAAGACGTCAATGTGCTGGGCCATGGTCTCGATGACGCGCCCGGCGGGCAGGCGCGCCGGCCAGCGAACGAAGAAAGGCACGCGGATGCCGCCCTCGTAGACCGAGCCTTTGTTGCCGCGCAGGCCGCAGTTGTAATAGCGGCTGACCCCGCCGTTGTCGCTCATGAAAATCAGGAAGGTGTTCTCGGCCAGTTTCCAGCGCTCCAGGGCGGCGAGCAAGCGGCCGAGGTTGTCGTCCAGGGCGGTGATCATGCCGTAAATGCGGGCCTCTTGCAAGGGCAGACCCTTGGCGAGGTAGCGGGCGATGTAGCGGTCGGGGACCAGGTAAGGGGAGTGGGGGGCGTTGTAGGCCAGATAGAGAAAGAACGGGCGGTGGCGGTTTTCCTCCAGCCAGCGCAGGGCCTGGTCGGTGAGCACGTCGGTGACGTAGCCGACGGTGACGACGGGGCGCTTGTTGCACCAGAGTTCGTCGGAGTCGTCGTAGCGGTTGATGAAGCCGTACTGCCAGAAGCCGAAGAAGTGCTCGAAGCCGCGCTCGTTGGGGTGGTAGCGCATGTAGCGGCCGAGATGCCACTTGCCGATGCAGGCGGTGCGGTAGCCGCGGCTCTGGAAGATCTGGCCCAGGGTGATCTCGCCGGCGCGCAGGGTGTCGCGGCCCTTGTAGGTGTCCACGGCGCCGGTGCGCTGGTAGTGGCGGCCGGTGAGGAGGGCGGCGCGGGTGGGAGTGCAGACCGGGGAGCAGTAAAACCGGGAGAAACGAACGCCCTCGCGGGCGATGCGGTCCATGATGGGCGTCTCGATGTGGGGATTGCCGTGGATGCCGACGTCGAACCAGCCCTGGTCGTCGGTGATGACCAGGATCACGTTGGGCGAGTCGGCGGGCGGCCCCCAGGCGGGGGCGGCCGAGGCGCCCAGAAAGGATCGCCGCGTCATGGGACGGTCCTCAAACGCCGCGGCGAGGTCGCTCGCGGCGGACCCATTCCATGTCCTGCACGGGCTCGGCGTCGCACTCGGCGGCGATGACGGTGAGCGGATCGTCGGGCGGGGCGGCAGGCAGGCCCGTGAAGCGCACGCGGAAGGGATCCTGCTCGAAGCGGACCGGCTTGCCGGAGGCCGGCAGGCGGGCGGATCGCACTTTCGAGCGCAAGCCGGCCACGGTCACGGTTTGGCCCGGCCAGAAGTGGACGTGGATATAGAGGGTGTTGCCCTTGCGGGTGAAGTTGGCGTAGTTGGAGCGGCTGACGCGGCAGCGCTCGGCCCCGTAAATGGTCTGGCCGTTGCGCTCCATCCAGCGGCCGACGGCGCTGAGGATGCGCACCGATTCCTCCGGGATGGAGCCGTCGCCCCGGGGGCCGATGTTGAGCAGGTAATTGCCGCCGTCGCGGGCGCAGGTGACGAGGTTGCGCAAGCAGGTCTTGGGAGATTTCCAGTCGTCGTCGGCCGCGTGGTAGCCCCAGGAATTGTTCATGGTCATGCAGGCCTCCCAGGCGCGGCCGGCCTGTTCGGCCTGGATGCGCTGCTCGGGAGTGGAGAAGTCGCCGGGCAGGCGGTTGCGGTTGTTGACGATGATGTCGGGCTGGAGCTTGAAGACCATTTCGTTCATGCGCAGGGACTCCCAGCCTTGGGCGTCCAGAGGCCAGGCCACGTCGTACCAGAGGATGTCAATCTTGCCGTAGTTGGTGAGCAGCTCGCGGATCTGGCCGTGGATGTACTCGACGAAGCGCTTGCGGGCGGCTTCGTCGGAAGCGCAGCGGGCGCCGTCGGGGTGATGCCAGTCCATCAGGGAGTAATAGAAGCCGACCCGGAGCCCCTCGGCGCGCGCGGCCTCGACGTACTCGGCCACCAGGTCACGCCCGGCGGCCTGCCTGGGGGCGCAGTAGTTGGTCAGTTTGGAATCGAACAGGCAGAAGCCCTCGTGGTGCTTGGTGGTCATGACCATGTACTTCTGGCCGGCGCGGCGGGCCAGCCGGGCCCAATCGCGGGCGGCGTTGGGCTTGGGGTTGAAGCGTTTGGCGAGCTGTTCGTACTCCTGAACGGGGATGCCTTCGTTTTCCATGACCCATTCGTGACGGCCGAGAAGGCTATAAAGGCCCCAGTGGATGAACATGCCGAAGCGGGCCTCGTGCCACCATTTCATGCGGCGCTCGCGGTCGGCGTCGCCGGGCAGCGGGGCGGCAGAGAGCGCGGGCGCGGCACTGAGCATCTGAAGGTATGTGCGCCGGGAGAAAGCGGGATGGTACATAGAGTCCTCCTGAGTCAAAGTCAACTCTACACCATTCCGGCGGGCGGGGGCGAGGTGCTCAGGCGCTTGAGGCGGGAGGGCGCGCCAGCACCCAGGCCAGCAGGACGAAGGCGGCCAGCGAGAGCCAGCCGCCCGCGGCGGCAAACCAAGGCAGTTGGTCGGCGCCGGTGAGCAGGCGGGTGAGCGAGGGGATTCGCGGGTCGAGCGAAACCACGGCCAGCGCGATTCCCAGGACGGCTTCGCCCGCCACCAGGCCGGAGGCCAATAGCAGGCCCCGCTGTTCGGCTTCCGCCCGGCGGCCGCGCCGCGCCGCCAGGCGATCGGCCACCCATCGAATCACCCCGCCGGCGAAAATGGCCGAGACGGTCTTGAAGGGCAAATACATGCCGACGGCCACCAGCATGGGCGAACGGACGCCGGAAAAGATCAGGGCCGCGCCGAAGGCGGCGCCGATGGCAAGCAATCCCCAGGCCATTTCTCCGCCCACAATTCCCTGAGCCAGTTGGGCCATCAGACCGGCTTGAGGCGCGGGCAACTCGAGGCCGCCGATGCCGCCGGTGGCTCGATTGGCCTGGTCCAGCACCAGGATGGGCGCCAGCAGAAAGAAGGCCAGCAGCGCGACGGCCAGGATCTCGACCAACTGCATTTTCCAGGGCGTACCGCCGAGCAGGTGCCCGGCCCTGAGATCCTGAGCCAGCGAGCCGGCCAGGCAACAGGCGCAGCAGACCACGGCCGCCACGCCCAGCACCGCGGCCACCCCGGCCGGGCCCTTCACTCCCACGGCGAGCATGACCAGGGCGGCGATGAGCAGGGCGGCCAGCGTCAGTCCCGAGACGGGCTGATTCGAGCTGCCGACCAGGCCCACCAGGTAGGCGCCCACGGCCGAGAGCAGGAAGCCCGCCAGTCCCATGACGAGCGCGGCCAGCAGGGCGGAGCCCATTCCGCCCGTGAAGTGACGGTAAACGGCCAGGGTCGGCGCGATCGAGACCAGCAGGCCGGCGAGAATCCAGCGGGGCGGAATGTCGCGCTCGGTGCGTTCGCGAGCCAGCTCCGCGCGGTCCCCGGCCGAGGGGCGCCACAGCGCGGACAGAGAACGGCCGATCGAGGCCCGCATGCGGTACAGCGTGTAGCCGGCGGCAACCAGCATCGCGCCCACGGCGATCGGGCGGACCACGTTGTGCCAGACCGAGTAGGCGGCCACGTCCCAAGAGGCGGCCGGGCCCGCGCCCAGACGATTGGGAAGATCGGGATCGAAGAACAGCAGCAGCGGGATGAGCACCCACCAGGCCAGCAGGCCGCCGGCGGCGTTGGCGGCGGCCACGCCCGGCCCGATGATGTAGCCGATGCCGATAAGAGCGGGCGAAAGGGCGGGCGTGCTCCAGGGGATGCCGCCGCGGTGCCGGACGGCGACCAAGGGTCGCTGTTCCAGATCGAAGTGGCGCAGCAAGGCGGGCGGGAAGGGGAGGAAGCCGGCGGCGGACTCGCGCAACAAACGCAGGCCGCGCTCGCTCTTGAGGATCTCGATCAGGGCGGCCAGCCCCATGGCGCCGAAAAGGCGGCGGCCGGCGGCGCCGGCCTCCGCTCCGGCGCGCACGATTTCGGCGCTGGCCAGACTTTCCGGCCAGGGCAGGCCGGCCTCGACGCAAAGGGGACGGCGCAACAGGATGACGAAGAAGATGCCGATCAGGCCGCCGGCGAGCAGGATGAGGGAGGCTTCCCAGTAGTGAGAGCGCAGGTCGCCCCAAATGGGCGCGCCGCCGACGCGGGCCATGGTGAACGCCGGGATGGTGAAGATGGCGCCGGCCACCAGGGCCTCTCCGACCGAGGCGGCGGTGCGGGCGATGTTCTGCTCGAGCACGCCGCCGCGGAAACGGGGCAGGCGGAACACGGCCAGGGCGATGACGGCGGCGGGAATGGTGGCGGCCACGGTCTGGCCGGCTTTCATGCCGAGGTAGGCGTTGGCGGCGCCGAAAAGGAAGGCCAGAGCCAGACCCAGGGCCAGCGCTTTGAGAGTGAGCTCGGGCGGCTCGCGTTCGGCGGGCATAACTACACGAGGGTAGCAGGGGCAGGCGGGGGCGGTCAGAAGGACTTGGGCCCGGCGCGCCGTGCCCAGCCGCGACGCCACAGGGGCCGGCCGAGGTTGTCGCGCAGGCGGAGGGTTTGGCGGCTGTCAGGCAGGGTGATGACCAGGGCCCAGAGCTCGTCGGAGTCCTCGGTGCGGCGGAAGGCCCGGATGACGATACGCTGGCCGGCCCTGGGGTTGAAGTTGTTTTGGATCAAGTAGCGCATCGAGCCGAGCCAAACCTTCCAAGTCCGCCCGTCGGAGGCGACTTCCAGAGCGGGCATGCCCTGGCCGAAACCGGCGGCCACGCGCAGGATGCGGCCGCGGACCTCGATCTGGGGGCGGGCCGGCGGGGGGGCTTCCTCGACCGGCTGAGCCCGGAAGGCCGTCGGGAGCAGGACCAGCGCCAGGATGGGAACGAGCCGCATGGCCGCGCCTCCAGCCTTGCAGGAGGGCAATTCCCCTGCCAGGCGGGGCTGCTTCCGATTGAAGCACTTCGGGGCAGGCGGATGCAAATTCTGCGGGGCGGGCGGCCGGGGCCGGCGCAGGGTTTGCGCGGGCGCAGGGGCGGGGTGCCATACTGGAAGCAAGATGCTGGCGGCGGTGTTGGCTGGGATGATTTTGCTGGGCGCTCCGCCCTTGGATCGCGAGCGGCAGGCCCGCCTGGAGAAGCTGGAGAAGGCGCTGCTGGCGCCTTGCTGTTACCAGGAAGTGGTGGCCACGCACACCAGCGAGGCCGCCCGACAGATGCGGGAGGAGCTGGCCGAGATGGTGGCGGCCGGGCGAAGCGAGCGGGAGATTCTGGACTATTACAAGCAGCGCTACGGGGCGCGGGTGCTGGCGGAGCCGGAAGGGGCGCAATGGTGGGTGATGAACGTGGTTCCCCTGGCGATGCTGGCGGCCGGCGCGGGGTTGGTGGTGCATCTGGTGCGGAAATGGCGGCGGAGGCCGGCGAGCACTCCGGCCTAGGCAGGGCAGATCCGATGCGCTACAATGATCCGCGCGGGTGGCGTGCGCCCTGCGAGAGCGGCGGGCGAGCCGGACCGGGGCGGCGCTGAGCGGGCCAGAGCAGATGGAGCGGATCGGGCGATACGAGATCCTGGACGAACTGGGGCGGGGCGCGATGGGGGTGGTGTATCGAGCGCGGGATCCCAGCATCGGCCGGCTGATCGCGATCAAGACCATCCGCATGACGGAGCTGAGCGATCCGATCGAGAGCGAACGCCTGCGGGAAAGGCTGCGGCGGGAGGCGCACTCGGCGGGGATTCTTTCCCATCCGGGCATCGTGGTGGTGTACGACGTGGGCCAGGAGGGGGATCTGGCCTACATCGCGATGGAGTTGGTGCCGGGACGCAGCCTGGAAAGCCTGCTCGAGGACCAGCAGCGGCCCAGCCGGCAAACCATCCTGAGCGTGCTGCGGCAGACCGCGGCGGCGCTGGATTACGCGCACAAGAAGGGCATCGTCCACCGCGACATCAAGCCGGCCAACATTCTGATCAGCGAAGACGGGGTGGTCAAGATCACCGATTTCGGCGTGGCCAAGATCGCCAGCTCGCACCAACTGACGGTGGCGGGCACGGTGCTGGGGACGCCGAACTACATGTCGCCGGAGCAGATCCAGGGCAAGCCGGTGGACGGCCGGGCGGATCAGTTCGCCTTGGGGGTGATGGCCTACGAGGTGCTGACCGGAGAAAAGCCGTTCACCGGGGAGCAACTGACGACGGTGCTTTATAAGATCGTGGCGGAGCCGCCGCGGCCGCCGCAGGAGGTGAATCCGTCGCTGCCCTGGCCGGTGTCGCTGGTGCTCGGCCGGGCGCTGGCGAAGGATCCCGAGCAGCGCTACCCGAGCTGCACGGAGTTCGTCGAAGCGCTGGCCAACGCGCTGGCGACCAAGCAGGACTGGCAGGCCGGCACTCGGGCGGGCGAGGCCGCGCTGCCCACGGCCGCGGTGGGGACCACGGTGAAGGAGGGCGTGGCGGCGCGGCTCGAGGAAGCGGCCGAGCGGCGCGAGGAGGCGC
>JBBIMA010000055.1:0-6704 GCA_037444625.1 Solibacteraceae bacterium
TGGGAGTGCTGGCGGTGGCGGCGGCGGTTTTCTTCGGCCTGGAGCGAGCCCGAAGCGCGGCGGGGACGGCGCAGCCGCCGGCCGCCGCGGTGGCGCCCGCCCCTACCGCAGGGCGACCTACGCCGATGCCTGGGGAAGGCGGCCGCACAGGGACGATCCTACAGGGCGGCCCGGCGGCGCAGTCCAGCGACGCAGGAGGGCCGGCGCCGCCGAGCAAGGCGGCAGTCGAGACCCAGCCGCCCGCCCAGCCGACCACGCCGGCGCAAGCAGTCGGCGCGCCGGCGGAACCCAAGCCCGGCGGGAGCGGCGTCCTTAAGCCGGCGGCGGAGCGCAAACCGGCCGCGCCCGGGGAATTCAAACTGATGGTGAGCACCAGCCCGCCGGGAGCGGAAGTGGTCTTCGACGGTAATCCTCAAACCAAGTGCACGACGCCCTGCACCAGCAGCCTCGCGCCGGGACGGCACACCCTGGTGGCCACGCTCGAAGGGCACCGGCAGGAGCTGCGCATTTTCGAGTTGACGGGGCCGCGGGAGATCTTTCTCAGCCTGACGCGGCAGACCGGCACGGTGCGCGTGGAGACGACCCCGCCCGGAGCCCAGATCATCCTCAACGGCCAGGCGCGTCCGGAGACCACGCCGGCCACGCTCGTGCTGCCCATCGGCAAGTATGAGATCCAAGTCGTCAAGAACGGGCAGAAGGACCAGCAGAGCATCGAGCTGAAGGAAGGGGCGCTGCTGCGGGTGTCTTTCCAGTTCAGCCCGTGAGGGCCGGGGCTCAATAACGCAGGAGGCGCTCGGCCTCCTCCACCAGATCCTCCACCTGAGGCAGGATCTCGTCTTCCAGCCGCGGATTGTAGGCGACCCAGGTATCCAGTGCGGCGACGCGGCCCACGGGGGCGTCCAGGCGGTCGAACAGCTCGGCCGCGATGCGGGCGGCCAGCTCGGCGCCGTAGCCGAACGAGAGGCAGTCCTCGTGAGCGATGATGACGCGGCTGGTCTTGCGGACCGAGCGGCAGACGGCCTCCCAGTCGTAAGGGGCCAGAGTGCGGAGGTCGAGGACCTCGACGGTCCAATCGGGATTCTTTCTCTCCAGCAGGGAGGCGGCCTGGAGGGATTTCTGCACCAGAGCGCCGTAGGTGACGATGGTGAGGGCGCGGCCGGACTTGACCAGGCGGGCCTGGCCGAAGGGGATGGTGAAATCCGAGCCGGGGTAAGGGGAACGGTTGTAAGGCTCGCGGTAGAGGCGCTTGTGTTCGAGGAAGAGCACGGGGTCGTCGGCGCGCAAGGCGGTGCGCAGCAGGCCGCAGGCGTCCAGGGCGTTGGAAGGCATGACGACGCGCAAGCCGGGGATGTGGGTGAACTCGACCTCGCCGCACTGGCTGTGGTAGGGCGCGCCGCCCTGCAAATAGCCGCCGATGGCGACGCGGATGACGGCCGGGCAGGAGAAGCCGTTGTTGGAGCGCCAGCGCAGGGTAGCCAGTTCGTTGCGGATCTGCATCATGGCGGGCCAGATGTAATCGAAGAACTGGATTTCGGCCACAGGCTTGAGGCCGCGGGTAGCCAGGCCGATGGCGCGTCCGACGATGGCGGCTTCGGCCAGGGGAGTGTTGAAGCAACGGCGGCTGCCGAACTGGGACTGCAAGCCGTGAGTGGCCTTGAAGACGCCGCCCTTGCCCTTCAGGCGGGGGAGGTTTTCCTCCCGGCTGCAATCGGCCACGTCCTCGCCGAAGACCAGGATGCGGGGGTTACGGCGCATTTCGTCCTGGAGGGTGCGGTTGATGGCGTCCACCATGGTGAGGGGCGGGCCTTCGAAGACGGGCTGGGAAGCGAACTGCGGCGAGGCGGGATCCACGCGAGGGGAGTACAGATGGAGGAGCTCGGCGCCGGGGGAAGGGGAAGACGCGGCGAGGGCTTTGTCGGTGGCCTCCTGGATTTCCATCTCGACCTCGTGGAGGATGAGCTGGAGGCGGTGGCGATCGAGGATGCCTTCGGCCAGGAGGAACTCGGGGAAGCGCTGGAGGGGATCGCGTTCGGCTTCGGCCTGGCGCTCCTCGGGGGTCTTGTAGAGGCGCTCGTCGTCGGAGAGCGAGTGGGAGTAAGGACGAATGACGTGGGCGTGGACCAGGGCGGGGCCCTGGCGGGTGCGGCACCAGGCGGCGGCCTGGCGGAGGGTCTGGTAGGAGGCGAGGAAGTCGGTGCCGTCCACTTCCAGCACGAGCAGAGCGGGGAAGGCGCGGACCAGGCGGGAGATGCTGCCGCCGGCGGTCTGGCGCTCGACGGGGACGGAGATGGCGTAGCCGTTGTCCTCGATGAGGAACAGCACGGGAAGGCGATCGAGGCAGGCGATGTTAAGGGCCTCCCAGAATTCGCCCTCGCTGGTGGCGCCGTCACCCGAGCAGACCAGGGTGACGTCGTCGGCGCCGGGATCCAGATAGAGCGAGGCGTGGGCGCAGCCGGCGGCTTGCAGGAACTGGGTGCCGGTGGGCGAGGAGGCGCTGACGATATGCAGGGCGGGCGAGCCCCAGTGGGAGGGCATCTGGCGGCCGCCGGAAGCGATGCCGTCGGCGGCTCCCACGGCCTCCAGCAGCATTTGTTCGGGGGTGACGCCCAGGGCCAGGCAGAGGGCGCGGTCGCGGTAGTAGGGATAGAACCAGTCGTAGCCGGGGCGCAGGACCATGCCGGCGGCGGCGGAGACGGCCTCGTGGCCGGCGCCGGAGATCTGGAAGTAAATGCGGTTTTGCCGCTTGAGCAGGATCTCGCGGTCGTCCAGGCGGCGGGACAACTGCATGATGCGGAAGGCGCGGATGAGTTCTTCCGGTTCCAGGCCGGCGAAACGGGCCGCCAGATCCGGGCTGAGCTGCGTGCTGGAACGCGTAGCCATGCCGGGCAAGCCTCCCGCTTCAAGTTTAGCCCGGACGGGGCGGCCGAGTAAGGGGCGGGGCGCGAGAGGCGGCCGCGCGGGGCGGGGTCGGGGGACGTACTCTGAAGATATGTACGATCTGGCGTTCTTTCGGTCCAACTTGGAGCAGATAGCCGAGCGGCTGGCCGGCCGAGGGTACCAACTGGAGGTGGAGCGCTTTCGGGAGCTGGACGCCAGGCGGCGGGCGGCGCTGACCGAGAGCGAACGGCTGAAGGCCTGGCGGAGGGCGGAGAGCGCGGAAATCGCGCAATTGCGCCGGCAGGGCGAGGACACCAGCGAGCGACAGCAGAAGGTGCGGGAGGCGGCCGAGCGGATCGCGGCGCTGGACGAGCAGGCGCAGCAGTTGGAGGAAGAGTTCCGGCAGTGGCTGGCGAGCGTGCCGAACCTGCCGCACGAAAGCACGCCGGTGGGCCGCAGCGAGGAGGATAACCTCGAGGTGCGACGCTGGGGCGAGCCGCGGCGCTGGGATTTCCAGCCCAAGGCCCACTGGGATTTGGGCCCGGCGCTGGGGATCTTGGATCTGGAGCGGGCGGCGAAGGTGACCGGGGCGCGCTTCGCAGTCTACTGGGATCTGGGAGCGAAGCTGGAGCGGGCCCTGATCAACTTCATGCTGGAGGTGCACACGCGGGAGCACGGCTACCGGGAGGTGCTGCCGCCGTTCCTGATCAATTCGGCCAGCCTGTACGGAACGGGCCAACTGCCGAAGTTCGCCGAGGATCTTTTCAAGTGCGAGGGCTATGATTTCTGGCTGGCGCCCACGGCGGAAGTACCGGTGACGAATCTGTTTCGGAACGAGACGCTGGAGGCGGAGCGGCTGCCGATCAAGCTGGCGGCCTACACGCCGTGTTTCCGGAGCGAGGCGGGTTCCTACGGGCGGGACGTGCGGGGGATCATCCGGCAGCACCAGTTTCAGAAGGTGGAGCTGGTGAAATTCGCGCGGCCGGAGCAGAGTTATCAGGAGCTGGAAAGCCTGACGGCGGACGCCGAGGACATTTTGCGGCGACTGGGCCTTCCCTACCGGACGGTGGCGCTGTGCACGGGGGATCTGGGCTTCTCGGCGGCGAAGACCTACGACATCGAGGTCTGGCTGCCGGGTTTGAACGGGTACAAGGAGATCTCCTCGTGCTCGAACTTCGAAGCCTTCCAGGCGCGGCGGGCGGGGATCAGGATGAAGTCGGGCAAAGGGAAGGCGGAGTACGTGCACACGCTGAACGGCAGCGGGCTGGCGGTGGGTCGGACCTGGGTGGCGGTGGTGGAGAACTACCAGGAGCGCGACGGGAGCGTGGTGATTCCCGAGGCGCTGCGGCCGTATCTGAACGCGGAGCGGATCAGCCCCGGGGGCGAAATGCGGTAGCCGGCTCGGGGGGCGAGGGGCGGCGGGAAGGCGGGGAAAGGCCGGATCGCGAGGGAGCGAGTAACAGGGGAAAGCGGGGCAATCAGGGGGCGGGCAATTCTTCTCTGCGGAAGGACTTAGCGGGCGGAGGCGGACCGCGAGCGGGCGGGTTCCGCCGGCCTCCTCGTTTACACTGGAGCCGGTAGTTACTACTCGCTTGCGCCCGGCCCCGGCGGCGGAAGCCGGAGGGCGCCCGCCCGGATAAGAAGGCCAAGACCTGGGGGAAGAGGGCGGGGGCCCGGGGGCGGCCTGCCGGGGCCCGGGCGATTTTCCGGAGGGAATCTGGTGGGCGGTGCTTTGCGTGCGATGGCGGTGTGGACGGCGGCGGCGGCGTGGGCGGGTCCGCCGCTGACGACGATCCAGGACGTGCTGTACAAGGCGGACGGGACACCCTTCAACGGGGTGGTCTTTATCGAGTGGCGAAGCTTCGAGACGGCGCAGGGCCACAACATCGCGACCCAGCGGCTGACGGTGCGGATCGTGAACGGCCTGCTGCGTGTGCAGTTGGCGCCGACGACGACCGCCACCCCGCCCAGCACCTACACGGTGCGCTACAACAGCGAGGGCAAGGTGCAGTTCGAGGAGATCTGGGCGGTGCCGCCCAGCGCGACGCCCCTGCGGGTGCGGGACGTGCGGGTGGCGACGCCGGCGGCGGGCCAGCAAAGCGAGGCGATCCAGATCAGCGACGTCATAGGGCTGACGGAAGCGCTGGCCGCGCGGGCGGAGAAGGGGCCGGGCTACGCACCGTCGCGGGCGGTGTTCGTCAACGCCTTGGGGGCGCTGGAGGCGGTGACGGGCAATCTGAGCGACTGCGTGCGGGTGGACGGCAGCGCAGGGCCGTGCGGCACGGGGGGAGACGGCACGGGGGCGGCGTTCGTGGACGGGGAGACGCCGGCCGGGCTGATCAACGGATCCAACGCGGTGTTCACGCTGGCCGACAGCCCGTCGCCCGCCTCAGGACTGGCGCTGTACCGCAACGGCTTGTTGCAGAAGCAAGGGCTGGACTACACGCTGAGCGGCAATGTGATCACCTTCGCCGCGGAGGCGATTCCGCAGCCGGGCGACGTGCTCACGGCCTCCTACCGGCTGGAGGGGAGCGTGCCGGGAGGACACGAGCTGCTGAGCGAGCGCCACAGCGACACGACGCCGGCGGCGCCGGTGCGGGGCGATCTGATCGTGGGGCTGGGGACTGCGCCGACGAGCTGGACGAGGCTGCCGCTCGGTCCGGCGAACCGCTGTCTGATGTCGAACGGGCAGGACGCAGTGTGGAACACCTGCCTGTTTACGAACTTTCCGGCCGGCTCGGTGCCGTTCGTGGACGCTTCGGGGAACCTGGCGCACAATAACGCCCGGCTTTACTGGGACAACCAGAACCGGCGGCTTTCGCTGGGCAACAACACGAGCCTGACGACGCTGTTCGTATGGGACGGGACGGCGGCCACCGGGAGCACGACCGTGACGGTGCGGGCGGGCGAAGGGCAAGGGAGCGCTCCGCTGGCAAGCTGGCAGAACGCCTACGGGATCGAGGTGGCGCGGGTGGAGGCGACCGGGCAGTTCACGGGGAGCTCGTTCCGCGCGGCCAGTTCGGCCGCGCAGGCGGGTTGGCGGGACTGGGGCAGCGCGAGCGACCCGGCCAGCCCCTCGGGCGGCGACTGGTGGTACAACACGAGCATCGAAGCGCGCAAGAGCGTGGAAGGCGGGCAGGTGCACACGCAACCGCAAGTGCTGTGTTCGAGCACGGGCGCTTCGACCAGCCAGACGGCGCTGACGCGGCTGGGCAGTTGCACCATACCGGCCAACCTGCTGAAGGCGGGGGACCGGGTGGACATCCGGTTCGATTACTCGCACCAAGGGTCCACCACCGGCTTTCAAATCGAAGTGCGCTGGGGAACGACCACGCTCGCCTCGCGCAGCGCAGACCCGGCGACGGCGCTGGCCGGCGGCCGGGCGGACGCCGCCGTGCGGGACGCCGGGGTGCAGTTCAGCGCGCTGAGTTGGGGAGCGGGGCTGAGCCTTTCGGCCGGCGCGGGCACGGCGAGCGACCCGCTGGAGGCGCCGCTGACCATCGAGTTCCTGGGGGCGATGGCCGCGCCGACCGCCGAGACGGTGAAGCTGGAAAACTTCACGGCCATCCGCTACCCGGTGCAGGCGAACCCGTAGGCGGGGCCGCGTTCAGCAGGTCTGCACGCGGACGGCTTTCTTCAACCAATCGGGGTCGTACTCGACACCCAGCCCGGGACCTTCGGGAACCTGGATGACGCCGTTGCGAATCTCGAAGTGGGGGCGGTACCAGGAGGGCGGCTTGCGAGGCCCGCGGCAGGGGAATTCCATGAAGGGACCGATGTTGGGGATGGCGGAGGCGAATTGCAGGATGTTGGCGGCCGCGGCGTCG
>JBBIMA010000055.1:6714-27398 GCA_037444625.1 Solibacteraceae bacterium
TGACGGGCTCGCTGGTCTTCAACACGCCGGAACACACCGGGGCGCTGGACCGCGTGCCATGGCGGCCGCGGCGTCGGTCTGGGTGTTGTGGGGAACGATCCACATTTTGGCCTGGCGGGCCAGGCGGGCGACGCGGGCGGCGCGGATGAAGCCGCCGTTGTAATTGAGATCGGGCTGGACGATATCCACCACGCGGTTCTCGATCATCCACTGGAAGCGCCAGAGGCTGGCGTCCTGCTCGCCGCCGGCGACGGGGATCGAGAGGGCGTCGGCCACACGCTTGGTCTCGCCCAGTTCCTCCCAGGGACAAGGCTCCTCGAAGAAACCCACCTTGAGTTCCTCGAGCATGCGGCCGATCTGGATGGCGACGCGGGCGTCGTAGGAGCCGTTGGCGTCGGCGTACAGGGTGATCTGATCGCCCAGGCGCTTGCGTGCCAGAGGCATCAGGCGGAGAGTGCGGCCGGGGTAGGCGTCGGCGTTGCGGCTCATGCGCCCGCCGATCTTGAACTTGACCGCCCGGGCGCCGGTGAGGGCGACGGCGTTGACGTAGATCTCGACCTCCTGTTCGGCGGTGGTGCTGCGCTCCGAGCCGGATAGATAGACCGGGATGGCGCGGCGCAGGACGCCGCCCATCAGCTCACCCAGGGACTTACCCGCCACTTTTCCCAGCAAATCAAAGAGGCTCTGCTCGACGAAGGCCACGGGGCACCAGAAGGCCTGGCCGGCCATTTTGTAGTTGGCGACGTAGACCTCGTCCACCAGGGATTCCAGGTCGCGGGCGTCCTTGCCCAGGAAGTGAGGGATGACGCGGCGCAGGAGGATGGGAATGAAATCCTCGACCTGCTTGGTGCGGGCCAGCCCGACCGCGCCGTCGCTCGAGCGGGAACGGACCAGATAGACGGAGCCGTTGCGCAGCAGCTCGATGGCGGCGATTTTGACGGGGGTGCGGGAGACCTTGTGCAGGTCGAAGAGGGGCTTTTCGTAGTCGGGGATGGTGCGGGGCGGATCCTGTTGGCGGCCGAGAGCCAGAGCGGCGGCCGAAGCCATCCCGAGCAGTTCGCGTCGGCGCAAGCTGGTCACAGTACGATATGATGGCACGCCGATGTCGGAAGGACAAGCGGGCGGGCCGCGGGGCCAAGCGCGCCGGGGACTATGGCGGGCGCTGGCTCCTGTGGTGTTGTTCGTGACGGTGGCCTGGGTGATACCGCGGCCGGAGGCGATCCGGCCGGAGGGCTGGCGCCTGCTGGGGATTTTCGCGGGGACGATCGCGGGGCTGGTGCTGGAGCCGATACCGGGCGGGGCGCTGGTGCTGGTGGCGGTGACGCTTTCCACGGTGTGGGGCGGGCTGACCATCGAGCAGGCGCTGAGCGGGTACGCCAACGAATCGGTCTGGCTGGTGATGGCGGCGTTTTTCATCTCACGGGCGCTGCTCAAGACCGGGCTGGCGCGGCGGATCGCGCTGGGTTTCGTGCGGCTGTTTGGGAAGACGTCGTTGGGGGTCTGCTATGCGCTGTCGCTGTCGGACATGGTGCTGGCGACGATCATCCCGTCGAACGCGGCGCGCAGCGGGGGCGTCATCCTGCCGATATTGCGTTCGGTGGCGGAGCTGTACGGCTCGCAGCCCGGTGCGACGGCGGGCTTGCTGGGGTCGTATCTGATGACGGCGGTCTATCAGGCGATCTGCGTGACGGCGGCGATGTTTCTGACGGGGCAGGCCTCCAACCCGATGGCGGCGCAGATCGCCACCAGGGATTTCGGCTACCGGGTGGATTGGACAAGCTGGTTGGTGGCCGGGATCGTGCCGGGGCTGTGCTCGCTGGCGGTGGTCCCGCTGGCGGTAATGCGATGGAATCCGCCCCAGATCAAGCGGACACCGGAGGCGGCGCGGTTCGCGAGCGAGCAACTGCGGGCGATGGGGCGGATCAGCCGGAGCGAATGGGTGGTGCTGGCGGTGTTCTTGAGCGTGTGCGGGGCGTGGATGACCTCGCGCTGGCACGGGCTGGACATCACGGTGACGGCGCTGCTGGGATCCTCGGCGCTGCTGCTGGGGGGCGTGCTGAGCTGGGAGGACGTGAAGAACGAGCGGGCGGCCCGGGACATTTTCATCTCGTACGGCCGGCGGCTGCTGCTCGGCAAGGCGCTGAAAGCGGCGGGTGTGACGACGGCGTTCGCCAAGGCGGTGGGGTCGGCCTTCGGGGGAGCGGGTTGGATCACGCTGCTGGCGGTGGCGCTGCCGGTGTATTTCTACGCCCACTACGGCTACGCTTCGATCACGGCCCACATTCTGGCGATGTACGCGCCGTTTCTGGCGGTGCTGGCGGGGAAGGGCGCGCCGCTGGGGCTGGCGGTGTACGCTTTGGCCTGCTTCACGAACCTGGCGGCGGGGCTGACCAACTACGGGACGACGCCCTCGCCGATGTTCTTCGCGCACGGCTACGTGAGCCTGGGGCGGTGGTGGAAGGTAGGGGCGGCGGTGTCGGTGGTGAACATCGCGATCTGGTGCACGGTAGGTTTCTGGTGGTGGAAGCTGATCGGGGTGTGGTGAGGGCGGCGGCCGTCCTACAATGTGGCTCATGAAGGAAACGGTTACCCGGCGCGCCTGGATGCAATGCCTGGCCGGACTGCCGCCGGCGGCGCAACTTCTGCGGGGAAGGCCGGCCAACATCGTTCTGATCTACGCCGACGATCTGGGTTACGGAGACGTGAGCTGCTACGGGGCGCGGCGGATCCGAACGCCGCACATAGACCGCCTGGCCCGTGAGGGCCTGCGGTTCACGCACGCGCACTCGCCCTCGGCGACCTGCACGCCGTCGCGCTACGCGCTGTTGACCGGGGAGTACGCCTGGCGGCGTCCGGGCACCGGGGTGCTGCCGGGGGACGCGCGGCTGATCATCGAGCCGGGGCGGCCGACGCTGCCGGCGATGCTGCGGGCGCAAGGGTACACGACGGGGGCGGTGGGCAAGTGGCACCTGGGGCTGGGGGCCGGGGAGCTGGATTGGAACGGGGAGATCCGGCCGGGACCGCTGGAGATCGGCTTCGATTACGCCTTCCTGATTCCGGCCACCGGGGATCGGGTTCCCTGCGTGTACGTGGAGAACCACCGGGTGGTGAATCTGGATCCGGCCGATCCGATCCGGGTTTCCTACAGGACGCCGTTCCCGGGGGAGCCGTTGGGGCGGACCCATCCGGAGCTGCTGCGCATGCACCCCAGCCACGGGCACGACATGGCGATCGTCAACGGGATCAGCCGGATCGGCTACATGACGGGGGGTAAGAAAGCGCTCTGGGTGGACGAGGACATGGCCGACGTAATCACCGGGAAGGCGGTCGAGTTCATCGAGCGCAACCGACGGCGGCCGTTTTTCCTGTACTTGGCCACCCACGACATCCACGTGCCGCGGGTGCCGCACGCCCGCTTCCGGGGCAAGAGCGGTATGGGGCCGCGGGGCGACGTGATCCTGGAGTTCGACGACTGCGTGGGTCGGATCGCGGCCGCCCTCCGCCGGCTGGGGCTCGAGCGGGACACACTGCTGATCCTGACCAGCGACAACGGGCCGGTGGTGGACGACGGCTACCGGGACCAGGCGGTCGAGCTGCTGGGCGACCACCGTCCGGCCGGGCCCTGGCGGGGCGGCAAGTATTCGAATTTCGAAGGGGGGACGCGGGTGCCGCTGATCGCGCGCTGGCCGGCGCGGGTGCGGGCAGGGGGAGAGTCGGGCGCGCTGATCAGCCAGATAGACTTCTACGCCAGCCTGGCCGCTCTGACGGGAGCGCCCTTGCCGCCGGAGGCGGCGCCGGACAGCTTCGATCTCTCGCGCGCCCTGCTCGGGGAGTCCCAGACGGGGCGCGACCATCTGGTGGAACACGCCGGGTCGCTGTCGGTGATCCGGGGACGATGGAAGTACATCGCGCCTTCCAAGGGAGCCAAATACAACCCACGGACCAACACGGAGCTGGGCAACGATCCGGCCGGGCAGCTTTACGACCTGGAAAAGGACCCCGGCGAGAAGGTGAACGTGGCGGGGGAGCATCCCGAGACGGCGCGGGAGCTTTCGGCGCTGCTGGAGAAGGTCCGCACAGCGGGCCGGTCGCGGCCCTAGGGATCAGCCGACGGTCTCCCACTCCAGACGGCGGCGGCGCGCGGCGCGGAGGCGGTCGCGGTATTCCTGGGCCAGGGTGGCGAAGCCGGCCCAGTAGTAACCGGCGACGAACAGCAGCAGGAAGGGCAGGGAGAAGAAATTGTAAGTCTCGATGGCGAAGGCCACCATGCCGAGGAAGTAGGTCCCGATAGCCAGCTCGATCCAGGGCAGCCAGCCGCTCTTGCGGCGGTATTTCTGGCGGGCGAGCCTGGCGCCGCGGCCTTCGACGGCGTACTTGGGGGTGCGGACGAAGCTGCCGGAACGCCCGAGCAGGGCCTCGATGACGGCGCGGGTATTGACCACGGTGAGGCCGACGCCGGCCGCCAGCAGGGCGGGCAGCAGGAAGATGCTGCGTTTCCAGCGGTCGGGGAACAGCTCGCGCTGGGCGGCGGTGTAGAAGACGAAGATCGAGAAGAAGCAGGCCAGGATCAAGGGCAGATCGAGCAGCAGCATCTGGAGCCAGCCCATGTAAAAGCGCACGATCATGACCGGAAGCATGAGAGCGCAGACCGCCACCATCAGGGGGTAGGTGATATTGGGGGTGAGGTGGAAGAAGGCCTCCAGCTTGTGGCGCCAAGGGATCCGGGCGCGCAGGATCGAGGGCAGGAGCTTGCGGGCGCACTGGGTGAGGCCCTTGGCCCAGCGGGACTGCTGGACCTGGAAGCCGTACATTTCGTCGGGCAGCTCGGAGGGACAATCCACCCCGAACAAGTAAAGGAACTTCCAGCCGCGGAGCTGGGCGCGGTAGCTGAGGTCGGCGTCCTCGGTGAGGGTGTCGTGCTGCCAGCCGCCGGCATCCTCGATCATGCGGCGGCGGAGCAGGCCGGCGGTGCCGTTGAAATTGAAGAACAGGCCGCGGGCGCAGCGGGCGTTCTGCTCGAGGACGAAGTGGCCGTCGAGCATCATGGCCTCGACCTCGGTGAGGAGGTTGGATTCGCGGTTGAGGTAGCTCCAGCGAGTCTGGACCACGCCGACGGCGGGGTCGGTGAAGAAGTGGACGGTGCGGTGGAGGAAATCGGGCGGGGGGAGGAAGTCGGCATCGAAGATGGCGATGAGCTCACCGGTGGCGGTCTTGAGGCCCTCGGCCAGGGCGCCGGCCTTGAAGCCCTGACGGTTGGGGCGGTGGTGGTATTCGATGGGGTAGCCGAGGGCCTGATAGCGGGCCACCAGGGCTTGGGTGAAGGGGTGGGTCTCGTCGGTGGAGTCGTCCAGGACCTGGATCTGAAGCAGCTCTTTGGGGTACTGGATGCGCAGGGTTTCCTCGATCAGGCGCTCGACGACGTAGCGCTCGTTGTAAATGGGCAACTGGATGGTGACGCGGGGAAGCTGCTGGAAGCGCAGGGGGGGTGCCTGGGGCAGGCGCTTGCGGTGCCGGAAGTAGACGCGCAACACCTCGTAGCGGTGCAGGCCGTAGAGAGAGACGATGAACAGCAGGCCGAAGTAAGGGATGAGGATGGCCCAGTCGAACCAGCTCAACTGGTGGATGCCGGCGAAGGTGTCGTCGAACAGGGCCCGCTCGATCTGCCGCCAAGGGGAGGAAGCCAGCAGGAGAGAGAGTGCGGCGGACATAGATCCTCAGGCAGACAGGACGATTTACTATTCTAACTCACCCCGGCTCGGCCCGGGGAGAAAAAACGGGGCGGCGGACGAACCGCCCGGGAGGCTGCTGCGTCTGAGCTAGAAAGGCGGGAAGCGGGCGGGACAGGCGGCGGAAGCGGAAGAGAAGGCAAGCGATGATCGAGGTCGAGGAACTGCGCAAGAGCTACGGCGAGCTGGCGGCGGTGGACGGGGTATCCTTCAGGGTGCGGGCGGGCGAGGTGTTCGGGCTGTTGGGTCCGAACGGGGCGGGCAAGACGACCACGATCGGCTGCCTGAGCGGCCTGCTGGCGCCGGATGGGGGGCGGCTGAGGATCCTGGGCCACGAGGTAGGCCGGCAGGGGTCGGCGGCGCGGGAGCGCCTGGGGCTGGTGCCGCAGGAAATCGCGCTTTATGAAGAGCTTTCGGCGCGGGAGAACCTGGCTTACTGGGGCGGGGTCTACGGGTTGCGGGGGCCGGATTTGCGGCGGCGGATCCAGGAGGCTTTGGAGCTGATCGGCCTGGAGGACCGGGCGCGCGACCCGGTGCGGACCTTCAGCGGGGGAATGAAGCGGCGGCTGAACTTCGCCTGTGGAATTCTGCACCGCCCGGCGGTTCTGCTGCTGGATGAGCCGGCGGTGGGGGTGGATCCGCAGAGCCGGGTGCGGCTGCTGGAGCTGGTGCGGGAGCAGGCCCGGTCGGGGGTGTGCGTGCTTTACACCACGCACTACATGGAGGAAGCCGAGGCGCTGTGCGACCGGCTGGGGGTGCTGGACCGAGGCAAGCTGGTGGCGCAAGGGACGCTGGAGGAGCTGCGGGCGATGCTGGGCGAGCGGGACCTGGTGCGAGTGAACGGGTCGTTTCACGTGGAAGCGGCGCGGCGGGCGCTGGCGGGCGTCGAGGGGCTGGAGATTCTCCAGGCGGACGGGACGCAGATAGTGGCGGCGCTGGCGGAGGGGCCGCGGCGGCTGCCGTCGGTTCTGGCGGCGCTGGCGGCGGCGGGGGCGGAGGTGCGGGAGACCAGACTGACGCAACCGAGCCTGGAAAGCCTGTTCATCAAGCTGACGGGAAAGGAGCTGCGGGAATAGCCGTGCGGGCGGTGTGGCTGAGCGCCTGGAAGGATTTGCTGCGGCTGCGGAGGGACCCGGGGGCGCTGGCCCTGTGGGTGGGGATCCCGCTGTTCGTGGTGGTGTTAATGTGGGTGCTGTTCGGGCGGAGCGGGGCGGCGCCGCGGGGTCGGTTGCTGGTGGCGGACGAAGACGGCAGCCTGGTGAGCCGGCTGGCGGCGAGCGTCTTTGGGCAGGGGCCGCTGGGGGAGATGCTGGTAGTGGAGAGGACGGCACGGGCGGAGGGGGAGCGGCGGATGCGGCGGGGCGAGGCTTCGGCATTGCTGGTGATTCCGAAAGGATTCGGCAGGGCCCTGCTGCGGGGCGAGCCGTGTCGGCTGACGCTGATCAAGAACCCGGCGCAACGGATCCTGCCCGGGATCATCGAGGAAACGCTGGCGATGATGGTCGAGGGGGCGTTCTATTTGCAGGCGATGTGGGGGGAAGAGCTGCGGGAGCTGGCCCAGGGGCCGCCGGAGGGCGCCACAACGTTTCCCGACGCGACGGTGGCCGAGCTCAGTGTGCGGATGAACCGCATCGGGGCGGGACTGGGCGGATGGTTGGATCCGCCGCGCATCAGGCTGAAGACGGAGGAGACGGGGAAGGCGCCGGCCGAGCCGGTGAACTTCGCAGCCCTGTTCGCGCCGGGGATGGTGATGCTGGCGCTGCTGTTCGTGGCGCAAGGTTTGGGGGCGGATTTCTGGAGCGAGCGGGAGAGCGGGACGCTGCGGCGCACGCTGGCGGGGCCCGGCCCGCGCTGGGCGCTGCTGGGGGGTAAGCTGGCTGCGGCCGGCGCGGTGCTGTCGGGGGTGTCTCTGGCGGGTTTGGCCGGGGTGGTTTGGGCGGCGGGGATACCGCCGGTGCGGCTGTTGCCGGCTGCCGCCTGGAGCGGGGCGGCGGGGGCGGTGTTCTTCCTGCTGCTGGCGCTGGTGCAGCTTTACGCCACCAGCGAACGGGCGGCGCACATACTGGGCAGCCTGGTCGTGATGCCGCTGGCGCTGGTGGGAGGCGGCCTGTTTCCGCTGGAGGTAATGCCGGAATCGCTGGCGCGGATCGGGCGTTGGACGCCGAACGGCTGGGCGCTGATCCAGCTCAAGGCGATCCTGGGCGGGGCGGCAGAGCCGCAGCGTCTGGCGCTGTACGGGGCGGGGCTGGCGGTGGTGGGGGCGGCGGCCTTCCTGCTGGCGGCGCGGCGGCTGAGCCGGGGCTTCGCCGCGTAGGGGGACGCGTGATCGCTCAAGCTTTCTATCTGGCGCGCAAGGACTTAGGGCATATGCTGCGGGCGAGAGAGACCTGGCTGTGGGCCTTCCTGATGCCGCTGGTGTTCTTTTACGTGATCGGGATGGCGGCTGGGGGATTCGGCCGGCCGGCGGGGCGGGAGGCGCTGGCCCTGCTGGCGCCGGCGGATGCCGGCTGGCTGGCGGAAGAGTTGGAGCGGAAGCTGGAGCGGCATTACCGGGTGGTGCGCGTGGCGGACGGGGCGGAGCTGGCGAGGTACCGCCGAGGGCTGATCCTTCCGGAGGGATTCACAGCGCAGGTGCTGGCGGGCAAGCCGACGGAGGTGCGCCTGAGGATGCGGGAGAAGGATCTGGGATCGGACTACGACCGGTTCCGGGTGGGGCGGGCGGTGTACACGTTGCTGGCCGATCTGATCGTAGTTTCCCAAGGGGGCGCAGCGGCGGACCGGGAGGCAGTGGCGGAGCTGGAGCGCAAACCGCGGGCGCTCACGCTGGCCGTGGAGAGCGCGGGGCGGCGGCCGCCGAGGGGATTCGAGCAGGCGGTGCCCGGGATCATGGTCATGTTCCTGCTGCTGACCATGCTAAGCAGCGGGGGCGCGTGGCTGGTGATCGAGCGCAAGCAGGGGATCTTGCGCCGGCTGGCGGCGGCGCCGACCTCGCGGGGCGCGATCGTGGCGGGCAAGTGCGGGGCGCGCTGGGCGCTGGGCATGATCCAGACGGGATTTGCGATGGCGGCGGGTTCGGTCCTGTTCAAGGTGAGATGGGGCTCGAACTGGCCGGCGGTGGTGGCGCTGCTGGCGGTTTACGCGGGGCTGACCGCGATGCTGGGGGTGCTGTTGGGCAGCGTGGCGCGGAGCGAGCGGCAGGTGATCGGGCTGGCGGTGACCGCGGCCAACGTGCTGGGAGCGCTGGGAGGATGCTGGTGGCCGATCGAGATCACGCCGCTGTGGGCGCAGCGGCTGGCTCTGGCGCTGCCGACGGGGTGGGCGATGGAGGGGATGCACAAGCTGGTGAGCTTCGGCGAAGGAGTCTGGGCGGTGATGCCGCAGGCGGCGGCGCTGGGGCTGGCGACGGCGCTGGCCGGCTGGGGCGCGGCGCGGGCGTTTCGTTTTCAGTGAGCGGCGCCGAGGCGGCTCACTCGACGACGACCTTGGAGCCCTTGGGCTCGGCGCGGGAGAGCTGGGCGATGCGCTCGTCAATGAGCGAGCGCAGGGCCTTGAGGAACTCGATGCGGGAGTTCCGCAAGTGCTGGCGGGTCGGCTCGGGGAGCCGGAAGATCTGGGCGAGGAGGCGTTGAGCCTCCCGGCAAAGGCAAGTCTCCGCCGCGGGGCGGGCGGCTTCGGCGACCGGGCCTTGGTTCATGGTTGCAGTTCCTCCTTCAACTCGACGGTGAGGACCCCGTGGTCCAGGCGGGCGCGGGCGGGCTTCAAGCCGGCCATCGAGGTGGGCAGGCCGATGTGCCGGCGCAAGGCGCCGACCTCGACGACCAGCTCGTCGCCTTTCTTGAACAGAGCGATCTCACCGCGGGCGGCGAAGGGCAGCAGGATGCGCACCTGGTAGACGCCGTCGCGCTTCTGGAAACTGTAAGGGCGCTCGCGGCGGAGGACCGCCGCCGGGTCTTCGCCCTCGCCGTAAAGGACGCGGGCCAGTTCGTTCAGGGGCTCCCAGCCGAGCACTTCACGGCTGAACAGGGGCACGCGGCGGACCGACACCGGGGCGAAGTAGTCCTCGATTTCCTTGAGGATGGCGGCCTGGGAGCGGCGCCACTGGCCGAAGAAGCCGTCGCCGGCCGCCTCGGGGAGCACGCGGTTGACGATCACCGAATCCACCGTGAGGCCGTGCAGGGAGAAGTAGACGAAGGCGCGCTGTGTCTCGCGCAGGACCATTCTCTCGGGGTTGGTGACGAGGCGCACGCTGGTGGTGGCGGGATCCTCCAGCAGCTCGTCCACGCCCTCGAGGCGCTCAAAGAGGGCCTGGATGTTGGCGAAGTAGCTGTCGGAGGGCATCTCGAAAGGAGCGACGCGATTGGCGATGGGGCGAACGGCCTTGAGCAGGCTGCGCTGGAAGGGGAAGATGTGCTTCATGTACCAATCCAGCGTGGTGGGCATGCTGACGAAGCGCATGGATTCGGCGGTGGGAGCGGCGTCCAGCACGACGGCGTCGTAGCGGCTCTCGCGGCGGTACTGGTTGATGTGCATCATGGCGCTGAGCTCCTCCATGCCGGGCAGGATGGCCAGCTCCTCGGCCTCGACGTCGCTGATGCCGGTGGTGCGCAGCACGGAGATGACGTAGGAGGAGATTTCCTTCCAGTGCCGCCGGATTTCGCGGTGGATGCTGAGTTCCTGGATAAAGAGGCGGTCGCCGACTTGGAGGGGGTCGGCGGCGCGCTGATCGAACAGCTCGGCGCCCAGGTCAAAGCAGTCGGCCAGGCTGTGGGCCGGATCCACGCTCATGACCAGGGTGCGGTAGCCGAGTTGGGCCAGACGCACGCCGGTGGCGGCCGCCAGACTGGTCTTGCCGACGCCCCCCTTCCCGCTGAACAGCAGGATCCTCACACTTCCATTGTACGGTGAATGGGAAGAGCGCTCGGGCGGGGTCCGGGCGGGAAGGCAGCCCGGCGAGGGGGCTAGAATGGGAAGCATGCAGGCGAGGCGAGGGCGCCGGATGGGCGGCGGGGTGGCCGGCCTGGGGCTGGCGCTGTGGCTGGCGGTGGCGGCCGGGGCGGGGGACGCCGCCCAGGGCAAGAAGGTGTTTGAGCAGTGCAGCCCGTGCCACCGGGCCGACAGCGCCGAGCGGGGGGTGGGGCCGGGACTGAAGGGCCTGTTCAAGCGGGCCCGGCTGTCCAACGGCAAGCGGGTGACGGAAGCCAACGTGCGGGCCTGGATCGAGGAGGGCGGCAACGGGATGCCGGCTTTCAAGGACGTGCTGAGCGGGGCGGAGAAGGAAGACCTGCTGGCCTACCTGAAGACGCTCTAGGGGCGGAAACCCGGCGGGGCGGCGCTCCGTCATAAGAGCAGGCTGAGGGCGCGAGGCGAGACGCGCCTTCGGAGCGGTCCGCGATCTCGCGTCCGGGGCCGGAAAGAACAACTGGAAATCGGGAGGTGGTACAGATGCGCGCCAAGTATGTGGCAGCGCTGGTGTTGCTGTGTTCATCGCTGTTACTGGCCAAGACTTACACCATCACGCTTTCCGACGCCTCTAAAGTGGGCGATCGGGAGTTGAAGCCCGGCAACTACGCCTTGAAGCTGGAAGGCAACAAGGCGGTTTTCCTGGATCGGACCAGGAAGCCGGTGCTGGAGACCAGCGTGAAGGTTGAGAACGCGGCCCGGAAGTTCGATTCCACGGCGATCGAATTCCGCAAGGTGGACGGGGCCAACCGGATCCAGGCGATCTCGCTGGGCGGCAGCAACCTGAAGCTGGTCTTCGACTGAGGCAAGCGATTCTCGGCCGGGTCGGCGCGGGTGAGGCCGGCCCGGCGCCCTCCTGAATTTTTCCTGCCGAAACGGGGCCGGCCGGGCGGCTGGGCGCATACGCCCGGCGGTAGAATGAAGGAAAGCCCCCGATATGCTGGACGCCATCCTCGCCAAAATCTTCGGCACCAAGAACGAGCGCGAGCTGAAGCGCCTGCGCCCGCTGGTGGCGGCCATCAACGAACTGGAGCCGGCCATGCGGCGGCTGTCGGACGCGGAGCTGGCGGCCAAGACGGCGGAGTTCAAGCAGCGGCTGGCGCAGGGGGCCAGCCTGGAGGATCTGCTGGTGGAGGCGTTCGCGGTGGTGCGGGAGGCGGGCCGGCGGACGCTGAACATGCGGCACTTCGACGTGCAGTTGATCGGGGGCATCGTTCTGCACCAGGGCAAGATCGCGGAGATGAAGACCGGCGAGGGCAAGACGCTGGTGGCGACCTTGCCGGTGTACTTGAACGCCCTGGAAGGCAAGGGCGTGCACGTGGTGACGGTGAACGACTACCTGGCCAAGCGGGACGCCGAATGGATGGGGCAGATTTACAAGTTTCTGGGGCTGTCGGTGGGGGTGATCGTCCATGATCTGGACGACGAGGAGCGGCGGCGGGCCTACGCCTGCGACGTCACCTACGGGACCAACAACGAGTTCGGGTTCGACTATCTGCGGGACAACATGAAGTTCCGCCTGGCGGATTGCGTGCAGCGGGGCCACCATTACGCGATCGTGGACGAGGTGGACTCGATCCTGATAGACGAAGCGCGCACGCCGCTGATCATCTCCGGTCCGAGCGAGGAATCCACCGACAAGTATTACAAGATCAACCGCATCATTCCCAAGCTGGTTCGGGGGGAGGTGATCAAGGGAAAGGAGCCCGGGGAGACTTACACCACGGGCGATTACACGGTGGACGAGAAGCAGCGCACGGCGGCGCTGACCGAGGAGGGGGTGGCGAAGGTCGAGAAGCTGCTGGGGATCGGGAACCTGTACGATCCGGCCAACATCGAGATCAACCACCACGTGCAGCAGGCGCTGCGGGCCCACGTGCTTTACCACCGGGACAAGGACTACGTGGTGAAGGACGGCCAGGTGATCATCGTGGACGAGTTCACCGGCCGGCTCATGCCGGGGCGGCGCTGGAGCGACGGGCTGCACCAGGCGATCGAGGCCAAGGAAGGGGTGAAGATCGAGCGGGAGAACCAAACCCTGGCCACCATCACCTTCCAGAATTACTTCCGGATGTACAAGAAGCTGGCGGGCATGACGGGCACGGCCGAGACCGAAGCGGCCGAGTTCGAGAAGATCTATAAGCTGGAGGTGGTGGTCATTCCGACCAACCGGCCGCTGATCCGGCTGGAGTATCCCGACATCGTCTACCGGACCGAGGAGGAGAAGTTCCGCAACGCGGCCAAGGAGATCAAAGCCTGCTACGAGCGGGGCCAGCCGGTGCTGGTGGGGACGATATCGGTGGAGAAGTCCGAGAAACTGTCGGCCCTGTTGAAGCGCATGGGCGTCAAGCACGAGGTGCTGAACGCCAAGCACCACGAGCGGGAGGCTTACATCGTGGCGCAGGCGGGCCGCAAGGGGGCGGTGACGGTCTCGACCAACATGGCCGGGCGGGGCACCGACATTCTGCTGGGCGGCAATCCGGAGTTCATGGCCAAGGAGGCCTGCCTGAAGGACCGGCTGGCCGAGCCGCTGCCGCGCGGGCAGGAGGCCTACGTCAGCGACCAGCATTACTACTACTTCCAGCACCAGGGGCAGTTTTACCGGGTGCCGCGGGCCCGCTGGGACGAGGTGTTCGGCAAGTACAAGGCGCAGACCGATCGGGAGCACGACGAGGTGGTGGCGCTGGGCGGGCTGCACATCGTGGGAACCGAGCGGCACGAGGCGCGGCGCATAGACAACCAGCTCCGCGGGCGGGCGGGGCGGCAGGGCGATCCGGGCAGCTCGCGCTTTTATCTGTCGCTTCAGGACGACCTGCTGCGGATCTTCGGAGGGGAACGAATCCAGAACCTGATGCTGCGGCTGGGCATGGAAGAGGACGTGCCGATCGAGTCGCGGCTGATCACGCGGCGGATCGCGGCGGCGCAGAAGGCGGTGGAGGCGCAGAACTTCGCCGCCCGCAAGCACCTGCTGGAGTACGACGACGTGATGAACAAGCAGCGGATCGCCATCTACGGCTGGCGGCGGCAGTTGCTGGAGGGGCAGGACCAGCGGGAGCGCATCCTGGAGATGATCCGGGGGATCGTAGCGGCCTTCATTGACCAGCGCTGCCCGCCCAAGACGCATCCCTCGACCTGGGACTGGGAGGGATTGCAAACCGACGTCAACAGCCAGTTCGGCCACCGGATCAACCCGGGCGAGCTGGCGGGGCTGGGGCGGGAAGCTCTGGAGGAGACCCTTTACGAGCAGTTGGTGCGCAAGTACGAAGAGAAAGAGCAGTTGATCGGCCCGGAGCTGATGCGACAGACCGAGCGGCTGCTCATGCTGCACGTGATAGACAACCAGTGGAAGGACCACCTGCTCTCGATGGACCACTTGAAGGAGGGCATCGGGCTGCGGGGCTACGGGCAGAAGGATCCGCTGGTGGAGTACAAGAAGGAATCCTTCCTGCTGTTCGAGCAGATGTGGGACCGGATCGAGGACGAGGCGGTGCGGTACCTGTTCTTCCTGCAACCGCTGGAAGGACGGCGGCCCGAGCTGCCCTTCCCGGGTGAGGAGGAAGAGGAGGAGGTCGAGGAGCCCGAACCGGTGGCGGTGGCGCGGCCGCAGCGGCCGGCGGTGCAAACGACGCTGGAGGATTTCACGCGCAATATCCAGCGCAAGAAGGAGCGGGAGCTGGCGGAGCTGCAATTTGTGGGCGGGGACAGCTCGACGGGCAAGACGGTAGTGAAGGGTCGGAAAGTGGGGCGGAACGATCCTTGCCCCTGCGGGAGCGGGAAGAAATACAAGAAATGCTGCGGCGCTTGATGACGGCGGGCGGGCTGGTATGGGCGGCGGCCGGGGGTGCGGCCTGGGCGCAATCGGCCTTGTGGCCGGAGCAGTTCGGGCGGTACGAGAAGAGGGCGTCCCGGCCGGTGCAGCTCGGCGATCGGGGGATATGGGAGGAGTACGGCTTCCAACAAGCCGAGGAGGCCGAGTACGGCTCGGCGGAAGGCGGGTTCCGGGGCGTGGCCTACCGGCTGAAGGATCCCACCGGTGCGATGGCGGCCTTTCAGTGGCAGAGGCCGGCGGGGGCGCAGCCGTCCAAACTGGGGACTCTGGCGGTGGAGACCCGGGACGGGGTGATGCTGGCCTATGGGAACTACCTGTTCGACTTCCGGGGCTACAAGCCGCAAGTAGCTGAACTGGAAGGGCTTTTTGACCGCCTCCCGCGATTGGACCAGTCGGCGACGCCGACCCTGCCGGGCTATCTGCCCTCCGAGCGGCTGATAGCGAACTCTGAGCGGTACGTGCTGGGTCCGGAATCGCTGGCGAAGTTCGCGCCGGGGATACCGCCCTCGACGGCTGCGTTTCATCTGGGGACGGAGGCGCAGGTGGGGCGGTTCCAGAGTCCGAAAGGGGAGCTGAAGCTGGCGATCTTTTCCTACCCGACGCCGCAGTTGGCGAGGGAGAGGACGGAGGCGTTCCGGCGGCTGGCCGGGGCGGTGGTGAAGAGGGCGGGGCCGCTGGTGGCGGTGGTGCTGGCGCCCGGGGATGCGGACGAAGCGGAAAGGCTTTTATCGGCAGTGAGATACGAAGCGACGGTGAGTTTGAGCCAGTATGTTCCCACGCGGCGGGACTTGTGGTGGGATCTGCTGATCAACATCGCGTTGCTGACGGGGATCCTGTTGATTTTCTGTTTGATAGCGGGGATGGCGGTGGCCGGGTGGCGGATTCGGCGGGCGAGGGGCGAGCCGATGATCATGCTGCACCTGGAAGACCGCGGCTAAGGGGCAGGCGGGTTGCAACGGGCCGATTTTTCTGAAGGTTGCACCGGGAAACAGGGGCGGCGGCGGGGGGCCGAGGGCGCGCGCGAAGGGGATGCGGAAAAATCCAACAGCGTGTAAGTAAAGAAGATTGAAGGGGTTGAAACAAAAAAAGCGGGGCTTGCTTTTTTCCTTGATTTGAGGGCCGAGCTGGCATAAGATCCAATCACAAACAGGTTTTGGCGGTTGCGTTTCCGTCGAAGCCGATTCTCCCATTGAACAAGCGCCCTGCTGGGACAGGGCCGAGATGCCTGCCTTCGTACGGAGGTGGGCATTTCTGTTTGTGCAGCGCCCGGGAGGCCGCTCGGGCCTGGCCTGGAGCCTTACACCCGGGGGATTGCGCCATTTAACTGATTTAACTTGAGTTGGACGGCGGCAGGTTGCTAGACTGGAAACGCTCAGGGCCATGTACATCGGCGAGTCTCCCGCAAGAGTCAGGACCTATCAGCGTCCGCAGGCTCCCAAACGCACGGCCAGCCTTCCCAACCCCCACCATCTGCTGGAAGACCTTCTGAGCCATCCTGCGATCCGCAAGCTGCTGGGCTGGATTACCGCAGCCGGCCCGGACGGCAAGTGCTTCTTCGAGCGGTTGTGCGAGAACTACGACCGCGACTGGCGGCTGGCCACCTGGCTGATTGATCTGTGGATCAAACGGGCGGGTTTGGACAAGGAGTACATGAAGTTCAAGCTCTTCCACCATCCGCCCACCGTGCGCGCCCTGGCGCTGACCGCGCGCAGCATCGCGCGCTACGGATTGACCACGCCGCAGCGCTTTGCCGCCCCGCTGTTTGTGGTCTGGAATTTCACGCAGGCCTGTAACTTGAGGTGCGAGCATTGTTACCAGAATGCGCGGCCCAAGGCGGACGCCGACGAGCTGAGCCTGGAGGAGAAACTGAATCTTGTGGACCAACTGGCGGATAACTTCGTGCCCTTCCTGGCCATCGCCGGGGGCGAGCCGCTGGTGCACAAGGATCTGTTTCCGGTGCTGGAGCACGCGCACCGGCGGGGCCTGCATTTGACGCTGGCGACCAACGGAACGCTGCTGAAACCGGAGACGGCGGCGCGGCTGAAGGAAGCGGGGGTCAAGTACGTGGAGGTCTCCATTGACAGCCTGGATCCGGCGGAGCACGATGCCTTCCGGGGGCAGAAGGGCGCCTGGGCGCGGTCGGTGGAAGGGATCAAGAATTCCGTGGCGGCGGGCATTCGGACCGGCCTGGCGACCTGCTTCACGCGCCATACGGCGGCCCGGGTGGACGAGATGGTGCAGTTGGCGATTGACCTGGGCTGCCAGACGTTCTCGCACTTCAATTTCATACCGGTGGGACGGGGCAGGGAGATCGTGGAGGCCGATCTGACGCCCAGCCAGCGCGAGCTGCTGATGCGGCGGCTGACGCATCATCTCCAGCAAGGCTACATCAACGTGATCTCGACGGCGCCGCAATTCGGGCGGTCCTGCGTGGTCTACGGCTGGCAGGACGGGGTGTTCGCGACCGGGCACGCGGGCCGGGGCGAAGGCCGCAAGACGATGGTGCTGTCGCGCTACATCGGGGGCTGCGGGGCGGGGCGGTGCTACTGCTCGGTGCAACCCAACGGGACGATCACGCCCTGCGTGTACATGTCCACGGAGAAGGTGGGCAACCTGCGCGAGGCGAGCCTGGCGGAGATCTGGAACAACCGGCTGTTCGACGTGCTGGCGGACCGGGAGGATCGGGGCGATCACTGCGGCGTGTGTGATTACCGGAGTTATTGCGGGGGATGCCGGGCGCGCGCGCTGGCTTACACCGGGGACGTCACGGCCGGGGATCCGGGTTGCTCGTTCAACTACCATCTTTGGAACGAGGTCTCGGAAGCGGCCCGGGAGAGCCTGGTGATCCTGGACCAGGCGGCGGCGCAGATGCAGGCCGGGGCGAACGGGCGGGTCGGAGCGGCGGCCGTCCGGGAACCGGCGGGAGGCCGGCGCTGATGGTCCCGGCCGAGTGGGGGGCGGCGGCAGGGCTGGGGGCGGCGGCGCTGGCGATTTGGCGCTGGCGGCACTGGAAGTCGCGGGCGCTGCGCTGCCGGCAGGAGCTGGCGGCCTGGAAGGAGGCGCTCCAGGCGGTGGCGTTCGAGTCCACCAACGCGGTGAACGCGATCCGGGCCAACCTGCTGGACTTCCGGGAGGTGAACTCGGCGCCGGCCATGCCGGGGCACCTGGATCAGATCGAGGCGGGTGCGGATCGGATCGCCCGGATTCTGCGCATCGCCGAGGACCCGGTGGCCTGGCGGCGGCAGCGCAAACAACCCGGGGGCGCAGCAGGGGCCGAGGGGCGGCCGGCGGCGCCGATGATCGGAGATCCGACGGCGCAGTGAGGCGGCGCGGGCGGCGGCTTGCGGGAAGTCCCGGGTCTGGTCAGAGCCGCCAGCGCAGGCCGAACTGAATGAGACGGGGAGGGGCAGGCAGCAAGCCCCGCTGGCGATCCACGATGACCAGGCGATCGAAGGCGTTCTTCAGAGCCAGGAACAATGTCGTGCGGTCCTGGGCCAGCGGACAGTTCAGGGTGAGATTCCACAGGGCGTGGCCCGGTAGGGGGCCCCGCTGCCCGTCGGGCGAGGGAACGACGCTGTTAAGATCGTCGCCGAATTGTCGCGAGACCCCGGCGGCCTCCAGCAACAGATTCATTCCCCGCGGGTGGCCGTAAGTCAGTGAAGCGCTGAAGAGGTGACGGGGGGCGTAGGGCAAGCGGTTGCCGGTGACCAGGGTCCGTTGGAAGCCGGAAACGGTGCTGTAGCGGGTTCCGACAAAGCGCGCCACAGGCAGCCAGGTGTAGGACGTCTGGATCCGTATGTTGTGCCTGGCGGTGAGCCGGAGGGGCAGCTCCCACCCTCCGGACCACTCCAGACCCTGGTGCAAGGTGCGACCGGCGCCGGCGAGGGTGGCGCCGAGGCCGCCGGCCACACTGGCCGGGACGATCTGGTTCTGGTAATCCATGCGGAATGCGGTGGCTTCCAGGCGCAAGCGAGGCAGCGGCCGCCAGCGAAAACCGAGTTCGGAATTCCAGCTCAGCTCGGCGTCCAGGTCCACGGTGCCCCCGGCGTTGGAGATGACATCCTCGGTCCTGGGTGGGGCAAAGCCCCGGTGCAGTCCGGCGAACAAAGTCAAGCCCTCGCGCACCAGGGTTAGGCCGAGGCCGGGGATCCACTGTGTGAGCCTGGCCGTCCCCGCCGCGCCGTTGAGGCGGTTGTTGCGGTAGTATCGCACGTGTTCCCAGCGCAAGCCGGGCGTGAGCGCGAGGCTGCCGCGCAGGAAGCGGTTTTGCCAGAAGGCGGAGTAGGCCTGGGTGCGGCGCTTGTTGTCTTCCACCAGCAGGCCGTCGCGAGACCAGGGCAGCGGCCCGTTCTTCTGCTGGCGGTCCTGGTCTTCCGCATGGGCCCGCAGGCCGAGGTCGGTCTGGTTGCGAAAACCCCACCAACGCCGGACACTCCGCAAGCGCGGCTCGACGCCCCACAGATAATAGCCGCGGAGGCGACCTTCGTTGCCGCAACCGGTGAGCAGGTCCTGCATCCCCCGGCATCCGGACTCGCCCAAGCGGTTGGGACGCTGGCCGGAGTGGCTGGATTGCCGCCACCAGTCGCGGTTGAAGTAGGAGCCGTAGAGGCTGAGCGTGAGGGGCGTCTCGGGGGTTAGAGCGTGGGTGTAGACAAGGGACGCGCCGAGACGGTCCGCCAGCAAGCGGTCGTTGGCGAAAGGATTCTGCCGCGGGCTCAGCCGGAACTCCTCTTGGGTGAGTCCCGAGTAAGTGACTTGCGAGCGCTCCCGGTAGTGACTGAATTTCCAGGTCAGCGACCGCCGGGCTGCGCAGGCGGTGAAGGCTTTGAAATTGGCGTCCCAGTAGCCGATACGGACGTTGTCGCGGGGGCCTTGGCCCTGAACGCGCGTGGCATCGGCCAGAACTCCGGTGCGGCCCAGCGTAGCGCCGAACCGCGCGTGCGCGCTCATAAGGTCGCGGTTGCCTCCGGTCAGCAGCAACTGGCCGGAAGGCCGGTCGGGAATGGCCGGAGTCAGATAGTTGATCACGCCGCCCACGGTGGCCGGCCCGTAAAGGATCTGGCCTGATCCCTTGACGACTTCGACGCTTTCGAAGCGCTGGATGGGGGGATGATAGTAACTGGCGTTATCGCCGTAGGGAGCGTAAGCCAGAGGCAAGCCGTCTTCCAGCAGCAAGACCTTGCGCGAGCGCGTGGGGTCCAGTCCCCGGACGCCGATATGGGGCCGCAGTCCGAAGCCTTCTTCGCTGGGCTTGACGAAGACGCCCGGGACCTTGCGCAGGGCCTCGTCCACGCTCAGGGGGCGCATCCGGAGGAGGGCGGCGGGATCCATGACCTCTACCGAGCCGGGTATCTCGGGCAGGTCGGGGCCGACCAGGCGACCGCCGTAAACGAGGACCTGATGACTGAGAGAAGCCAGGGCCAACACCAGCTCGAGCTGGGCCGGTTCGGCGGGCCTGATTAGCAGCGCGCGCGAACTTTCCAGAAAGCCGGGTGCCAGGGCGCTGAGGCGGTAGTCGCCGGGCGCGAGCTGGTCGAAGTGGAAGCGGCCTTGGGGGTCGGAAAGGGCGGTGTAGACGGCACCGCCGGTCTGGGCTCGGAGGGTGAGGCGGGCGGCGGGGACGGCGGCTCCGGAAGGGTCAAGCACGCGGCCCGCCAGGCGGCCGTAGGGCTGGCCGGGGGACGGGCGGTTGAGCAACAAGATTGCAAGAATCAAGCCGAGGACCGGCCGGGCGGCGGGCGGACGGGACAGGATTGCGCGGCAGGAAGGGCAGTAAGCCTCTGGGCGAGGCGGGGGGCGGCGGGTTAAGTAATTGCAACTTGGTTGCATCTAGCCTCCTCGCGAACCCCATTTTAACCTGCGATTCTCCGAGCGCAATCCTCAGCCAGCCAACGGCGCCTTCCGGGTGCTGAAAGTCCTGATCGCTCGCCCCACCGGTTCCACGGGCCCGCTCGCCCTTTCCCGTCGGGGAGCCGGCGGCGCGGGCGAGGCTTGCGATTTGACGCCGGACATAGTACAGTAGGCCGGAACGGAGGATCGCCATGCCTTTCTGCAAGAATTGCGGTGCGCCGGTCGAGGGGCAGTTCTGCCCGCAGTGCGGTACGCCGGTCGCGGGGGCCGCCGGGCCGACGCCGGCCGGCCAGCCGGCGGGGGGGGGGCGCGGGGGCGCG
>JBBIMA010000056.1:0-18969 GCA_037444625.1 Solibacteraceae bacterium
AGCGGCCGGCGGGGCGACCCCTGCCGCCCGGGCGGCTCCCGAGAGCAAGCCCGAGCCTCAGGCCGCACCCGAGGCCAAGCCCCTCACCCCCGCACCCGCCGCCCCGGCCCAAGCCAAGGTTTACCCCGAGCCGGCGCCGGGCGAGACCTTTTTTCAGGTGGCCGCCGTGCCGCTCCCCGCAGCCGAGACTCTGGTGGACGTGCTCAAACGCAAAGGCTTCTCCGCCCGGACGGCCCCCGGCCCCAGCGAGACCATCTTCCGCGTGCTGGTCGGCCCCCTCGGCGATGCCGAGGAGATCGCCCGCACCAAGCAGCGCTTGGAGGAGGCCGGCTTCCGATCGGCCTACATCCGGAAGTATTAGCCGTGGGCCCGCGCCTGCCCGACTGGCTGCGCAAGCCCCAGACCGCCTTCCCCGTCCTGCACGAACTCAAGCGCGACTTGCGCCGCCTGGGCCTGCACACCGTCTGCGAGTCCGCCCGCTGCCCCAATATTCATGAGTGTTTCCGGCGCGGCACCGCGACCTTCATGATTCTGGGCGACCGCTGCACGCGGGGTTGCGGCTTCTGCTCGGTCCCTAAGGCGCGGCGCGGACTGCCCCCGCCCGATCCGGCCGAGCCGGCCGCGGTGGCCCGCATGGCCGCCGGGATGCGCCTGCGGCATGTGGTCGTCACCAGCGTCAACCGCGATGATTTGGCCGACGGCGGGGCGGGACAGTTCGCCGCCGTCCTCGGCGCGCTTCGCCGGGCTCTTCCTGAGGCGCGCCTGGAAGTGCTCACGCCGGATTTCCAGGGCGACCCCGGCGCCCTCTCCTGTGTGCTCGAAGCCCGCCCCGACGTCTTCGGCCACAACATCGAGACGGTGGCGCGCCTGTATCGGCGCGTGCGGCCGCAGGCGGATTACGGCCGTTCGCTCGAGGTGCTGGCTCGGGCCGCCCGCCACAGGTCGGCCCCGCTGGTCAAATCGGGTTTCATGGTCGGCTTGGGCGAGCGGCCCGAGGAGGTGCGCGAGCTGCTCGGCGATTTGCGCCGGGCCGGCGTCGCAATCGTCACCATCGGCCAGTACTTGCAGCCCACGCGGCGCAATCTGCCGGTGACCGAGTACGTGCCTCCGGAACGCTTCGAGGCGTACCGGGAATTCGGGCTGGCGCTGGGCTTCCGCGCCGTCTTCAGCGGTCCGCTGGTGCGCAGCTCTTACCTGGCTGATGAGGTGGCGGCGCAGGCGGCCCGCCAGGCGAGGCCCGCGTGGTGAACCTGCTGCTGGCGCTGGCTACGGCCGGGCTGCTGATCGCATGCTTCCCTCGTTGGGACGTGGCCTGGCTGGCGCCGCTGGCGCCGGCGCCGTTGCTGGTGGCGCTGGACCGCGAGCCGCGCCCCGGGCGGCGGTTCCTTTTGGGCTACCTGGCGGGGGTGGTCTTCTGGGCCGGCTCGTGTTATTGGATTCGCTTCGTGCTGGCGGTTCACGGGGGTTTGCCCGCGGCGGCGGCCTGGGCGGCACTGGCGCTGTTCGCCCTGGTGAAGGGCTTGCACATGGGCGTGTTCGCCCTGCTGGCCGGCGCGGCGCTGGCTTCGCGCTGGGCGGTGCTGCTGATTCCCGCTCTGTGGGTGGCCGTCGAGCGAACCCACGGCCCGCTGGGTTTCGCCTGGCTCGCACTGGGCAACGCGGGGATCGAAATGGACGCGCCCTTGCGGGCGGCGCCTTACGCCGGCGTGTACGGGGTCTCCTTCGTGTTTGCGGCGATGAGCGCAGCTCTGGCTCTGGCCGTCCTGCGCCGGCCGCGCCGGGAGCTGGCGCCGGCCGCCTTGCTGGGCGTGCTGTACCTGCTGCCGGCGCTCCCGCCGCCGCAGCCGGGCGCGGAGACGGCCGTGCTCGTGCAGCCCAATATTTCCGAAAGCGCCGAGTGGACCGAGACCTGGACCGCGCGCCAGCACGAGCGACTGGTCTTTCTTTCCGAACAGACGGCGCGCGCGGGCCTGCCGCCCCGGTTGATCGTGTGGCCCGAAGTGCCCGCGCCGGTTTACTACGATGACGACGCGCGTTTCCGCCGGAGCGTCAACGAGCTGGCGCGGCGCACCGGCGCCTGGCTCTTGCTCAACGTGGTGCCGCACAACTCCCGGGGCGCTCCGCTCAATTCCGCCCTGCTGGTTTCCCCCGAGGGCCGGCCCGCCGGGCGCTACGACAAGATGCGCCTGGTGCCCTTCGGCGAATACGTGCCCCGGCCCTTCGGCTTCTTGCGCAAGATCACCGGCGAGGCGGGCGACTTCGCGCCCGGCGAGCGTCTCAAGGTGCTGCCCGCCGGAGGCCACGCCATCGGCGCCTTCGTCTGCTACGAAGCGGTGTTCCCCGACCTGGTGCGGCGCTTCGCGCAGGAAGGGGCGCAGCTGTTCGTCAACCTCTCCAACGACGGCTGGTACGGGCGCACGGCCGCCCGCGACCAGCATCTGAAGATCGCCCGCATGCGCGCGGTCGAGAACCGCCGCTGGCTGCTGCGCGCCACCAACAACGGCATCACGGCGGCGATTGACCCGGCCGGGCGCATCCTGCGGCGCCTGCCTTCCTACGCCCAGGCGGGCATCGGGGTCACCTTTTCGTTCCTCGACGAGCGTACGCCCTACACCCGCTACGGCGACTGGTTCGTTCTGTTGTGCGCCGCCGCAGCGGCCGCGGGCCTGCTCGCCGGCCAGATCCCGCGCTATCGCGGTTGAAGCTCAGCCGTGGCGGATCTGGAGGACGTCGCCGTCCTCGACAATGTAGTCTTTGCCCTCCAGGCGGAGCAGGCCGCGCTCGCGCGCCCCGGCCAGGCCGCCCGCCTCCACCAGGACCTTCCAGTTCACCACTTCGGCCCGAATGAAGCGCTGCTCGAAATCGGTGTGGATCGTGCCGGCCGCTTTCAGGGCGGTGGTGTGACGCGGCACCGTCCAGGCGCGCACCTCGGGCTGGGAGCCGGTAAAGAACGAAATCAGGCCCAGAAGGGATAGGGTGGCCGCGATCAGACGCTCGGCTCCCGGCTCCGAGAGGCCGAAGCTCTCCAGGTACTGGCGGGCCTCCTCGGGCGGCAGCTCGCTCAGTTCGGCCTCGATCTTTCCGCAAATCGCGCTCACCGCGCTGCGGGCGCGCCCGGCGAGCCGGGCCCGGTAGTCGGCTTCAATGGCGTGCAAGCGCGGGGCGTCCTCTTCGCCCAGGTTCAGCACCCAGAGCACGGGTTTCTGGGAGAGAAATTGAAAGCCGCGCAGGCGCTTCTCCTGCTCGGCCGAGAGGGCCATCTCGCGCAAGGGGCGGTTGGCTTCGAGCAGCGCCTTGACGCGCTCGAGCAGCGCCGCCTCCTGGTCCAGCTCCTGGCTCTTGATCTTCTTGCGGTCCTTTTCCAGGCGCTCCAGGCGCTTTTCGACCATGAGCAGGTCGCTGAGGATCAGTTCGGTCTCGACGTGTTCCAGGTCGCGCAGGGGGTCCACGGCGCCCAGCTCGTGGGGCACCCGGTCGTCCTGGAAAACGCGCAGCACGTGAGCCAGGGCGTCCACGACGCGCAGGCCGGCCAGATATGCGGGGTCGCGCAGGGCCTCCTTGGAGAGGGCGGGCGTGTCCACATACTCCAGGGTGGCGTGGGTCACCTTGGCGGGGCGAAAGACGGCGGCCACCGCCTCCAGGCGCGCGTCGGGGATCGTGGCCACCCCTACGCGGGCCGTCAGCGCGCCCAGGCGCGTGCTCTCGTGTGCGCCGGTCAGGATGCTGAACAACGAGGTCTTGCCCGTTTGGGGCAGGCCGATGATCGCCGTTCTCATGGCAGCGCTGCGCTCCTCCTAGAGCGGCACCTCGACCAGGGTGAGCAGTTCTTCCAGAATGCGATCGCTTAGCTCCGAAGTGCGCTGAGCCAGCGCCACCCGGGTGTTGATCACCACGCGATGCGCGAAGACCGGCACCACCAGCCGCTTGACGTCGTCCGGCAAGGCGTAATCGCGCCCCTCCAGCAAGGCCAGCGCCTGAGTGGCGCGATACAGCGCCTGCGCCCCCCGCGGGCTGACCCCCAGCGAGAACGACTCGTGGCTGCGCGTCTTCTCGACGATGGCCAGCATGTAGTCCACCAGCGCCTCCTCGACCGCCACCTGGGGGACCCAGGACTGGATTTGGATGACCTCCTCGGCGCTCAGCGCGGGGCGGATCTCCAGGCCCGGCATCTGGCCCGCCCGGCGCAGGATCTCCCGCTCGCTGGCGGCGTCCGGGTAGCCGATCCGTATGCGCATGAAAAAGCGATCGAGCTGCGACTCGGGCAGGGGATAGGTTCCGTGATGCTCGACCGGGTTCTGCGTGGCGATCACCATGAAGGGCTCGGCCAGGGGGTAGGAGCGCCCGTCAATGGTGACCTGCCGCTCGTTCATGGCTTCCAGCAGGGCGGACTGGGTCTTGGGCGTGGTCCGGTTGATCTCGTCCGCCAGCAGGAAATTCGTGAAAATCGGGCCGCGCTTGAATTCGAAGGCGCCGCTGCGGGCGTTGTAGACGGTGACGCCCAGCACGTCGCTGGGCAGCATGTCGGCGGTGAACTGAAGCCGGTGAAACTCGGAATCCACCGAGCGGGCCAGGGCCTGAGCCAGGGTAGTCTTGCCCACCCCGGGCACGTCCTCAACCAACAGGTGGCCTTTGGAAAACAGGCAGACCAGCGCCAGTCGGACCACCTCGGCCTTGCCCCGTACGGCCGAGTTCAGGGCGGCCTCCAGCGCGGGCAACCGCTCCAGCGCCGCCGGCCGCGAACAAACCACCGGGCGCTGCGCCATCACTGCTTATGATACGAAACCGGCGGGGAAACGCGCCGTCCTCTCAGAAAATGAAGCTCAGGCCTCCCCGCACGCTGCGCGGGGTGGGAACCAGATAGGAACGCCGGCCGGCAAAGTTGAGCGGAACGTAGCCCTGGGCCAGCAGATTGCGCAATTCGGCACTGGCCTCCAGCCGCCCGGGCAAGGGGCCGAAGGCGGGGATGGGCTGGCGCAGCAGCAGATTCAGGCCCAAGCCCTCGCGCATGCCTTGAGTCAGATAGACGTGCGGCGGGGTGAGCGAACGCAGGCTGGCCCACTGGTAGCTGGCGACGAATCGCGTCCCGCTCCAGGGCGAAACGCCCGCCACGCGCGCCGTCAGGGAGTGCCGCCGGGAGGAGCGTAACATCGCGCGCAACTCCTCGGGGCTGCCCTGCTCGAGCTGCCTGGCGCCGCCGGCCGTCAGCGCGTTGCCGCTGCCGAAAGCCAGCGTCAGGTCCCACCATTCGCCCAAGCTCTGCGTGACGGACGCCAGGTAGCCGATGCGCTGGTAGTTGCCGGCGTTCAGGACCCAGCTCTTGGAAAACAGATCGGGCAGCAGCTCGGCGCCTGCCGGCGTGCCCTCAGGCGCCGCCAGCGTCAGAGCAGCGTTGGATACCGCCTCTCGGTAGACGGCCGCCCCGAAGGTGCGGGAACCCGCGCGGACCCGGTAACCCGCTTCGAGCCCGGCCGCCCGTTGGACCCGCGCCCGTCCCTGGCGCAGGGAGACCCGCGGGAACAGGGCCAGCGCCGCCAGGTCCTGCTCGAATTCGGCCTGCGTGTCCACGCCGGAGGAGAGCAACTCCCCGGGCGGGGTCCCCGAGATGTAGCTGAGCTGGAACAGCCCGCCGCGCCCGGCGTCGTAAGTCAGGCGAGCGAAGGGGCTGAAGTAGTTCAACCGGTCCAGGAACGCCACCGAGTCCAGCGAAGCGCCGTATTCCAGGCTCAGAGCGTCGCCCAGTCGGGCGCGATCGAACGTGGTGACCGACAGGGTGCGCAGGGCGGGGGCGCCTCCTTGCCGCCCGCTCAGCCAGGCCTGGCCCGCCGAGGCCCGCACCGGCAGGTAAAGCTGGCGCATCGTCACTCCGAGCTGAGGGCTCGGCCCGCCCGGCAACTCCCGCCGGAAGCTGGTTCGAAAGGCAGCCGCCGGCGCGCCGGTATTGGCCGAGTAGGCCACGTTCCCGCTGAACTGAAGCTGATTGGCTCCGAAGACCGAGGTGGCCAGGGCGAAGGAAGTACCCAGGTCGGGCTCCGCACCCAGGGCTGAGACGTGCCCCTCGTCTCCTCCCGAGACTCTCACCACGCCCCGGGTGTCCTTGAAGGCGGCCGCCCGGCGGCGTTCAGCCGGCTTGGCGATCTCGGGCAAAGCCCTCAGGACGGGCCGCGTCGCGCCGGCGCCGCGCAGCACCCACTTGAACTCCTCGCTCATCAGGGCGCCCTGGCCCGGTCCCGCCCCCACCAGCTCGATCGAGCTGAAGACGCTGGCCAGGTTCACATGCAGCAGGCTTTGCATGCCGGGCTGCACGAGGATGTTGCGTTTCAGGGCGGGCAGGAAGCTCGCCAGGGTGACCCGGATGGCGTACACGTCCGGCACCAGCGAGGCGAAGGCGAACTCCCCCTTCTCGTTGGTCAGGGCGCGCTGGATGGGCCGCTCGCTGCGGTTGTAAAGGATGACCGTGGCGCCCATCTGGGGGACGCCGGCCGCATCCCGCACCACGCCTGCGATGCTGCCCGAAAGCTTCAGGGGAGCGGAGGCCTCCAGCCCGGCGGCGCACAGCAACAACGCCGGCAGGATCGAGGTCCGCATTGGCGCCGCCAGCCTCATGCGCTCCGGGCCGCTCAGGCGGCCGAACCTCCTTAGGTTACCGTAAACGTGGCGCTCTGGGTGAGCGCCTGCTGCCCGTTCCGGTCGGTCACCTTGAGCCGCAAGGTGTACTGGCCGGGTTCGAGGTTCTTCAGCGGCAGCAGTTTCTCGATGGTGACCTGCTGGGCCGAAGCGCCCTCGATTTCCGCTACGTCCTCGCTGAATTCGAAGATCTTCTCGTTGCTGCCGTTCTTGACGATTTCGTACTCGATGACGCCGTTGGGCTTCTGCGTCTTCTGGTCGGGCTTGAAGTTGTAGAACTGCACGTAGATGCCCATCCGCTCGTCACGGCGGAAGCTCTCGGTCACCCGCGGGCGGACCTTGGAGGCGCCCAGCACGAACTGGCCGGCTCCGATCGAGCGGGTGGGCACCTTCTCGATCAGGTCGGCCAGAATCAGGCTGGAGGAGGCCAGCTTTTCCTCCTCGTAGACGGGCACCCGCAGCGCCATCTCGTAGTTGTTCATGTTGCCGCCCACCACGTCCTTGACCACCACGTTCAGCCGATACAGGCCGGGGGCCAGGGGCACCGTCTTCTGGTAGACCGAAGAGCGCTTGACGGAGGCCTCCAGCATCTCGGGCGGACTCTCGACCGTCACGACATCCTCGAACACGTTGACCACCCGGCGCGACATCGAGGTGATCCGGCCGTAAATGTTCACCGTGGCGCGCGCCAACCCCTCCTTGTTCTCGAACTGGAGATCCTTGTTGTCCAACTGGATGGTGATGGGGGTCAGCACGGTCGAATCGGTGATGCGGATGAAGTCCGCCCGCACCCTGATGGGCAGCAGGTTATAGGTGATGCGGGAGCTGACCGCCGCCTCCAGGTCCTTGAACTTGATGGCCGGCGGCTTCTGGAGCTTGGCGTACTGCTCCAGACGCTCGAACTGGTTCATGCGGGCGGGCAAGGGCATGTCGCCTACGCCCAGGCGGGTGCCGTCGGTGCGGTTGAAGCGATCGGCCTTGCTGGTCAGGCCCATCTGCTCGTAGAGCGTCAGACCGGCGTTCGGGACGTAAAGCAGGGCGTCCTTTTCCGAGGGATCCATCGTCATGCGGTACTCGCCGGTCATGGTGGGGTCCACGAACTCGATGATGACGTCGGTGCCGACGCCCTCGATCCAGCGGTAGCGCCACTTCTCGAAGGGGTAGGTGGAAGTGGTCCCGCCGCCCTCCTCGATGGGCCGCTCGTAGCTGCCGCCCGAGGGATGGGACTCGATCTCGTCCGGCGGGCCGAAGGTGATGTAGATGCGCCCGCGGTCGGTCTTCCAGCCGGGGATGCCCGAGGCGAAGCGCTCGTTGGCGTAAGCGATGCGCCGGTAGTGCTCCTCTTTGTACTCGTTCTCGGCCGTATCGGGCGTGGGGTCGCGCCGCAGCCAGAACTGCTCGATGAACTGCTCGCGCTCCTCGTCGGTGGAGAGGCGCTTGAAGGCGGCGCGCTCCTCATCGGTGATGATGTAGGCCACGTCCTCGTTGAGCCATTTCCGGTAGGGGGTTTCCAGCTCCCGGCGCAGCCGGTCCTCGCGCTGGCGCCGCTCCTTCTCGGTCAAGGGGCGGGCGACGTCGCGGTTGGGGGCGCCCGCCGGTCGGCGCCGCTCCTGGGCGCGGGCGGCCGGCGCGCTGAGGGAGGCTAGAAGGCTGAAAGCCCCAAGGCAGGCGATCCAGTTGCGGGCCGTCATATGGCGCTCCGGCTTCCAGCAGCGATCGGAAACTACTTTAATTCTAGGCTCCCGGCGGAGGGGGCGTCAAGCACGCTGGTGGGAGGGGATGCCGGGGGCGGCTGCGGGGGCGCGGCCGGAGGGCCGGCCCGGGCAGAGGCGGACCCGGCGCTCCGGCGGCGGCCGGGAATGTCAGGATTGACAGCCGTCGAGGGAGCGTTGTAGGGTGGTGTAATAAAACATAGTTTCGGCCTCATGTTTTAATTCGCGCCCCGCCCGGCGCCCCGCCGCCGGACCGGGGGCGCAGGACGGTGGTTGGAACCGGCGGCCCGGCCCGCCCCCCGGCGGGCGGCTCGCCGTCACAGGAGGACAGGCCAATGGCGGAAATCAGTCCGGTTGTCTACTACGTGGGAATGATCGCCGACAAACCCGGCGAGGGCGCCCGCCTGCTCAACGCCTTCAAGGACGCGGGCGTCAACCTGGCGGCCTTTCTGGGCTACCCCAAAGCGCGCAAGGCCGAGGTCATCATTGCGGTCGAGGAGAAGGCGCCCGCCCTGGGGCCCATCGCCCGCAAGGCCGGCTTGGCCCTGGGCAAGAAGCAGAAGGCCCTGCTGGTGACCGGGGAGGACCGCCCGGGCGCCCTGGCCGAGGTGCTCGAGAAGCTGGCCGGCGCCGGCATCAACGTCGTCAGCTCCCATGCGGTTTGCGGCGGCGCGGGCCGGTGGGGCGCGCTCATCAGCGTGCCTCCGGCGGCCTTCAAGAAAGCCCTCAAGGTCCTGGCGGCTTGAGGCCGCTCGCCGGCCGCTTCAACTCAGCAGGCGGGCGGCGTCCTTGGCGAAATAGGTTAGGATGAGGTCCGCCCCGGCGCGGCGGATGGCGGTGAGGGTCTCCAGCATCGCCCGCGGCCCGTCAATCCAGCCGTTCCTGGCGGCGGCCACGATCATGCTGAATTCGCCGCTGACCTGGTAAGCGGCGATGGGCACCTCGAAGCGCTCCCGCGCCCGGCGGATGATGTCCAGGTAGGGCAGGGCGGGTTTGACCATGACGATGTCGGCTCCCTCCTCGATGTCCAGGGCGATTTCGCGCAGCGCCTCCCGGGCGTTGGGAGGATCCATCTGGTAGCTGCGCCGGTCGCCGAACTGGGGGGCTGACTCGGCCGCCTCGCGGAAAGGCCCGTAAAAGCAGGAAGCGAACTTGGCGGCGTAGGAGAGGATGGGCGTATTCGGGAAGCCCGCTTCATCCAGGGCCTTGCGGATGGCGGCCACCCGCCCGTCCATCATGTCGGAGGGCGCCACCAAGTCGGCCCCGGCCCGGGCGTGCGAGACCGCCGAGGCCGCCAGCCACTCCAAGGTGGCGTCGTTATCCACCTCCCCATTGACCACCTTGCCGCAGTGGCCGTGGCTGGTGTACTCGCAGTTGCAGACGTCGGTGATGACGGGCAGTCCGGGCACCTCGCGCTTGAGGGCGCGCACGGCCCGCTGCACGATGCCGTCCTCGGCGTAGGCCCCGGAGGCCGCCTCGTCCTTGCTTTCCGGTATGCCGAACAGGATCACGCCTCCCAGACCGAGCTGCCTGGCCTGGTCGGCTTCCTTGACCAGCTCGTCCACCGAGAGCTGGTAGTTGCCGGGCATGGCGCCGATCTCGCGGCGCACTCCCTCGCCGGGGCAGACGAATAACGGCAGGATGAACTGGGAGGGCTCCAGGTGGGTCTCCCTGACCAGGCTGCGCAGCGGTTCGGAGGCGCGCAGCCGTCGCATGCGGTGCACCGGGAATGCCATACCCGGCATTGTAACCCGGCCCCGGGCGCCGGCTTCAGCGCACGGGCAGGAAGCGCACGCAGACCGGCGCGCCCACCTGAATCTGCCGGCCGGCGGGCGTGAGGCGGCCGCTGCGAGGATCCACGCGGAACATCACCACATTGTGGCTGCGCTGGTTGGCCGCCAGCAGGAACGCGCCGCCGGGGTCCAGTGCGAAGTTGCGCGGGAACTGGCCCTGGGTGGGCACGTGCTCGATGAGGCTGAGCTTGCCCTGCCGATCCACGGCGAAGACCGCGATGCTGTCATGGCCGCGGTTGGAGCCGTAAAGGAACCGGCCATTGGGATGCGCCACCACCTCGGCGGTGTAGTTCTCGCCCGTGAAATCCTTGGGCAGGGTCGAGACGGTCTGGATCTCAGCCAGCGCGCCGCGCCGGGCGTCCCAGGTGAAGGCCACGATCGTGGAGGCCAGCTCGTTGATCACGTAAGCGAAGCGGCCCGAGGGGTGGAAGGTGAAATGCCGCGGTCCTGAACCGGGCGCCACCTTGGCGTAAGGGGGATCGTTGGGGGCCAGCGAACCCTTCGAGGCGTCGAAGCGATAGAGGAGGACCTGGTCCAGCCCAAGGTCGGCCACTACGGCGAAGCGGTTGTCGGGGGAGAGATTCACCGAGTGGGCGTGCGGTCCCTCCTGGCGCTTGGGGTTGACCGAGGCCCCGGCGTGCTGGACGAAGGCGGTGGAGTCTCCCAGGCTGCCGTCCTCCTTGAGGGCGAACGCCGCCGCGCTTCCGCTGCCGTAATTGACCGCCAGCACGTACTTGCCGGTCTTGTCCACGGTGAGATGGCAGGGCCCGCGGCCGCGGGAGGAAACCTGATTGAGCAAGCGCAGGCGTCCGTCCGGGCCCGTGAGGGCGAAGGCCGAGACCGTGCCGCCGTCGCGGCCCCCGGTCTCCCCGACGGCGTAAAGGATCCGGCCGTTAGGGTGCAGGGCCAGGAAGGAGGGGTTGGTGATCTCGGCCGCCAGCGCGGGATCGCTCAGGGTTCCGGCGGCGGTGTCCAGACGGGAGACGTAGATGCCTTTGCTGGGGCTCTGACCGCCGGTGTAGGTGCCAAAGTACACCAGATACTCGGCGGCCCGCCCGACCCCGGGCAACAGGCTCAAGGGCAGGAGCATGGCGAGGGTTCTCATCGCTCTTATCAAAGCGCACTCCCGGGCGGGAAAGCAAACCCCTTGCGCCCGCGCTAGGATAGAGAAGCGGTGGGCGGGAGTCGCAAATCCCAGGCCGTGATCGCCCGGCGGTACTTCGTCGAGGGCCGCGTGCAGGGAGTGGGCTTCCGCTTCTTCGTCGAGTACGCCGCCCAGGAGCTGGGGCTGGCCGGCTACACGCGCAATCTGGCCGACGGGCGGGTCGAGGTCTACGCCATCGGTCCGCCGGAAAAGCTCGACCAGCTCGCCGAGCGCCTGCGCCGCGGGCCGCGTCTGGCCGTGGTGCGCCGCCTGGAGCAGTCCGAAGCGCCCGTGTTGGATTACGCCGACTTCCGAATCGAGTACTTCTGATGAGCGATCGCCTGTCTGTCGAAGAGCTGAAAGGACTCATTCGCCAGGTGCCGGATTTTCCCAAGCCCGGCATCCTCTTTTACGACATCACCACGCTGCTCAAGGAGGCCGCCGGCCTGCGCTCGGTCATCGAGGCGCTGGCCGAACGCTACCGGCCGGTGAGGCCGGATCTGATCGTGGGCATCGAGGCGCGCGGCTTCATTTTCGCCCCGGCGCTGGCCTACGCCCTGGGGACGGGCTTCGTCCCGGTGCGCAAGCCCAACAAGTTGCCGGCCGCCACCGAGCGGGTCGCCTACGAGCTGGAGTACGGCACCGACCGGCTGGAGATCCATCGGGACGCCATCCGGCCGGGCGCGCGCGTACTGATCCTGGACGACGTGCTGGCCACCGGCGGCACGGCCGCGGCGGTGGCGCGGCTGGTGGAAAAGCTGGGCGGCGCGGTGCTGGAAATCGCCTTCGTGGTGGAGCTGAGCTTTCTGGGCGGGCGCCGCAAGCTGGACGGTTACCGGGTCTACTCGCTGCTCCAGTACGAACGATGAGCCGCGCCGAGCGCCGGGTCCGGGTTCGTGCACTGGCCAAGATCAATCTGGATCTGCGGGTGCTCGGCCGGCGCTCGGACGGCTACCACGAGCTGCGCACCGTCTGGCAGACGGTGTCGCTGGCCGACGTGCTGGAGATCGGGTTTCGCCCAGCGCGGCGCAGCCGCCTTTGGGTGCGCAGCCGGCCGGAGATCCCGGGCAACCTGGCCGAGCGGGCGGCGGCGCTGGTGATGGAGAGCGCGCCGGTGCGGGGCGAAGTCGAGATCCGGCTGCGCAAGCGGATCCCGATGGGGGCCGGCTTGGGCGGCGGCTCCAGCGACGCGGCGGCGGTGCTGCTGGCGTTGCCCGTGCTGGCCGGAGTTAGGCCGCCGCTGGAGGCGTTGATCGAGCTGGCGGGGCGGCTCGGTAGCGACGTGCCCTATTTCCTGTTAGGCGGGCGGGCGGTCGGATTGGGCCGGGGCTGCGAGCTCTACCCGCTGCCCGAGGCCGGCGGCGGCTGGGCGGTCCTGGTGGCGCCCGAGCGGCGGATCTCGACCGCGCAGGCCTATGCCGCGCTGGGGCGCGCGTTGACAGCCGAACCGCCGGACCCTATCATAAATAGTTTCCAGTCTTGGGCTTGGAGCCAAGCTGCGCACGCCGGCCCATCCGCCATGCCCGTCGCCGGCCGCAATGATTTCGAGCCGGTTGTCTTCCGGCTGCATCCGCCGCTGAGGCGTTGGAAGGGCTGCTTGCTGGCGGCGGGAGCGCGCACCGCCCTGTTGAGCGGCAGCGGCTCGGCGCTGTTCGGGCTGTTTGAGACGCGCCGGAAGGCGGAGGCGGCCCGGCGGGCGGTGGGTGAAGAGGCGGTTGTGGTTTCGCTGGTCAGCGGGGCCGACTACCGGCGCATGTGGCGGCGCTGGCTGCGGCCCCATGCCGAAGGGCGGGAGTGGCCGCCCCGGAGCCGATACGGACGATGAACGAGATCAAGGTCTTCACAGGCAGCGCCAACCGGCCTCTGGCCGAGGAGATCTGCCGGCACTTGGGATGCAAACTGGGCGAGGCCCAGATCCGGACCTTCGCCGACGGCGAGATCTACATCCAGATCAAGGAGAACGTGCGGGGGGCGGACGCCTTCGTCGTGCAGCCCACCTGCAAACCGGTGGATCGCCACCTGCTGGAGCTGCTGCTGATGATTGACGCCCTCAAGAGGGCCTCTGCGGACCGCATCACGGCAGTGTTACCCTATTATGGATACGCCCGCCAGGATCGCAAGGACAAACCCCGGGTGCCCATCTCGGCCAAACTGATCGCCGGGCTGTTGGAGCGCGCCGGGGCGGGGCGGATCCTGGCCCTGGATTTGCACGCGGCGCAGATCCAGGGGTTCTTCGACGTGCCGGTGGATCACCTGTTCGCCACCCCGGTCATGATCGAGTACCTGCGGTCGGTGCAGACGCCCGAGACGGTCATCGTCTCGCCGGACGCCGGGGGCTTGGAACGGGCCCGGGCTTACGCCAAGCGCCTGGGCGTGCAGTTGGCGATGATTGACAAGCGCCGCGAGGAGCCCAACGTGGCCGAGGTGATGCACGTGGTCGGCGACGTCGAGGGCAGGGATTGTTTGATGGTGGATGACCTGATTGACACCGGGGGAACGCTGGTCAAGGGCGCCTGCGCCTTGCTGGAAAAAGGCGCCGCCAGCGTGCGCGCCTGCGCCACCCACGGCGTGCTTTCCGGCGACGCGGTGCGCAGGATCGAGGACTCGCCCATCCTCGAGGTGGTGCTGACCAACTCCATTCCGCTTTCGGAGGAGGCCCGCCGCTCGCCCAAGTTCCGCGTCCTCTCGGTGGCGCCGCTGCTGGCCAGCGCCATCCGGTCCATCCACGAGGAGACCAGTATCAGCGTGCTGTTTGTGTAGCCCGCCCGAGGCTCTGGGCCGCCCGGGCGGCGGGCGGCCAGCCCGGCGGGACATCCAGGCGGGAGGGGCAACCCACGACCGCGCCGGGCGGCGCGAAACGGACTTGCCCCCCGCCCTTGAGAGGAAGGCATGAGGAAGGATATTACGGTCGAAGCGGAATTGCGCGCCGCGCGGGGCAAGAACGAGGCCCGGCGGTTGCGCCAGCGGGGCCGCATCCCGGCCGTCGTCTACGGCGCCTACAAGGAGCCGGTGGCGGTGGCGGTGGATCCCGGCGCCATCACCCGCATTCTTCACAGCCCCACGGGGCACAACACGATTTTCAACCTGGCGGTCCGGGGCGGGGAGACCACCCCGGTCATGCTGGCCGACTGGCAGTATCACCCGGTGCGCGACGCCCTGCTGCATGTGGACCTGAAACGGATTGACCCCGCCCGGCGGATTCGGGTCTCGGTCCCGGTGGCCGCGCACGGCGAGGCGCGGGGCGTCAAGCAACAGGGCGGGCTGCTCGAGTTGGTGGCTCGCGAGGTCGAGATCGAGTGCCTGCCGGACGAGATCCCCGAGCACTTCACGGTGGACGTCAGCGGGTTGTGGATCGGACAGAGCATCCGGGCGGGCGACCTGCCCATGAGCGGCTCCATGCGGCTGATCAGTCCTCCCGACACCGTGCTGGCCCATGTGGTGGCGTTGCGCGGCGCGGCCGCGGCCGCGCCGACCGAGGCGGCCGAGGCTGCGGCGGCGGCCGAGCCGGAGGTGATCAAGAAAGGCAAGAAGGAGGAAACAGAGGCGGCCGAAGGCAAGGGCAAGAAGAAGTAGCCCGCGCGGACGGCGGCCATGAGCGAGGAGAGCGCGGCCGCGTTCCGCCGATGGGAACGCGTTCTGATCGTGGGGCTGGGCAATCCCGGCTCCCGCTACGCCCTCTCGCCGCATAATCTGGGGTTCATGGCGGTGGATCGGCTGGCGCAACATTACGGCATCGCCTTCGACCGGCGTGCGGCCCACTCGCTGGTGGGGGCGGGCCGCCTCGGGCCGGCGGCGGTGACTCTGGCCAAGCCCCAGACCTACATGAATCTGAGTGGGCAGGCGGTGCGGGCCCTGTTGGAGCGCGAGGGCCTGGAGCCGGCCGATCTGATCGTCATCTACGATGACCACGATTTGCCCTGGCGCTCCCTGCGCATCCGGGAGCGCGGCTCGGCCGGCGGCCATCACGGCATGGAGTCGGTGATCTGCGCCCTGGGCACGGAAGAGTTTGTGCGGGTCCGGCTGGGCATTCAGCCCGCCGAGGGCGGCCGGGCGGACCCGGAGTTTCTGCTCTCGCCCCTGGGCGAGCGGCAGCGAGAGGAGCTGGCCGGCTTCCTGGACCATGCGGTTCAGGCGGTGGCGGCCATCATTTCCGAGGGCGTCGCTAAGGCCATGACGAGGTTCAATCGTCGCGCCCCCGGTCAAAACCACGAGGAAGGATGAGGATTTACGAACAGTTGTTCATAGTGCGGCCGGACGCGGCCTCCGAGGAGATTGACGCCCTGCTGGAGCAGCTCGGCGGGGTGATCGCGGGCGCGGGCGGCAAGCTGGACAAGATCGAGAAATGGGGCCTGCGCAAGCTGGCCTATCCGGTGGAGAAGCGCCAGGAAGGTTACTACGTGCTGCTCCAGTACGCGGCCGGGGCGGAGGTGGTCAAAGAGATCGAGCGGCGCTTCCGCGTCTCGGATCTGGTGCTCAAGTATCTGACGGTGCGGATTGACGAGCGGCTGAAGTGGCTGGAGAAGCGCAAGAAACAGCGCGAGAAGCGCGCCCAGCGCAAGCCGGCGGCGGCGCGTCCGGCGGCCGAAGGGTCTCCCATGCCGGGCGAACCGGTGGTAAAGGAGTAAGTCATGGCGGAAACGAAAGGCGGAAAGCCCGTCAGCGCCTCGCAGCAGCCCACGGGGACCGACAAGGCGGTGGTCACCCGGCGGCAGTACTTCCGGCGCAAGAAAGTCTGCCGCTTTTGCGTGGACAGGATTGACGACATCAACTACAAGGACGTCAAGCTGCTCAGCGCCTTTCTGACCGAGCGCGGCAAGATCGTGCCCCGGCGGCTCTCCGGCGTCTGCGCTCCGCACCAGCGGCGGCTGAGCAACGCCATCAAGCAGGCGCGCAACATCGCCCTGCTGCCGTTCACCACGCGCTAGCAGACCGGCTCGAGGGAGGCAAGCATGGAAGTTATCCTCAGGCAGGACGTTCCGAAACTGGGCGCGCGCGGCCAGATCGTCAGCGTGGCCGAGGGTTACGCCCGCAATTACCTGTTGCCCCGGCGGCTGGCCATGCCCGCCACCGAGGCCAACAAGAAGGTCATCGAGCAGGAGCGCCAGGCGCACCTGCGCCGGGAGGCCAGGCAGAAGGCCGAGGCCGAGGAGCTGGCCGGTCTGCTCGCCGGCCTCACCATCACCCTGCGCCAGAAGGCGGGCGAACACGATCAGTTGTTCGGCTCGGTCACGGCCATGGACATCGCCGAAGCCCTGGCCCGGCGCAACTTCCAGATTGACCGGCGTAAGATCCAGCTCGAACATCCCATCAAGCAGCTCGGCGAGCACAGGGTTCCCATCCGGCTGCACCGCGAGGTCACGGTGGATATCACCGTCCAGGTGCTCAAGGAGGAGTAGCGCTTCGGGCGGGTCCCGCTCTGTGCTCGAATAGCCTCATGCCGACCTTCTTCGATCTCAGCGGGCAGACCGCGATCGTCACCGGCGCGGCGCGCGGCATCGGGGAGGCGATCGCCCACCGGCTGGCGGCCGCCGGCGCCTGGGTGGCGGCCGCGGACCTGGACCAGGAAGGGGCCCGGCGGGTGGCGGCCGAGCTCAGCGCCCGATACGGGCACGAGGCCCTTTCGGTCTACCTGGACGTCACCCGCTTCGGCTCGGTGACCGCGGCCGTCGAAGAGGTATTGGGCCGGACCGGGCGCATTGACATCCTGGTCAACAACGCCGGCATCGCGGGTCGCGCCGCCCCCCTTTGGGAGCAGACCGAGGAGGACTGGCGCGCGGTCCTGGCCATCAACCTCACCGGCGTCTTCCATTGCTGCCGCGCCGTCATCACCCACATGCGCCGGCGGCGTTACGGGCGCATTGTCAATGTGGCCTCCATCGCCGGCAAGGAAGGCAACCCCAACATGACCGCCTATTCGGCCAGCAAGGCCGGGGTGATCGGATTCACCAAAGCCCTGGCCAAGGAGGTGGCGCTGGAGGGCATCTGCGTGAACGCGGTCACCCCCGCGGTGGTGCGCACGCCCATTCTGGAACAGTTGACCGAGGCCCAGATCGAGTACATGGTCTCGCGCATTCCCATGCGCCGCACGGGCACGCCCGAGGAGATCGCCGCCGTCGTCCATTTCCTCGCCAGCCCCGATTGCTCCTTCGTCACCGGCCAAGTCTACGATGCCAGCGGCGGCCGGGCCACCTATTGATGCTGCTCAGCCCCGATCAGTACGGCCAGGCTTCGGTCCGTGAGCTGCTCGAGGCGGCCGCGTGCGGCCGGATCGGCCTGGACCATCGCTGGCTCCGCGCCATCCTGGAGCGCGGCGAGGCGTGCGCTCCCGACCTGCTGGCCTTCCTTCGGGAGGCGCCGGAGGAAGACGTCGCCGATCTGGAGCAGCACGTGCTCGCGCTGGCGCGGGCGCTGGCTTCTCCGGCCATGCTGCCTGTGTTGATCGAGCTGGCGCACCGCTATAGCGACGGCTTCCCCGACCTGCTGGCCGACGCCTTGCGATCCGTCGGAGCACCCGCCGTCGAACCGCTCCTGGAGCTGCGCCGCCGGCTCGAGGATCCCTGGGAGCTGGACACCGTGCTGGCCGGCCTGGGCGTGCGCGACGCCCGCGTGCTGGAAATCTTGCTCGAATCGCTGCGGCGCTCGCCGGCCGACGGAGCGCTCCTGCTGGCCATTTACGGGGATCCGGCCGCGCGGCCCGCCCTGGAGGAGGCCTTGGCTCGGGCCGCCGATGAGTACGAGCGAGGCGAGATACGCCAGGCACTGGAGGCGCTCGAAGAGGGCCGGCCCCTCGAGCCGCCCGAGCCCTTTGACATCTGGTCGCTGTACCCGGAGAGGGACGAGCCCGCCTATGGACAACTGGCCGAGGAGGATCTGGTCGAGCTGCTCTCCAGTCCGCCGGCGGAGTGGCGGCTGGGCGCGGCGCGCGAGTTGGCGGCGCGGGCCTCGGAAACCGACGCCGGCGAGCATCTCTTGAAGCTGGCCCGCGAGGATCCGGACGCCGAAGTGCGCGGCGTCTGCTGGCAAGCCGTGGGGCGGAGCTCGCTGCGGGACCAGTGCCGCCGGGCGATGCTGGAGCGCCTGGCCGATCCTTCGACCGCGCCGGCGGAGCGCCGCGGGATCCTGCTAGGGCTGGCCGAAGAGGCCGCAGATCCGCTGGTGCGCCGCTGGATTCTGGACTTTTACGATCACCCCGAAACGCGCGCCGCGGCACTGGAGGCCATGCGTTTTTCCGGGGACGGGCGCTTCGCTCCCTACCTGCGGGAACGCCTGGAGGATCCCGATGCGGAGGTTCGCCGCCAGGCCGTGCTGGGGCTGGGCGCTCTCCAGATGCGCGGCGAACTGTACCGCCTGCCGCCGATGTTTCGGGACGAGCAAGTGCGCCGCGAAGCGCTGCTGGCTTATGCCGCCTTGGTCCCGCTGGAGTTGTCGCGTCCCGGAGCCCGGCAATGTTTGCGCAAGATCGAGCGGCTCGCCGGGGGCCTCTCCCGCCGGGAGGGGGCGGAAATCGAGCAGATCCTTGATGAGCGCCTGGCGGCGGCCGGCCGTTTCCCGGCTTTCCAGGAGATCGTCCCGGAGGAAGAGGAAGAAGAGCCGCCGGTCCGCCGCGCCAAGGTGGGCCCCAACGACCCCTGCCCCTGCGGCAGCGGCAAGAAATACAAGAAGTGCTGCGGGGCCTGAGGGTCGGTGGGGCAACCTG
>JBBIMA010000056.1:19069-20910 GCA_037444625.1 Solibacteraceae bacterium
GACCAGGTCGCGAGCGGCAAGCTGCGGTGCAGGCCCGCGGACGGTGCGGGAAGGTTCGGCGGCCCAGCGTTACTGGCACGGCTCAAATTTCCACCGGCAGAGCGTGGAAAGACACCGATGGGGAGCGGAGGCGGTCAGGGGGCTGCTAAGCGCGGCCCGGCAGGACGGGATGGACTAATGACACAGCCGGTCTGGTTCGCTGAAATCTGGGGGCGGGTGGAAGCTGCGGTTGGCGAACTTAGTGACGAGCTGCGGGCCGGCGGGCTCCGCGAGCTCATGTTTGTGAGAGACCTGTGGGGACGGGTACGCCTCTTGCTCCCGGTGAGGGCCGACTCGAAACAGCGGGAGGCCGTCAGAAGACTGGCCTTGTCGTTGGCGGACCGGTTGGGAGCTCACGCCTATGCCCCCGAGCGCGCGGTGCTCGAAGTAGAGGATTGGGAGGTGGAGAAGCCGCTCAAGCGGGCTCGAACCGCCGAAGTGCGCGAAATCACTGTCAAGCTCATAGATCGTCAGGTCACCGCCGGCGGTTGGTCTTTGGCGGGCCTCGGTGAGCAAGCCGTGCCCGGCCGGCTGCCGAGTCAGCCTGCGCGCTTCACGCTGTTTTCCCTCAAGGGCGGTGTGGGAAGGAGCACCACCGCGGCGGTGATGGCGCGACACTGGGCCGAGCGCGGCAAGTGCGTGCTGGTGGTGGATCTCGATCTGGAATCTCCGGGCGTTTCCTCGCTCTTGCTCGATCCCCGGCAGTATCCCGACTTCGGCGTCGTGGATTGGTTCGTGGAAGAGTTGGTGGGGCAGGGGGACCAAGTGGTTGCGCAGATGACCGCCCGCCCCGCCTGGGCGCAAGAGTTACGCGGCGACGTTCTGGTGGCGCCCGCGCTGGCTCGAGCCAGCGGAGAGTATCTGGCCAAATTGGGCCGGGTATATCTCGACCTGCCCCCCAAGGATGTCGGCCAGGAAGCCGTGCCGTGGCTCGACCGGCTGCGGGGACTGATTGCGAGCCTGGAGCAGCGGGTGAACCCGGATCTGCTGCTGATAGACAGCCGCAACGGTCTTAGCGACATCGGGGCCGCCGCGGTGGCCGCCTTGGACGCCCAAGTGCTACTGTTCGCCGTGGACAGCGAGGCGAGCTGGTCGGGATACCGCGTGCTGTTCGAACACTGGAATGCCTTCGGGACCTCCCGTTGGATCCGCGAACGACTGGCCACGGTAGCCGGTCTGGTTCCCGAAACCGGGAGCGAGGAATACCTGGAGTCGTTCCGCCAGCACGCCTGGGATCTGTTTCGAGAGACCTTGTACGACGAGGCGCCACCCGACGCCGAGGCCGAGGAAGACTTGTTCACCTTCGATCTCGAAGACGAGGCGGCGCCCCACTGGCCGGCACCGGTCTTTTGGAACCGCGGTCTGGCGGGCGGCTCCCCGATTTACAAGGCGGAAAGGGAGAGCGTGGCCCTGGCTTACCAGCGGTTCCTCGATCGAATGGATCAGCTCTACGCGTTGATGGCGGAACAATGAAATCTTCCGAGGTGCGGTTCCCGGCGAAACCGATGCGCGAACTGTTGAAAGCCGCCCTCCCGAAGGAAACCTCGCTGTTCGGAGGATCTCCGAAGGTCGGGTGGGTCTACTTCCCTAACTCCCACCTGAAGGCGCTCGCCCCGGATGCCATGGTGGTCTCGGGCATGCGCGGGGCGGGCAAGAGCTTCTGGTGGGGCGCGCTCCAGGTGAGGGAGATTCGCGAGCTTGTAGCAAAGTTGGAACCTCGCGCGGAAATCGGGGAAAATGCCGACATCGAGCTGGGTTTCGGCGAAAAAGACTATCCGCACCTCTACCCCGGTCGCGACGTT
>JBBIMA010000056.1:21010-26761 GCA_037444625.1 Solibacteraceae bacterium
GGTCGAACTCACCTGGCCACCGGAGGATCTTTACGGGATGCTCTGGCAGTACCTGGGCAACGCGGGATGTGCTCAGGCGGAGGAATTTCGCAAACTGGTGGAGGAGACCTGCGGCGCAGGGTTCACTCCGACACTGCTGGGAGGGGACAAGGACCGGCCTCAGACCCAGGTTTACCGCGCGCCGGAGTTGACCACCGAAGGGCAGCGGAAGCTCTTCCATAAGCTGGCCGGGGAATGGATGGGGAGGGACCGCCGCCGCGGGTTCCCTTATACCTGGGTTCCGAACCACCTGGCTGACGCCCGGGGCCGTACCAGCCCCCGCTCGTTCCTGACTGCTCTCAGAAGGGCGGCTGAGGCAACCGACGTCCGCCATCCGGACCACGAATTCGCACTGCACTACGAAAGCATCAAAGAAGGGGTCAGAAAGGCTTCCGAAATCCGCAAGCGGGAACTCGAAGAGGACTATCCGTGGGTGGACACGCTGATGCAGCCGCTCGAGGGGCTGAACGTCCCTTGCGAATTCCAGGAGGTAGCGGAGCGGTGGCAGGCCGGCCCCATCCAAGAGATCGCGCAGCGGGCGGGCAAGGGCCTGGAGCGGCTGCCGCCCGCTCGTCTGGAAAAGGGCCCCGAAGGTCTGCGGGAGGATTTGGAAGGGCTCGGAGTTTTCCTGCGCCTGCGGGACGGCCGGGTGAACATCCCGGACGTCTTCCGCCTGGCTTACGGCCTGGGGCGCAAGGGCGGGGTCAAGCCGGCCCGCTGATAGGACGGCTGCACCCGCTGGGCCGGGCGGGCCCTTGCCGCCTACCGGACGAGCGGCGTGAGGGTGATCTTGCGGAACTCGACGACTCCGTGATCGCCCTGGAGCAGGATCGGGCCGGGCTCGGCCTCGTGGGGGTCAATGGCCACCGCCGTCAGTCCCTCGATCTCGCGATTCTCGATGATCTTGACGCCGTTGAGCACGACCGTCACCATCCGCCCGATCAGGCGAATATCGAAGGTCTGCCACTCGCCCGGCGGCTTGCTGGCGTTCACCGCCGGCAGGATGCGGCTGTACAGGGCTCCGTTGGAGTGCCCTGAGACCGGCCGTCCGTAATCCTCCAGGATCTGCACCTCGTAGCGGCCGCGCAGGCCGATGCCCGAGTTCGAGCGCGGTCCCACCCGATACTCCACGTGCAGGTCGAAGTTCCAGAACTTATCCTCGGTGACCAGATTGGGCGCGGGCGCCTCGTTGACCAGGATGCCGTCGCTGACCTTCCAGCGGGTTTCGCCCGCGGGCCCCAGAGCCCGCCAGCCGCTGAGGTCCTTGCCGTTGAACAGCTCGATGGGACGGCCCGGGCGCCAAGTGCCGTCGTCCTTCTCGTTGATGACGGGGGCGCGTTCGCCGGTCCAGGCCACCGGCGGCCGGCCGGGCAGGCGAAACTCGCCCTTCAGCTTGTCGCCCTCCAGCCGCGCGGTCCACAGGCCGCGCACCCGTTTGCGTTCCTCGCCCAGGCGCCACTGGCGCTCGAAGACGAAGCGCAGCACGCCGCGGCGGATGCTCAGCTCGGGAATGTCGTCCATTTGCCCGCCGGGTGCGCCCACGAACTTGCCTTTTAGGGCCGGGGTGCCGGCGCCGGTGATCTCCAGCCACCAGGCGCGCTGCTGGCCGGCCGGCTGGATGTTCCAGCGGCCGTTGAAGGCTTCGTCACCTGCGGTGAGGGGGCCGGCCGCGATCAGGAAAAGAAACACGCAGTAGCGCATCGCGGTTTACTCTAGCACAAGCGCGCCGGCTCAAAGGGTCAGCGTGGCCAGGTCCACGGGCGAGCGCAGCCCTTCCACCACCACGATGCCGGTCTCGGTGACGTGGTAGCGCCGGCGGTCCTCTTCCAGGTCGTAGCCGATGCGGGCGTCGGCCGGCACGCGCACGTTCTTGTCCAGAATGGCCCGGCGGATGCGGGCCCGCCGGCCGATGTCGCAATTGTCGAACAGGATCGAGTCTTCCACCACCGCGCCGGAGTGGACCCGCACGCCGCGCCCGAGCACGGAGTTGCGCACCAGCCCGCCCGAGAGGATGCTGCCGCCGGAGACCACCGAGTCAATGGCCTGCCCGCGGCGCCCCTCCTCATCAAAGACGAACTTGGCGGGCGGGGTGGCGTAGCTGGCCGTGCGTAGAGGCCACTGGCGGTTGTACAGGTTGAGCGCCGGCTCGACCGCGCGCAGGTCCATGTTGGCCTCGTAGTAAGCCTCGATGGTGCCGACGTCGCGCCAATAGGCCGGCTTGCCCGGGGGCTCGCCGGGAATCCGGTTGGTTTCGAAGTTGTAGGCGTACATCGCCGCCCGGCCCACCATGGCGGGCAGCACGTCGCGGCCGAAGTCGTGCGAGCTGGTCTCCTGGGCGGCGTCGCGCTCCAGCTCGCGCAGCAGGGCGGGGGTCGAGAAGATGTAGTTGCCCATCGAGGCGTAGATGCGCTCGGGATCGCCCGGCATGGTGGGCGCGTCGGCTTTCTTTTCGTGGAAGCCCAGGATGCGGCCTTCCTCGTCGGCCTCGATGACGCCGAACTCCGCCGCCAGCCGCTTGGGCGCCGGGATGGCCGCCACGGTGACATCGGCTTGCTTGTGCCTGTGATACTCGACCATCTCCCGGATGTTCATCCGGTAGATGTGATCGGCCCCGAAGATCGCCACCACGTCGGGCCCGGACTGTTCGATCAGGTTGAGGTTCTGGTAAATGGCGTCGGCCGTGCCCTGATACCAAGTTTCGCCCGGGGCGCGCATCTGGGCCGGTACGGGAATGATGAAGTAGTTGCTGAGCACGCCGCTGAACTGCCAGCCGTCGCGCAGGTGCTGGAGCAGGGACTGGCTGCGGAACTGGGTAAGCACGTAGATCGAGTAGATGCCCGAGTTGATCAGGTTGGACAGGACGAAATCCACGATGCGATACTTGCCCCCGAAGGGCACCGCCGGCTTGGCGCGCTCCTTGGTGAGCGGGTACAGGCGGGTCCCTTTGCCCCCGGCGAGGACGAAGGCCAGTACGCGGAGTTGCATGTCGGTCGGCTCCCTGGCGGCGCAGTCATCGTGCGTCTTGAGGCTATTTTGCCAAGCCGCCCGCCCGGCGGCAACGCAGCGCGCCGGCCGGTTGTGCTATGGTGAGCAACCGAAAGCGCCATGTCGCCGCGCCGCCGCTGGACGATCATCGGCCTGTTGTGCACGGGCATGATTATCGCCTATTTCGACCGGGTCAATCTTTCCGTGGCGCTGGCCGAAAGGGATCCGGTGCGTTCGATGCGGGCCGAATTCCGACTGGACGACCGGGACCGGGGCGCGCTGAACTCGGCCTTCTTCTGGTCCTATGCGGCCTTGCAGATTCCGGCCGGCTGGCTGGTGGATCGCTTCGGCGTGAAGTATCCTTACGCGCTGGGGTTCGTGGTCTGGAGCCTGGTGTCGGCGGGCGCGGCCCTCAGCCGTTCCCTCCGCCAGTTGTTCCTGCTGCGCGTCTTGCTGGGGGTGGGCGAGTCTGTGGTGACGCCGGCCGGGATGCGCTGGATTCGGTTCCACTGCGCCGAGAACCAGCGCGGCCTGGCGGTGGGTCTGTATATGGCGGCCGCCAAGGTCGGACCGGCGTTGGGCACGCCGCTGGCCGGCTGGCTGATCGTGCGCTTCGGCTGGCGCGTGATGTTCCTGATCCTGGGCCTGGGTTGCCTGGCGTGGCTGGCTCCCTGGATGAAGCTGGTGCGGGACGATGACCGCGAGCTGGAGGCCGCCCAAGGGCGCGCCGCGCCGGGCGCTCGAGTGCCGTTCGGCGCCGTACTGGCCAGCCCGGTGATCTGGGGCACCGTGATCGGGACCTTCTGCTATCAGTACTTCGTGTACTTCTCGATGACCTGGCTGCCGGCCTACTTCGTGGATCGCCGCAACTTTTCCCTGGCGGATTCCAGCGTTTACACCGGCTTCAGCTTCCTGGGCATGGCGGTGGTGGCGACTCTGGCCGGCTGGGCGGCGGACCGCTGGATTGATCGGGGCGGGGATCCGGTGCGGGTGCGCAAGGTGTTCACCATCGCGGGCTTTCTGGCCGCTTCGACCGAGTTGATCGGCGCCTTGTCGGATTCCTCGGCGGTGGCCCTGTTCTTCGCCGTCTTTTCTCTGAGCGGCCTGGGGCTGACCACCGCCAACTACTGGGCGCTGACGCAAACCCTGATCCCCGGCGCGGCGGTGGGCCGCATCGTGGGGGTGCAGAACTGCGCCGCCAACCTGCCCGGCATCGTCGCGCCCTTGCTGACCGGCTGGCTGGTGCAATCCACCGGCAGTTACGAAGCGCCCATGAAAGCCATCTGGGTGTTCCTGCTGGCCGGGGTGGCGGCCTACCTGTTCCTGGTTCGGGCCCGCTACGCCCCGGGGGCGGCGCAAGCGGCTCAGCGCGGTCTGGCTTTGAGCCGGTAGTCGCCCACCGCCGGCATGCGTACCAGCTTGCAAACCTGAAGCAGGCGGGAGCGGGCCCGCTCGCCGATTTTGTCGGCCAGGGAAGTGCGGTAGCGCACCCGCTCGGGCAGCTCGGGGCTGCGTTCGATCAGATCGTCGCCGGCCGCTTCGTCCGGCAGGTTGGTGGTGACGATGAGGGGCTTCTGGTGGTTGGCGCGGTGGGTCACGATGGCGGTGATGGTGTCCACCACCCACTCGGGCGCCCGCTGCGAACCCAGATCGTCCAGCAGAAGGACCTCGGCCTCCAGGGCCGAGCGGTAGGCCTCGCGATCGCCCGCGCCGCCGGCGGCGTCCCAGCTTGCCCGAATGCGACTGAGCAGATCCTGGTAGTCGAAAAACAGACCCTCGAAGCCGCGTTCGATCAGCATCCGGAGGGCCGCCACCGCCAGATGGGTCTTGCCCGTGCCGGGCTCGCCGATCAGCAACAGCCCCGGTTGCTGCGGCTGGGGAAACTCGCGCACGTAGGCGCGCACCTTCAACAGCACGGCCGCCATCTGCCGGTGGGCCTCGGGATTGTCCGCGGGCAGCCGGAAATTGTCCAGCGAGGCGTTCCGATACAGGGGCGGGATGCCGGCCCGTTCCTCCCGGGCCCGCCGGCGCTCCTGCTGCCGGCACGAGCAGGGTTCGGCGCCCGACAACCCCTCGCGCTCGACGATCTTCCAGCCCGTTCCGCCGCACTCCGGGCAGACCGCCTCGTCCATCGTTCCCCATTATCGCGCCCGCGCGCCGCCGCGCAAGGGCAGCCGGCTGACGGGCCGGGCCCGCGCATGCTATGGTGGCCTTGGGAGAGCGGCCGTGGCTGCGGAAGCCATCCAGGCTTCGCTGAAGAAGCAGGGGATCCGTTTGACCCGCCAACGGCAGGTGCTGCTGGAGCTGATCGAGCAGTCCGGCGCGCACCTGGACGCCGCCCAGTTGTACCGCCTGGCCAAAGAGCGCGACTCGAAGATCAACCGGGTGACGGTCTACCGCACCTTGAAGCTGCTGAAGGACTCCGGCCTGGTGGACCAGCTCGACCTGATGCACTGGGAGGGTGAAGCGCACTACTACGAGACGCGCATGAAACAGGAGCACGCTCACGTGGTCTGCCTGCGCTGCGGCAGGGTCGAAGAGTTCTACGGCGAACCGTTGCGCCGGCTGCGCCGCCAGATCGAGAGTCACTTCGGCTTTCAGATTCTGATGGCGCGAACCGAGGTGGGCGGCTATTGTTCTCATTGCCGGGCCCTGCGGGCGCGCGAGCTGGAGCGCGCCGCCCAGACCCCGGAGGAGGCGCCCGCCCGCCGGCGGAGGCGCTGATGG
>JBBIMA010000057.1:0-17834 GCA_037444625.1 Solibacteraceae bacterium
CGCGCCGCCACAAACGACCGCCAGCGCCGGCGCGGCAGTTCAACCAGCGGGGCCAAATGCGACAAGGAAAAGCTCGAGCCCAAATACAGCGACAGCACCACGCAGAGCGCCGTCATCACGGCCGCCCCCGTGACGTTCAGCGAGGCCTTCAGCCATTCGGCCAGCAACAGCCCGGCCAGTCCGCCGCCGGGGATCCCGTCGAACACCGTCCAGCCCGAGCCGAGCTGGAGGGCCGTGCAGCCCGCGGCTACCAGCAGCGCGAAGCCGATCATGCGCGGCGCCAGCGGAGCCAGCCGGTGCGAGCGGATCAGGTTCCAGGCCATCATGAGCAAGAGCACCGGCAGCGGAAAGGCCCAGGCGCCGAAGACCTGCAACAGCCAATCGGCCAGGTGGGCGCCCACCGGGCCGATCAGGTTGCGGGCGCGCGCGCCGGTGGCCGTGTTCCAGGACGGATCCCCGGGATGGTAGGAAACGAGACTCAGCCAGATCAGCAGGCCGATCGCGAGCAACAACAATCCCGCCGCCTCGCTCGAACGCGAGCGGCGGATGGTTTCCGCATCCCTCATCGGGCTCAGCGGAGAACCGTCAGAGCCAGGGCAATCACCATTATGCCAAAAACCACCCGGTAGTAAACGAAAAACTGAAGCGTGTGCCGCCGCAGGAAGCGCAGGAAGAAGGCGATCACCAGCCAGCCGGTCAGGGCGCTGAGGGCCACCCCCAGCGCGAAGGCTGCCCGCATCTCGGGCGGAATGCCTCCCGCCGCCCGGACGTCCAGCCAGGCCTTCAACGCCGCCCCCGCCAGCGCCGGCGTGGATAGCAGAAAGGAAAACCGCGCGGCCGCGGCCCGGTTCAGATCACGCAGCAGCGCGGCCGTGATGGTGATCCCGCTGCGAGACACTCCCGGCACGATGGCCGCGGCCTGTGCCAGACCGATCAGCGCCGCGTCGGCCAGACTCACGCCGGCCAGATCCCGCCGTCCTCGGCTGCGCCGGTCGGCCCACAGCATCAGCAGGCCCACGGCGATCAGCATGGCGCCCATCAGCAGCGGGCTCCGCCAGGCGGTCTCGGCGTGCTCCTTGAACAAGTAACCGGCGATCCCCACCGGCACGGTCCCCAAAGCCAGCAGCCAAATGAGCCGCGGGTTGGCGGCCAGCTCGGCGTCCCGCCGGAAGCGGCCGGAGCCGAGGGCCTGTGCGGTCAACTGGAACCAGTCGCGCAGAAAGTACCCGAGCAAGGCGGCGACGGTGCCTAAGTGCAGGGCAATGTCGTAAGTCAACCCCGGGTCGCGCCAGCCCAGCAGCCACGGCGCCAGCGCCAGATGCGCCGTGCTCGAGATGGGCAGGAACTCGGTCAAACTCTGAAGGACGGCCAGCACCACCGCTTGATAGAGAGGCATCGAGGGAAACGACCATGCTAGCGCAGGATTCGGGCCCGCCGAGCGAGTCCCTCGCCCCGCCGGCCCGCCCAAACGCTGCCCGCCCGCGATATGCTCAGGAAGGGAGTCCAGCGTTGCCGCTCGCCGAGAAGCCCGCCGCCCTCAAAGCGCCCCTGATCGTGTTCGCCGTGCTGCTGTTGCTGGGCGGCGCCGCCGCCTGGTATCTGAGCCGGCCCGCGCCTCCGCCGCCCGGACCGGTGCTCACCCCGGAAGCCCGCGCCTACGTCAAGCATCTCAAGCTGAGCGATACCGAAATGAAGGCGCACAAGAGCTACCTCAACCAGCGCGTGGTCGAGATCACCGGAAAGATCACCAACGCCGGCGACCGCGCCCTGCGCCTGGTCGAGATCTACTGCGTCTTTTACGATCCCTACGGCCAGGTGGTGCTACGCCAGCGCGTGCCTATCGTCGGCCGGCGCGGCGGCGGACTCAAGCCGGGCGAAACCAAGCCCTTCCGCCTGCCTTTTGACGAGTTGCCGGAAAGCTGGAACCAGGGGCCTCCCCAACTGGTGATTGCGCAAATTATCTTCGAGTGATGAGAGCCTGCATCCTGTCGCTGCTTTGCGTTACTCCGCTGCTCTGCCGGACGATTCCCTTTCGCTTGAGCCGCCCCGCCGAGGTGGTCGCCGAACTCCGGATGCGCTCGCCCGGCTCGGACTGGGCCCGCCCCGAGCGGGCGGCGGCGGTGGTCGCGCTGCGCCTGGAGGGCAAAGCGCCCCATTACGTCACCCTATACGCCGGCCCCGAAGAGCGAACTTACGCGGTGTTCCTGGGCGAGCTGGGGGCGGGCGAACACCGCTTGACCCTGGAGCGCGACCCGAAGTGGTCCGCGCCCCAGTCCGGCTTCGAGCTGGACGGCGTCCGGTTCCGCGAGTACCATCCGGACGACCCCGACTATCCGCTGGTGGCCTACGCCCCGGTGGTCTACGCCCGCGAGGATACGCTCGGCCGCTTCAGCGACGTCCCCCTGATCGCCTACTGCGAGCGGCTCCAGGAGGGCGGCCGGAGGCTGCTCCAGTTCAGCATGATTTTCTCCAACGAGGACGGGGGAACCTCGACCCGCGCCTTGATGGCCCGTTGGGGCCGCACCACCGACATCGAGTACCTCTACCGCGTGTATCTGGACGGCGCCGGGCGGGCCGAGCGCACCACCATCCAGACGCGCGACCACAAGGAGGTGGACTTCCAAGGCGCCCGCGAAGGCCTCCACCCCGTGCTCTACGTCGTCACCCGCAACAACATGGTGGCCGGCGAGGGCCCGGCCACGCTGCGCTATCAACTGGCGCCGCGCTTGGTGGACCTGAGCCGCGCCTCGCGCGAGCTGGTCATGGACGAGGACCCCGTGCTCAGTCGGGTGGCCGCTCAGGAACTGCGGCGCGAAGACAAGCTGAGGCCCTTCGGAACCGTCCGGGGCGAGAACATCAGCGACCCGCGCAACTACCTCTACCTCGAGATGAACCTGGATCTCCGCAATTCGGCCGTGGCCGCCCTCATCCGGCTGGAGGGCGAGGATCGCTGGCGCAGCTCGAATCTGGGCCGCACCGATTACGCCATCTCCCGCCCGGGCTGGGTGCGCACGACTATCGAGCTGCCCCCCGGGACGCGCCCCGAACGCATCGCCGAGATCGGCTTCCAGTGCCTGGTGATGCCCCAGAAGACCAACGGCAAGGAGCTCTGGCCGGAGGCCGGCCTTTGCCGCCTGCAAGGGGTGCGTCGGTGCTTCCTGCCGGATGAGGACTACCGTCCGGGCCGGGACGTTTGGGCCACGCCCGCCGGCTGGAAGCCCCTAGAGATCCCCAGCGGTGAGATCCGGGTCGTGCGGCGGTGAGCAAGTATGAGAAAAGCCCCGGGCTGGGGTCCCGGGGCTTCACTCAGAGGGGCTAGCGACGGACTGGGCTCCGTCGCCGGGGATGCTACGTAATAGCGACTAGATCTAGTATAGAACAAGCGGGCCGATTTGTCTTGTTTCTTAGCGAAAATTAATTGGGCGGGGATTTTTGCGACGCGGGTGCCGCCGACCCTCCCCCAGGGATAACGGGGCCTCCCTCGCGTGCTCCCCCTCCCTCCCCCCGTACTCCCGTGGAGCCCGCCAGCCGCCTCGCCCGCTCATAATCGGCTACAAGCTGCCTGGTAATCTTGTCGGCCACATCCGCACTGGCGCCCCGGAACTTACCCCCGAGGCTCTCTTGGGTGGTAGCCCAGATCACATCACCCTCCTTGTTGACCAGGCGGACCGCCGCCGAAGCCTCGTGCCGGCGCTCGGCAATGCGCGTCGAGGAGTGCTCCCCCACCCCTATGCTGGCGTAGTTGCGCCGCCCTTGCGTGTCGCTGGTGCGCGTCGTCCCTGTTCCAAAGCTGCCTCGGGCATCCAAACCCTCGCTCGAGGAGAAGGTGTCCGTGAAAACCAAATCCTCGGCCGAGCCGCGCAGGAAGGCGTCGGCGCGCTCGGGGTTCTCGGTGACGACAAACAGCCTGGCCGAGTGCAGGCTGCTGAGGATCATCTCCCGGATGTGGGCCGCCGTCTCCCCTCCGGTGAGCCGGTCCACATACACCCGGCGCACGCTGAGCAACTGGAGCAAGCGATCGCGCTCCGGCGGCGCGTTCTCTTGGCCTCCGGCCGGAGCCAATACGGCCGCGCCCAGCAGCCACAGCAGGCCAGCCCGCCTCATCCCCGACCCGCCTTGCGCGCCTCTTCGTCCTGGTACTCGACGCGCCGGCCGGTGCGCGCCTCCAAGGCCGCCAGGACCGCCCGGATATCATCCTTGTCCACCTGAAAGACCAGGGCCTGCTGGCGGTCGGCCTCATCCCTGTAGCCGATCGTCAGGTAATGCCGGCGCTTCTTGCTCAGCAGCAACAGGGGCGAGACGACCACGCCCAGGGCGTAGCGGCGGCTGACCCGCTGGCCGTACTCGAGCAGGTTGATTCTCTCGTAAGGAATCTCCACGGCGGCCTTCTTGTTGCGAAACACCAGCACGCGGTCGTCCGTGGTAATGATGAGCCCCGGAGTCCGGCCGGCCAGCGCCGCCAGGGTGCCTCCCACGTATTCGGCCCGGCCCCCGTGTTCGCCCGCCCACAGCAGGCCCGTCCCGGCCGCCAGCGCCAGACACAGGCGGATCGCGCCGGAGCGCCGGCCGGCAGCCGCCGCAGACCAACCCCCTTGCCGCCTGCCGTCCATAGGCCGTAGTACCATGAAGTAAAGTAGGCAGGCCGGAAGGCTTCTCTCAACAGTGGGGCAGGCGATGCGCGATCCCAAGCTACAGGGCGCCCCGATTCCGGGACCGGAGGGGTTGCCCGGCGACGTCATAGTGAGCCCGGACACGCTGCGCGCCGAGCGCCTCCCGCCGGGCCAAAGTCGCACCCGGAAGTGGCCCGTGCTGGACGCCGGCGGGCCGCCCGCCATCCAGCCGGGGGCTTGGCGACTCTGGGTCGGCGGACTGGTAGCCCGGCCGGCGGAGTGGAGCTGGGAGCAGTTCCAAGCGCTGCCCCGCGTGAAGGTCTTCGCCGACTTTCACTGCGTCACCGGCTGGTCGCGGCTGGGCAACCTCTGGGAGGGCGTCGCCACGCGCGAGCTGCTCGAGCGCTGCGGCGGGCCGTTGCCCGAGGCTCGTTTCGTCCTGGTTCACGCCTACGATAACGGCTGGACGACGAACCTGCCGTTGGAAGATTTCCTGGCCGAGGATGCCCTGGTGGCTCTGGCGCACGACGGCGAGCCGCTGAGCCTCGAACACGGCGGCCCGGCGCGGCTGCTTGTGCCCCGTCTGTACGCCTGGAAGAGCGCCAAGTGGCTCTCCGGCATCGAGTTGACGGCCGAGGACCGGGCCGGCTTCTGGGAAATGAACGGCTATCATATGCATGGAGATCCCTGGAGGGAGGAGCGCTACCGATGGTGAGCGAGACCCTCGAGCGGGTCACTGCCCGGCGCCGTCCCTCGCGACGCGCTTGGATGCTGGGGGGCGCCGCAGGCTTGGGTTTGGCAGGCCTCGGCGCCGCGCTCTATCGGGCGGCACCGAGTTTCTGGCGGCAGTACTTCCGCGAAATGCGCCGCCCGATCGCCCCCGCCCCGCGACGGCCCCGAATCGAGCAGTGGCCGGACACCGGGCTGCACGCCGCCTGGCTGGGGCACACCACGGTACTGCTGAAGATGGACGGCTTCTGGGTCCTGACCGATCCCATCTTCAGCGATCGCGCGGGCATCAACCTGGGCCCGGCCACCCTGGGCGTGAAACGGCTGCTGGCTCCGGCCCTGGCGGCGCACGAGCTGCCGCCGGTGGATCTGCTGCTGCTCTCGCACGCCCACATGGACCACATGGACGTGCCCTCGCTGCGCAAGCTGGAGAACGCCCGCACGGCTGTGGTTCTGGCCCGCCACAACAGCGACCTGATCCGGCCCCCGCGCTTCCGGCAGGTGCAGGAGCTGGGCTGGGGCGAACAGGCTCGAGCCGGACCGGCCGCTCTGCGGGCGTTCGAGGTGAATCACTGGGGCGCCCGCCTCCGCGCCGACCAGCACCGCGGCTACAACGGCTACCTGCTGGAGGCGGGTCGCTGGCGCGTACTGTTCGCCGGCGACACCGGCGACACGGGCGCCTTCCGCCGGCTGCGCGGAAGGCAACCGTTTCACTTGGCCATCATGCCTATCGGGGCTTACAACCCCTGGCGGCGGCGCCACTGCACCCCTGAGGAAGCCTGGCGCATGGCGAACGAGGCCGGCGCCGAGCGCATCCTGCCCGTCCACCACCAGACCTTCATCCTCAGCCGCGAGCCGGTGATGGAGCCGATCCAGCGCCTGTATGAGGTCGCCGGGCGCGAGGCCGACCGCATCGCGGCCTCCGCGGTGGGCGATGAGATCCACTTGGTGTAAGACCGGCGGCCGGGTGCTGTTCTGGTCTTTGCCGGCCGCCTTGGGCCTGGCGGCATACTGGCTGATCGCCCAGGAGCCGGCTGAGTCGCCCGCCCCTTACGTGGCCTTCGACGCGGAGAGCCGCACCTGGCGGCTGGGCAACCATCATCTGGAGGCGCTCTTCACTCATACCCCGGAGGGCTTTTTTCGCTTCCGCCGGCTGGCGGCCAAGCGCGCCGGGCGTCTTTGGACGGCCCCCGAGTACGAGCCCAGCTCGCCCGTGAACCTGACCGTGGACGGCCGGGAGCTGGACGCCCGGACCCAGTATGACTTGCTCGAGCACGCCGCGGTCGAGAGCGAGCGCGGGGGGCTGCGATGGGAGGTCCGCCTGGCGCCCCGCAATCTGCCCGGACTGGTGCGCTTCCAGGCTGAGGTCTACCCCGATCAGCCCTTCTTGCGCTACCGCACCTTTTACCGCAATACGGGTAACGCGAGGTCCTGGGTCACCCAGGCCGACATGCTCGCCTGGAGGTTCGCCGCGGGCGACGAGACCTTCCGCGGCTTGTTCGTAGGGCAATGGAACTGGGCCGGGGCCCGGGGCAACTTCGAGCCGCACGAGGTCGAACTTTCCGAGCTGGACGGACCGGTGGAGGCCTTCACCGGCGCCTATGCGGATCATTGCGCCTGGGGCGCCTTGCTGGACGATCGCGGCGACGGCCTGCTGACCGGCTGGGAGTTCAACGGGCGCGCCCGCGCGCGGGCCGAGCACGATCGCGGACAGGGCGTGGTGCGGTTCGGGGCGCAAGTCATGCATCTGAACCGCCCCCTCGAGCCGGGCGAGGAGTTCCGCCTGCCGGGCGCCTTCCTGGGGGTATACTCGGGCGACTGGGACGAAGCCGGCTATCGCACGCAGCGTTTTGTCGAGGCGGTCCTCGCCCAACCCATGCCGGATCCGGAACGTTTCCCCTACGTGGTCTTCAACACCTGGGGCTACGATGTTTTCATCCACGAGGACTTGGTGCGCCGCGCCGCCGAGCGGGCGGCCGCCGTGGGCGCCGAATTGTTCTCCCTCGACCTGGGCTGGTCGGAGCGCATAGGCGACTGGCGCCCAAACCCCGAGAGATTTCCCAACGGCATCAAGCCCATCGCCGATTACGTCCATTCGCTGGGCCTGAAGTTCGGCCTCCATCTGGCCCCCCTGGAGGTAGCCGAAGACTCGGAGATCTTCCGGGCCCATCCCGAGTGGGAGGCCCTCAACCCCCGGCGGCAGCGGTCCTATTTCGGGGCCAAGCCGCTGTGCGCCGCCCACCGCCCGGCCAGGGAATGGATCATCCGCGAGGCGATCCGCGTCATTCGCGAGTACGGCGTGGATTGGGTGCTACAGGACGGCGACAACATGGTCAAGTCCTGCGAATCCGATCAACACACTCACGCCCCGGGCGACAGCAACTATTCGAACGCCGAAGCTTGGAGCGAGATTTTGCAGGCCGTCCAGGCCGCCACCCCGGGCGTGGTCTGGGAGAACTGCGAAAACGGCGGCAACATGCAGACCTTTCAGATGGTCGGCCAGTACGTCACCTCGATCGTCAACGACAACCAAGAGGTGCTCGCCACGCGGCGGGGCGTCTGGGGCGCCACCTTTCCTTTTCCCCCGCGTTACACCGACCGCTATATGCAGGAGCGCCCGCACAACACTTACTACACGCGCAGCCACATGTTCGGCGGGCCTTTCATCCTCATGGACCGCATCACCGAATGGTCCGACCGGATGCTGGAGTTCGTCCGGGGCGAAGTGGCGCTGTACAAGTCCATCCGACGCCTGGTGCGGGACGGCAAGGTCTACCACCTGACGCCGCCCCCGGACGGCAGCTTCAACGACGCCATTCAGTCCTGCCAGGAGGCCGACGGCCGTTCGGTCATCTTCGCCTACCACGAGCCCGCCGCCCCGCCGCGCGAGCTGATCCGGCCGCGCGGCTTGCGGCCCGATGAGCTGTACCGGGTTCGCTTGCAGGAAAATCCCCGCACGTGGACCGCTTCCGGGCGCGAGCTGATGAGGGAGGGCATCCTGGTCGAGTTTCCCGAGTCGCCCTTCGCCGAGCTGATCTTCCTGGAGCCGGCCTCCGACCCCGGGCCGGACGGGCCCCCTGCGCTAAAATTGTTTTCCTTATGGCGCTGAACTCCCGGGTGGACCTGGCGCAACTGATCGGGCGCTCGCCCCAGAGCCTGCGGCCCCAGGAGGCCGAGGCGGCGGCGGGCAAGTGGATCGCGCTGGAGATCTACTCGCCCGACCGGCTGCCGCTGCGGCGCATCGAAGCGATCGGCGATTCGGCCGAGGAGTGCATACGGAGTCTGGCGGCGCGGGGCCTGGATCCCCGGCGCTTCGAGTTCCTCCCCCTCAAGCCGCCTTACTGAGAAGCGCCGGGCGGCGACCGCGCCGCCGCGTCCTCTCGAGCATGAAGCGCACCGGCCACAAGCCGCCCGAGGAATACGCCGGCGCCCCCGGCATCGCCCTGCTGCCCGAAGAGGAACGAGCGCTGTTCGTCGAGGCCTTCCGCAAGGAGCTGGACTTCCTCGAGCTGCTGCTGTTGCTGGTCAACCGCACCTTCCCCTTCAAGAACGTGGACCTGATCTGGGCGGCCGCAGCCGCCTCCGGGCGCGTCACCCTCTGGCAGGGAACCGGGACCTCGCGCGCCTTGCGCAACCCGCAGTTGCGCTCGATAGACCGGCGGCGCGCCAATCCCAGCCCGCGCTTCTGCAATCTCATCAACGACTATGGCCGGCGCGAGGCCGAAACCTGCTGGTTGTCGGATCTGGCCGCCGCCGCCCGGGCGCGCCGGAGCGGAAGGATCCAGGTTTATACCTGCCACGCCGGCATCACCGACATCGCGGTTCCGGTGCGCAGCGGCGCGCATTACCTGGCTACGTTGCACTGCGGCCAGTGCCTCCGCACGCCGCCCAGCCCGGAGGGCTTCGCGCGCATCGTCCGCCGCGTCCGGCGGCTGAAGCACGTGGATCTGGCCGCGTTGCAGCAGGCCTATTACCAACTGCCGGTCATTCCGCTGCCGGAAATAGAGCGCGCCACCCAGGCCCTTGCCATCTTTGCCGACTCGCTCGGCCGACTTTGGGAAAGGCTGCGGGACGCGGTGCGCTTCGCGCGCCAGAAGCTGCGCCGGCAGGTCGGCGAATTCTGCCGGGCCATGAGCGAGCAGCGCTGGGAGGAGAGCGTCCGCCGCTTGCGGGCCCTGCCCGGCCTGGCGCAGCGGCGGGCGGGACTCGGGACCGACTCGCTTCCCGCTCTCCGCCAACTGCTGTTGTGGGCGCTGGAACTCGAGCTGCAAACCGCGCAGCGCATGGGTTGCGCCGAGGCTGAACTGGCGCGCCTGGGCGGGGAAGCGAAAGCCGAGCTGGGCGAGGCGCACAGTCCGGCGGCGCTCGAAGCAGCCTGGGCGCGCTGGGCCGAGCGCGTGCTGGAGGAGGCTCGCCGGCTTTACGCCGGCAAGCACGAGAAGCTGGTGGCGGGCGCGCAGCGGCTGATCGAGCGGAGCCTCGAGCATCCGGATTCGGCCGCGCGGTTGTCGCTGGAAAGCGTGGCCGCTTCGCTGAAGGTTTCCGCCGGCCATCTCAGCCGCCTGTTCAGCCGCCTGGCCGGGACGCCGTTCCGGCGCTGGGTGACCGCCCGGCGCCTGGACCGCGCGCGCCGCCTCTTGCTGGACCCGATGAACAACGTGGCCCAGGTGGCCGAGGCCTGCGGCTTCGCCAGCCCGGCCTACTTTGCGCGCGTCTTCCGCCGGGCGATGGGCTGCTCGCCCGGCCAGTACGCCCGCCGGCCCTCGGGACGGGAATCATAGAAGTACTCGCGCGGTCAGATTTGTGCTCTGGCGGCCGGCCCGCCGCCGCGCGAGAATCTTCTCAGAGCCATGCGGAAGGTGACCTGGCTGGGCGGCGGCCGCCTCGAGTTCGGTGACGACGGGGCACCACCCCCGCCCCTGCGTTCCGAGAGCGACGTGCGTCTGCGCGTCACGGCGGCCGGCATCTGCGCCACCGACGTTCACCTGATCGAAGGCCGGCTGCGATTGGTCGAGCCGCCCGCCGTGCTGGGGCACGAGATCGCCGGTGTGGTCGAGGCATGCGGGCCGTCGGTCCGGCGCTTCGCTCCGGGCGATCGGGTCAAGTGCGATTCGGTGATCGGCTGCGGCGCCTGCTCCTGGTGCCGCCGGGGCGCCACCCAGTTTTGTCCTGAGGGCGCCGAGCTGGGCTTGACCCGTCCGGGCGGCTGGGCCGAATGGGTGGTGGCGCCGGAGAGGAATCTGCACGCGCTGCCCCCGACGGTCCCCGACGAGGTGGCGGCCATCCTGGACGTCGAGGTGCCCGGCGCGCTGGGCAAGGCTTCGATCCGGCCGGGCGAGAGCGTGGCGGTCTTCGGGCCGGGTCCGGCCGGCTTGATCGCCGTCCAATTGGCCCGCCTGGCGGGCGCCGGGTGCGTCATCCTTTGCGGCACACGGCCCGAGCGGCTGGCGCTGGGAATGCGTCTGGGAGCCCACGCTGTGATTGACGTAGGCTGCCGGCCGGCCCCGGAAGCGATCCGCGAGCTGACCGGAGGGGCGGGGGCCGACGTCGGCTTCGAAGCGGCCGGCACGGCGCGCGCCCTCAGCGACCTGCTCGAGTCCCTGCGACCCCAAGGGCGCGCGGTCCTCTACGGCGTCCACGGCGCGCCGCTGCCCGACTTTCCCGTAGACCAAGTGGTGCTCAGGGACCTGACTCTCTACGGCGCCCTTCCGGACCGCACCGGCTGGGAGGAGTTGATCGAGCTGGCCGCCACGGGGCGGCTCGCTCTGGCCCCCCTGATCACCCACCGCTTCCCTCTGGAGCAAGCCGCCCAAGCGGTGGCCTTGTTGAGGGAGCGCCGCGACGGCGTGATCAAAGTCGTCCTGCTGGGAGCAGGCGGCGCCTGAAGGGCCTCCGCCCTCAGCGGTAGGTCTTGTCGTCGGCCCGGCGCAGGTCCGCCCCCTCGTCCAATACGCCCAGCGTCACGATGGCGAAAGTGAATACTTCGGTGCCCGGCTCGAGGTGGCCTCCGAAGGCCTTGTCGGCGTCGGCCAGGGTCAGGTGGGCGTGCACCCGCCCGTCCAGCACGTAGCCGTTCATGGCCACGATGTCGGCCGGGGCGGAGGGATCGCGCACGTAGATGTTCTTGGAGGGAAAAGTCCGGTTGCTCACCGAGTGCACATGGTAGCCGCGGACCGATCCCGCTCCGGCCAGGATGACCGCATGGCGGATCTTGTGCTGCTTGACCATCCGCTCCAGACCGGCCAGCAGGTCGGCCTGGTACTTGAAGCGCAGGATCAGGACCCGCTCGATGCGCGCCGGCACGGCGTAAACCTCCGGCACCTGGTCGTTGTTCGGCCGGGCGTCCTCGGCCGGCGTGGTGGGCTTGACCACCTCCTTGCGCGTCTGCTGCGAGCACCAGCCCAGCAGCGGAGCGAGCATCAGGCAGGCGAGGAACTTCTCCATGACCGTCCTCCTGCTTGGACTCCGGGCGCAGCCTGCGGCTGAAGCGCCCCCTCAGACTTCGAACACCGCCCCCGTATCGGCGCTGCCGACGTGCTGGAGATAGCGCGCCAGCCAGCCCCGCCGGACTTTCGGCTGGAACGGCGGCAGCGCCGCCAGCCGGCGGCGGATTTCTTCCTCGGGGACCAGCAGTTCCAGGCGGCGCGCCGCCGGGTTGATCCGGATGCGATCGCCCGGCTGGACGGCCGCGATGGGACCGCCCGCGGCCGCCTCCGGAGAAACGTGCCCTACGCACAAGCCGCGCGTGCCGCCCGAGAAGCGCCCGTCGGTGACCAGCGCCACGCGCAGCCCCGCCCCCGCAATCGCCGCCGTGGGGGAAAGCATCTCCTGCATGCCGGGGCCGCCGCGCGGTCCTTCATAGCGGATCAAGACCACGTCGCCGTCCCGCACCTCGCCGCCCAAGATGCCCGCCAGGGCCTCTTCCTGCGACTCGTAAATGCGGGCCGGCCCTTCGAACTCCATCATCTCAGGCGCCACGCCGGCCACCTTGACTACGGCGCCCCGCGGGGCCAGGTTGCCAAACAGAATCGCCAGGCCGCCGGTCGGGGAGAACGGCGCCTCGACCCGGCGGATCACGTCGCCGTCCGGATCGGGCGCGGCCTGGACGGCCTCGGCCAGCCGCCCGGCCACCGTCGTCACATCCAGTCGCAGGGGCACGTCCGGCCGGCGCGCGACCTCCTTGAGAATGGCCGGAACTCCGCCCGCCCGGTGCACATCTTCGACGTGCACGTCGGGGCGGCTGGGCGAGACCTTGCAGAGGGTGGGCGTGCGGTCCGAGATCTCGTTCAGCCGCCCCAGATCGAACCCGATGCCGGCCGCGTGCGCCAGCGCCAGGGCGTGCAGAATCGTGTTGGTCGAGCCGCCCATGGCCATGTCCAGCACGAAGGCGTTCACCAGGGCCTGCTCGTTGAGGATGTCCAGCGGCCGGACGTTCTGCTCCAGGCAGCGCTTCAAGGCGTGGGCCGAGCGGCGTACGTGAGCCAGCCGTTCGGGGTTCAGTTCGGTGCCTCCGTCCGATTTCCAGCGCTCGGCCGGGATGGTGCCGTTGCCCGGCAGCGCCATACCCAGCGCCTCGGCCAGACAGTTCATGGAATTGGCCGTGAACATGCCGGCGCAGCTTCCGCAGCCCGGGCAGGCCCGCTCGGCCAGCCGGCGCAACTCGCCCTCGCTCATCTTGCCCGCCGCGTGGCGCCCCACGCCCTCGAAGACCGTGATCAGGTCCGTCCCTTCCGGGCCGGCCAGCATCGGCCCGCCGCTGACGTAAACGGCCGGGATGTTGATGCGCGCCATGGCCATCAACATGGCGGGCACGATCTTGTCGCAGTTGGCGATCCCGATCCAGGCGTCGCAGGGATGGGCCCCGATGATGGTCTCGATCTGATCGGCGATCAGCTCGCGCGAGGGCAGCGAATACTTCATTCCGAAGTGGCCCATGGCGATGCCGTCGCAGATGGCGCCCCCCACGTTGGCGTACCAGACGTTGAAGCCCAGCCTCTCGAGCTCTTCCCGCAGCAGCGCCCCGATGCGGTCCAGGTGCGCATGCCCGGGGATCTGATTGGTGTAGGAGTTGATCACCGTGACGAACGGCTTCCGGAGGTCCTCCAGCGAGCGGATGACGCCCTCGGCCTTCATCAGGGTCGCCGCCGGCAGCAGGTGGCGGTCCTCCCGGAAAATCCGGCTGCCGCGCCGGCGCACGTTCTCGATCCCAGGGTTCATAGGGCTCATTCTCGCACGCCGCACGATGGGCTATACTTCGCCTGGTATGCGACCGGCCATCCTCCTCATCCTGCTGGCCGCCCCGGCGGCGGCCCAGGAGAGTTTCTATCCCTTCGCGGTGGATCAGGACCGGCTGGGGGGCGCGCCCGATTTCAGCCGCCTGAACCGGCCCCTCACCCCCGCCGATCGCCTGTTCGTCTGCGGCCCGCATTTCTGCCGGGTCGGACCGGATCTGCGGCCGGGCACGGCCGACGACGAGCCGGTGCGACTGTTCGGAACCAACGCCGTCTTCGGGGGCGCTTTCCCCGAACAGGCCGACGCCCCCCGCATCGCCCGGCGCTTGCGCCGCCTGGGGGTGAACCTGGTCCGGCTCCATCATATGGACACCTCGCCCGACCGCGACCCCGCCCAGGCGCGAAGCATTCTGACCGCCGGCCCCTACCCCACCTTCAACCCGGTTTCGATCGCGCGCCTGCGAGCCTTCCTCGACGCCCTCCGCGCCGAGGGAATCTACGCCAACGTGAATTTGCACGTGGGCTACGAGTTCCGCCCCGAAACCGACGGCGTGCCGCCGCTGCCCGGCTCGCCCCGGCTGCCCACTCAAAGCAAGCCCCTGCACATTTTCTACCCCCGCATGGTCGAGCTCCAGCTCGAATTCACCCGCGGCCTGTTGGAAGCCCTGCGCCTGAAGGGCGATCCGGTGCTCGCCATGGTCGAGATCAACAACGAAAGCTCGCTCACCGACGCCTTCCAGCGCGGCTTGCTGGAGCGAACCGTTCTGGGCGAGTACAAGGCGGAGCTCGAGCGACAGTGGAACGCGTTCTTACAGGCGAAATACCAGACCGCCTCCCGGCTGCGGGCCGCCTGGGGCGCGGCCGCTCCGGGCCTTTCCCCGGAGTCCGCCGTCCCCTTGCCCGCCCGCGAGGCGCCGGCGTCGGTGCTGGAGGATTTCCTCTCCTTCCTGGCCGAACGCGACGCCGACTACTTGCGGCGTATGCGCGAATTGGTTCGCCGGATCCTCGATCCCTGGGTCCCGGTGGCCGGCACCCAGGTCGGCTTCGGCGGCGGCCTGCTCCACCTGGACTCGCACGCCGAGACCGACTACCTGGACAACCACTTCTACGTGGACCACTACAATTTCCCCAACCAGCGCTGGGACGCGCGCGATTGGCGCATACGTGACAGCTCCTCGACGGGCGCCGGCCTGACCGCCTTCCTCAACATGGCCGCGGCCCGCCTGCTCGACCGCCCCTACACCGTCAGCGAGTTCAATCAGCCCTGGCCCAACCGCCAGGCGGCCGAGATCGTGCCCGCTCTGGCCGCCTTCGCCGCCTTCCAGGACTGGGACGGCGTCATGCAGTTCGCCTACGCGCATGGCCGGGCCTGGGATAGCAAGGTCCCCAGCGGCTTCGATTTGAACGCCGACTGGACCAAGTACGTCGCCTTCGGCCAGGCGGCTCTGCTTTACCGCAGCGGGATGGTGCGCCCGGCGCGCCGCCTCATCGAGCTGCCGGTATCCCGCGCCCAGCGGCTCCGGGCGGCGCGCGAGCAGCGGCCGGGCGCAATCGCGGCGGCCTTGGAGGCGGCCTTGGGCTACGATCCGGCCCTGGCGCTGCTGCACCGCGTAGGGCTGCGTCCGGAGGAAAGCGGGCGGCCTCCCGCCTTGCCCAAGCCCGCCTCGCCCTTCCGCTCGGACACGGGGGAGCTGGTCTATGATCGGGAGGCCCGTACCCTCGTCATCCAGGCCCCCAAGGCGGCGGGCGTGTTCGGCTACCTGGGCGAGCGCGAGGTTCAAGCGGGCGACCTGCGCGTCCGGCTGGCGCCCGGCTCGCGCGGCTTTGCCGCCATCCTGGCCACCGCCTTGGATGACCGGCCGCTGGTGCAATCCCGCCGCCTGCTGGTCACCACGCCGGGGTGCACTTTCGGGACCCAGCCGGGAACCGATCCCCCGCGCAGGCAGCGGCTGATTCCTTACCCCGGCACTACGGACTGGTTCACCATCGAGCCCGAGCCGGGCTCGACCCGTCCCTCCGGCCCGCGCAGCGCGGGCGTCGAGCCGATCTGGATGGAGCGAGTGGAGAGCTTCCTCACCCTCCGCATCTCCGGGCGCCGCCTCGTGGTCTACCCCTTGGACGGCGCCGGCGCCCGCCTGGAGGCTCTGCCGGCGGAGGCCGTCCGGCGCGTGGCGGGAGGATTCCGCATCCACCTGCAAGGCCAAGGGCAGCGGCCGGCTCCTTGGTACGAGCTGATCGTCGAGTAGCGGCCGTTTAGATCGCCTCGATCAGCCCGGCCAGCAGCGCCGTTCTCTCGGGCAGGCGATCCGCCAACACCGATTCGTGAACGGCATGGGCGCCCTCGCCCACCGCGCCCAGTCCGTCCAGAGTCGGCACGCCCAGGGCGGCCGTGAAGTTGCCGTCCGAACCGCCGCCGCTCAAGGACTCTTCCAGCTCGAGGCCGATCTGCCGCCCCAGTCCCTGCGCCAAGCGGAACAGCTTCACCCCGCCCGGAGACCGCTCCATGGGCGGGCGGTTCAGGCCGCCGGTGACCTCCAGCGTGAAGCGCCCGTCGCGGGGCCGCAGCGCCCGGAATCGGGCTTCGAGCTGTGCGGCGTCCCGCAGGCGCGGAACGCGCACGTCAATCTCGGCCTCGGCCTCTTCCGGAATCACGTTCGAGCGGCTGCCCCCGCGAATCACGCCGGGACTCACCGTGACGCCGCGCGCCAGGCGCGTGAAGGCCGCCACGCGCCGGATCTGGCGGGCCAGCTCGACGATGGCGTTGGCCCCGGCGGTGAAATCCACCCCGGCGTGGGCCGCCCGCCCTCGCACCTTAAGGGTATAAACACCCACGCCCTTGCGCGCCGTCTTGAGCTTTCCCTCCAGCCCCGTGCCCGGCTCCAGCACCAACACGGCCGTGCTCCGGCGCGCTTCGCGCTCGATCAGCGGCCGGGACGAAGGGCTGCCCACCTCTTCGTCGGAGGTGACCAGCAGCGTCACGCGGCGGCGCACGGGACGGTCGAGCTCGATCAGCAGGCGTGCCGCCTCGATCGCCAGGGCGATCCCCGCCTTCATGTCGAGCACCCCGGGTCCCCAAAGCCTCCCCCGGGCTTCACGGAACGGCATGCGCTCGAGGGTCCCCAAGGGCCAGACGGTGTCGGAATGCGCCAGCAGCAGTATGCGCCCTTCCCGGCGGCGTCCGGGCAGCCGGAACTCGCAGGCCAGGTGCGGGCCGAAACGCCCGCCTGAGAAGGCCCGCACACGCGCCAGCGGCGCCACCTCCTCGGCCAGCAATTCCGTGAAGCGCCGCACCGCGCGGGCCTCCAGGCTGGGCGATTCGCACTCCACCAGGCGGCGGATCAAGGCGACGGCGGGCTTTCGCCGGGCCGCCGCACGAGCCAGCAGTTCCGTCATCGCCTGCTATAATAGCCAGATCGCATGCTGGATATCCTGGCCATTCGCGAGATCCTGCCCCACCGCTATCCCATGCTGCTGGTGGACCGCATCCTGGAGCTCGAATCGGACCGGATCGTGGGGATCAAGAACGTCACGGGCAACGAGCCCTTTTTCGCCGGACATTTCCCGGATTTTCCCGTCATGCCCGGCGTGCTGATCGTCGAGGCCATGGCGCAGGTGGCCGGCGTCCTGGTGCTCCAGCAGATTCCGGACCGGCACAACAAGCTCGTGCTGCTGGCCTCGATCGAACAAGCCAAATTCCGCCGCCCGGTTCTGCCCGGCGATCAGCTTCGCATCGAGATGAAGCTGGCCCGGCGCAAGGCCACCGTGGCCAAGATGTACGGCACCGCCAGCGTGAACGGCCAGGTGGTGGCGGAGGCCGAAGTGATGTGCAAGCTGGCCGAAAAGCAGCCGGCGGCGATCGAGCAACCCGAGCCCGTGGCGCCGCAGGCGCCCTGAGCGCGGGCCATGCCGCTCGATCCCACCGCCCGGGTCGCTCCCGGAGCGCGCATCGCACCCAGCGCCGAGATCGGGCCTTACTCGATCATCGGCCCGGAGGTGGAAATCGGCGAGCGGACGCGCCTGATGGCGCACGTCTACATCGAGGGGCCCACCTGGATCGGCGAGGACAACATTTTCTTCCCTTACTCGACGGTGGGCGTCGCCTCGCAGGACCTCAAGTACCGGGGGGAGCGGGCCGAAACCCGGATCGGCCATCGCAACCGCATCCGTGAGTTCGTCACCATTCATCGCGGCACCGAGGGCGGCGGGCGGCTGACCTCGATTGGGGACGACAACCTGCTGATGGCCTACGTGCACATCGCCCACG
>JBBIMA010000057.1:17879-26165 GCA_037444625.1 Solibacteraceae bacterium
TCACCGCCGGCGGCCACGTCGTCATCGAGGACTGGGCCGTGATCGGGGCCTTCACGGGCGTGCACCAGTTCTGCCGCGTGGGCCGGCACGCCATGATCGGCGGCTACAGCGTCGTCACCCAGGACGTGCTGCCCTATTCGCTGACGGTCAGTGACCGGCCGATCAAGGTCTACGGGGCCAATCGCACGGGCCTGGAGCGGCGCGGCTTTCCGGCCCCCACCATCGAGAGCCTCCAGAAAGCCTTCCGCCTGCTGACCCGCTCCGGGTTGAACACCTCCCAGGCGGTCGAGCGGATCCGGCAGGAGATCCCCGCCTGCCCGGAGGTCGAGGAACTGCTGGAGTTCATCGCCGCCTCCCGGCGCGGCGTCGTCAAGTGAGGTCGGCGTGGCGATCCGTTACGGCCTGATTGCGGGCAGCGGGCGCTTCCCGATCCTGGCACTGGAGGAAGCGCGCAAGCTGGGCCATCAGGTGGTGGTGGTCGCTCTGCGCGAGGAGGCTTCGCCCGAGGTCGAGCCCCTGGCCTGGCGCTGCTACTGGATCTCCCTTGGACAGCTCGGGCGCCTGATCGAGATCCTCAAGCAGGAGGGCGTGGACGAGGTGGTGATGGCCGGGCAGGTCAAGCACGCCCGCCTGTTCTCGGGCATTCGCCCGGACTGGCGCCTGGTCAAGCTGCTGGCTTCGCTGCCGGAGAGAAACACCGACGCCTTGATCGGAGCGGTCGTCGGCCAGCTCGCCGCCGAGGGCATCCGGGTGGCCGATTCCACCGGCCTGCTCAAGCCGCTGCTGGCTGAAGAGGGCGCGCTCACGCGGCGCAAGCCCGATTCCGAGGAGCTGGCCGACATCGCCTACGGCCGGCGCATCGCCGCCGCTCTGGCCGCGCTGGACATCGGTCAGAGCGTGGCGGTGGCCGAAAGGGCCTGCGTCGCCGTGGAGGCCATGGAAGGCACCGACGCCATGCTGCGCCGGGCAGCCGAGCTGGTCAACGGCAGGCCCTTGCGCCTGGTGAAGGCCGGACGTCGCCGCAAGCACCTGCTTTTTGACGTGCCGGTGGTGGGCCGCCAGACCATCCCGGTGATGGTCGAGACGCGCACCACCGCGCTGGCCGTGGACGCCGGACGCACGCTGCTGCTGGACCGGGCCGAGATGATCGCGGCCGCCGACGCGGCCGGCATCGCGATCGTGGCCTATCCGCCCGAGGACTGAGGGGCCGGGACGCCTGCCGCCTGGAGAGCCGCCCACGCTTCCCGGCACAGCTCCTCCCAGCGCACGGGCTTGGAGACGTAGCCGTCCATGCCCGCCTCCAGGCACCGCTCGCGGTCGCCTTGCATGGCGTGGGCCGTCATGGCCACGATCGGGAGGTGCCCGCCCGTGCGCTGTTCCCGCCGGCGAATGGCGCGCGTGGCCTCCAGGCCGTCCATCTCCGGCATCTGCACGTCCATCAGGACCAGGTCGAAGCTTTCTTGCTCGAGCCGCTCGAGCGCTTCCCGGCCGTTGTGCACGGCGGTGACCCGGTGGCCGCACTTCTCCAGCATGCGCACGGTCATTTTCTCGTTGATCGGGTTGTCCTCCGCCAGCAGGATTCGCAGGGGCGGAACGGGATGATCGGGCGCGGGGCTGCAAGCGTCGGCGGCCGCCACCGGCTCGGCGCTGCGCTGGAAGCGCGCCGTGAAATGGAACGTGCTGCCCGCGCCGGGCTCGCTCTCCAACCACATGTAGCCGCCCAGCAGCCCCACCAAGCGCGCGCAGATCGCCAGCCCCAGGCCGGTGCCGCCGTAAAGTCGCGTGGTCGAGCCGTCCACCTGCCGGAAAGGTTCGAAGATGGCCGCCTGTTTCTCCTTCGGGATGCCGATGCCGGTGTCGGAGACCAAAAAGAGCAACTCGACTTCGCCCTCCGACTGGCCGGCCAGACCCACCCGCACGCGGATCTCGCCCCGCTCGGTGAACTTCAAGGCGTTGCCCGCCAAGTTGAGAATCACCTGCCGCAGCCGTCCGGCGTCGCCTCGCAGGCGGTCGGGCGCCTCGGGGGCCGCCTCCCAACTGAATTTCAGGCCTCTCTGCTCGGCGCTCAGCGCCAGCGGTTTGAGCGTGGAGCCCAGCAACTCGCGCAGGGAGAAATCCACCACGTCCGGCTCCAGCCGGCCGGCTTCGATTTTGGAGAAGTCCAGCAACTGATCGAGCAAGGCCAGCAAGGACTCGGCCGAGTTCTGCGCCGCCTCCAGGTATTCGCGTTGCTCGGCCGAGAGTTCGGTGCCCAGCGCCAGGCTCTGCATGCCCAGGATGCCGTTCATGGGGGTGCGGATCTCGTGGCTGATGTTGGCCAGGAATTCGCTCTTCAGGCGGCTGGCCTCCTCGGCCCGGGCCAGGGCTTCGGCCGCGCGGGCCCGCTCCTGCTCGAGCTCTCGCGTGCGCTCGCGCACGGCGCGCTCCAGGCGCTGCCGGGCGCGCAGCAAGCGCCGCAAGCGCCAGCGCGGCAGCAGCCAGACCAGCACGGCGCAGCCGGTCACCAGCAGCGAGCGGAACCACCAGGTCATCCACCAGGCGGGCGCCACCTCGAAGCTGTAGCGGGCCGGCGCTTCGCTCCAGCGGCGGAAAGCGTTGCGCGCGGCGACCTCGAAGGTGTAGCGGCCGGGCGGCAGGCGTTCGAAGCGAACGGCGCGCTCGCGGCTCCAGGTCCAGGTGTCGTCCAACCCCAGCAGACGGTAGCGGAAGCGCACGCGTTCTTCGCCCAGATAGGTCAGCCCCGCGAAATTGAACTCGACGGAATTGTTGCCGGCGGCCAGGCGAGCCGGAGCATCGGGCGAGAGAGCGCGCCGCCCGGACTGGACGGAAGTGATCACCACGGGCGGCGCCAGATCGCGCGTCACCGCCGCCCCCGGACGGTAATGCGACACGCCCCGGCTGGTGCCGATCCAAACGCTGCCGTCCGGGTCGGCGTAAAAGGCGTCCCCGTTGCAATCCGGCCAGATGAGCCCTTCGCTCAGGCCGTAATGGCGCCAGCCCTCGCCGTCGTAAACGTCCACGCCGTTATCGCTGCCGAACCAGACCCAGCCGCGCTGATCCACCCCCAGAAAGATGGCCTGATCCGAGCGCAACCCGTCCCGGCGCGAGAAATGGACCGCCTCCAGCCCGTTCGAGCCGAAGCGCACTCGCGAAATGCCGACCGCTTCCCGGTAGCCTATCCAGACCCTGCCGTCGGGGGCCTCGGCCAGGTAGCCCACGTAGTTGCTCTTGAGGCCGTCGCGCACCGTCCAACGTCGCCAGCGGCCCCGACGGTGGTGCGCCAGGCCGCGCGAACCGGCCACCCAGACCCCGCCGTCCCCGGCCCTCCGCAGGGTAAAGAAAATCTCGTTGGCATCGGTGCCGGGCGGGAACTGGCGCTCGAATCGCAGCGCCCCGCCGCGGCCCCGGCTGCGAAACAGTCCCCGGCGCGTGCCGGCCCAGATTCTGCCCTCCTCGTCTATGGCCAGGGTGATGACGCGATCGTCCTCCAGGCCCGCCTGCCGGGAGAATCGCCCGATCGCCCCCGTGCGCGGATCCAGGCGCGTCACGCCGCCCGGGTCGCTGCCCGCCCAGACCACGCCGTCCGGCCCGATCTCCAAGGCGCGCGCTTTGTTCCCCGCCAACCCGTCCCGCGCCGTCCACACGCGCCAGCGCCGCTCGCCGGCCGGCCTCCAGTTCAAACCGAAGTCGGCCGCCACCCACAGCCCGCCCCTGGCGTCCCGCCTCACCGCCCACACGCTGGAATTACTCAGGCCGTCGGCTTGAGTGAACGCCTCCCATTCCCGGTAACCGATCCAGCGCGCCAGGCCTCCCCCGCACAGCCCGACCCAAAGCGAGCCCTCGCGATCCTGAAGGACCGCCCCGATGGCATCCGTCGCCAGCCCGTTGCGCGAGTGGATCAGATCCCAGCGGCCCTGCTCGCGACAGGCCAGCCCCAGGTCGGTGGGAACCCAGAGGCGACCCTCCCGATCCACGTGCAGCGAGGCGGCGGGCGTGCTCTCCGGCAACCGGCCGCCGGCAGGCGCAAAGCGGGACTCGCCCCGGCGGCGCACCAGCAGGCGGCTCGTGCTGCGAATCCAGAGATTCCCTTCCCGGTCGGCGACGATCGCGTCCCAGCGGTCCTCGGGCACCCCGGCTTCCGGGCCCACAAGGCTAAACCTGCCCTCCCGCAGCCAGTAAAGCCGATGGCCCACGCCCAGCCACAGGCTCTGATCCGGCGCCACGTAGACCGTGTAGACCGGTTGCGATCCCATGCCGGGCGGCGGCGGGCGCATGCCGAACCGGAAGCGCCCGCCCCCCTCCGGGCGGAGCACCACCAATCCGCCGCCCGTGCCCAGGTACACCGTCCCGCGCCGGTCCGAAGCGATCGCCGAACGCCCGAGAATTTCGTACCGGCCTTCCGGTCCGATGCGCTCGAACCCGGTTCCCGTCCAACGGGCCAGGCCGGCTCGCGTGCCCACCCAAAGGTTCCCGGCCGCATCTTCGTGCAGCGATTCGATGCGCGCGCTGGGCAGGCCCTCCGGGATGCGGAAGGCGCGGAAGCTGTAGCCGTCGTAGCGGAACAGGCCGCTCTGGGTGCCCACCCAGAGGAATCCCGTGCGGTCCTGGACCAGGCACTGGACCACCAAGTTGGTCAAGCCCTGGTCCTGGCCGTAATGCTTGAAGCTGTAATGCTGGCCCCAGAGGGTCGCGCCCAGGCACGGGATGAGCCAGACCGGCAGGCCGCCCGGTCGTACCTGCCGGGGCGGGAACACGCGCGCCGGCATCGGTCTAATTCACCGTATCGGCCGCCCCCGGGCGCTTCGATAGCGCCCGAGCCGTGCTACTTTGGCAGAGGCATGCGAAAGATCCGCGTGGCGGTGGTGGGCGCCGGGCAGTTCGGCCGGCAGCACCTTCGCGTCTTGAAGCAGTGCGAGCAGGCGGAGCTGGCCGCGGTCGTGGACGCCCACCCCGGACGGGCGGCCGAGGCGGCCGCGCTCTACGGCTGCCCGGTGGTGGAGGATCCGGCCCGTCTGGCCGGCCGGGCCGAGGCGGCCGTAGTGGCGGTTCCCACCACCCGGCACGTCGAGGTGGGCTGCGCCCTGCTCGAGGCCGGCCTGGATGTCCTGGTCGAAAAACCCATAGCGGCCGAGTTGGACTCCGCCCGTCGTCTGGTGGACGCGGCCGCGCGGGCCGGCAGGATCCTGCAAGTCGGCCACCTGGAGCGTTTCAACCCGGCGGTGGCGGCGCTGGAGGCGATCAAGACCCTGCCCCTGTTCTTCGAAATCCACCGGCTCAGCCCGTTCACCCCGCGCAGCCTGGACGTGGACGTGGTGCTGGACCTGATGATTCACGACATCGAGATCGTGCTCAGCCTGGTGGGCCGCATGCCCGAAGAGATCCGCGCCGCCGGCATCTCGGTCCTCTCCGGGCGGGTGGACATCGCCAATGCGCGCCTGGCTTTCCCCGGCGGCGTGGTGGCCAATCTGACCGCCAGCCGGGTCTCGACCGAGCGGGTGCGAAAGCTGCGCATGTTCCAGCCCAACCAATACATTTCCCTGGACTACAGCCGTCAGGAGGCGGCCCTGTTCCAAGTAACGCCCGAGCGCCAGATCGCGTATAGCAGGTTGGAGGTCCGGCGAGCCGAGCCGCTGCGGCTGGAACTGGAGCATTTCCTGGAATGCGTGCGCACGCGCGCGGCCCCGCGCGTCGGCGGCGCGGAGGCCTGCCGCGCCCTCGAGGTCGCGCGGGCGGTTCTTGCTACAATCGAAGAGCATTCCCGCACGGTGGCTGAAACGCTGGCCGGCATGGAAGCCTCGGATGCAAGCCCCGCGCCAATGCCTCCCCGCTGAAGCGCCCGAACTCCGGCTGTTCCTGGAGGCCCACTCCGGATTGCGCGCACCGCGGCGCACCGCTTGGGGGGTTTCCTTCGGCCTTCACGCGCTGGCGCTGGCGGCCCTGGTGCTGTCGCCCGCCGGCCGCGGCACGCTGCTGCGTGCGCCGGCCGTGCTGCTGGAGAGGCCTGCGCAGTTGATCGCCCCGCCGGCCGAATTGACCCAACGGGAGGCCAATCGGGGACCGGTCGGGCGGGAGTTCGATTTGGATAGTCTGCTGCCCAAACGCTCCCTGCGCCTTCCGCCGGGCGGGTTCCGGCTGCCGCCCGGGCCCGTGCTCCGCCCCGAGGATGCCCCCGGGCTGCCGGAGCCGCCCAAGCTGGCCGGATCGGAAACCCTGGCCCAGATCGCGCCGCTCCCCATTCCCGCCCCGCGTATCGAGCCGGCGGAAAAGCCCAAGCTCGCTTTTGAGCGCCCCGGCGCGCCGCCCGCGCCGGCCGCCGGCACGGGCCAGATTCCGGTTCCCTCGGCCTCGGTGAGCGAAGCCGTGCGGGCGGCGGCCCGCGGGCGCGGCGGCGGTCTGATAGTGGGAGATCCGGATCTGGGTCCGGGCGGCGTCGGCGAGGCCTTGAACCTGCCAGCCGCCGGCCGGCGAGGCAGTGCGCTGGAACTGCTCTCCGACCCCATGGGGGTGGACTTCAAGCCCTACCTGATTCAGATCCTGGCCACCGTGCGGCGGAACTGGTATGCCGTGATGCCGGAGGTGGCTCGGCTGGGCCGGCCGGGCAAGGTGGTCATCCAGTTCGCCATAGGGCGCGACGGCCAGGTGCCCAAGCTGGTGATCGTCAGTCCTTCAGGCACGGAAGCCTTGGACCGCGCGGCGGTGGCCGGCATCAGCGCCTCGAATCCGTTCCCGCCCCTGCCCTCGGACTACCGCGGCCTGCAAATCCGCTTGCAGTTCACCTTCCTTTACAACATGCCGAGGTGAACCAGCGGTGGCTCTCAGACCGCTCGACCGCCGCTTCATCACCGCGCTGGCTTGCTACCTGGTGCTGGCTGTGCCCGCGGGCCTGACGCTGGAAGGAGGGCTGCGGGCGGCGGTCTGGGCGCTGCTGGCCGCTCTGGCGGTGAAGACCTGGGCGGCCTGGCGGGCGGAGCGCCGGGGGCCCGATTGATCCGGGCGCACGCACCAGAGGATGCGGGGCTTGAGGCTTTGCCGGGTGGCGACTCTTGGACCCGCCAGGGAGCCGGCGGCTGAGAATCCGCCTATCATAATCTCATGTACCGGATGGTCGCCTTCCTGGCAAGTCTCCCTTTGCTGGCCGGAACAGCCGTTCTCGACGGTTCGAAGATCCACTACGTGACCGCCGGGCACGGCCCCACAACGGTCGTGCTCATCCACGGTTGGACTTGCGATCACACCCTCTGGGAGGCGCAGCTCGAGGGGCTGAAGAACCGCTACCGCGTGGTCGCGCTGGACCTGCCCGGTCACGGGCGCAGCGATCCGGCGCCGGACTATTCCATGAAGCGCTTCGCGCGCGCCGTCGAGGCGGTCATGCGCGCGGTGAAGGCCCCGAAGGCGGTCCTCATCGGCCACTCGATGGGCGGGGCGGTCATGCTCGAATTCGCCCGCCTGTACCGGGAGAAGGTCCTGGCCATCGTCGCCCTGGACGCCTTCTTCCCGGATGCGCAAGCTGCGAAAGAGCTCGAATCCTGGCCGGCTCGCTTCCAGGGGCCGGGCGCCGCCAAAGCCCGCGCGGAGATGGTCCGGGGCATGTTCACCGACGCTACCACGGCCGAGATGCGCCGCAGGATCGAGGCCGTGATGCTCGGCACGCGTCCGGAAGTGGCGGCCGGCGCCATGCGCGGCATTGCAGATCCCTCGGTCTGGCGCGAGGATCGGATTGACGTGCCGTTGCTGGAGATCGCCGCGGCCACCAACGATTACGACACCGAGGAGCTTCTCAGGAAGCGCTTCCCCGGCGCCGCGATGGTCAAGGTCCCCGGCACGGGCCACTTCCTGCATATGGAGAAGCCGGCCGAGGTGAACCGCATCCTGCTCGGCTGGCTGGCGAAGCTGGGACTCTGAGGGCGGACCGGCTGCCTGGCGGGCGGAGCGCCGGGGGCCTCATTGATCCGCGCGCTCGGCGCAGCGGTTGGGGCCGATGCGGTTGGCCGAGAGAGCCACGCCGGGCGCGGCGGCGATGCAGCGGCGGCTCATGCCGTGCCCGGTGACGAGGTTGTCGCGAATCAGGTTATCCCGGGTGACGGCCGGGCGCTCGGCACGGCGGCCCAGATAGATCCCGGCGCTCAGCAGCTCGGGCTCGTCGGGCCAGTACAGGCAACCGGCACGCTGCGGCTCGCAACCGGCCAGGTTCAGGCGCAGGAAGCGGTTGCCGGTAACGCGGTGGCGGCTGCCGATCAGAAACAGGCCCCCGAACACCGCCCCGTCAATCTCGTTGCCGGCGATGAG
>JBBIMA010000058.1:0-25614 GCA_037444625.1 Solibacteraceae bacterium
GCGGCCGCCTGGACGAAACGGCCCAAAAGGTGATCCGCGAAATGCTCGAGGCGGTAAAGCCGTACCTGCGAGCGTAAGTCGGCCCGAGCATCGGAACTTACAGGAGGACGCTATGCAACAAAGCACTGTATCGCGGCGCGCTTTCTGGGGCGCCTGCGCGGCGGCCGGGGCGGCCTGGGCGGATCCGGCCTGCGCGGCCGCGCAGGCGGCGGGCGTCAAGCCGCGCGATCTGCCCGACTTGACCATCAAGCAAGTCAAGGTCTACGTGCTCGAACCGAGCGGAGGACCGGGCCGCACGCAGATCGCCGCCGTGGTCACCGAGAGCGGCATCGAGGGCAATTACGGGCTGGCCGCACGTTACTTTCATCCTAACTGGAGTAACTTGGGCTGGTTGGATTATGCCAAACGGGCCCTGACGGGCAAGAACGCCCTGGACCTGCCTGCGCTGACCTCACAATACGCTCCCGTGCTGCGCCGGGTGGGCCAGAGCTCCTATGCCTCGGCTATGGACGCCTGCCTGTGGGATATCCTGGGCAAGGCCGTGGGGCTCCCCATCTACCGGATTCTGGGAGCGTACCGGGACCGCGTGCTGGCCTACGCCAGCTCCCGGCACCATCAGAAGGTGGAGGATTTCGTCGAGGAAGTCCGCCAGGTGAAAGCCCAGGGTTTCCGGGCATACAAGATTCATCCTCCCAGCACGCCGCGGGGCGGCGCCGATCACAAACTGGATATGGAAGTCTGCAAAGCGGTCCGCCAGGCGGCGGGCGACGATTTCATCCTTCTGATGGATCCGGTGGGCGTCTACAGTCGGGAGCAGGCCATGAAAGTGGGGCGGCTGCTGGAGGAGCTGGATTTCGCCGGTTACGAGGATCCCATCCCGACCAGCGATATGGACGGCCTGGTCCAGCTCTGTCAGGCGCTGGATATCCCGATTCACATCGGGGAATTCATTTTTTCGCCTTATCACTACGCGGAATATATCCGCCGGGGTGCTTTGGACGTGGTGCGCTTCATCACCGATAACGTAGGGGGCATCACGGGGGGCATGAAGGTGGCCCGGCTGGCCGAGTGCTTCGGCATGGAATGCGCGCCGCACAACTGGGGCGATCTGTTCGACCACGCCGTGCACTTCCACTGCGAGCTGGCCATGCCCAACAACGTCTGGTTCGAGATGACGGTTCCTCAGGGCAGCAGCGACCGGCCCTATTTCAAGGATCGCATCCGCATCGCCCCGGACGGTTACGTTTACGCCCCGGTCAAGCCCGGGCTGGGTTACGAGCTGGACCGGGACGCCATGGAAAAGATGATCCGCCGCGTGGAGACTTGATGCAAGGAGCAGGGCCCGGCCGGACGTTTGGCCGCCGGGGCGGCATCCGAGCCTGGAACAGGCCCGCCCCCGCCGGCGCCGGGAAACCGGACGCTATCGCGGCTAGCCCAGCTTCTGTTTCAGCAGTTGGTTCACGGCCTGCGGGTTGGCCTGGCCGCGGCTAGCCTTCATGACCTGGCCCACCAGGAAGCCCAACACACCGCTCTTGCCGCCCCTGTACTGCTCGACCTGTCTGGGGTTGGCGGCCAGGACTTCGTCAATGATGCGTGAAAGCGCCTCGGGGTCGGTGATTTGCCGCAGCCCTTCGCGCTCGATGATGCTGCGGGCCGATTCGCCCGTGGCGAACATCTTGGCAAAGATCTCCTTGGCCAGTTTGCCCGAGATTTCGCCCCGGGTCACCAGATTCACCAGCTCACCCAGTTGCTCGGGGCGGACCGGGGAAGCGGCGATTTCCCTGCCCTCGGCCTTGAGGGCGCCCATCAGCTCGCCCATCACCCAATTGGCCGCCGCACGCGGATCGTCGGCCGCTGCGGCGGCGCGCTCGAAGTACTCGGCGGCGGCGCGGGTGAGGGTGAGCACCTGGGCGTCGTACTCGCGCAACCCGTACTGCCGGACGAAACGGGCCCGCTTTTGCGCGGGCAACTCGGGCATGGAGGCGCGGATCCGCTCCAGCCAGGCCGAGCTGATCGTCAGGGGCAGCAGGTCGGGCTCGGGGAAATAGCGGTAGTCGTGGGCGTGCTCCTTGCTGCGCATGCCGAGGGTCTCGCCGGTCTCGACGTTGTAGAGCCGGGTTTCCTGCGTGATGACGCCGCCCGCGTGAAGCACCCCCACCTGCCGGGCGATTTCGTAATCCAATGCCTGCCTGAGGAAGCGAAACGAGTTGAGGTTCTTGATCTCGGTCTTGGTGCCGAAGCTCTGCCGGCCGCGGCGGCGCACCGAGACGTTGGCGTCGCAGCGCAGGTGGCCTTTCTCCATGTCGCAACTGGAGACCTCGACGTACTGCATGAGCAGCTTGAGCTCTGTCAGATAGGCGTAGGCCTCTTCGGAGCTGCGCAGGTCAGGCTCGGAGACGATCTCGATCAGCGGCGTGCCGCAACGGTTCAGATCCACGTAGGTGTAGCGGTCCGAATCCCGGAAGCCCTCGTGCAGGCTCTTGCCGGCATCATCTTCCAGGTGCACGCGGGTGATGCCGACGCGCTTGCGCGCGCCGTCCGCCAGGATCTCCAACCAGCCGTGTTCGGCCAAGGGCTTATCGTACTGGCTGATCTGGTAGCCCTTGGGCAGGTCGGGATAGAAATAGTTCTTGCGGGCGAACTGCGAATAGGGCTGGCGGATGGTGCAATTCAGCGCCAGGGCGGCCTTGACCGCCATCTCGACCGCCTCGCGGTTCAGCACGGGCAGCGCGCCCGGCAGGCCCAGGCAGACCGGGCAGACGTTGGTGTTGGGCGGGGCGCCGAAGCTGGTGGGGCAGGCGCAGAACAGCTTGCTGCGCGTGGCGAGCTGGACGTGCACCTCCAGCCCGATGACCGCTTCGTAATCGGCCAGTACTTCCGGCGGCGCCGGACCGGCTGCGGCGGATGCCATTCCCACATTATAGTCGGAGCCGGGCGGGACAACCCAGACCGCCGGCCGCGTTATGCTGGAAGGAAACCCGGTCCGAACATGCAGAAAACAAAGGACGTGAATCCGCAGGAGACCGCCGAGTGGCTGGAGGCCCTCGAAGAATTGATCCGGGAATCCGGCCCGGAGCGGGCCGGGTTCCTTCTGGAGCGGTTGCTGGAGGGGGCCCGGCGGCGGGGCGCGGCCCCGGCCGCCCGCCTGACGACGCCTTACGTGAACACCATCCCGGCCGAGCAGGAGGAGCCTTACCCGGGCGATCGGGCCCTGGAGCGCCGCATCAAGAGCCTGGTTCGCTGGAACGCGCTGGCCATGGTGGTGCGGGCCAACAAGTACGATCCGGGCATCGGCGGCCACATCTCGACTTATGCCTCGCTGGCCACCCTGTTGGAGGTCGGCTTCAACCACTTTTTCCGCGCCGCTTACGGCGAGGAGCCGGGCGACTTCGTTTACTTCCAGGGCCACGCCTCGCCGGGCGTCTATGGGCGGGCTTATCTGGAAGGCCGCTTGAACGAGCGCCACCTGGAAAATTTCCGGCATGAGCTACGCCAGCATCCCGGGCTGTCCAGTTATCCGCATCCCTGGCTGATGCCGGCCTTCTGGCAGTTCCCCACCGTCTCCATGGGTCTGGGACCGATCAACGCCATCTATCAGGCGCGCTTCCTCCGGTACCTCGAGAACCGCGGCCTGCTGGCGCGCTCGCCGCGCAAGGTCTGGGCCTTCCTGGGCGACGGGGAGATGGATGAGCCGGAGTCGGTGGGCGCCCTGCGCATCGCCGCCTTCGAGCGCCTGGATAACCTCATCTTCGTCGTCAACTGCAACCTGCAAAGGCTGGACGGGCCGGTGCGGGGCAACGGCAAGATCATCCAGGAGCTGGAAGGGCTGTTTCGCGGGGCAGGCTGGAACGTGATCAAGGTGATCTGGGGAGGGAATTGGGATCCCCTGCTCGAGCGCGACCGAACCGGCCTGCTGGTCGAGCGCATGAACGAATGCCTGGACGGGGACTACCAAACTTACGTCGCCCGGGGCGGCGCCTACATTCGCCGGGACTTTTTCGGAAAATACCCCGAGCTGCTCGAGTTAGTCAAGGATCTCAGCGACGAGGAGTTATGGAAACTGCGCCGCGGGGGCCACGATCCCCAGAAGGTGTATAACGCCTATCTGCGGGCGCTGCGGCACACCGGCTCGCCCACCGTCATCCTGGCCAAGACGGTGAAAGGCTACGGGTTGGGCGAGGCGGGCGAGGGGCGCAACATCACCCATCAGCAGAAGAAGCTGAACGAAGAGGAGATGGAGGAGTTCTGCCGGCGCTTCGAGATTCCCATCCCGCCGGAGAATATCCATACGGCGTCGTTTTACCGCCCGCCCGAAGACAGCCCCGAGATGCGGTACCTGCGGGAACGCCGGCAAGCTCTGGGCGGCTTTCTGCCCGAGCGAAAAACTCCGCCCGCGGCTCTACAAGCCCCGCCGCTGGAATATTTCGCCGAAATGCTCGGGGGCTCGGGCGGGCGCGAAGTCTCGACCACCATGGCCTTCGTGCGCCTGCTGACTCTGCTGCTGCGCCATCCTGAGCTGGGGCGCTATGTCGTGCCGATCATCCCCGACGAGGCGCGCACTTTCGGCATGGAGGCGCTGTTTCGCCAGATCGGCATCTACGCCGCCCAGGGCCAGCTCTACCGCCCGGTGGACCAGGAAATGTTCCTTTACTACAAGGAGTCCAAGGACGGCCAGATTCTGGAGGAAGGCATTACGGAGGCCGGCGCCATGGCCTCCTTCACCGCCGCCGGCACGGCCTGGGCCAACCTCGGCCTGCCCATGATCCCCTTTTACATCTACTACTCGATGTTCGGCTATCAGCGGGTGGGCGACCTGATGTGGGCCTTCGCCGATTCGCGCGGCAAGGGCTTCCTGCTGGGCGCCACCGCCGGGCGGACTACGCTGGCGGGCGAAGGCCTTCAGCACCAGGACGGCCACAGCCAGCTTGTGATGAGCGTGATTCCCACCTGCGCTTCCTACGATCCGGCTTATGCCTATGAGATCGCGGTTATCGTTCAGGACGGGCTGCGGCGGATGTACCAGGAGGGCGAGGATCGGTTCTACTACCTCACCCTTTACAACGAAAACTACCCCCAGCCGCCCATGCCGGAAGGCGTGCAGCAGGGAATCCTCAAGGGCATCTACCCTTATAAAGCCCCGGAAAAAGGTCCGGCGCGAGTCCAACTGTTCGGCAGCGGCCCCATCCTCAACGAGGCCCTGCGCGCCCAGCAGATCCTGGCCGAGCGTTACGGCGTTCCCGCGCAGGTCTGGAGCGTCACCAGCTATAGCGAACTGCGCCGCGAGGCCCTGGCGGTCGAACGCTGGAACCGCCTCCATCCGGACCAGCCTGCCCGCCGGCCCTACCTCGTGCAGGCGCTGGCAGACCAGCCGGGACCCATCATCGCCGCCACCGACTACGTGAAGGCCGTCCCCGACCAGATCGCCCCCTGGCTGGCCGGGCGCCTCGTCTCGCTCGGCACCGACGGCTTCGGCCGCAGCGACAATCGCGCGCACCTGCGGCGCTTCTTCGAGGTCAACGCCGAGGCCATCGCGGCGGCCGCCCTGGCGCGGCTGGCCCGGGAGGGTCAATTCGAGCCCGCCGGAGCGCGGCGGGCGCTGGCCGAACTGGGCCTGGACCCGGAGGCCCCCGACCCTGCACGCCTTTGAGGCGAACTGCCCGCAGGCCGCAGCGTTCTCAGAGGGAGAAAAGACCCGCCCGCGCGCTCATTCTTGGGCGGGCATCTGCTGTTCGATCTCGCGCCAGGCGCTGATCTTCAGACGGCGGCAGACCCAGCAGAGCGACTCGGTGGAAGTGGGGCTGCACTCGGCGCCGCAGACCACACACTTGGCCGCTTTGCGAGGCTTTTCGGCCTCCAGCGAACGCCGGGCGTGATCCAGCAACTCCCTGGGCACGGCCTGGTTCAACCCCGTACCGGTCTTGCGTTTCATGCCGTCGTCCTCACTATACACCAAAACGCCGGGCCGGAGGCAAGCGCCTGGGCGGGGCCCGGTACTAGAACCGGCCTCCTCGACGGGCTCAGGCCGCCGCCGCCCGGTCGCGCAGAACCCGACCGGCCTCCAACGAGGCGCGGCAGCGAGGGCACTTTTCGCCCGGCTTCACGATCGCCTTCTTGCCCAGCCACAGCACCGGCGCTTCCACCGTGTGGGTGCAGATCGGGCAGTAGACCCAGGCCCGGCCGTCCTTCCTCACCGGCATTGCGGTCACCATCCTCAGCCACCCTCCTTGCACTCATACAGACGCAGAAATCCGCCGGCGGGTTGTCGCGAATTGGCTTTTTTCTGCGGTGCCGGGGCGGCCGGTCCCGCCGCGGCGCAACGCGCCTGCCTGACGGCTCGTCCAAGCTAAGGTAAACTGGTCTGTTCTCGGGAGGTGACGTTGCGCAGAAAGCTCTTGTCCGTCGTCGTCGTGCTGGCCGCCCTCTCGCTGGCGGGCGCCGAAGTTCCCCGGCCGGCGCCGGAGTTCGCCGTGAAGCTGGCCAACGGCCAGCAACTGCTGTTGAGCCAGTACCGCGGCAAGGTGGTGGCGCTGGAGTTCCTGCTCACCACTTGCCCGGCCTGCCAGGACGCCTCGCGGGTGCTCAACCAGATGTACAAGCAGTACGGCCCGCGCGGCTTCCAGCCCATCGGCGTGGCGTTCAACGACATGGCGATGATGCTGGTGCCGGACTACATCAAGAACCTGGGGCTGACCTTCCCGGTCGGAGTGGGCACGCGCGAAGCCGTGCTGGACTTCCTTCAGCACTCCCCGATCATGCGCATGCTCGTTCCCCAACTGGTCTTCGTGGACCGCCGCGGGGTGATTCGGGCGCAGTACAGCGCCGATGATCCGTTCTTCCAGGACAAAGAGAAGAACATGCGCATTCAGATCGAAGCTTTGCTGGCCGAACCCGCCGGCCGCGCGCCCGCGGGCAAAGCCGCGCCGGCCGCCAAGCCGAAACCTTCTTCCCGAGCGGCGCCCTCTTCCGCCCGCACCTCCGGCAAGGTACAATAAGGGGTAGCCGTGCGCCCGTAGCTCAGCTGGATAGAGCGCTTGCCTCCGGAGCAAGAGGTCGCGTGTTCAAATCACGCCGGGCGTACCAGCTCCTTTAGGCGGCCTCTCCCGGCCGGAACGCCTCCAAAGCCTCCCGCAATGCCAGCACGTGTTCCGGAGGGCAGTCGTAAGCCACCACGCCGCAACCCAGCAACAGACCGGGATAGTCGCCGCAACGGCGCAGGATGTCGGCCGCCGCCTCGCGCACCGCGCGAGCCGGGCCCCGGTGGACCAGCCGCGCGTCCACGCTGGCCCGAAACGGCAGGCGCGCTTGGTTGCACCGACGGCGGAAGGCCTCCAGGTCCGCGCCCGCGTCGCAAAGCAGTTGGCCGGCGCCGCTGGCGAGCAGCTCTTCGAGCACGGGCGTGGTGTTGCCGCCGATGATCAGCGGCAGGTAGCGGCCGCCGGCCGCTTTCCACTCCGCAAAGATCTGGTCCCGGTAGACGGGCAGCAACAGCTCGCGGAACAGGCGGGGCGAGATCAGCGGAGGCGCCGCGCGGGAATCGAACAGGATCGGCTCCACCCCGCGGCGCAGGAAGGCCCGGCCGAACTCCATGCCGACCCGCCCGGCAAACTCCAGCAGCCGGCGCACGAAGGCCGGCTCTTCCAAAGTCGCCGCAAGCAGTTCCTCGCCGCCCAGCAGGGCCGAGGCGAGCGAGAACGGCCCGGTCACCGCACCCCGGATGATCATGGCCTGCCCGTGACGTCGCGCCATGGTTTCGGCCACAGTCAGGAACAGCGGCATGCGACCGTCGCTTTCCGGGTCGGGCAGGCCCAGCCGCGCCAGATCCGAGGGGCGCTCGATCAACGGCCGGGTGACGACCGGGACCTCGCTGCCGTCGTCGAAGTAAGCGACCTGGCAACCTAACGCCTCCGCCTCGACGTTGTACACATCCACACCGACCACCAGCATGTCCGGATCGTAGAGGGCCAGTTCGCGTTCCAGGGCCGCCTCCAGCAGCGCCGGCCGGCGACAGATCTCCGAAGGCCGCCGGCCGATCAGCCATGCCTTGTGCTCGTAAACGGCGGGGACCAGCGGCGGGCGGTCCCGCGCCTCCAGACGGTAGGTCCGTTCGACGCGTTCGCGCTTGGTCATCGCGGAAGGCTGCGAAAACTCGGCCGTTCAAAACGGCGGGGCGCCGGCCCCGTTGGGCGGCACGCTGTCGTCAATCGGCTCGTCTTCATCGCCGTCATCCGCGTCGCTCTCGTCCGGGCTGAAGACGATCTCCCAGCTCGAGGTCCCGTGCAAATAGAAACGCGCCACCTGGCCGGCCAGCGTATCGGTCTCCCCGGCGAGCAGGCCGACCACCTGAGGGTAATAACCGGGGGCGTGGGGAAACAGCAACACCGGCGTGGTCCAGCCGAAAGGGTCGCTGATATCGGGATTGAACGCCACGTAGATCCCCTCCTGCGGCCAGCCGGGACGGCAGCAGGCGTGGTTGAGCAGGACGACGTAGGTTTCCAGGTAGCTGTTCCAGTGAACCGAGGGTCCCCAAAAGGCGTTGGTGTCGGATTGCTGCCAGGGCGTGCCGACCGGGAAGATCGGGGTGAGGCGACCTCCCAATCCGGGCTCTTCCCAGCCGTCCCGGTAGTATTTCCAGACTGCGCCCACCGGGTTGCGGCGGTCCTCAAAGGCCAGCCGCGCCAACCCGATGCCCTGCCCGGCCGCATCGCCGCCGTAACTGCCGAAGAGGAAATAAAAATAGCCGCGGTCACGGTCCAAAATCACGGAAAAATCCCCGTGCCCGCCGGCAAAAAAGCCGTTTTTAGCGGAACAATCCGGAGCGTCGCCCGAGGTGAGAATCAAGCCCAAATCGCGAAAGCTACGGCCCCCGTCCTCGGAAATCAGCGCCCCGATTTGCGGGGCTGTCAGCGTGTCTCCCGGGCAGACCCCCGCCGGCTCGTGATGGTACCAGGCGTACACGGTCCCGTCCTCGTCCACCCAGGCCGCTTCGATCCACATGGGGAAGTGATCTTCCGTGTCCACGCTGACCACCTGAGACTCCAGGGGAGCGAATTGATTCGGCCCCCAACTGAGCACCGGCGCCCCTGCCGAGTTGAAGACATGGATGAGGTCCTCCCGCCAGTAGACGGGGCTGTTGGAATCCACCAAGGCCGGCATCCACACTGTGGGAGCGTTCCGCAAGCGAGCCTTCTGAGCGAGCGCCGGCCAGCCCAGGCTCGCGATCAGCAACCACCAGGCCGCAAGTCGCATTGAGAATCCACCCCTCTCGCGTCCCGGCCCCGTCCAACTCCGCTGTTCTGCCATCGAGGCATGCGCCGCGGACGCCAAATTGATTAGGTGCATCCGGCCCGGGGCGGGTTACCGAATTTCATGATTTCCTGATCCGACTCAGACCGCCTCCAGCTCCTCTTCCAGGAGCTGCTTCTGATACAGGTCGGCGTAGTAGCCGCCGGCGGCGATCAGTTCGGCGTGGCTGCCCTGCTCGACGATCCGGCCGGCCTCCAGCACCACGATCCGGTCGGCCTGCCGGACGGTCGAGACGCGGTGGGAAATCAGGATCGTGGTCCGCCCCCGCATGATCTCGGCCAGGCCCTTGAGGATGCGCTCCTCGGTGAGGGTGTCCACGCTGGAGAGCGCGTCGTCCAGAATGAGGATTTCCGGGTCCCGGAGGATGGCGCGGGCGATGGCGGTCCGCTGCTTCTGCCCGCCGGAGAGCGTCAAGCCCCGCTCGCCGATCAGGGTGTCCAGCCCTTGGGGGAAGGCGGCCAGGTCGGGTCCCAGTCCGGCCTGGTGGGCGGCGCGCAGGATGCGCTCCGGGTCGGCCTGTTCCAGGCCGAACGCGATGTTTTCGGCCAGCGTGGCGCTGAACAGCAAGGTTTCCTGGGGCACCATGCCGATCCGGCGGCGCAGGGCGGCCGGGTCGAGCTCGCGCAGGTCCACCCCGCCCAGCAAGACCTGGCCCTCGCCGGGATCCAGCAAGCGCGGAAGCAGCCGGACCAGGGTGCTCTTGCCGCTGCCGGTCCGACCCACGATGGCCACCGTCTCGCCCGAGCGAATGCGCAGGCTCACCCTGTCCAGGGCGCGACCACCCGGATAAAAGACGCTCACCTCGCGCAACTCGATGTCGGCCTTTTCGGGCACGGGCCGGGGCGCCGGCGGCGCGGCGATGGCCGGGCGTTCGGCCAGAATCTGCCGGATCCTGCCCAGCGAGGCGTTGCCGCGCTGGATCAGGTTGACCACCCAGCCCAGCGCGATCATAGGCCAGATCAGCATGCCCATATAGGTGCTGAACATGACGAAGCTGCCCAGGCTGATCCGCCCGCTCAAGACCCGCGAGCCGCCCGCCCAGAGCACGATCAGGAAAGTCAAGCCCACCAGCGCCTGGAGCAGCGGCAGGAAGGCCCCCGAAATGCGCGCCAGACGGAGGTTCTGCCCAATGTAGTCCCGGTTGAGCCTCTCAAAGCGCAGCAGCTCGGCCTCTTCCTGCACGTAGGCGCGCAGCACGCGCACGCCCGCCAGCGACTCCTGCACCCGGCTGCTGATGTCCGAATACATCTCCTGGATGCGCTCGAAGCGGCTGTGAATCAGCCGGCCGAACCAAAACACCGCCAGGCTGACCAGAGGCGCCGGGATCAGCGAGAGCAGCGTGAGCTGCCAGTCCACCGAGAGCATCACCGCCACCGCCAGCAGGAAGGTGAGCGAGGTCTCGAACCAGTACATCAGGCCCGGCCCGAGCATCATGCGCACGGCGTTCAGGTCGTTGGTGGCCCGCGCCATCAGATCGCCCGTGCGCGTCCGGGCGTAGTAGTCGGGCGAGAGCGTCAGCAGGTGAGCGAACAGATCGTTGCGCAGGTCGTATTCGATGTCGCGCGAGATCCCGATGAGGATGACGCGCATCCAGTATTGGAAGACGCCCTTCAGGGCCGCCAGTCCCACCAGCAAGCCGCAGAATTTCAGCAGCGTCGGGAAATGGAACCGGCTGGTGATGGAATCTATGCCGGCCCGGATGAGGAGCGGCAAAGCGGCGGCTAGCAGGTCCTTGACGGCTAGCGAACCCAGCCCGAGCGCCAGGCCGCGCCGGTAGCGCCATAAGTAAGGACCCAGGCTGCGAAAGGCCTCGCGCACCGCTTACATCCCCAGCCACCAGGCGGCGGTCTTGGCCCATTCCAGCAGGAACGTCTTGCGCCCTTGCCGGCTGCGCCACCAGGGATCAGGAAAATCCTCATCCGGGGCGGCGATGGTGCGAAACTCCAGCTCGGGCGCCGCCTTGCGAAAGCAGGCGCGGGCCCGGCGCGTGTGGTAGTTGCTGGTCACCAGCAGGAAGCGCCGCACGCCCAGGCGGCGCAGTTCAGCCGTCACCAGACGCGCCTCCTCCCAGGTGGATTCGGCCTGGTGCGCGAAGCTCAGGAACCACGGGCGAGGGAAGCCTTTCTCAACCGCCCAATCCACAGCCAGGTCGGATTCCTTGCGACCGTAATAGAGAGTGCCGCTCACCAGGACCCGCTGCGCCCAGCCCGCGCGCACCAGCTCGGCCGCTTTGAGAACCCGGTTGCCGCTATAGCCTCCGGCCAGCACCACCACCGCCTGAGCCGGGAAGGGCTGCTCGCTCTCGATCAAATAGCCGCCCGCCGCTCGCAGCCAGATCGAATGCGTCCCGGCGGCCGCCAGCGCGGCGATCAACAACAGGCAGAGGGTGAAACGCGAGGCTCGCAGGCGCACCGGCTACTTTTCGTCGCTGGAGTTCTTGGGATCCAGCCGACCCACGGTCTTGAGCCGGTGGTAGAGGCGCTCGACCTCGGCTTCGTCTTCCGGCCGCAGCAGATGGAATCGCGGCGCCGGCTGCCGTTCGCCCTTCGCGCCCGCTGCTTCGCCCCAATACTGCCGATAGGGAACGCCGTCAATGAGCGCCTCGCGCGCCAGGCGGCGCAGATGGCGCAGCAGGCTGTGGGCCGAGTCTTGATCGCCGGGGTAAATGAGCAAGAGCTGGCTGTGATCCGCCAGCGTCAGATGGACGATGAGGGGCGAGAGCCAGCCGGTGCGATCCACCCGCCGGATGTCCGCCCAGCGGATCAGGCGGCGTCCGATGATCAGATGCTTCTCGTGGATTTCCACCGCCGGCTGAAAGGCCAAGAACAGCAGCAACAGGGCGCCGGCCAGCAACAAGGCGGCGGGGATCAGAGCCGGAGCCCAGTTCATTCCGCACCAGCCGGAGAACACGGCGAACGCCAGCGCGGCCAAACCTGCATGCAAGTACTGGCGCGACGGCGCGTAGCGGGTCATGGCACTGTCCTTCCCCACCTACAAGCCTAACCCGGCGCGGGCCGGGCGTCAATCGGGTCCTCCGGCGGAGGCCGGCGAGCTGCCCGGCAGGGCGGGACCCCTCAGTGCTAGCATTGAGGTTTCGGGGCTTCCCTGCCCCGCATCATTCTGGGAGGAATGGAATGCGCTTTTTCAGCGTTGCTTTTGCAACCCTCGGGTTGCTCGTCGGACTGGGATGGCTGAGCGCCCAGCAGAAGAAGGCTCCCGAAAAACTGGTCTTCCCGTCCAAGATGGGCAACGTCACCTTCCTGCACGCCAAGCACGGCGAGCGCGCCGGCGGGGATTGCAAGGTCTGCCACGACGCGCTCTGGCCGCAGGACGCCAAGGCTCCCTTGAAGTTCAAGGAAGGCATGCACAAGCCCGCCGAGGCCAAGAAGACCTCCTGCGCCGCCTGCCACGTCTCCGGCGGCAAGTCCTTCGCCACGACGGGCAACTGCAACAAGTGCCACGTGAAGGCGGCCGCCAAAGGCTGAGCTCAAGCTTTCGGTTCAGCGCTCCCGCCGCCTGAGGGCGAGCCGGTCGCGCCCCGCGCCCGGCGGATCTCCTCCAGCCGCTCGCCGATGCGCTTCTCCAGGCCGCGGCCGGTGGGGAGGTAGTAGCGGCGCCCGGCCAGCGAGGGCGGCAGGCAAGGCATGTCCGGCAGCGCGTCCGGTAAGTCGTGGGCGTGCTGGTAGCCCTCTCCGTAGCCCCACTCGCGCATCGCCCGGGTGACCGGGTTGCGCAGGTGAAGGGGCACCGGTTCAGCGATGGTGTGTTCCACCTCCGCCCGGGCCCGGTTCAGAGCCTGGTAAGCCGCGTCGGACTTGGGCGCCACGGCCAGATAGATGACCGCTTGGGCCAGCGCCTGATCGCCCTCCGGAATGCCCAGGAAATGCACAGCCTGCATGGCGGCCACGGCCTGTTCCAGGGCCCGCGGGTCCGCCAGGCCGATGTCCTCGATGGCCATTCGCACCAGCCGGCGCGCGATGTACAGGCGATCCTCGCCCGCCTCCAGCATGCGGGCCAGCCAGTAAAGCGCGGCGTCCACGTCGCTGGAGCGGACGGACTTGTGCAAGGCCGAGATCAGGTTGTAGTGCTCCTCGCCCGCCTTGTCGTACAACAGAACCTTGCGTTGGATGGCGGCCTCGACCGCCTCCAGGCTCAGGCGGCCCGGCGGGGAGGCGGCCACGGCGGCCTCCAGCGTGTTGTAGGCCGCCCGCGCATCGCCGTTGGCGAACAGGGCGATTTGCCGGAGCAGCTCTTCGGGGGCCTCCACGCCCAGCTCGCCCAACCCGCGCTCCCGGTCGGCCAGCGCGCGCCGCAACAACAGCAGAATCTCCTCCACCGTCAGGGCGCGCAAGGCGTAAACCTTCGAGCGCGACAGCAGGGCGGCGATCACCTCGAAGGAGGGGTTCTCTGTGGTGGCGCCGATCAGCGTGATGTCGCCCCGCTCGACGTAGGGCAGAAAGGCGTCCTGCTGGGCCTTGTTGAAGCGGTGGATCTCGTCAATGAACAGCAAGGTGCGGCGGCCCAGGCGCCGGTTTCGCTCCGCCTCGGCCATGACCGCTTTGACCTCCTTGATGCCGCTGAGCACCGCGCTGAAGGGGACGAAATCCGAGCGCGTCAGACGGGCCATCAAGCGCGCCAGCGTGGTCTTGCCCGATCCCGGCGGCCCCCACAGGATGATCGAGCCCAGTTGGTCGCGCTCCAGTTGCACCCGCAGGGGTTTGCCCGGCCCGAGGACGTGCTCCTGGCCGACAAACTCCTCCAGGCTCCGGGGGCGCATGCGGTCGGCCAGCGGACGATCCTTGTCGGCGGGCGGCGTCGCCGGGAGCGGGCCGGTGTCGAACAGGCTCACGGAAGCCCCCTTTGCCGCCGTGCCTCGTACAGTAGCACGGCGCAGGCCATCGCGGCGTTCAACGATTCGACTCCGGAGGTGGGGATGCGCAGGTCCAGGGCGGCTGCGCGCAGGCCCCGGCTCACTCCCCTGCCCTCGCTGCCGATGATCAGGGCGCAGTCGCGGCGCAGGTCCGCCTCACCCAAAACCCGCTCGCCCGCCGGGGTGGCGGCATATAGATCCAGGCCCCGCTGCCGGAAGGCCGCCAGGGCCCCGGCCTGCTCCAAGCCCGTGACCAAAGGAAGGCGAAACAGCGATCCGGCGGAGGCCCGAACCGCCTTCGGGTTGTAAAGACTGACCGTACCTTTCAAGGCCGCCACGCCGGTGGCCCCGAACGCCTCGGCCGCGCGCAGGATCGCCCCCGCGTTCCCGGGGTCTTGCAAGCCGTCCAGCACCACCACCAGGCAGCCCTCGGGGAACAGTTGCTCCAGGCGCCACTCGGGCGGTCGGACCAGGGTGAGCACTCCCTGGCTGGTTTCGGTGCTGGAAACGGCGCGGAACAGAGCGTCCTCCAGCACGATCAGCCGCAGTCCGTCCAGACCGCGGAGGCGGTTCTCGACAGCCGGGCGCGCCGATTCGGCGGCCAGCACGGCCGCGATGCGACACCCGCTGCGCAGGGCCTCCTCCAGCAGGTGGAAAGTCTCGGCCACGCAGCAGCCGTCCGCCGTCAAAGTGCCGCGGGCGACGGCGCGCCGCACCTGCTTGAATACCGGATGGGCGGTGCTGGAGACGGTCCGGACCTTCAGCATGCAGGGTCCCTGCCGAGTGCGACCCCTGCCGCCGGGCGCCTCCGGCGTATAGACTGTTGGCAAGGGACCATCGGCGGGTGCGCTCGGCCTCGACAGCATCATACCGCAAGACAGCCAGGCTGCTCGGCTTGGGCGCTCTTGCCGGCCTGTGCACCGCCGGCCTCCTGCTGGGCAGCCTGGCCTGGCGGATCCGGCGGCAGTCCTCGGTGGACGAAGCGCGGCCCGCCGACGTCATCGTGGTGTTGGGGGCGGCGGCCTACCGGGGTCGCCCCTCGCCGGTCTTCAAGGCCCGCCTGGATCACGCTTGGGAGCTGTACCGGAGAGGCCTGGCCCCGCGCATCCTGACTACGGGCGGCCCCGGCGGGGATCCGGTTTACACCGAGGGCGAGGTGGGGCGGGCTTATCTGGTGGGACGCAACGTGCCCTCGGAGGCGATCCTGGTCGAACCCGAGGGGTCCAGCACGGCCCACTCCCTGGCCGCCACGGCCGAGATCATGCGGCGGATGAACCTGAAATCCTGCATTCTGGTGAGCGACGGTTACCACATCTTCCGGGCCAAGCGCATTCTGGAAGCGCAAGGCTTCCGGGTGTACGGCTCGCCGCGCCCGCAAACCCCCCGCAGCGGTTTGAGGGAGTGGCGACTCTACCTGCGGCAGGCGGCCGCCTACCTGCTCTGGTTGCTGGGAATCGCGATTTGACTCGGCCGGCGGACCTATAGCCGCAGCAGCGCCCGCAAGCGCTTGGTCTGGGCGCGAGCTACCGGGATTTCGGTCTGCTTCTTGTCGTCCATGCGCAGCAGGTAAGTGGACTTGAACCAGGGAATCACTTCCTTGATCCGGTTGATATTGACCAGGTAGGAACGGTGCACGCGCCAGAAGGTGTCCGGATCCAGGCTGGATTGCAACTCCTCGATGGTGCGGTAGTTGGACTGACCTTCCAGGTGGCCGGCCACCACGGTGATCACGCCGTCCTCGATGGTGGCGTAAACGACGTCGCCGGCGTCCACGATGAAATTGCGATTGCCGCTCTTGACCAGCAGCTTGGTGCGGTAGGCGGCGGGCCGCGGCGGCGGCCCGGGCTCTCCCGTTTTCGCCTTTTCTTCCAGAGCCTGCCGGGCGCGCTCCACCGTCAGGGCCAGGCGCTCCTTTTCGATCGGCTTCAGCAAGTAATCCAAGGCCTGCACCCGAAAGCCTTCCACGGCGTATTGATCGTAAGCGGTGGCCAGGACGAACTTGGGCAAGGGGATCTTCTTTTCCTGGAGCATGCGGATCACCCCGAAGCCGTCCAGGCCCGGCATCTGCACGTCGAGAAAGACCAGATCCGGGCCGGTCTGCTCGATCATCCGCACCGCCTCGACCCCGTTTTGCGCCGCCCCCAGCACTTGGATGCCCGGGAAGCTCTGGAGCAGGTAAATCAGCTCGTCGCAAGCCGGTTTTTCGTCGTCCACCACCAGGGCCCTGATGGTATCTGTCGCGCGCTCCGCCACCGGGATGTTAGTATAACATTTTGGGTCGCACCCGGTCGCCCGGAGGCGATCCGGCGAAAGGAGGAAAGACCGCTTGCCCGCCAAAGACAAGCCGACGATCCGGCCGCCGGAAGGCAAACTGGGAGTGCTGACGCCGGGCATCGGCGCGGTCACCACCACCTTCGTGGCCGGAGTCGAGGCGGTCCGGCGGGGCCTGGGACGCCCCTTCGGGTCGCTCACTCAACTGGCCACGATCCGGCTGGGCAAGCGCACCGAGGGCCGCTGCCCCCCGATCCGGGAGTTCGTTCCTCTGGCCGGATTGGACGACCTCGTCTTCGGCGGCTGGGACATCTTCGAAGACAACGCCTACCAGGCGGCCTTGAAGGCCGGGGTGCTCGAGCCCGCCCTGCTCGAGAAGGTGCGCGAGCCCCTGGAGGCCCTGGCCCCCATGAAGGCGGTCTTCGACCCGGACTACGTGCGCCGGATCCGGGGGCCGAACGTCAAGCAGGGCCGCTCGAAGATGGAGCTGGCCGAGATGCTCATGGCCGACATCGAGCAGTTCCGCCGGAGCAGCGGCGCCTCGCGCCTGGTCATGATCTGGTGCGCCTCGACAGAGGTTTACCAGAAGCCGGCCGAGGTCCACCAGAGCCTGCCCGCCTTCGAGCGCGGGCTGGCGGCGAGCGATCCGGCGATCGCCCCCAGCCAGATCTACGCTTACGCCGCTTTGAAGTGCGACGTCCCCTTCGCCAACGGCGCGCCCAACCTGACGGTCGAGATCCCGGCCCTGGTCGAACTGGCCCGGGAGCGGCAGGTGCCCATCGCGGGCAAGGACTTCAAGACCGGCCAAACGTTCCTGAAGACCCTGATCGCCCCCGGTCTGAAGGCCCGCATGCTGGGCCTCACAGGCTGGTTCTCCACCAATATCCTGGGCAACCGGGACGGCGAGGTGCTGGACGATCCGGCTTCCTTCAAAACCAAGGAGGAAAGCAAGCTTTCCGTCCTCCACACCATCCTTCAGCCGGAGCTTTATCCCGAGCTGTACGGGAATTTCTATCATAGCGTGCGCATCAATTACTATCCGCCGCGCGGGGACGCCAAGGAGGGCTGGGATAACCTGGATATTTTCGGCTGGCTCGGTTATCCCATGCAGATCAAAATTGACTTTCTATGCCGGGACTCGATCCTGGCGGCGCCCATCGTACTGGACCTGGTCCTGTTTCTCGATCTGGCTCAGCGGGCTGGCATGCGCGGCATCCAGGAGTGGCTGTCTTTTTACTTCAAGTCTCCCATGACCGCGCCGGGACTTTACCCCGAGCACGACATCTTCATCCAGCTCATGAAACTGAAGAACACGCTGCGTTGGATGCGCGGCGAGGACCTGATCACGCACCTTGGCCTGGAATACTACGACTGAGCATCGCGGTCTCATGGAGAGGGAACAGCCCGAGGAGAACCGTCCCCGCAAGATCCTGGTGATCGGCGGAACCCTGTTCATCGGCCGCCGGTTGGTGGCCGAACTGCTCAAGGCGGGTCATGAGGTGTGGGTGCTGCACCGCAAGCCGGAGCACGATCTGGGCAAACGGGTGGGGAACCTCTGCGCCGACCGCAACGACGTGGAGGCCGTGCGGCGCGTCTTCTCCCAGCACAAGTTCGAGGTCGTCTACGACAACGTTTACGACTGGGAACGGGGCACCACCGCCGCCCAGGTGGAGGCGGCCGCCCGGGCCGCCGCCCACCCCGGCCTCTACCGCTACGTCTTCATGTCCAGCGTAGCCGCTTACGGCGACGGGTTAAACCATCACGAAGGGGACGCCCTCGCCCCGGACGACCATCCCGACCCCTACGTGCGCAACAAGGCCACCTCCGAGCGGGCGCTTTTCCGCCTCCACCAGCGCAACGGGCTGCCGGTGGTGACCTTGCGGCCGCCCTTCATCTACGGCCCGGGCAATCCCTTTTACCGCGAGGCCTTCTTTTGGGACCGGCTGCGCGACAACCGCCCCATCATCCTGCCCGGCGACGGCCGGCGCCTCATGCAGTTCGTCTATATCAAGGATCTGGTCTGGGCCTGCCTGCGCGTGCTGGAGGTGCCCGGCGCGGTGGGCCACGCCTTCAACATCGCCAACCCCCGCGCCCTTACCCAGGCCGAAGCGGTCGCCGCCTTCGCCGAGGCGGCCGCCAAGAAACCCACCCTGGTGCGGGTCCCCCGCGAGCGCATCTATCATGCCGGCGGCCGCGTCATGAGCCCGCCTTACTACTTCGGCGTGTATTTCGACGTTCCCCCCATCACCATGATCATCAATAAGGCTCAGCGGGTGTTGGGCTTCAAACCGACTGATTTCGCCGCCGGTTTGAAGCAAACCTACCGCTGGTATCTCCGCCATCAGAGCCGCCGCACTATAGATTACAGCTTCGAAGACAAGCTGCTCGCCCTGGCCCAGGTGGCCGCCGCGGCCGCCAAGTAATCCGCCGCCCCGGCCCCTCTCTCAGCTCCGATCCTTCCGCCCGGGCCAGAAACGGTAACAGTAAATCCCGCCCAGAACTATCAGTAATGCACCCCACCAGACGGCGGCATGCAAATGGCCCATGGCCTGCGGCAAGCCCGAGGGATAAAACAAGTCCCAGACGCCCGCGCCCACAATCAGCACGCCGTAGACCGTCAGCAGCGCGCCGATGAAAAACCAGATCGAAATGAAGTGCTTCTCCGGCGACATCCCGCCCTCCTTACCAGAAAATGATGTTCAAGGCCACGAAACCCAGGCCCACCGCCGCCGCCCAGAAACCCGGCCGCTTCAGCAGGGGCCACTGCCCGTGGGAAGGAATCTCGGTCAGCCCGTAGACCAAACTCTTCAGCTCCCTCTCGGGCTTGGGCTTGGTGAACAGGGTCACCAGCACCGTGACCAAAACGTTGGCGATCAGCGTCCACATCGCCCGGTAGATGTTGTCCGCCATGTCCTTGGCGTCGGCCGAGAAGGCCACGTAACGCACCGCGCCGGGGTCCAGCCGCACCCACAGGAACAGCAGCAACGACGCGACCATGCCCGCCAGCAGGCCCCAGAAGCCGGCCGCCGGCGTGGTTCGCTTCCACAGCATGCCCAGCACGACCGTGCCGAACATCGGCACCACAAAGATCACGAAGACCACCTGGGCGTAAACAATGATGCTCGAGAACTGCATCACCAGGTACGCCGTGGCGATGCTGACAAAGACGCCCAGGATGGTGCACCAGCGGCCCATGCGCACGTAGTGCGCATCGGAGGCAGCCTTGCGAATCAGGGGACGGTAAATGTCGTAGGTCCAGACCGTGGCGAAAGCGCTCACATTGCCCGCCATGCCCGACATGAAGCCCGCGATCAGCGCGGTTACCCCCAGGCCCAGCAGCCCCGGGCCGCAGTAGCGAGCCAGCATCAGCGGCAGCACCTCGTTGTAGCTGTGCGCTCCGGTGGCGACCGCCTCCGGTTCGCTCACCAGCTTGAAGGGCAACACCGCCAGGCCCAGCAGACCCGGCAAAATGACGATCAGCGGGACCATCATCTTGAAGAACGACCCGATGACGGTGCCCAGTTGGGCCGAGCGCAGATCCTTGGCGGCCATCACCCGCTGGATGATCAGAAAATCCGTGCACCAGTAGCCGAACGAGATCGCCAGCCCCCACCCGAAGACGATCCCCGTCCAGTGAATGCCCATCGGATTGGCGCTGAAGGATCCCGTAGCGCTCCACATATGGGTGAAATCCTGCCCCGGGAAATTCCGCGCAATGCGCTCCACCATCCCGCTCCAGCCCCCGGCTTCGATCAGCCCCACCACGGGCACGATCAGACAGCCCAGCCAGATCAGGAAAAACTGGAGGACCTCGTTGAAGATCGCCGAGCGCAATCCTCCCGCCATCACATACAAGGCCACCGTCAGCGAAGAGACCCAGATCGAGAAGTGTATGTTCCAGCCCAGGATGACCTTCATGATCACGGCCATCGAGTACATGTTGATGCCGCTCATCAGGATGGTCATCACGGCGAAGGAGACGGCCGAAAGGACGCGAGCCTCCTCGCCGTAACGCAGCTTCAGGTAGCCCGGCACCGAATGGGTCCGGCAGATGTAATAGAACGGCAGCATGACCAGGGCCAGAAACAGGATGGCCGGAATGGCCGCGATCCAGTAAGCATGTCCGACTAAAATGCCGTACTGGTAAGTGGCGGCCGCGTAGCCCATCATCTCCAGCGAGCCCAGATTGGCCGAGATGAAGCTCAGGCCGGCGATCCAGGCGGTCATTTCCCGGCCCGCCATGAAAAAATCCTCGCCCGTCCCGGCAAAGCGTTTCAGGTAAAACCCGATGCCCAGCACCAGGGCGAAGTACAGAATCACGATGAGCAGGTCCACCGGGCCCATGCTCAGCATTCGGCCGGAGGCTGCCAGCAGCAGGGAAAAAGGCAGAGTCATGTCGGGTCCGCGCGCAAACCCAACATTGTACACTGGCGACGCAAGGCCGCAGCGCCCGGCGCGGCCTCCCGCAGTCGCGAGCTTTTAGCCGCCGTACTTGACCAGCAGCGAGTGGACCTTGCAAAAGACGACGTTGAGCGTAGGGGCCATCGGGGTCAGGATCGCCCCGGCCGCCACCGCCACAAAGCCGGCCATCAGGGCGTACTCGATCAGGTCCTGGCCGGATTCCTCACGACAAAGGCGCCGCCAAGGCTGAGGGAGGTTCATGGGCGCTGCTCCGCCCCTCCATGGTGGCGCAAGCAGGCGCCCTCCTCAACCGGGGGAATCCAGGGCCGGGCAGTGGAGGTTCCCCCTAATTTGACACTCGGCGAACGGGGCATGTAAAATGCGCCCAATTGGAGGTGCCATGAGGACGATAATCAAGCGATTATTGCCTGTCTTTGCTTTCGCTTTGGCTTCGCCGCTCTGGGCCCAGGTCGCCACCGGCTCCTTGCAGGGTACCGTGCTGGACCCGGCCGGAGCGGCCGTGCCCGGGGCGCAAGTCACTGCGCGCCACCAGCCCACCGGCCAGGAGTTCAGCACGCTCACCACCGAGGCCGGCCTCTTCGTGTTTCCCAGCCTGCCGGTCGGCCCCTACTCGCTGGCCGTAGAGAAGACCGGTTTCAAGAAAGCTGCCCAGAGCGGGATTGAAATCCGCGTGGCCCAACGCCAGATCGTAGACCTGCGCCTGGAGTTAGGCGAAGTCCAGCAGACCGTCGAGGTCAAGGAAGGCGTGGTCCTGCTGGAGATGCAAACCCCGGAGCGGGGCCAGAACTTTTCCCGCAGGTTCATGGAGACCCTGCCCCTGTTTACGGGCGGCATCCGCAACCCGGAGGCCTTCGTAACCTACATGCCGGGCGTCAACTCAGGCTTCGGTGAAACCTCGATCGCCGGCTCGGGAGGCCGGGCCAAGGAAGTCTTGCTGGACGGCGCCAGCCAAACCATCCCCGAATCGGGCGGCGTCGTGTTCAACTTTCCCGCCTCCGAGCAGTTCGGCGAGTTCAAGCTGATCACCTCGAACTATAACGCCGAGTTCGGCCGTTTCGGCGGCGGCGTGGAAGTGTTCATTACGCGTTCCGGCACCAATGAGATTCACGGCGGGGCGTTCCTGAACATGCGCCGGGATATCTGGAACGCGGCCGGCTACAACGTCAACCGGGTGGTGGGCCGCCCGCGCGGTTACCGGCCCAAGGAACGATTCAACGAGGCCGGCGGGGTGATCGGCGGTCCCGTGTGGCTGCCCAGGATCTACGACGGTCGCAACCGAACCTTCTGGTTCTTCACCCTGGCCAAGGATCTGCGCCCCGCCTCCATCAGCCAGTCGGTGGCCACGCTGCCCACCGTGCGCATGAAGCAGGGCGATTTCAGCGAGGTCTCGCAATTGATTTACGATCCGGCCTCCACGGCGGGCAACGTCCGCACGCCCTTCCCCGGCAAGATCGTGCCGCGCAGCCGCTGGAGCAAGGTGGCCGGCAACGTGATTCCTCTGATTCCGGACGCCAACCTGCCCACGCTCACGGGCAACTACCAGTTCACCAACCAGCAGGTGATCAACGACACGCACTGGAGCCTGAAATTCGATCACGCCGTGACGCCGGGCAATCGCTTCGCCTATTACATGAGCCGGCAGAACCAGGACGTGCAAAATACTTACACCTTCCCCGGTCCGCTCGGCACGGGCTTGGGCTCGAATACCCAGCGGCCGGAGAATTACCGGCTGAACCACGACCTGGTGATCAACCCGACCGTCCTGCTGCACAGCACCTTCGGCTTCACCCGCCAGCAGCAGGGCTGGGACAATCCGGCCCAGAAAGGCTGGGGCTCGAAGATCGGCCTGCCGCTGTCGGGTCTGTCGGACGCCTTCCCGGTGGTGCAATTCACCGGGGCTGACGGTCTGAGCGCCTGGGGCGTGCAGGACGGCAAGGTCTCCACCGGCACCCAGTTCAATTGGACGTTCCACTTCAACCAGGCTCTTTCCGTCATCCGGGGCGCGCACGAGTTCAAGATGGGCTGGGATTTTCGCCGCCTGCGCACCTTCTCGGATCCGCCCGACCTGGCCGGAACCAACGGGCGATATGTGTTCGCCCGCGCCCAGACCGCCCTGCCCACCGCCCTGGCGGCCACCGGCCACGCTTTCGCCAGCCTGCTGCTCGGGGCGGTAGATCAGGCTGCCATGACGCCCCTGCCGGTCATCCCCGGCGAGGCACGCTACGGTTACCAGGCCTTCTATTGCCAGGACAACTGGAAGGTCACCCCGCAGTTGACCGTCACCCTCGGACTGCGCTACGAGGTGCCTGAAGGCTGGTATGAGAAGGACGGCAATTACTCTCACGTGGACCTGACCAAGCCTAACCCGGCGGCGGGCGGCTTGCCCGGTGCGCTGGTCTTCGGGGGCTTCGGCGCCGGCCGGGTCGGCAAGAAGCGCTTCTACCCCACCGATTTCGGCGATATCGGGCCGCGCATCGGCTTTGCTTACCGGTTGTTGGAGAAGACCGTGCTCCGCGGCGGCTACGGCGTTTACTACCAGACCCTAGGCAACGGCGGCTGCGGCTGCCGGGTGGGCTTCGGCGCCTACTACGGGGTGACCTGGCCCTCCGACGGTCTGAATCCCGCGCTCAACTGGGACGGCGGCATCCCGCTGCCGGCCAACTTCCAGCCGCCGCCTTTCCTGGACCCCAGTTACGGTAACTTCCAGGACGTGGACGTCATGGGTCCCACCTTCGGCCTGGCGCCCCGCATTCACAACTGGAGCTTCAACATCCAGCACGAGTACAAGAGCTTCCTTTTCGACATCGCTTACGTGGGCAATCGGGCCAGCAAACTCAACTCCTCGGTCGAGTTGAACCAACTGCCCGTCAGCCGGCTCTCGCTCGGTTCGCTGTTGCAGCGTCCCATCAGCGATCCGCAGGTGGCGGCCGCAGGCTTCCGCAAGCCGTTCCCCGGCTTCCCGGATAACTATACCCTGGCTCAGGCCTTGCGCCCCTACCCGCAGTATTTCGGCGTGGTCTCCCGCAACGCCGGCGTGGGCCGGAGCTGGTACGACTCCCTGCAAATCAAGGCCGAACGACGCTTCGGCGCCTGGCAGATGATGGCCTCCTACACCTGGTCCAAGAGCCTGGCCCTGGGCCATTACCGCCAGATCTTCACCCAGTCGCAGGTCTGGGCGCAGGATAGTTACAACATCAACGACATGAAGTCCTACCTGCACTTCGACCAGCCCCACGTGATGAACGTGCTCAACAGCTACGACTTGCCCATCGGCCGGGGCAAGCGCTTCCTGAACACCCAGAACCGCTGGCTCGATCTGCTGGTGGGCCACTGGACCGTGGCCGCCGCCCAGCGCTATTACAGCGGCAACCTGATCCAGGTCTCCGCCCCCAACACCCTGGGATCCGGCGTGTTGTTCAGCCGCTTCAAGAAGGCCAACGTCACCGGCAATCCCATCCGAACCGGCGTCAGCAGGACCTCGCTGGACCCCGACAATCCGAACATCCGCTGGTTCAACAGCGGCGACCGTTCGCCCTTCGCGCTGCCCGGCCAGTTCCAATTGGGCAACGCCGCCACCTTCTACGGCGACTTCCGCAATCCGCCCATCCTGGCCGAGAATCTCTCCATCCAAAAGCGGTTCAAGTTCGCCTATGCGGCCGACCGGAGCGTGGATCTGGTCTACCGCGCCGACGCCTTCAATCTGTTCAATCGCACGAACTTCGGCGGCATCGTCGGCACGGTGGGCAACGCCAACTTCGGCCGGCCCACCGGCCCGCAGCAGGGGCCGCGCATCATCACCATGGGCCTCCGGCTCGACTTCTAGCCGATCGCGCACAGCCTGGTTCGCCCTGCCGGGTCGCCCGCCTTCGGGCCGGCGACCCGGCGCATCAGACCCACGCCGCCGCCCGGCTGTGCGGTCCTTCAGCGCGGCGCGGCGGGCGGACGCTCGCGCAGCCGGATGCCGCCCCGGGTTCCCTCGGGCAAGGCCAGGATGCCGCCCCTATCGGTGCGCTCCTCGCGCAGCTCCTCGTCGTCCACCTCGACGTCGTAGGCGCAGTTGGGCTTCAGGCCGAGCAGGAAGACCGGACCGCGCGTCTCGCCCAGGGAAAACCGCAACCCGGTTCCAGCCACGAGCACAGCCGCTTCGCCCACCCTAACCGGGTTCCGCACCGAGCCGGGGATCAGCCGCTGCGGGCGGCCCTCGGAGAATATCTGGATCTGTCCCTCGAAGCTGCCCAGCCAGAGGGCCTCCTCCTCCCAACTGGAGCGCAGAAAGAGCCGGCCGAAGCGGGCGTCGTGATAAACGAGCGGCAGGCTGTGGTAAGTCAGCCCCGGGTGATAGGGATTCGCCCAGAGGAATTCGTAAGGAACCCCGAAGGGATGGCGCATCAGGTACCGATCCTGCATGACCCAGCCTTGCAGGAATTGCGTCTCCTGGGCGTTGGGATCGTAGGCCACCATCGCCATATCGGCCGCCCGGGAAAGCATGGCCTCGGCAAGGTCCGGCTGGGCGGAGGCGGAAGCCGGAATGCGGTATTCGTTTTCCGCGGCCGGATAGGCGGCCGGGTAGTAACTCATCAGACGGTAAATGGGAAGCTCCTTGAAGAACCAGCGGGCGTCCTCGCGCAGATCCAGCTCGAGATTGTCGCGCAGGGCGTGCAACATTTCAAACAGGGCATAATGGTCGGCACGCGCCGGGGGCCGTCCTTCTCCCAGGGCGGGCACGACGCGGCCCCGCCACCAGCGCT
>JBBIMA010000059.1:0-25054 GCA_037444625.1 Solibacteraceae bacterium
AAGAAGGGAATTGAATTCACCACGCACATGAGTACAACAAAGCCCAACCCTGCTTGTTTCTTGTTGATTTTGCTGGCCGCAGTTGCGGCCACGGCCACGCCTATCCCTATCCCCGGCCTGTTCAGCACCGGGGTGGCCGGAGAGGGCATGGTGGACATGAATTACAGCTTGGTCGCCAGTCCCTACGGCGGACCGCTGCCGGCCTACGGGGTGATCACGGACGGATTCCCGATTCCGCCCTGGCTGGCCAATAACAGCGCCTCGCGCTGGATTTCGCGCACCGCCAACGCCCAGACGGACACCCCCGGGCTGTACACCTTCCGAACCACCTTCGACCTCACCGGCCTGATCCCGCAGACCGCCGTCATCACCGGCCAGTGGTCCTCGGACAACAGCGCCCAGCTCTGGCTGAACGGTGTTTTCACCGGAATCGAACTGAACTTCGAGCAGCCGTTTCGCAGCCTTTACGCCTTCACGCTCGCCGGGGGCTTCCAGCCCGGGCTGAACACCCTGGATTTCGTCGTGAACAACTGGAACTGCCCGGGCTGCAACAGCGCGAACCCGGTCGGGCTGCGGGTGAACATCCTCTCGGCCGTGGCCGAGCCCGTCCCGGAGCCGGCCACCTTCGCCTTGTTGGGCGCGGGCTTGATCCTGCTGGGCATCCTCGCCCGGCGCCGGCGCACGCACGGCAGCTAGGGGGCGGCCCCGCCCGCCGCCCGCTTCAGACCGCCGGCAGCGCCCGGGGCGCACCCCACTCCCGCCAGCCGGCCATCAGCGGGAAATACAGCCCCATGCGGATCGGGCGCTTCTCGGCGCGTCCCAGCAGCGCGGCGTAGCGTTCCAGTTGAGCACGATAGCGTTCGGCTTCGCGGTCCAGGAATTCCTCCACCGAGCCGCCCTCGTGGAGGCCGGTCTTGTAGTCAATGATCCAGCGCACCCCGGCCGCGTCCACGAAGGTGCGGTCCAGGCGCACGCTCACCAGCCTGCCCTCCACCACGCCGCTCAGCGCGTACTCGCTTTCCGCTGCGGGGTGCTCGGCCAGGATCCAGCGCCCCCGGGGATCCTCCAGGATTCCGGCCAGCGCCCGGGCGACCTTCTCAGCCGCCTCCTCGAGTTCTTCGGCCGCAACCCCCAGGTCTCGCAACCCCGCCCGATAAAGCGGCCGGAGCGCCTCCACTCGCGCCCGGTCCCAGCTTGCCAGGCCCTCCCGGGCGATCCGGTGCAACAGGCGGTGCACTACCGTGCCCACGTGGCGCAGCGTCTGCCCGACCCAGACGTAGCTCACCGCCGGCTCGGCCGCCTCGCCCTCCGCAAGCATCGCATCCTGAGGCAGCGCCAGGCGTGGGGGAGGCGCGGGGCGCTCCCAGTCCGCCGCCAGCCGATGCAGCGTTAGAGGAGGCGGCCCGGCGGGCGCTCCGGCTGCCTCCCCCGACGGCGCCAGCCGGCCGGCGGCCTGCTCGAATTCGGCCCGGACCGCGGGCCAGAGGCGGTGCAACAGCGACCGGGAGTCTGCCTTCACCTTCACCTCACCGCCCTTGCGCTCGACGCCGGCGCGGCCGATCAGATGCAGCTCGCGGCGCGCCCGGGTGGCCGCCACGTAAAGCAGGCGCCCGTCCTCATGGCGGGCCTTCTGGCGTTCGACGTATCTCAGATAGCCCGCCACGGGGTCCGTCTCGGCGCCTTTCTCGGGCACCGGCGCCAGCAACAGTCTGCCGCCCTGCGCACTTGCCGGCAGCTCCAGCCAGGCCAGCAGGCGAGGATCGTCCGCGCGCGCCGGCCGGCCGAGACCGGGCACGATCACCACGTCGAATTCCAGCCCCTTGGCCTTGTGGACGGTCATCACCTGGAGCGTCTCGGGGGCCTGCGGATCGGGCGCCGCCCAAAGCGCGCGTGTGCGTTCCTCCAGCGCCTCCAGATCCGCGTCGCAGCCGTCGTCGAGCTGCTCCAGCAAGGCGAAAAAGGTCTCCGCGTTCTCCAGCTCGCCGGGCTCTGCGGCGCACGCCGGCCCTCCCAGCGCCAGCCAGGCCGACTCGACCCAGGCGCGCAAGCTCGGCCGCCGGCGGGCCAGACAGTCCGCCAGCGCCTGGCGCAGCCGCTCCAGCCGCGCGCGGCCTTCCGGCGAGAGTCTCGCCGTGCGGCCTTCCTCCCGGATCAGGTCCCAAACGGCCGCCTCGGGCGCATCCGCCGCCAGGGCGTGCAGATCCTCCAGCGTCAACCCGCACCACGGCGCGCGCAGGATCGCCAGCCAGGCCACCCTGTCGGCCGGATGCAGCAGCGCGCGCGTCAGGGCCAGCAGGTCCTCCACCAGGGGGACCTCGGCCAGCGAATCAATCTCGACCGCCCGGTAGCGCAGGCCGGCAAGGCGCAACCGGCGCAGGATGGCAGGCAGGTGCGTGCGCGCCCGCACCAGGACGGCGATGCGCGCGGCCGGATCGCGGGCCTGCGCCTCGCGCACGATCTCCAGCACGCGCGCCGCCTCGGCCTCCTCCTGTCCGTTGCCGAGCAGCGGATGGACGCGCACCTCCAGACCGGGCGGCGCCTCCGGGCGGGGATCCGACGGGCTGAAGCGCACCGCGCCGGTAGCCACCTCGTCGGATTCCGCCAACACCTGGGGAAAGGCGGCATTGACCCAGTCCACCAAGCGGCGGTCGGAGCGAAAGTTGACGCTTAACCGCAGCGGCTCGAGCGGCACCGTGCCGAGGCCTTCCTGCGCCGCTTTCAAGAACAGCCCCACCTCGGCCTCGCGGAAACGGTAGATGGACTGCATCGGGTCGCCCACCAGAAACAGCGTCCGCCCGTCGCCCGGCGTCCAGCCGGCGGTGAGCATTTCCAGCAGCCGGAACTGGCTGAGCGAAGTGTCCTGGAACTCGTCCACCAGGATGTGTTCGATGCGGCCGTCCAGGGCCAGCATCAGCTCGGTGGGCTCGTCGGCCCGGCCCAGGGCCTCCAGGGCGGCCTGCATGACTTCGATGTAGTCGGCCTGACGGCGCCGGCCGAACTCGAGCTTCAGTTGGGCGGCAGCCAGTTTGAGGGCCTCCATCGCCGCCTGCGCCGTCGCCCACTGCTCGTCGGTGAAGCGCGCCGGCGGCAGCCGGCGGACCTGGGCCAGCAACCGGCGCAGCTCTTCGCAATCGCTGAGTTCGGGCAGCCGCTTGAGCTGATTCTTGCGCCACGTCTCCTTCTGAGTCAGGAGCGCATCGGCGATCTTGCGCCAATCCTCCAGGCTCCCGGGCTCGGCCGGCGGCAACACGTCGAAGTCCGCGCAGCCCGCTATCGCCGGCGCCAGCTCGGCCGGGACGGCGCGGCGAACCCGCTCGAGCTCCTCCCGGATCACGCTTTCCAAGGCCGCCTCCAGCTCGGCGCGGTCCGCTCCCAGGTGCCGCAGCCACTGGTCGCGCCGGGCCAGCATGCCCGTCAGCAACATCTCCAGCGCACCCGCGTCGTTGTCGAGATGTTCCAGCAGGCGGGCCAGCGGTTCGAAGTAGGAGTCCGATTCCAGCAGGGCCAGTGTGGCGCGGGCCGCGGCGCGGTACAGCTCCTGGGCGTCGTCGGCGATCTCCGGCGGGGCGCCCAGCCGCGACAGCCAGGGCATCCGCCGAGTGAGCGCGGCGCACAGCGAGTCAATGGTGCGGATCTCCAGCCGGTGGGGATTCTCCTGCAAGCCCCACTTCAGCTTGCCATCGCGAGAGCTCGCCGCGCGCGCCAGCTCCCAGGTTCGGGCCTCGTGCGGCCGCTCGGGGCGCGGCCCGCCGGCTCGCTCGAGGGCCTCCAGCACCCGCCGCCGCATTTCGCCCGCCGCCTTGCGGGTAAAGGTGATGGCCAGGACCGCCTCCGGCCGCTGCACGCACGCCAGCAGGGCCAGGTAGCGCTGGATGAGCAACTCGGTCTTGCCCGAGCCGGCCGGGGCTTGCACGATGAAGGAGCGCGTCACCTCCAGCGCGCGCTCGCGGACGGCTTGATCCGCGGGGCTCATTCCGCCTCTTCCTCCTCCCCTTCGGACGCGGACAGTTCGGCCTGGTGAACGCGGCAGAGCGGCCAGAGCCGGCAGGTTCGGCAGGTCTCGTCGCCCTTCTTGGGATCCACCTCGGCCCGTCCCTCGCGGAAGCGCGCGGCCAGCCGTTCGAGCGTCGCGCGCCACTCGGCCAGGCGCGCGGCCAGATCGCCGGAGGCGATGCCGGGCGCCGGCTCGCATCCGTCGGCCAGCCCGCTGAAACCCAGATTGCCCTTCTTGAGCCGGGCGAAGGCCACTCCGACCGGCATCCCCTCGTAGGTCACCGCGTACAGGGGCAGTTGGGGATCCTCGGGACGCTCTCCCTCCCAGTTCTTCACCGAGCAGCGGCCGGTCTTGTAATCCAGGATCAACTCGCGCCCGTCGGCGAGCTGGTCCACGCGGTCTATCTTCAGGTCGGCGCGAATGCCCGCCAGCTCGATGCGCCGCTCCCATTCCCGGCGCAGCACCCGGAAGGGCGGCCGCTCGCGCTCCAGCTCCAGCCAGTCACGCAGCAGCCGCGCCAGGCGCCGGCGCTCGAGTTCGGCGAACCCGCCGGGCAGCTTGCCGCGGCGCCCTTCCAGGCGCTCCAGGGCGGCCCGAGCGGCTCGCTCGAGGGTCTCGGCCAGCTCCTGCTCGCTCAGCTCGCACAGCCGCTGCCGGGTTCCCACTTCGCCCCAGAAATGTTCCAGCGCAGCGTGCACCGCCAGACCGCGGTCCTGAGGCGGCAGGCCGGGCTCGGGGAACTCCGGCGCCTTCGCTCCCAGGCGCAGCTCGGCAAAGGCCCGGAAAGGACAGAGGGCCTGATATTGAAAGACCCGGCTGCCTCCGCGCGACCAGGCGTCCGGGCCCAACGCCGGACCGCAGGGGTCCTGGAAAGATTCGCTCCGGCGCGCGGCGGCCTGGATCCGGATGTAATCGGGACCCTCCGCCAACCCGAGATCCTCGGCGCGGACCTCCGGCAACTCCCGGATCAGCGGGCTGGGGCCGAGCGGGCGATCCTCCTCGCACAGCGGCCGGCTCGCCACGATGCGGGCAGCGGAGGCCAACAACCGCCGGGTGGCCCGCCGGGCGAACTCCAGCTCGCGCTCGGGGGAGGCGTGCGGCAGTCCGAGCGCACGCTGGAGGGCTAAGGGAAGGAACGAATCGGGCCGGGACGGGCGCGGCCAGGTTTCATCGTCCAGCCCCGCGATCCAGAGGGCATCGAAGCGCAACCCGGCCGCTTCGAGCACCCCCAGTACCTGGACCGGCGCCGGCTCGCTCTCCGGCTGGTGCGGAGTCCGCGCAGCCATCCGGCGCAGCAGCCCGAGAGCGTCGCCGCGGCTGATCCCGTCCGCCACCGTATCCAACCGCGCCAGCCGTTCGAGCAGCTCGTTGAAGGCCGCCGCCGCCTGGTGCTCCTCGCTGGAAAGCGCCCGCTCCCCGGGCCAGCCCAGCTTCTGCAACAGGCGCGAGAAATCGCGGCTCCAGGCGCCGGGCCGCTGCCGTTCGGGCAGGGAGCAATCCAATTGCGACCAGGCGCGCAGCGCCCGGCGCAGCAGGGGGCACGGCCGGCGCGCTTCGCGGCACCACCTGCGCAAGTCCAGGACCGACACCTCCCAGACGCCCCATTCGCGGAGCTGCCCCTCGAGCAGGGCCCGCGCGCCGCGCTCGGCCTCGGCACCGGCCAGAAACGGCGAGCGCAGCAGGGCGCCGGCCCGCGCGATCGGGTTGCGCGCGCGATCCAGCTCCAGGGCGAGCAGAGCCGCCCGCACCACCGGAGCGGAAGCCAGCGGCGGCGCGGCCGTGATGTTGAAACAGCGGCGGCGAGGCGTCGCAGCGGGCAGCAGCGCCTCCGGCTCCAAGATGCGCGTGAAAATCCCCTCGAGCGGACCGCGGACCCTTTCCAGATCGGGCACCACCACGCCCACCGTGCGCGCTTCGCCGCGCTCGATCAACCCCCGGGCCCAACGCGCCGCCGCCTCCCACTCCTGCGCGCGATCCGGGAAGGCGACCCGCACCGCCCGGCCGGGCGGGGCGGCGGGGGGCTCGAGGTTCTCGATCTCCACCCCGGCGCTTTGGCAGGCTCCCAGGAACCGCTTCTGTTGAGGGGTGAACTCGTCGAAGCCGGCCAGCGTCACCGCGGCGGGCAGGCGGAGCGCATGGAGGCGCTCGGCCAGATAGTCAGGACGGCGCGCGGCTTCCAGCCAGCCCTCGCTCTCGCTGCGGCGCTCGAAGCGCAACGCCCATTCCAGGAACGCCCGCGTGTCCTCGCCCGCCTGCGCTTCCAGCGCCCGCCGATCAACCCTCCAAGCGTGCATGAGATTCCAGGAGTCGCGGGCCGCCTCGGCGGTGGCGGGCAGATCCAGCAACTCGCCGGCCTGGGGAGCCTCCTCGAGGACCCGCTGCCAGACCAGCAGCTCCTGGTCCTCGTCCAGCCGCGCGGGCAGCATGACCCCGGCATAGAGGGCGGCTTCCCAGAGCGATTCGATCCAGGCCTCCCACGGCAGGATGGCCGGAGTGGGCCAGAGCTCCCGGCCGCGGGCCCGGGCCCGGAGGGCGTACTGGGAGCGCAGCGCACGGGCCAGGCGGCGGCCTGCCGTGACGACGACGTTCCCGGCGGCGGCGCGATCCAACGCTACAGGCGCGGCTGCCACTCCTCCTCCTTTCAGGGAACTACCAAGCGCACGGAGCTGCCCTGTCGGCCGGGCGTCACTTCCAGCCGAGCCGGAATTTGCTCCCGCAGCTCCCCCACGTGCGACACCACGCCCACCAACCGGCCGCCTCGCTGCAACTCGCGCAGCGTGCCGAGCGCCAGATCGAGCGCCTCGGCGTCCAGCGATCCGAAGCCTTCGTCCACGAACAGAGCCTCCAAGCGGAGTCCCCCGGCCGAGCCTTGCACCACGTCCGACAGCCCCAGGGCCAGCGACAAGGCGGCCATGAAACTCTCCCCGCCCGACAGCGTCGAGACAGGGCGCGCCTGGCCGGTGTGCGAATCCAGGATCTCCAAATCCAGACCGCCGGCCTGGCGATAATCCTCCGGCCCGGCCGCCCGCCGGAGATGATAGCGCCCCTTACTCATCAGGCGCAGGCGAAGCGAGGCGGCCTCCAGCACACGGTCCAGCAAAGTGACTTGGACGAAGCGCTGGAAGTTGATCCTGAAGTTGTTCTGGCCCGAGGCCGTAGCGGCCAGGCAGGCGGTCACCCGTTGGCTTTCCTCCAGCCTGACCAGCTCCTGGGCCAGCTCCTCCAGGCGGCCGCGCCACCGGCGAGCCTGTTCGAGGTCGCGCTCCAGGCGCACCTGCGCCGCACGGCGGTCCTCCAATTCCCGGGCGGCCTCCCGGAGCCGGGCCTCCAGTTCGGCCAGGTTCGGGCGCGTCAGGTTGGCGGTGGCCTCGCGGGCGCGCACCAGGCGGTCTGCGGCTGCGGCGGATTGGTCCCGGTAGTCTTGCAGGCCGCGCTCCAGGTCGGCGATCTCCGGCGGACTGAGACGGGCGGCGCGATAGTCCTCGGCCGAGGCGAAGCCCGCGTCCTTCAAGGCGCGTTCGAATCGGCGCTCGCACTCGCCCGCAGCATCACGCGCGGCTGCGGCAGCCTTTTCGGCCTCCTGGGCGCGCGCCCGAGCCTCGGCGAAGGCGGCTTCCGCAAAGTTGGCCACCGTCTGCGCGTCGGCCAAGGCTTCCCTCAGGCGCTCCCACTCGCGCTCGGCTCGGGCGACGGCCTCCTGCAACCGCGCCGGATCGCGCAATTCATGCGGGATGGCCGCGGCGCGCTCGGCCAGGACCGCCTCCGCCCGGGCCAACTCGGCCTCGGCCGCCTGCCATGCCCGTTGATACTCGAGCCGCAGGCCGGCCAGGCGGTCCTTCAATCCGGCGAGTTCTTCCCCGGCTCTGGCCTGTCCCTCGGCGGCTTGCTGCCATCGCTTCTCGGCCAGCTCGCAGTCGCGTCGAGCCTGTTGGAGGCGGTCTTCGCCGGGCAGCTCGGCCACCGGACGGGCCGGCGCGGGGTGTTCGGTGGCGCCGCAGACCGGGCAAGGCTTGCCGGGCTCCAGCCCCGCAGCCAGCACGGCGGCCTGACCCGCAATCCACAACTGCTCGATCCGGCGCGCTTCCTCGCGGGCTTGCTCGTATTCGACCCGGCGCGCCGCCGCGGCCTGCTCGGCCTGGAGCCGTCGCCGCTCGGCGGCCGTCAGTTCGGCAGCTAACCGATCGAGCTCGGCTTGCCGCGCGGCCTCGGCATCACGGGCGGCGAGCGCCTTGTCGCGCTCTTGTTGCGCCTGCGCCAGCAGGCTGACGCGCGCGCCGAGACCCTCCAGCTCGCGGCGGCGGGCCTGCACCCGGTCCCGCTCTGGCTGCCGGGCGTTCTCCTCCTGGAGACGCCGGAGGGCCTCTTCCCGCCGCTGCGCGGCCTGTTGGAATTCCTGCTGCGCCTGCCTTGCCGCAGCGCCGGCCCACTCGGCTTCCTGGCGACGTTGCTCGAGCTCGCCCTCCAGGGAGGCCGGCCGCAGGGCGCTGCGGGCCAGCGCCAGCCGCTGCTCCTGCCGGAGGAAGGCCGGGCGCTGCGCCTCCAGCCGGTCCCACTGCTCGGCGGCCTCGCGCAGCTCGACGAAGCGGCGCTCGATCTCGCGGCCTTGCTCGCACTCCTGCCGCGCGCGTTGCTCAGCTTGGGCGGCGGCCGCCAGGCTCGCCCGGGCCTGCTCGAGCTCGGCTTCCAGCCGGTTGAGGTTTTCCGCCAGCTCCTCGGGCGAGGCGGCCCCGGCTTGCTTGAGCACGACGTCGCGCTCGGTCAGCTTGCGGCGCACCTGCTCCTCGGCCTCCTTGGCCCGCCGGCGCAGGATCTCCTGGAGGGTGCGGCAGGCCCCCGTCTGGAAGAGCACCTCCAGTATGGCTTCGCGGTCCTGGGAGCGGGCGTGCAGGAAGCGCTGGAACTCGCCTTGAGGCAGCACGACGACCTGGCGGAATTGCCGGCTGGTGAAGCCGAGCAGGCGCTCGACCTCTTCGGTGACCCGCGTGGGCTGGTTGGCCTGAACTTCCCCTTCGGCGGCCTCGTCTTCCAGGCCGGTGCGCCGCCACAGGACGGCTTCGGCCTTCAGGCGGGTCGTGCCGCTGCCGCGCTGCTTGGGCCGCTCCCACTCGGGGACGCGGCGGACGCGATACCGCTCGGGTCCGATGGCGAAATCGAAGATCACCTCGGTGCGCACGCCGGCCGGGGCGTGCTGGCTGCGGAGGGAATCCGGCCGGCGCACTTCCCCGGAGCACTCGCCGAACAGGGCGAAACACATGGCGTCCAAGAGCATGGTCTTGCCGGCGCCGGTGGGACCGCAAACCAGCAACAGCGGGCTTTGGCCCAGGCGGCGGAAGTCCACCTCCTGGCGGCCCAAGTAAGGGCCGAAGGCCTCCAGTTTCAAGCGGATGGGCCTCATGATCGCTGCTCCTGGCGGCGGAGTTCCTCGAGGGCGGCCTCCAATTCGGCGCGTTCCTCGGCGGCGAGCGGCCGTCCGGCCACCTGGCGGAAGAAATCCTCGAAGAGCTCCATGTGATCTTGGGCCGGTCCCGGCGCAGGCCGCACGCCTTGCGAGCCGGGGGCAAGCAGAGCGGGCTGGGAGAGCTGCAACAGGTTGGGGTAGCGCTCGCGCAGGCGCGCGGCGGCGTCCAGCACCGGGCGCTCATCCAGCAGCTTGACGCTGAGCAGATCCTCGCGGTCCACGCCCGGCGGCGTCGCTCGCATCAGATCGTCGAAGCGGCCCTCCAGGCAGCGCAGCTCGCGGCGCGGCCGGAGGGGGCGGCGTTCCAGGCGCAGGCTCCCCTCCGGGGCGATTTCCACCAGGTTCACCGATTTCTGCTGCTCCGCCTCGGCGAAAGAGTATTTCAAGAGGGCGCCTGAGTACTCGCAGCGCTCCTCGGCGACCGACTGCGCACGGTGCAGGTGGCCCAGCGCCACGTAGCAGAAGCCCGCCAGGCAGTCCGGCGCTACGGCGCCCGTGCCGCCCACCGAGAGGGCGCGCTCGGAATCCGACGGCTCGCCGCCGGCCACGAAGGCGTGCGCCGCCAGGACGATCCGCCCGCCGCCCTCCTCCGCAAGCGCCTGGGAGAGCGCGGCCCGCAGCGCCGCCTCGTGATCCTCCAGCTCCGGCCGGCCCAGGATCTCGCGAGCCTCAGCCGGCTCAAGGTAGGGCAGCGCCAGGATCCGGCAGGGCCCGGAGGCGCCGGCCAACTCGATCCACTTGAAAGCCTCCCGGCGGCCCGCAATGTGGAGGCGGTTGCGTTCCAGCAGGCGGGAGGCGAAGGCCAGGCGCTCCCGGCTGTCGTGGTTTCCCGGAATGAGAACCACGTGCAGATCCAGGCCCAAGACCAGCTCCGAGAGCACATGATCGAGCAGCGCCACGGCCTCCGGGGGCGGCAGGGCGCGGTCGTAGACGTCGCCGGAGATCACGACGGCATCGGGCCGGAAGTCCTTGGCGGCCTCGATGAGCTGGTCGAGCGCGTAGGCCTGGTCCTCGATCAGGCGCTCGCCGGCCAGGGCGCGGCCAAGATGCCAGTCCGATGTGTGCAGCAACCGCATTGCAGTAATCTTGTTACTGGCCTCGCCGCGAGCCGGCTCTTTGGGCGGAACCCCCCGCAAAAGCTCTGCCCGCGGGTGCCGGCCGCGGCGAGTCCCCTCCCATTGTCGGCGCTAAGAAGCCGTTCCGGGGACCGCCACAAGCTTGCCAGGCTGCCCGGAGGTTCCTGACCGACTGTCAAGGGAGATGTAGCAAGTATGAAGCGGGCGGTGGCTCAGGGAATGAGCCTTATCTGATTAGGATTCGTAAAGGCGGAGAGCGCCCGCCAAAGCCCCCCTCACTTTCTCGCGAAGTTCTTCAGGAGCAATCACTTCCACGTCCGGACCGTATCGCAGCACGTCCATGATCAGCTCCCGGTCCTCGCTGTAGGGAACCTCCAATACGTAAGCGCCGTCGGCCTCGAACCGCCCGGCCTGCCGCTCGTGCCAGCGCTCGCGCGAGACCCAGCGGGCCATCCGAGGCGTGAAGCGCAGAACAGCCAGGCGGGTTTCCGGACCGGAGAAGATGCCGTAACCGGCGCCCAGCTCGCGGTCCAACCGCTCATCGGGAATCTCCAGGGCGGGGACGTCCAGCAGCTCGGCCTGCTCGATGGCGTCCAGGGCGAAGCTGCGCAGGCCGTCTTTGAGGTGGCACCAGGCGTCCATGTACCAGTTGTCGCGGTAGTGCACCAGGCGCTGGGGAGAGACCTCCCGGCGGGAACGCTCGCCGCGAGCGCGGCTGTAATAGACCATTTCCAGCCGCTTGCGCGAGAGCAGGGCCGAGCTGACGGCCTGGAAATGCTCGGCCGCCACGGGCCGCGAGGCTGCCGGCACGATGCGTATGCGGCGCATGATCTGCTCAGCCCGGCGGTCGGGGCCGCCCAGGAGTTTCTCCAGCAGGGCGCGGAGCGAGGCCACGTGAGGGCCGAGCAGCTCGGGCTGGATGCGGCCCACCAGGTGGTCCAGCACCAGCAGGGCCTGAATCTCTGCGGCGTTGAGGTACAGCGCCGGGATCGAGTACTCGCCCTGAAGGCGATAGCCGCGCAGCTCCCGGTCCCAAACCACCGGAGCGTTCAAGCGGTCGCGCAGGTAGGCCAGGTCGCGCTTGACGGTGGCGCGCGAGACTTCCAGTTCCTCCAGCAGGCGGCGCATCGGCACGGCGCGGTTGTGCTTGAGCAGGCGTTCGATGTGGTAGAGACGTTCGAGCGCGCCCATGGCCTCTCTATGCTAACAACGGCGGCGGGGCCGGGGCGGGCGCCGCTTCAGCCGCGGGAGGCCAGCCAGCGGTCCAGGGCGCGGGCGGCGGCGCGGCCCTCGGCGATGGCCCAAACCACCAGAGACTGGCCGCGGCGCATGTCGCCCGCGGCGAAGACCCCGGGGAGGGAGGTCATGAAGCGGCCGTCGGTGCGCAAGTTGCCCCGGTCGTCCAGCTCGAGGCCGAGCTGCTCGATCAGGCCCCGGCGCGCGGGGCCCAGGAAACCCATCGCCAGCAAGACCAGATCGGCCTCCAGCGTGAACTCGCTGCCGGGAACCGGCTGGAAGTCCGGCGGCGGACCTACGCGCACAGCCCGAAGCTGCCGGACGCGGCCGCGCTCGTCGCCCACCAGCTCGAGGGTGGCGACCGACCAGAGGCGCACGCCCCCCTCCTCGTGGGAACTCTCCGTGCGCAACTGGCGCGGCCAGAGCGGCCAGGGAGTCTCGGGGGCACGTTCCGGCGGAGGCTCGGGCAGGATCTCGAGCTGGTGTACGGAGGCGGCCTTCTGCCGGTGGCAGGTGCCCAGGCAGTCGGCGCCGGTATCGCCGCCGCCGATGATGACCACCCGCTTGCCGGCGGCCAGAATCTCCCGCTCGGGCTCAATCCAATCGCCCGCCGTGCGCCGGTTCTGCTGGATGAGGAAGTCCAGGGCGAAATGCACGCCCTCCAGGCCGCGCCCGGGAACCATCAGGTCGCGGGGTTGCTCGGCCCCGCCGGCCAGCAGCAGGGCGTCGAACTCCCGCCGCAGATCTTCGGCGGGCACGTTGCCCCCCACGCAGGCGCGGGTCTGGAAGACCACGCCCTCGGCGGCGAGCTGTTCGAGCCGGCGGTCGAGCACGTGCTTCTCGAGCTTGAAGTCCGGGATGCCGTAGCGCAGCAGGCCCCCCAAGCGGTCGGCTTTCTCGAAGACCGTGACCAGATGTCCGGCGCGGTTCAACTGCTGGGCGGCGGCCAGCCCTGCCGGCCCCGAGCCCACCACCGCCACGCGCTTGCCGCTGCGCGCGGCGGGCGGCGCGGGACGCACCCACCCTTCCCGGAAGGCGCGCTCGGCAACCGCCTTCTCGATCTGCTTGATCGCGACGGCGGGCTGGTGGATGGCCAGCACGCAGGAGGCTTCGCAGGGCGCCGGGCATACGCGGCCGGTGATCTCGGGGAAATTGTTGGTGGAGTGCAGCAGCCGCGCAGCCTCCGGCCAGCGGCCCTGGAAGGCCGCGTCGTTCCAATCCGGGATCAGGTTCTCCAGCGGGCAGCCGCTGTGGCAGAACGGCACGCCGCAATCCATGCAGCGCGCGGCCTGCCGGCGCAGGCGGTCCTCCGGGAAGGGCAGCTCGATTTCGAAGAAATCCTGGATGCGCTCGGCCACCGGGCGGCGGTCGGCCGACTCGCGGGCGTATTCCAGGAAGCCGGTGGCCTTACCCATGCAGCACCTGCCGGGTCTCCTGGGCGGGCGGCGCGAACAGCGGCGCCTCCAAGGCGGGGCGCGCCGCGCCCAGCACGCGCCGGTACTCCTGCGGGAAGACCTTGACGAACAGAGGCAGCACGGCCGCCCAGTTCTCCAGGATCCAGGCGGCGCGCGGACTGCCCGTCAGGCGTTGATGCCGCTCGATGAGGCTGCGCACCTGCTCGATGTCGGCGCCGTCGGCCAGAGGCTCCAGGTCCACGCCGGCGCGGTTGCAGCGATAGCGGGCGAACTCGCCGGTCTCGTCCAGCACGAAGGCCAGGCCGCCGGTCATGCCGGCGGCGAAGTTGCGGCCCGTGCGGCCGAGCACAAGCACCAGGCCGCGCGTCATGTATTCGCAACCGTGGTCGCCCGTGCCCTCGACCACCGCCACGGCGCCCGAGTTGCGCACCGCGAAGCGCTCGCCGGCCACGCCGCTGAAAAAGGCCTCGCCCCCGGTGGCCCCGTAGAGAGCCACGTTGCCGATCAGAACGTTCTCCTCCGGCCGGAAGCGCGAGCCCGGGGGAGGATAGACAATCAGCCGACCGCCGCTCAGCCCCTTGCCGATGTAATCGTTGGCGTCGCCGGCCAGCGTGAGGGTGACGCCGGGGGCCAGGAAGGCCCCGAAGCTCTGTCCCGCCGAGCCCGTGAAGTGCAGGCGGATGGTGTCATCGGGCAGGCCCGCCGAGCCGTAACGGCGCGTGATCTCGCCGCTCAGCATGGCGCCTACCGAGCGGTGCACGTTGCGAATCTCGCGCGCGAACTCGACCGGCTCGCCTCGCTCCAGGGCGGGCCGGGCGCGCTCGATCAACTCGTGGTCGAGAGCCTTCTCCAGACCGTGGTCCTGGGCGCGCAGGCAACGCCGGCCTACGCGAGCCGGCGTGGCGGGATTGTAGAGGACGGCGGACAGGTCCAGCCCCCGGACTTTCCAGTGATCCTCCAGGCGGCGCATCTGGAGCCGGTCCACTCGCCCAATCATGTCGTCCATGGTGCGGAAGCCCAACTGCGCCATCAGCTCCCGGACCTGTTCGGCTACGAAGAAGAAGTAGCGGATGACGTGCTCGGGCTGCCCCTGGAAGCGGCGGCGCAACTCGGGATTCTGGGTGGCGATGCCCACCGGGCAGGTGTTCAGATGGCACTTGCGCATCATCAGGCAGCCCAGAGCCACCAGCGGAGCGGTTGAGAAACCGAACTCCTCGGCGCCCAGCAGGGCGGCGATCACCACGTCCCGCCCGGTCTGCATCTTGCCGTCTACCTGGAGGCGCACACGGCTGCGCAGATCGTTGAGCACCAGGACCTGTTGGGTTTCCGCCAGGCCCAACTCCCAGGGTGTGCCCGAGTGGCGGATGGCGGTCAGCGGTGAGGCGCCGGTGCCGCCGTCGTGGCCGCTGATCAGGATCACGTCGGCATGCGCCTTGGCCACCCCGGCCGCCACGATGCCTACGCCGGACTCGGAAACCAGCTTCACCGAGATGCGGGCCCGGGGGTTGACGTTTTTCAGATCGTAAATGAGCTGGGCGAGGTCTTCGATCGAGTAGATATCGTGGTGGGGCGGGGGCGAGATCAACTGCACGCCCGGGATGGAGCGGCGTACGCGCGCGATGATCTCGTCCACCTTGTGGCCGGGAAGCTGGCCGCCTTCGCCCGGCTTGGCGCCCTGGGCGATCTTGATCTGGAGTTCGTCGGCGTTGACCAGATAATTGGCCGTGACGCCGAAGCGGCCCGAGGCGACCTGTTTGACGGCGCTGCGGCGCTCGTCGCGGAAGCGCTCCTCGTCCTCGCCGCCCTCGCCCGTGTTGGACTTGCCCCCGATGCGGTTCATGGCCCGGGCCAGAGTCTCGTGGGCCTCCTGGGAAATGGAGCCGAACGACATGGCCCCGGTCGAGAAGCGCTTGACGATCTCGGCCGCCGGCTCGACCTCCTCTAAGGGCAGGGGGCGCGGAGCGAGCTTGAACTCCAGCAGGCCGCGCAGCGTCGCGAAGCGCCGATTCTGGCGGTCGATCGCCTCGGCGTACTCGCGGTAGGTGGCATAGCTCTCGGCGCGCACGGCGTGCTGAAGCTTGGTGATGGTGAGCGGGTTGAACAGATGATACTCGCCGCCCGCCCGATAGCGCAAACTCCCGCCCAGCTCCAGCTCCGGCTCGGAGTCGGCCGGCGGGGCGAAGGCGTGGGCGTGGCGCAGGGCGGCTTCGCGGGCCAGCACGTCGAGGCCGACGCCCTCGATGCGGGAGGGAGTGCCGGTGAAGTAGCGCTCGACCAGCTCCTGATTGAGGCCGACGGCCTCGAAGATCTGGGCGCCCCGGTAGCTCTGGAGGGTCGAGATGCCCATCTTGGAGAAGACCTTCAGGAGGCCCTTGTTGATCGCCCGCTTGTAGTTGCGCAAGGCCTCCTCGAAGCTCAAGCCGGGCGGCAGGCAGCCGCGCCGGTGCAGGTCCTCCAGGGTCTCGATGGCCAGGTAGGGGTTGACGGCGCTGGCCCCATAGCCGATCAGAAGGGCGAAATGCATGACCTCGCGCGGCTCGCCCGACTCCACGATCAGGGCCACCTGGGTGCGGGTCTCCTCGCGCACCAGATGGTTGTGAACGGCGGTGAGAGCCAGCAGGCTGGGAATGGGAGCGTAGTCCTGGTCGAAGCCGCGGTCGGAAAGGATGAGCAGGGTGTAACCGCTGTGGATGGCCAGCGAGGCGCGGCGGCACAAGCCGTCCAGGGCCCGGCGCAACTCCTTGGCGCCGCCCTCGACGCGGAACAAGGCGGGCAGGGTGATGGCCAGGAAGTCGCCCCAGGAGACGCGGCGCAGCTTTTCCAGGTCGCGATTGGTCAGGATGGGATGGGGCAGCTTGAGGGTGTGGCAGTGCTCGGGGGTCTCCTCGAGGATGTTGCGCTCGGTGCCGATGAAGCTGGCCAGCGACATGACCAGCTCCTCGCGAATCGGGTCAATGGGCGGGTTGGTCACCTGGGCGAACATCTGCTTGAAGTAGTTGAACAGGAGCTGGGGACGGTCCGACAGGCAAGCCAGGGGAGTGTCCACGCCCATCGAGCCGACCGGCTCTTCGCCCGCAGCCGCCATGGGCGTCAGAATCATCTTCAGTTCCTCTTCGGTGTAGCCGAAGCAGCGCTGGCGGCAGCGGATGGTTTCAAAATCGGTGGGATGCCAGCGGGGCGGCTCGGGCAGCTTGTCAATGGTGATCTGATGGCGGCGCAGCCACTCGGCATAAGGCTGGCGGGTGGCCAGGCGGTGCTTGATCTCTTCGTCGGGAACGATGCGGCCCTCGCCGGTGTCCACCAGGAACATGCGTCCGGGCTGAAGCTTGCCTTTGGCGCGCACTTGTTCGGGGGCGATCGGGAGTACGCCGGACTCCGAGGCCAGGATGACCAAGTCGTCGGCGGTGACCAGGTAGCGGGCGGGCCGCAGGCCGTTGCGATCCAGGGTGGCGCCGATTAACCGTCCGTCGGTGAAGGCGATGGCGGCCGGGCCGTCCCAGGGCTCCATGAGCGAGGCGTGGTACTCGTAGAAGGCGCGCTTCTCGGCGCTCATCGAGGGATCCCCCGCCCAGGCCTCCGGGATCAGCATGGCCAGCACGTGGGGCAGACTGCGGCCGGCCAGATGCAGCAGCTCGACGACGTTGTCCAGCATGGCCGAGTCGCTGCCGCCGGGCGTGCAGATAGGGAACAGCTTGCGGATGTCCTCGCCGAACCGCGGGGAGGCCAGCACGGACTGGCGGGCGTGCATCCAAGCCACGTTGCCGCGCAGGGTGTTGATCTCGCCGTTGTGGCAGAGGTAGCGGAAGGGGTGGGCAAGCTGCCAGGTGGGGAAGGTGTTGGTCGAGAAACGCTGGTGCACCAGGCAGAGCGCGCTGGTCAGAGCGGGATCCGAGAGCTCCTTGTAGAAGCGGGCGATCTGGGGGGCCAGCAGCAGGCCTTTGTACACGATGGTCCGCGTAGAGAGGGAGGGCACGTAAAAGTGCCCCTTCTGGCGCAGGTCGCCGGCGGCGATCTCGCGTTCGGCGCGCTTGCGCACCACGTAAAGCTTGCGCTCCAGCGCCTCCTGGTCCAGGCCGTTGGCCGGGGCCAGGAAGATCTGCTCGATGTAAGGGCGGGAGGCGCGGGCCAGGCGCCCGATGGCGGTGTCGTCCACCGGGGTGTCACGCCAGCCGAGCACTTCCAGGCCCTCCTCGCGGGCGATGCGCTCGAGGACGCCCTCGGCCAGCAGGCGCTCGTGCCGCTCGACAGGGAGGAACACCATCCCTACGCCGTAACGGCCGGGCGGGGGCAGCGAGAAGCCCAGGCGGTCGCATTCGGCGGCGAAGAATTCATGCGGGATCTGAATGAGCAGGCCGGCGCCGTCGCCGGTCTCCGGATCGCAACCGGCGGCGCCCCGGTGGGTGAGGTTGACCAGGATGCGAATGCCCTGCTCGATGATCTCGTGCGACTTCCGGCCTTTCAGATGGGCCACGAAGCCGATGCCGCAGGCGTCGCGCTCGGCGCGGGGATCGTAGAGGCCCTGCGGCCGGGGCAGCCCGCGGTGGAACCAGTCTTCCTCGATATGGTCCATGCGTTCTTACACCTCCAGCGGCCGAGTTCGCCGCAGCCGGTGTAGAAAATCCCCCGTGAGCCACAGGGGGTATTGCAAACAGAATAGCGGAAGGGCGAGGATAAGTCAACTGGAAAATTCCATGTTGCATCATAGGCAGACATTATGCTAGCCTGGGCGCGTGGACGTCGCCCACCTCAAGCTCTTCAGAGACATAGCCCAGAGCCGCAGTCTCAGCCGGGCGGCCGCCATGAACCAGATCAGCCAGCCGGCGGCCAGCCAGCACGTGCGCGAGCTGGAAGCCCGCTTGGGGCTGAAGCTGTTGGACCGCAGCCGGCGCCCGGTAGCCCTGACCGCGGCCGGGCGCCTGTACTACGAGTTCTGCCGGGACGTGCTGCGCCGCAAGGAGGATCTGGACGCCGCGTTGGAGCAATTGAGGGGTGAGGTCGAGGGCGTGGTCCGGGTGGCGGCCATCTACTCGGTGGGCATCTCGGAGATGGCGCAGCTTCGGGCGGAGTACGGGCGCCGCCACCCCCAGGCCCGCATCGAGGTGGAATACCTGCGGCCGGAGAAGGTTTACGAGGCGGTGGAAAGCGGGTGGGCCGACCTGGGTCTGGTGAGCTACCCGGAACCGAGCCGTTTGGTGGCGGTCCGGCCCTGGCGCCAGGAGCGGATGCAGGTGGCGGTGGCCCCGGCCCACGCTCTGGGGGAAAGGCCCCGTCTGGCCCCGGCCGAGCTGGCGGGCCTGGATTTCATCGCCTTCGACGAGGACCTTCCCATCCGCCGCCGGATTGACCGGTTCCTGGCCGAACAGGGCGTTGAAGTGCGCGTAGTGATGCACTTCGACAACATCGCGGCGGTCAAAGAGGCAGTGGCGGCGGGCGCCGGCCTGAGCATCCTGCCGGCCCGGATCATGCAGGAAGAGGTGCGCCAAGGCCGGCTGACGGCGATCCCCCTGGAGCCTGCGCCGGTGCGGCCCTTGGGGATCATTCACTTGCGACGCAAGAGGTTCGGCCGGGCCGCCCAGCATTTTCTCGAGCTGCTCGAGGAGCGGCCGGCGGAGCCTTGAGGGGCGGCCGCTCTCAGGCCGGCGGCTGGAAGGGTTCGTCCGCGCTGCCGCCGTAAATGGAGGGCACCTTGCCGCCCATGGGCCGCAGGTAGGCAGAGAGCTGGCCGCGGTGATGCACGCCGTGGACGACGGCCAACAACAGATAGCCGACGGCGGGCCAACTCATCAGGCCGAAGAACGGGATTTCCCGCAGCAATTCCTCGTCGGAGAGACCCGCGAGGCGTTCCACCAGCGGCGGTACGTTGTTCTCATACCAGGCGGCCACATCGGCGGGCGAACGCAGTTCGGCCGGCATGTTCCCTTCCTCGGCCGAGAACTGGCCGCGCAGGATGCTGTCCAGGAACCAATAGTCGGAGGAGGCCAGGTGCCAGGCCAGCTCCAGGGCGCTCTTGGAGGCGGGATGGGGCCGGTAGTCGCCCCGGTCGGCAGGGACGGCAGCCAGGACCTTGCGGGTGGTGGCGGTTTCGTTTCGGATTTGGGGGAGCAGAAAATTCAACAGGAAGCGAGCCTCATTGGCTTGCACGGCGGTTCTCCTTTTCCGGGGGATTCTCTCCTGCCGCCTATGATACGGCGCCGGCCGGCGCCGCGCAGCGGCCTCAGGCCAGGGTGAGGCGGAGGCGCTCTCCTGGGCGGAGACGCAGCGGCGAGGACCACTCGATCAGGGCCTCGCCGTCCCGTACCGCGGCCTTGGCCCGGCCGCGCGTGAGAACCCGGGCGCTCGGGCCGGTGAAGGGCAGGCGCATCCGCACCAGCTCGAGCTCGCCGCCCTCGACGCTCAGTTCGGCCTCCAGTTTTCCTTGCGCCAGGCGCTGCCGGTAGGCGCCCCAGGCCACCCCGGCCGAATACAGGCAGCGGAAGTCGGCGCGCGCCAGGCGGGGGCGAAAACGGATCTCCTTGTCCGGGGCGGAGAAAGCGAAACCCGAGAGGGCGGTGAGCAAGGACCAGCTCGCCAGGGCGCGCGCGTAGTGATGCCCGCACTCGATCTCGTTGTAGGGGTTGCGGCGCACGCCGTCGTAGCGGCGGCGCACCGCCTCGACGATCGCCAGTCCCTGCTTGACCATGCCTTCATAAATCAAATGGGCCGCCACCTGATACTCGATGCCGGTCCACACCTCGTCGGAATAGACCATGGGGAGGGCGGGCCGCTTGCCCCGCGGCCAACTGCAAAGCAGCAGTCCCTGCTCGTCGTCCAGGGCGTAGATCCGCTGCACGTTGGCGAACTGGCTGAAGTCGGTGAGGAAGTTGTAACGGAAGATCGAGGCCAGGGCGGTGCGGATGTGCTCGGGGGGCAGCAGTTTGCCCAGGTCCACGACCTCGGCGAACCACTGGCCGAGCAACTGATCCGAGAGGCAGCCCTCGCCGTACTGATAGCGCGAGGCCTTCTGCTGTTTCTCGTCCACCTTCTGGATGTAATACTCGCCGTTCCACAACAGGCGGTCCAACAGTTCGGATCCCTTGCGGCGCAGCTCCTGGTAACGAGCGGCGGCCTCGGAATCGCCCAAGCGGCGGGCCATGCGGGCGGCCGCCTCGAGGGCACCCAGATAGAGGGTGCCGACCATCGAGTTGGGGCCGTAGAATTCGATGTCGTAAGTGTTGTGCTGCTCGCCCTCCATGACGCCGTCGCGGTCGGCGTCCCAGGAGACCCAGGCGTACTCGAGGGCGCGCTTGAGGTGCGGCCAGAGCTTGGCCAGCCAGGCGTCGTCGCCCGAGAGGCGCCACTCGCGGTAGACCTTGAGGACGGTGCCCATCTGGCCGTCGGCGGCCGGGATCATCTTGGGGTGGCCGCCCGGGCGCAGGGGGACGGGAGTGCGGAAGCTCATGGAGCCGTCGGGGCGCAGGTTCATCAGGAGATCGGTCTGGCGCATGTTGCGCTCCAGCTCGGGGTAGAGGTGGGCCAGGGTCTGCTCGTAGTTGTAGACGTGGGTGCAGTTCATGGGGCAGCAGCCGGCGTTGTCGTTGCAGCCTTCGAAGGCCAGCACCAGCTTGTTTTCCATGAGCATCAGGGTGTTGGTGCGCAAGATGGAGGCCTGGCTGGAGACGGCGTCGCGCACGGCTTCCGGCAGGGTGGAGCCCCAGAGCAGGTCGCGGTAGCGGAGGCTGCGGCGGCGCAAGGCGGCGAGGTTACGCAGAGCGTAGGCGGCCGGCTCCCAAGCCGAAGGCCAGCGGGTGCCGTAATAGTTGCGGAGGGGTTGGGCGCGGTGCTGGTCTTCGGAAGTCCAGTAGTTCTCGGTCCAGGGGAAGTGCCAGGCCAGAACAAAAGTCACCTGTTTTGTTTCACCGGGGCCCAGCTCCGCGTGCGCCGCCAGGGTGGCGTATTCGGTCTCGCCCTCCGCCGAGGGCGGCGCCTCCAGGTTGGCGAAGCGGCCCCGGCTCAGCAGTTCGTCCCACCAGTGGTGAAACTCGTCCCACCAGCGGCCGTGGCGCCATTGCAAGCGCCAGGATAGATCGGGCTGGTCGGTGAGCAGGGCCACGGAGCCGTAGCGCGGGGAATCGGGCGGGTACTTGCGCGAGCTCATGAACAGGCCGGCCAGGCCCGCCTCGCGCCGCAGCTCGTTGACGTTCCGGCCGAAGAAGGGGGCGCGGCGGCCGCGCAGGCGGGTGACGCCGTCGTAGCCCACCGGGTTCATGATCGAGAAAGCCACCGCGGCGGAAAGGGGCGCGGAGGCGTGCGAACGCAGCTCGTAAGTGAGGATCGCCACGGGGAGGCCGGAGTCGTCGGTCTCCAGCGGGATCATGGGGTTGAAGGCTTCCAGGCCGGCCTCGACCGGCAGGCGCGGGTCCGTCAAGCGCAGGTGGGCGAAAGGATAGGCGCCCGTGAAGACCGCCTCGCGGAAGCGCGGCAGTCCCAGGGCGGTTTCGCGGGGCACCCCGGAGGCCCCGGTGAACGGCGGATGGGGCCGCCGCTCGAGCACGCGGATGAGCGGTCTCTTCAGGCCGCCCCCTTCCAGGCGCAAAGCGACGAAGGTCAGCGGAAGCACGCCCCCTTTGTTGGGGCGGTTGAAGATCTCCCAATCGCGCAGGTTTCCGTAGCCGCCCAGCGAGACGGTGCCCGTGCCGATGCCCCCCAGCGGGAAGGCGATCTCGCGCAGGGCCTCGCCCTGGAAGCGGCGGCCCGGCGGCCCGGCGATCCCGGGCGGAGCCGGCGGCGCGGGAGCAGCGCGCAGGACGCCGGCGGTCAACAATAGCTTGCGACGGCTGATTCGCACGTCCACCTCCGGAGAGTTTCGCTGAGCCAATCTAACACAGCCGCGGGGCCTGCCCGCTCACCGGATGAGCAGGTCCGCCAACCGCAGGGCGATGGCGCGGGCCGGCGCCCGCTCCAGGTTGGTGAGAACCGCCACCGCCAGGCCTCGCTCGGGCAGCATCAGCAGCTCGCTGGAGGCGCCCGGCTGCGACCCGCTGTGCTCGACCCAGTGCTTGCCCGCCCGCTCGCCGACATACCAGCCCAAGCCGTAGCCGGTGGGCCGGCCGTCGCTGGTGCGCTGCGAGGTGAACATCTGCCGGACGGTCTCCGGCTTGAGCAGGCGTCCCTGCTGGAGCGCCAGGGCGAAGCGCACCAGGTCTTCGGCCGTGGCCAGCAAGCCGCCGCCCGAAATCTTGTTGCTGGTGTCGGCCAGGGCACAATTCTCGACGGCGCCGGAGGGCGTGCGGCGGTAGCCGCGGGCGCGATTGGGAATGATGCGGTAGACGTCGTCGGGCTGAACGCGCAGGCATCCGGCGGGCGCCAGCACGTTCTCGCGCAGATAGTCGGCGAATCGCCGGCCGGAGGCCGCCTCGACGATGGCGCCCAACAGGACGTAGCCGTAGGTCGTGTAGCGGAACTTGGTGCCGGGCTGGAATTCCAGCGGATCGGCGGCGAAGATTTTCAACGGCTCCAGCAGATCGTCGTAATGCCGGGTGCTGAGCAGCTCCTCCGGACTGCGATAGTGGCGGATGCCGCTCAAGTGGGCCAGCAGCATGCGGGGCGTAATCGGCCAGGGTTTTTCGGGAAACGAGGGCACGTACTTTTGCACGGGGGCGTCCAAATCCAAACGGCCGCGTTCGACCAACTGGAGGGCGGCCACGGCGGCCATGGGCTTGGAAATCGAACCCAGGCGAAAGACGGTGCCCGGCGCGGCGCGCACATTGTTCTCCAGATCCGCCCAGCCGAAGGCGCCTGACCAGACGGGCTGGAAGCGGTCGGCCACAGCCACCGATAGGGCCGGGATTCGGTGTTCCGTCAACTGCGCGGCCAGCCATTGCTCAGCGGGCCGGAGGGAAGCGGGGGGCGCAGTGGGGAAGGGTTGCGCGGCGGCCCAGGCCGCCGGCAGTGCCAGAGCCATCAGGCGAAAGGTGGACCGGCGGTTCATCTAGCAGATGATGGCACAAGGCGGTCGCGGGGGGTGAGCGGCGGGAGGAAGCGGCCTTGCCGGCCTTCCCGGGGTGTTACCATGAAAGTTTCAGGGAAGGGGGCCGGGCGCGAGGCGGTTCCCCGGTTCTGGGGCGAGGAGCGGAAAAAGCGCCCGCGGAAGGCGGAGGGGTGGAACATTTGCGGGTCGGCGGTCGTCTTGATGGGATGAGGAGTAGTGCGTGAAGCGCAAGTGGAAGATCTGGCTCGGGATCCTGGTGGCGATTCTGATCGCCGGCGGCGTTTACGGCGGAGCCAAGTATAACCAGCGGGGTGTGGTGACGGTGCAGACCGGCCGGGTCGTCCGGCAGGATCTGGTCTCGCTGGTGACGGCCTCCGGGGAAATCAAGCCGCGCAACTACATCAACATCGGAACCAACGCCGTTTCCCCCTCACGGATCACGGAGATTCTGGTGAAGGAAGGCGACCGGGTGCGCAAGGGGCAGTTGCTGGCGCGCCTGGAGTCGGTGCAGCCGGAGGCGGAAGTGCAGGCGCAGCGCGCGGGGCTGAGCCAGGCCGAGGCCGAATCGGCCGCGGCGGAGGCGGCGCTGCGGGTGGCGGAGGAGAACCTGCTGACGGCGCAGGCCACGCTGGACCGGACCAAGGCCGAGCTCGAGCAGGCCCGCATCAATTTCAGCCGGGCCGAGAAGCTCTTTCAGGAACGGCTGATCTCGCGGCAGGATTACGATCAGCGGCGCATCGAATTCGACGCCCGGCAGGCGGCCCTGCGGGAGGCCGAAGCGCGTCTGGCCCAGACCCGGGCGCAGCGGGCGCAAGTGGCTTCGCAGCTTGCGGCCGCGCAGAAGCGGGTGGCCCTGGCGCAGGCCAACCTGAGGCGGGCCAGCGACGTGCTCCAGCGCACCTTCGCGGTGGCGCCGCTGGACGGGGTGGTGACCAACCTGCCGGTGCGGGTGGGCGAGACGGTGGTGCCGGGGATCCAGAATTCGCCCGCCAGTCTGATCATGACCATCGCCGACATGTCGCTAATCACCGCCGAGGTGAAGGTGGACGAGACCGACATCGTCAACGTGAAGCTGGATCAGACCGCGACGGTGACCATTGACGCCATCCCGAACCGGACCTTCCAGGGACGGGTGATCGAGATCGGCAACACGGCCATCCTGCGCTCGACCGGCCTGGCGGCTTCCCAAAGCGCCATCTCCAGCCAGGAGGCGAAGGATTTCAAGGTGGTGATCGCGCTGGACAACCCGCCCGAGGAGATCCGCCCGGGCCTGTCCTGCACCGCCAAGATCACCACCGCCACCCGCAAGAACGTTTTGACCATTCCGATTCAGGCCCTCACCGTGCGCCAGCGCGGCGATCTGGAAGAGCCGCGCAAGGGCGGCGTCCAGGCGGCCGGCAAGGCGGACCCGGCGGCCGAGAAGGCGCGTAAGGAAGAGATCCAGGGCGTCTTCGTGATCCAGGGCGACAAGGCGGTCTTCCGCAAGGTGGAGACCGGCATCACGGGGGCGACCGACATCGAAGTCCTCAGCGGCCTGAAGGAAGGCGAGGAGATTGTGACGGGCAGCTACCGGGTGATCCGCACCGTGCGCAACCAGGCGCGCGTGAAGGTGGATAACAAGGCCCCGGTCCGTTCGGACCAGGCCTGAGGGGGCGGCCTGCCCGGCAGGAAGGAAGCATATGGCGCGAGCAGTCGAGGCAACCGCGGAGCGCGGCGAGCAATTGCGGCGCGACGGCATCGTGATCCGCACTTACGATCTTTGGAAGACCTATTTGATGGGCGAGCAGGAGATCCACGCCGTGCGGGGCGTGGATGTGGAGATCCGCCGGGGCGAGTACGTGGCCATCATGGGGCCGTCGGGTTCGGGCAAGTCCACGCTGATGAACCTGATCGGCTGCCTGGACACGC
>JBBIMA010000060.1:0-24588 GCA_037444625.1 Solibacteraceae bacterium
TGGCCTGTCCCATGCCCCAGAGGGCGTGCATGACCTTGCGGGCGTGGCCGGGGTAAGACTTGCGGATCGAGACCAGCATCAGGTTGTGGAAGACGCCCTCGGCCGGCAGGGCGATGTCGCGCACTTCGGGAAGCTGGAGGCGGAGCAAAGGCAGGAAGATGCGTTCGATGGCCTGGCCCAGGAAGAAGTCCTCCATGGGAGGGGGGCCGACGACGGTGGCGGGGTAAATCGGCCGGCTGCGCTGGGTCACGGCGGTGAGGTGGAAGACCGGGTAGTCGTCCTCCAAGGAATAGAAGCCGGTGTGGTCGCCGAAGGGGCCCTCGCGGCGCAACTCGCCCAGCTCGACGTAACCCTCCAGCACGATCTCGGCCTGCGCGGGCACTTCCAGGTCGCAGGTCTCGCAGCGGACCATCTCGACCGGCTGCCGGCGCAGGAAGCCTGCGAACAGCATTTCGTCCACGTCGGGAGGCAGGGGGAGAACGGCCGAGAAGATGGTGGCCGGATCGGCGCCGAGGGCCACGGCGACCTCCAAGCGGCGCCCGGGGCCGGCGGCGGCCAGGCGGCGGTAGTGTTCGGCGCCGTGCTTGTGGATCTGCCAGTGCATGCCGGTGGTGCGCTCGTCGTAGACCTGCATGCGGTACATGCCGCAGTTGCGCCTGCCGGTCTCCGGGTTCTTTGAAAACACCAGGGGGAGAGTGATGAAGCGGCCGGCGTCCTCGGGCCAGCATTGCAGGATGGGGTAGTCAAACAGGGAGAAATCCTGGCGGCGGACGATCTCCTTGCAGGGGCCGTCGGAGACCCGGCGGGGAAAGAAGGCGCCGAGCTCGGCCAGCTTGGGCAGCATCTTGAGCTTGTCGAGCAGGCCCTGTGGGGCCTCCAGAGCGAGCAGTTCGGCCATGCGGCCGGCGATCTGATCGAGGGAGGAGACCTCCAGGGCCAGCTCCATGCGGCGGCGGCTGGCGAAGGCGTTGATCAAGACCGGGACCTCAGATCCCTTGGGGCGCTCGAAAAGCAAGGCGGGGCCGCCCTGCTTGACCGCGCGGTCGGCGAACTCGGTGATCTCGAGCACGGGATCCACCTCGAAGGGTATGCGCTTGAGCTCCCCATGCTGCTCGAGGGCGCGCAGGAACTCGCGCAGATCTCGGTAAGCCATCGGCGTCGTCTCCTTTCTACTATGATTGAGGTTTTGCGGGCGGCGGGGGCCGCCCGGGAGGCAGGTGAGACGATGAGCAGCACTCGTACGGCGTTCGTGACGGGGGCCGGCCGGGGCATCGGGCGGGCGATCGCGCTGGCTCTGGCCGAGGCGGGGGTGCGCGTGGTGGTGGCTTCCAACGAACCGGAGCGCAACGAAGAGACGGCGGGCGAGATCCGGTCCCGCGGGCGAGAGGCCTTCCCGTTGTACGTGGACGTGAGCTCGCCGGACTCGGTGCGAGAGGCCTTCCGGCAGGCGGCCCGGGAGTTCGGGCGGACCGACATCCTGGTGAACAACGCGGGCATCACGCGGGACGCTCTGGCGGTGCGCATGAAGAAGGAGGACTGGGATCTGGTGCTGGCGGTCAACCTGAACGGGGCTTTCCTGGCCATTCAGCAGGTTCTGCCGGACATGATGCGGCAGCGCTGGGGCCGGATCATCAACATCGCCTCGGTGGTGGGGCTGATGGGCAACGCGGGGCAGGCCAACTACGTGGCCTCGAAGGCGGGCATCATCGGGCTGACCAAGGCGCTGGCGCAGGAGCTGGCCGGGCGCAACATCACGGTCAACGCGGTGGCGCCGGGCTTCATCGAGACCGACATGACGGCCCGGCTGCCCGAGGAGGTCAAACAGCGGATGCTCGGCATGATCGCCCTGAAGCGGTTCGGGCGGCCGGAGGACGTGGCGGCCGGGGTGCGCTTTTTGGCCAGCGAAGAGGCGGGCTACATCACCGGGCACGTGCTCAACATCAACGGCGGCATGTACATGTAGCCGCCGGGGAAGAGGTATCTTCGGGTCAAGGAGGTTCTTATGAGCAGCGAGGAAAACCGGCCGACGCGGCGCGAGTTCTTCATCCGCGAGGCGGGTCTGGCGGCGGCGGCCGCTTGCGCCACCCGGGGCCGCATTCTGGGCGCCAACGACCGCATCAACATCGCCTTCATCGGCGCCGGGATGCAGTTCCTGACGCTCATCCGGATGTTCGACAACCGCCGCCGGCAGCGCAATGACGTTCATTTCAGCGCGGTGTGCGACGTCTGGGAGCCGCGGCTGCGCTACGGCATGGAGCAGTCCGGCGCCGAGAAAGCCTACCGCGACTACCGGGAGGTGCTGGCGCGGCGGGACATTGACGGGGTGGTGCTGGCGGTGCCGGACCACTGGCACTGCCGGATGGCGTGCGAGGCCTTGGAGGCGGGCAAGGACGTCTACCTGGAGAAGCCCATGACCCGCACCCTGGAGGAGGCCGAGCGCGTCTGGGCCACGGTCGAGAAGACCGGGCGCGTCCTGCAAATGGGGGGCACCGGCCCGGCCACCCGTTTGAACTGGAAGATCCACGAGTACATCAAAGCGGGCAAGATGGGCAAGATCCTCTGGGGACTGATCAGTTACAACCGCAACACGCGGGAGGGAATGTGGGACTACCCGATCCCCGGGGTGGGCAGCGACCACTGGCCGGACGCCAAGGTGACGCCCGAGAACCTGGACTGGAACATGTGGCTGGGGCCGGCGCCCAAGCGGCGCTTCAGCGCCGAGCGCTACTTCCGCTGGCGCAAGTTCTGGGATTATTCCACGGGCAACGCGGGCGACCTGCTCTATCACCGCCTGGGCACGATGTGCACCATGCTGGGCTTTGAGTTTCCCACTCGGGTGGCGGCGGTGGGAGGCATTTACGTCCAGAAGAATCGCGAAGTGCCGGACACCTACATGACGATGATCGAGTATCCGGGGGATTACTCGATCAACATGGTCTCCTGCATGGCGAACGCGACCTCGGTGCCCATCACGGTCTACGGCAACTGGGCGACGCTGCAAGTGATGGAGGGCCAGGCCGCCATGGACGCCATGGGCGATCAGCGCAAGGCGGCGCCCGCTCCGCCCCAGGGCCGTCCCCGGGCGGTGGCGGTGGTGAAGGCCGAGCGGACCTTCCTGGAGGAGTTCCGGCAGGCCAACGACGGCCGGACGGAGGTGATCATCGAGCCGGAGCCGGGCCCGGGTCTGACCGACGACTGGCTGGATGCGATGCGCAGCCGCCAGCCGCCGGTCTACAACGCCTTGCGGGGCTACCAAGTGATGGTGGCCATCGCGCTGGGGGTCGAGTCCTACCGGAAGGGTAAAGTGATGGCGTTCGATCCGGTGAGCCGCCGGCCGCTGGGCGCGCCGCGGCCGCACCCGGAGTTTCCCCCGGCGGAATCCTGAGGCGGCGGGACCGAGCGCGGCAGGCTTCCGCCGCCGGCCGGGCTGAGGTATGCTTGGGCCCGGGGGTGAGCATGGACGATCCGACGCGCCGGGAGTTCGCCGGAAGCCTGCTGCCCATCGCCGCGCTGGGCGCCCCGCGCAGGAACGTCCCCACGATGTTGCGCAAAGACTTCCAGCCGGCTTACCTCAGGCTGGAGCGCACGGGGGAACTGGCCGAGCGCGCCCGCACGCTCTGGGCGATTTACAAGAGCTGCCGCCTGTGCCCGCGCCAGTGCGGAGTGAACCGCCTGAAGGGCGAGAAAGGCGTATGCCAGGCGACGTCGCGAGTGAAGGTGGCCTCCGCTCACGCCCATTTCGGCGAGGAGCGGCCGCTGGTGGGGCGCTGGGGCTCGGGGACGATCTTCTTCAGCCATTGCAACCTGCTGTGCTGTTTCTGCCAGAACTGGGAGATCAACCACCGGGGCGACGGCAGCTACATGAGCGACGAAATGCTGGGCCGCTTGATGGTCCAGATGCAGGAGCTGCGCTGCCACAACGTGAATCTGGTGACGCCGACGCACGTGGTTCCCAACATCGTGCAGGGGCTGCGCACGGCGATCCGGTTGGGTTTGCGCATTCCGCTGGTGTACAACTGCGGGGGCTACGAGCCGGTGGAGATCATCAAGCTGCTGGAAGGCATCGTGGACATCTACATGCCCGACTTCAAGTACACCGACGGGGAGATGGCGGGCAAGTATTCTTCGGGGGCTTACGACTACCCGGAGCGGGCCGCGGCGGCGATCGAAGAGATGCACCGGCAGGTGGGCGAGCTGGTGGTGGACGAGAACGGGATCGCGCTGCGGGGGCTGATCATCCGGCATCTGGTGCTGCCGCAGAACATCGCGGGGACCGAGAAATTCGTGCGCTGGGTGGCCGAGAAGCTGAGCAAGGGGACGTACGTGAACATCATGGCGCAGTACCGGCCGGAGCACAAGGCGTTCCAGTATCGGGAGCTGTCGCGGCGGATCACGATGGGGGAGTATGCGCAGGCGGTGAGGTGGGCGAGGGAGGCGGGATTGACGCGGTTGGACGGGGATGAGTAGTGGTATACTGGGCGGGTGCTCTTCTCGATAACGATAACGAGGACCGCAGCCGCCGCCTCTGCTCAGCCCCCCATGGCCCCTCCTGGGCCTCCTGATTTCTCCTCAGCCCTGGGGGTCCGGCTCTCGTGACCCGCCTTCAGGCCGACCTCTGCATCGCCGGCGGCGGGATGGCCGGCGTCTGCGCCGCGCTGGCGGCGGCGCGCAACGGCGCCAGGGTGATTCTGCTGGAAGGCCGGTCGGTGTTGGGCGGCAACGCCTCTTCCCAGATCCGCATGCACATCGTGGGCGCCTCTTGTTCGGGGTGCCGCCCCGGCGCCCGCGAGAGCGGCATCATCGAGGAGCTTCGCCTGGAGGATGCCGCGCGCAATCCGCAGCGAAGTCCCGCCCTGTTCGACCTGCTGCTCTACGACGCCGTCCGGCGGGAGACCAACATCACGCTGCTGCTGGACACCTACTGTGTGGGCTGCCGGACCGAAGGCCCGCCTTCCGGGCGCCTGATCCGGAGCGTGCAGGCCGTGCGCTCCATGAGCGAGGAGGAATTCCTCATCGAGGCTCCGCTGTTCGCCGATTGCACAGGGGACGGACGGCTGGGCATGGAAGCGGGCGCCGAGTTCCGCATGGGCCGCGAGGCGCGTTCCGAGTACGGAGAGTCCTTGGCCCCCGAGCGGGCTGATGCCTGCACGATGGGAAGCACCATTCTGTTCATGGCGCGGCGGCACGATCGCCCGATGCCGTTCACGCCGCCCCCCTGGGCGCGGCGCTTTTCCGAGGAGGACCTGCGGCTGCGCAGCCACCGGGAGTACGAATACGGCTACTGGTGGGTGGAGTGGGGCGGAGAGCTGGACACCATCAAGGACGGGGATCGAATCCGCCACGAACTGTTGGCGATCGCCCTGGGCGTATGGGACCACATCAAGAACGGCTGCACGGGAGGCGGGGCGGCTACGGCGGGCGAGCAGTGGAGGGGCGAGGGCCCGCCGCCCTGGGAGTCGGCGGAGAACTGGGCGCTGGAGTGGATCGGCATGCTGCCCGGCAAGCGGGAATCCCGGCGGTTCCTGGGGCCGCACGTGCTCAGCGAGCGCGACTTGATGCAAGGGCGCATTTTCGAGGACGACGTGGCCTACGGAGGCTGGTGGATTGACCTGCACCCGCCCCGGGGGATCGAGGCGGTGTGGGAGTTTCCCTGCCGGCAGGTCGAGCTGCCGCACCTTTACGGAATCCCGCTGCGCAGCCTCTATTCCCGTAACGTCGAGAACCTCTTTTTCGCCGGGCGGAACATCAGCGCCACCCACGTGGCGCTGGGCTCGGCGCGCGTCATGGGGACCTGCTCGGTCATGGGCCAAGCAGTGGGAACCGCAGCGGCCGTAGCGGCCGGCAAAGGGATCGGGCGCATCCAGGAATTGCAGGCCCCGGAGCTGCGGCGGGAGATCCAGCAGGCGCTGCTGCGGCAGGACGGGTTCCTGTTGGGGGTCCGCAACGAGGACGAGCGGGATCTGGCTCGCTCGGCGCGGGTGGCGGCCTCCAGCGAGCGGCCGGGCAGCCCGGCGGCGGCGGTCTTGAACGGGATCACCCGCGCCACCCACCGAGGTCTGCATCCGGCGCTGCCGGAGGGAACCAACCAGTGGGCCTCCGAAGGGCTGCCGGCGTGGATCGAGCTCGAGTGGGCTGCGCCCCGGCGGTTTTCCGAGGTGCGCCTCACCTTCGACAGCGGCTTTCAGCGGGAACTGGCGCTCACCATGAGCGAGGCCTACCGCCGCAAGATGCTGTGGGGACCGCAACCGGAGACGGTTCGGGACTACCGGCTGGTGTGGGATGGGGGCGCTGTGGAAGTGCGGGGCAATTACCAGCGTTTGCGCGCGCATCGTCTGGCGGAGCCGGCGGCGTCTCGCCGGCTGAGGCTGGAGGTGTCGGGGACACACGGGGAGCCGTGCGCGCGGGTTTTCGAGATCCGGGTGTATCCATGAGAGCGGAGAGAGTTCCCATGCGGGGAATTGTGGTGCCCTTGGTCACGCCATTGACGGCGGAGGGCGAGATTGACGAGGCGGGGGTGGAGCGTCTGGTGGGCTTCCTGCTGCGCGGCGGGGTTCACGGGCTGTTCGCGCTGGGATCGAGCGGAGAGTTCGTCTCGCTCGGGGCGGCTAAGAAGCAACGGATGGCGGCGGCGGTGGTGCGCGCGGCCGCGGGTCGCGTACCTGTGTGCGTGGGGGTCTCGGGCAACTGCCTGGAAGAGATCTGCGCCGAGGCCCGAGCGGCCGCGGAGTTGGGCGCGGATGCGGTGGCCGCTCTGCCGCCCTTTTATTTTCGCTGCTCGCAAAGCGAGCTGGTGCGCTTCTTCAGCGCGATCGCCCGGGCCAGCCCCCTGCCGCTGGTGCTTTACAACATGCCGTTTCGCACGAACAATAACCTGGAGCCGGAGACGGTCCAGCGGCTGGCCGACCATCCCAACATCGCGGGCATCAAAGACACGGTAGGGGACATGGCTCGCACGCTGGATCTGCTCGGGCGGCTGGGCAACCGTTCGGATTTCGCCTACCTGCACGGCAACGAGCTATTGACGGCGCCGAGTCTGCTACTCGGGGCTCAGGGGGCGGTCCCTGCGATCGCCAATTTCGCGCCCGAAGTGATGGTGGCGACTTGGGAGGCGGCGCAGGCGCGGGACATCGAGCGGCTCAAAGCGCTGCACGGCCGCATTCAAGGGCTGATGCGCGTCTGGAGCCTGTTGGAGGCGCGCCCCAACGAATCCACCACTTTGCGGCTGCAAGCCATCAAGCTGGTGCTGGAACTGCGCGGCATATGCGGCAGTTACATGGCGCAGTTGGACCAGCGCCCGGGGGAGGAGCAGCGGCGGCGGGTGAGGGAATTCATGCGGGCTGAGGGATTGCCGGAGGAGGCCCGGGAGACGAGGGCATGAGGCTCCGGCTCAGCCGAAGGGCGGCAGGGCCGGCTTCCAGTGCGCACAAGTGGGCCGTGGCGGCCGTGCTGGCGGTGGCGGCGGCCATCAACTATGCGGACCGGGCGGCCATCTCGGCCGTCTTCCCGCTGTTGCGCGCCGAGCTGGGCCTCTCTGACGTGGCCCTGGCGAGTTTGGGTTCGGCCTTCCTGTGGAGTTACGCGCTCTGCTCGCCTGTTTCGGGTCTGCTGGCCGACCGGTTTTCACGCAGCCGGCTGGTCGTGCTGAGTCTGGCGGCCTGGAGCCTGATCGCCGGGCTGACGGGTTCGGCCTCGACTCTCTGGCAGTTGGTTCTGTTGCGGGCGGCGCTGGGGGCGGCCGAGTCGCTGTATCTTCCTGCGGCCACCGCTTTGCTGGCGGACTGGCACGGAACCGAGACGCGCGCCACGGCCATGAGCATTCACTCGGTGGGGCTCAACCTGGGCCTGGTGGGCGGCGGGACGGCAGCCGGCTACCTGGGCGATCGCTTCGGGTGGCGTCCGGGGTTCTGGCTGTTGGGGCTGACGGGCCTGAGCTTCGCGCTGCCGGCCTGGTGGATTCTTCGAAGGGGCGCGGACCGCGGGAATTCCCGGGGAGCGAAGCCTGCCGCGGCCCGGGTGCTCGAGACGCTGGGCGAGCTAAGCCGGATTCCCTCTTACCTGCTGCTGTTGGGCAAAGCCGTGCTGGCCGGGGTAGGAGTGTGGATCTTCTTCAACTGGCTGCCGCTGTTTTACCGGGAAAGCTTCGGCCTGTCGCTGGCCTCGGCGGGCTTCGCCGGCACCTTCATGTTGCAGTCGGCGACAACCCTGGGCATTGCCTGCGGGGGAGTTCTCTCGGACCGGCTGGCAAAGCGCCGCACCCGCTACCGGGTGCTGCTGCAAAGTTTCAGCTACCTGGCGGCGGCGCCGTTCCTGCTGGTGTTCCTGGGCCGGCCGGGCTTAAAGCGAGCCAGCGCGGGCATCTTCTGCTTTTCGTTTTTCCGGGGCGTCGGTCAATCGAACGAGAATCCGGTGCTCTGCGACGTGGTGCCGCCGCGGCTCCGCTCTACGGCCATCGGGTTCATGAATACCGGGGCCTGCATCGCCGGCGGCGCGGGAGTGATGGTGACCGGCCTGCTGAAAGCGAGCCTGGGGCTGGCGGGCGTTTTCGCGGCCGTGGGCGGATTGTTCGTGCTGGCCGCCGGGCTGTTGCTGATCGGCTACCTGTTCTTCCTCGAGCGAGACATCCGCCGCCAGTTGCTGGCCGCCGGCGAGCCTGCTCCTACCAGGTGAGCTTTCCGCCCAGGGTGATGCGGCGCTGGGTGTTGCCCGAGCCCAGCGTGGTGATCTGGCCGAAGGCCCCGCTGGTCGGCGTGGTGTTCGGATCGGCGAACATCGGGTGGTTGAAGGCGTCCACCGCCTCGGCGCGGAACTGGAGGGCGAATCTCTCGCCCAGGCGGAAGCTTTTGAAGACCGACAGGTTCCAGTTATTGATGCCGTCTCCGCGCACGCCGCTCAGCCGGAGCGGGAAGGTGCGGAGGTTGAAGGAAAGCTGGCGGCGCGAATCGCGCTCGAAACCTGCCTCGGTGTTGAACCAGCGTTCCACCGTGCGCTGAGCGCTCGGCAAGGGGATGCGGCGGACATCGCCGAGGAAAAGGATGTTGCCCCAGGCCAGCGGGCGGCCGCCGGCGCCCTGGAACATGGCCTGCACGGACCAGCCGCCCACCGCCTGATCCAACCACCCGGCCGAAGCGAGCCGGCGCTTGCCGCGCCCGAAGGGGAGTTCGTAAATGCCGGTGGCGGCCAGCGAGTGGGTCCGATCCAGGCTGGAAATCACGCGGTGAGGATACGTGTCGCTGTCGTTCAGTTTGTCCACCGCCTCCATGAACTTGGACCAGGTGTACGAGGCCTGGAAGGTGTAGCCCTGGCTGAATCGCCGTTCGGCGCGAATCTGGAGGGAATGGTACCAGGAAAAACCGTCGTTGGTATCCGCGCTGACGCCGGTGAAATGCGGATAGGGCCGGAGCAACTGCGAGCGGGCCACCGTGCGGCTCTGAAGGCCGGTGCCCGTGAAGTCCGGCAACCCGTAGAAGGGGTTGGCAACCGCCTGGCTGTAATAGTTGATCACCGGATCGTCGCGCAAGGGACTGGTGCTGAGATAGCGGGCGGGGACGGCGTTGTAAGAAAAAGAGAAAGGCAGGCCGACGGCCTTGCTGCCCAGGTATCCCAGATCCAGCAGCACGCGGTGGGGCAGCTCGCGCTGGAGGTTGACGCTCCAGCGCTGCATGTAGCCTGACTTCAGCCGGGGCGAAATGAAGGAAACCGACTGTCCCAGGAAAGTGCGCAGGCCGAGAGCGGCGCCGTACGGCTCGAGAATGCCGTCCGGGAAAGGATCGGCCAGAGTGGCGCGGAAGGTCAGGCCGTTGTCGAGGCTGGGCACGAGGGTCGTGCGGCGGCTGAAGCCCTGCTGGCCTGCGTTCACGCGGTCCGATCCCAGGGGTGTAAAGAAAATGCCGAAGCCTGCGCGCAGGACGGTCCTCGGGCTGAGCTGGTAGGCCACTCCCAGCCGCGGGTTGAAGTTATTCCGGTCCGGCTCGTACAGGCCGCGCGGCGCGCCTCCCACGCCGGCGAACAGCAGTCCGCCCTGGGCGCGAAAAGCCGCGGCAGGCAGCTCGGCGATCGGGGCGGCGGCGTAGGCCGCCCGGGCAAGCGGTTCGACGGGGTTGGCCGTCTGGAAGTCAAAGCCCCGGGTGCTGCGGTCGAAGCGCTCCAAGGGCGGGGTGTCGTACTCCCAGCGCAAGCCGACATTCAAAGTCAGGCTTCGCGTAAGCTTCCAATCGTCGTGAAGGAAAAGCGCGTAGTAAGTGGAGCTTTCCGCCGTCGAGGCGTTGCGGTCAATGCCCCCGCCGGTGGGCCGCCCGAGTAACAGGGCGGCCAGCCCTTGGCCGATGGGCGCGGCCGGCGAGTTATCCAGGGGCCCTTGCGTCCAGGTCGTGCCGAACGTATAGGCGGGCGAAACATTGCCGAAGCTGTAAATGTTCTCGAGCATCCGGCGCAGCTCGCCGCCCAGCTTCAGGCTGTGGTTGCCGCGAAGATGAGTAAGCTGGCCGAAGCCGTTGTGGTAAGTGGTGGCCGGCAGGCTGCCCGAGGCCCCTCCGATGCCCGTGTGGCCGGTGACGGAAACGGCGGGCAGCGTGGTCAGCGAGCGATCCAGTTGGCTGGTCAATCGCTGTGTCAGGCCTAGGCCGGCAAGGTCAAAGCCGAGGCTGGGCGGAAACGTCTGGTCCACGAAACGATTCACCCCGTAGCGGAGGTTGACGATCATGTCCGGGCGGAGGACGAGGGAATCGTCGAAGGTCAGCCCGCACTGGCGCCGCCGGCGGATGGTGCCCGTGGCCTCGTTGTGAAAGTAGCGGTTGCTGATCGGATCGGTGTAAGCCAGGTTGAAGGAGACGAAGAACCGGTGGGCGTCGTGGAGGGCGTGGTCGAATCGTCCCAGGAAGCCCTTGTAAGGCGAATCGGCCAGATTGGGATCGGTGTAATTCAGGCTGCCGTCCCGGTTGCCGGGAGTGTTGGGCGGCGGGTAATACGCTATCAGTTTCTTCGCGATGGGGTCTATGCGCGAGGACGGAATGATATTGCCGGGAAACGGCTGACGGCTGAAGCGTCCTGCGGGCGCGGGAGCGATCGTGGCGGGATCGTAGATCTGGTACTGAGCTCCGACGGCCAGTAACTCGGAGAAGTCGCCCTCCCGCTGCCTGGGCGTAGGTACGGTATAGGATCCTCGCGAGGCGCGCTGGCGATCCACGCCGTCTCCGCCGAAAGTCCAGAAGGTGCGGTTCCGCCCGTCGTAGATCCCGGGCAGCCGGAGGGGGCCGCCGATGCTGCCGCGGTAGCGCAGGATGCGCTGCGGCGGCCAGGCCTGCTCGATCTTTTCCGGCGTCACCGGGCCGGTGCGCGTGTCGTAAATGTACCGGTTAGTGAAGAAGTCGTGCGCCATCAGGCCGCGGCTCAGATTCTGGAAGAGGGCGCTGCCGTGCACCTGGTTGGTTCCGCTCTTCATGACCATGTTGACGTAGCCGCCGGTGAAGCGGCCCAGGGAGGCGTCGAAGCCGGCGGTCTGCACGCGAAACTCCTGGACCATCTCGGGCGGAGGATTCAGGGTGAAGCCGCCGGCGCGGGTCATCAAGGGTGCGCCGTCCATGGCGAACTCGCTGGCGCTGCCGCCGCTGCCGGCGATCGAAGTGCCGCCGGCGCTGCCCAGCGCATCGGGCGGCCAGAGGTTGGTGGGCGAAGTGGTGACGACCGTGCCGGGGGTCATCTGGATCAGGTAGACCACGCTGCTGCCCGGGGTGGGCATGTCGAGAATCCGGCGGTTGTCAATCACCTGACCGACGCTGGCGTTGGCCGACTCCAGCAAGGGCGCCTCCGCGGTGACCGTCACGGTCTCGCTCGGCGCGCCGACCTCCAGGGGGATCTCCAGATTGAGGACGTCCCCGACGCGCACTTCGATGGGGGCGCGCACGAAACGCTTGAAGCCCTGCTTCTCGGCCTCCAGGCGATAAAGACCGGGCACCAGATTGCGCAGCTCGAAATTGCCCTGGGAGTTGCTGGCGGTTCGGGTGACGACATTGGTGTCGAGGGCGATGGCGCGCAGGGTGGCCTCAGGGACGGCGGCTTGCGTGGGGTCGAGGACGCGGCCGGTGATGTGGCCGGAGGGGCTTTGAGCGAAAAGGCCGAAGGCTAGGAGGGCCGATGAAGGGAACAAGCGCGAAATGGACATGGGGCGATGATCTCCCTTCGCCTGATATCGTTATCGTTAATAGCTCGGCCCATTATAGCCTCCCCTCCCTACCCTGTCAAGACCGCTGCTCGGCGCCCGCGGTCAGGACCTCATGCGCGGGCCTGCCGGCGGCTCCTGTGCCGCCCCGGGTGGGCGATCCGGTTCACCCGCACAAGGTCCCGGCGATGAACCGGGGTCCGTCGGCGAGGTTGAAGTAGTAGACCGTGAGCACCCGCCCGCCGGGTAGCAGGGCCGACCACGGGTAGCCTATGTCCGTGTTGCCGCCGTCGTCACGGAGCACAAGCTCAGGCGCGGTGGCGAAATCGGTGCATTCCGGATTCAGGATGCGGGCGCGGATGCCGAAGGGAGGGTGGCGGTATCCGTAGACCAGCCACACCCGTCCGTCCGGCAGACGGAGGGCGTGATGGGGCGATCCCTGGAAGCCCGCGTCCTGCCAGGGCTCGAAGCTCCGGCCGCCGTCGCGCGAGCGGATGACGACGGTGTGGTTGTCCAGGTTCATGGTGCGGACGAAGCCCACCAGGTCGCCGCCGGGCGTCTCGATCAGCGAAGTCTCGGAGAAGGCCACCTTGGGGTCGGCGGCCGCCACGCAGGAGTAGCGCCAGTTGCGTCCCCCGTCCTGGGAGATGAGCAGGTGGAGGTCGTCCGGCCGGCGTCCCATTCGGAAGCAGCGGACGACCCAGAACAGGCGCCCGTCGCGCCCCTGGCACATCGCGCCGCGGTTGAACAACGGCAGCGGGCGGCCCCAGGGATCCAGGGCGTCCGGCTCGGGCATGGGGGGCGGGCGGAAGGGGCCCTTCCAGCAACGCCCGCCGTCTTCGGAGCGCAGCAGCAAACCGCCCAGGAACAGGAATTCCCCGTGGCGGATGTCCTTGCGGGGCCTCTCCAGGCGGTTCAGGAACAGACGCACCCAGCCGTAGCTGGCGCACAGGATGGCCCCGTCGCGCAACTGGGTCAGGCAGGGATCCTGCAAGCCCCCGAATGGGTGAGCGTAAATGAGTTCCGGCTCGCGGCTCCAGGTGCGGCCTCCGTCGCGCGAGCGCACCAGTACAAGCTGGCTGCTCGGATCGGCGTGCGTGGTGAGCTTCTCGCCGAACCTGCGCCGTTCCGGAGCGCGGCGAAAGGCGACCACCAGTTCGCCGTCGGGCCGGCGGACGATCGAGGGAAAGGCCGCATAGAACGCTTCGTCGCGGTAGATGACGATGTCGTCGAGCTTGCGCAGCGGCTTTCCGAGGGCGCCGCCCGGCGCGGCTGCGGCCGCCAGGGTTTCAAAGAGTTGCCTGCGGTTCATGGTCCGGCGGGGCCGCATGCGCCGAGGCGCCGGCGGCCTCATCGAACTGCTGATAGGACTCTTCCAGGTGCCGGCGAAACGCCTCCCGGATGGCCTCCGGATCGCGCGAGCGCATGGCCTGAAGGATCGGATCGTGGGAGCGGACTTTGCCGGCCAGGTTCTTCAGGCTGCGGCTTCGCCGGATGGTGAGATAAGCGAACAGGGGCACGGTGACGAGTTCCAGCACGCGGCAGAGGGTTTTATTGCCGGCGAGTTCCCAGATCAGCCGGTGGAAGTCCAAGTCGGCGGAGACGTAGTCCAGATAGACGTCTGTTTCCAGGGCCTTGTGGATCGCCGCCAGGCGGGTTTCCAGGGCCGCGAAGTCCTGCTCGCTCATGCGCCGGGCGGCGAGGGTGCCTGCCGTGCCCTCCAGTAGTACGCGGAGCTGGACGCGTTCCTGGACATCCTGAGGCGTCAGCAGCGTGACGACCGTAGAGCGGTTAGGCGTTCGGACCACCAAGCCGGCGTGCTCCAACTGCAACAGAGCCTCGCGTACGGTAGCCTGGCTGACGCGCAGAGCGCGGGCGAGGTGGGCCTCGCGGATGGGATCGCCGGGTCTGAGGCGGCCGGAGAGGATAGCCTCGCGGAGCAGGACGAGGACTTGAGAGCGGAGGGAGCCGGAGCGGAGAGGAGGGAAGGCGAGGCCGTTCTCGATAACGCTCAGCGCCACCCCTCCACCTTAGGACACCCGCCCACCCCACCGCAACCTCTTCCCTTGCCCGCCTTCTCCCTCAGTACGGCGTCAGCCGCACCTCTCCCACCAGGCCCGAGGGCACCGGCTGAAGGTTCTCCAAATCCTGCGGCTGGAAGCGGTCGCCGTAGCGCTGCTTCAGTGCGCTGTAGTCCGGCAGCGGCTCGCCCGCCATGCGATTGATCATCAGGTTCGATACCACGATCTCCAGCCGGTTGCGCCCCGCGTTGAGCAGACCGGTGACATCCAATTCATAGGGCGGCACCCAGACGCTGCCGGCGCGCCGGCCGTTCACGAAGACCTCGGCCGCCTCCCGCACCGGTCCCTCCAGCCAGGCGCGAAAGGCGCGCGCCCGCCCGCGTTCGAGCGGTTTGGGCGGGCCGAAATCGAGCTTCAAGCGGACGTCCTTCATCAGGAATTCCGGGGCAAGCTGGAAGGTCTTCCGGTAGGTCGCGCGCCCCGAGTAGTAACGAGTCGCCGGCTCGTCGGTCCACGAGCGCAGCGTCTGCATGACGACCTTGCGTCCGGTCTCCTCGAAGGTCACCTCCCAGTCGTTGCTGAGGTCCACGGGCAGCAGAATGACCGTGGGGCGCTTGAGGAGCGGCGCGGCCCCGGGCGTGGGCGCGGTGGGGAACACCAACAGGCGCGAACCGTAGGGTTCCAAATCGAGGTTCACCAGGGTTCCGCCGGCGCTGCGCCCCTCGATGGCGGCTTCGGCGATTTGGCCGTTCATCGGATTCCACCACTCGGCGCGGCGCCCGGTGACCCGGAAGTCCGCCTTGAGCTTGAGCGGCTGGTTGCCGGTGTTGGCCAGGAAGTAGATTTCCCCCCAGGGAGTGGTGCGGTGGACGAAGCCCACGGCGTCGGTGGGCGGGGAGAAGATCACGTCGGGCCGCCTGAGGCGGGCCAGCGCCTGCGCCAGGCCGGCATCCTCCTGGCGCAGGAAGTGAGCGCGGGCGCCCGGTGTTTCGAACAGCTCGCGTACCAGCTCGCGGATCTGGCGCTGCTCGGCCTCCCGGTTCATCAGGCCCGGCGCCTCGGCGGGGAGGCGGCGGGTGGCCACCAGGATGCCGCCGGCGCGCACGAATTCGCGCAGCCGGCGCAGAGTGGCGGCGGGCATTCGCTCGACGCCGGGCAGGATGACGATCCGGTAGCCGTGGCCCGCCACCGCCAGGCGGCCCGGCTCGATGCGACCGAGCTCGACCAGGACGCGGTCGTCCACCAGGTCGAAGTTGTAGCCGGCCTCCAGCAGCCGCGGGATGAGCGTTCGCCCGATACGTTCGCCCACGGCCTGAAACAGCGAGATGCGGCCGGCGGTGAAGCCGGCCCAGGCGTCGTGAACGGGCGCGTAGAGCGCAACGTCGTTAGCCGGCTTGCCCTGGCGCAGCATGAAGGAGACGCGGGCCAGGTAGGCGGTGAGATCGGGCATGACGTGCCACCAGGGATTGTGGTCGTTCATCACGCCGGCGGCGTAGAAACGCCAGCCGGGCTTGCCGACCGCCTCCGGGGAATAGGGCCAGCCGTGCCCGATCAGTTGCGTGACTCCTTCCAGGAAGTGCTGGTCGGCCTCCGCTTTGAAATCCAGGGGAGTGGCGCGGAATACGGGCGAGTGGATCCAGGTCCAGGTTTCCGAGGAAGCCACCGGTCGGCCCAGCCAGTGGGCGGCCGAGGAAGCCCAACGGGCGGCGGTGAAGCCGTTCCACTGCGCGCCTTCGCCTTCGGGCAGGTCTACATAGGCGTAGCTGGAGAGGCCCGCGGGCGGGATGCCGTAAGCCTGCACGCGCAGCAGCACGTTGCGCCGCCGGCACCAGTCGCGCAGAGGGGCCAGAAACTCGGCCTCGAACAGCTCAGTGAGCGTCTGGCCGAAATCATGGCGGACGGCGGCGGCCTCCGGTCCGCCGTCGGGCAACAGGGCAGGCAGGTGGGGCGCCAGGTCGTAGCCGCGGCGGCGGCGGAACTGCTCCGCCAGCCCCGGGGTCCAGTCGGCGCCGTAGACCTCGAGGCTGTCGCAGAAGACCGCGCGGATCAGGCCGCCGCCCGCCTCGACGAGCTTGTCTCCCACCACTTCCAGGTGGCGGGCCAGGGCGGCGCGGTCGTAATGGTCCAGCACCAGGCCCTCGCTGCCGACCGCCGCGCGCTTGACGGTTTGGCCGGTGTGGCCGGCGATGAAGACCAGCGCCCGGCGCGGGGCCGGCGACGCGGGCGCCAGCAGGCGCGGCCGTCCGTCGTCCACCACGGGCAGCATCTCCCAGGCGGCCGATCCCTCGCGCGGCCCCAGAAAGGCCGCCACGACGCGCTCGCCTTGCCCGAGCGGCGGCAAGGGCAGCGCGGCAGCGCCGGGCTCGACCGGCAGGCGCTCGGCGCGTAGCCGCCCGGCCGCCTGCTCGAGCGAGATGTGCGGGCCGCCGAAGGGCCAGCCGCTGCCCAGCGTCATGTCCATGCGCAATCCCAGCCGCCGCGCGGTCTCGGCGGTGAAGCGCACCATGTCCAGAAACTCGCGCGAAAGGTAAGGCAGGTTGATCAGCCCGCGTGCGGGATCGTCCAGGGTGAGGGGGTAGACCGGCTGCACCTCGAAGCCGCCGAAGCCGCCGGCCTTCATGAGTTTCATCTCGCGCTCCAGGCCGGGCTTGGTGACCGCCGGGCCGAACCACCACCAGCGGACCATGACCTTGGCCTCCTCGGGAGGCTTGCGGAAGCCTTCCGCGAGCGGTGCTGCGGCGTACCCGCAGGCCGCCAGAACCGCGGCCGGCAACAGGGTGGCGTTTCGCATCCGGAACCTCCGTCGGGTTCCAGCTTAACGTGAGCGGGCCGCCGGGCGCAGGGCGGGCGCCCAGCCGGGTTAAGATCAGAGGACGATGAACGGCCCTGCTGCTACGCGGCGTCAGTTTCTGGCTGCCGTCGCGGTCTCTCCTCGAATGGCGGCCGCGCCGCCGCCTTCCGGGCTGCGGTTGTGGTACCGCCGCCCCGCGCCCGACTGGAACGAAGCCCTGCCCATCGGCAACGGCCGCCTGGGCGCGATGGTGTTCGGGGGCGTGGCGCGCGAACAGCTACAGCTCAACGAGGATACTCTGTATTCGGACGAGCCCGGCCGGCGCGACTTGCCTCTGGACATCACCAAGACCTTCGATCAGGTGGTGAGCCTGTTGCGCCAAGGCCGCTACGCCGAAGCCGAGCAGTTCATCAATCGCCACTGGCTCGGGCGGGTCTGGCCCTGTTACCAGCCCCTGGGCGATCTGTACCTGGAGTTTGATCATGGCGAGGACGCCCGGGGCTACCGCCGCGAGTTGGACCTGAGGGAGGCGATCTGTCGCGTACGCTACGAGCAGGGCGGCGTCACGTATGAGCGCGAGATCTTTGCCAGCCACCCGGACCAGGTGATCGCCCTGCGCTTGACCGCCTCGGGCCCCGGCCGCCTGAGGGTGCGGGTGCGGTTCGGGTCGCCGCATCCCACCGCGCGGGCGCGGGCGGCGGGGGATGAGCTGGTCATGACGGGCCAGGCGCCGGGCCTGGCGGTGCGCCGCACGCTGGAGTGGATCGAGCAGCGGGGCGAGCAGTGGAAGTACCCCGAGTTGTGGGACGCGGAAGGCAAGCGACGGCCCCACGCCAGGCAGGTGCTTTACGGAGAGGAAATCGGCGGGCTCGGCCTGCGCTTCGAGGCCCGGTTGAAGGCCTCCGCCGACGGTTCGGTCGCGGCGGCCGGGGAGGAACTGCGCATCGAAGGCGCGCGGGAGGCGCTCCTGTTGCTGGCGGCGGCCACCAGCTTCAACGGCTTCGACAAGAGTCCCAGCCGGGAGGGAGCGGATCCGGCGGCGCGCGTCCGCACCGCGCTGGCGGCTGCGGCCGGCAAGAACTACGCCCAGCTTCGCCGGGCGCACGTGAGCGATTACCGGGCCTTGTTCGACCGCGTCGAGCTGCGTCTGGGCCGGCCCAATGCGCAGAGCCGGCTTCCCACCGACGAACGCATCGAGCGCTTCGGCAACGGCCGAGATCCGGATCTGGCTGCGCTGCTGTTTCAATTCGGGCGCTACTTGATGATCGCCGGCTCGCGCGCCGGAACGCAGCCGCTCAACCTCCAGGGACTCTGGAACCGGGAGATCATTCCGCCCTGGGCGGGCGCCTACACGCTGAACATCAATCTCCAGATGAACTATTGGCCCGCCGAGGTGTGCAATCTCTCGGAGTGCCACGAGCCGCTGTTTCGCCTGGTGCGCGAGCTGGCGGCGAACGGCCGGGCTGTGGCGCGCCGGATGTACGGCCGCCGCGGTTGGGTGGCTCACCACAACACGACGCTGTGGCGCTGCGCTCAGCCGGTGGATTACGGGGCGATGCCCGCGTTCTGGCCGATGGCGGCCGGCTGGCTCTGCCAGCACCTCTGGGAACATTACGCCTTCACGGGCGACCGGCGATTCCTGGCCGAGGAGGCCTACCCGCTGATGAAGGAGGCGGCCGAGTTTTACCTGGATTGGCTGGTCGAGGACGGGCAGGGCCGGCTGCTCACGCCGGTGGGTGTCTCGCCCGAGAACCGCTTCCGCTATCGCGACGGGGACGGCCGCGAGCGGACGGCGGGGGTCTCGATGGGCCCCACCATGGACCTGGCCATCATCCGCGAGCTGTTCCGGAATCTGATGCGGGCCTGCGAGATTCTGGGACGCGAGCAGGATTTGCGACGGCTGCTGGGCGAGAAGCTGGCGCGGCTGCTGCCCTATCAGATCGGCCGCCGGGGCCAGTTGCAGGAATGGGCCGAGGATTTCGAGGAGCCGGAGCCGCGCCACCGCCACCTTTCGCACCTCTACCCGCTGCATCCGGGCGCGGAATTCACGCCGCGGGCCACGCCTGAGCTGTGCGAGGCGGCGCGGCGTTCGCTGGAGCTGCGGGGCGAGGAGGGCAGCGGCTGGTCGCGGGCCTGGAAGATCAACCTGTGGGCGCGGCTGAGGGACGGCGAGCGCGCCGGCCGCCTGCTGGGCAGCTTGATCCAGCCGGCGCGCAGCGCTCCCGGCCGTTATGACCGCCCCGGCCTGCTGCCCAATCTGTTCTGCTCCCATCCGCCCTTTCAAATTGACGGCAATTTCGGCGCCACGGCGGGGGTGGCGGAGATGCTGCTTCAAAGCCACGCCGGCGAGCTCGATCTGCTGCCCGCCTTGCCCAAGGCCTGGCCGGAGGGCAGCGTGCGCGGCCTGTGCGCCCGGGGCGGATTCGAGGTCTCGCTGGTCTGGCGGGGAGGGCGGCTGGCGGAGGCGGTCGTGCTCTCCAAGCTGGGCCGGGAGGCGGTGGTGCGCTACGGCGAGCGGGAGGTGCGGCTTCCGGCGGCGGCGGGGCGCTATCGCCTGGACGGCCGGCTGCGCCTCAGACGGGCCTGAGCCCGGGCCCATGTGGCACAATGCCAACTCGGAGCGGCATGGTGCGAGGACCCAATTTCGACAACCTGCGGCGGGCCCTGTTGCGGCAGGGCGAGCCGGACTACGTACCCCTGGTCGAATTCAGCGTGGACGCCGACGTGAAGGCCGCCTTCCTGGGCCGGAGGGTGGAGAGCTTGCGGGACGAGGTGGAGTTCTGGTCCCGGGCGGGCTACGACTTCGTGCCCTTGCAAACCGGCATCCGCAGCGTGATCCGTCCGGGGCTTTCGGCGGGGGAGGGCCGGGCGGCGACGCCCCGGCAGCGCCCGGGTCGCGGAGCTTACAGCATTTACTCAGCCGAAGACCGAACCATCACCTGGGCCGAGGAAGGCCGCGGCGTGATCACCAATCTGGAGGAGTTCGAGCGCTTCCCCTGGCCCGATCCCGATCGCATGGACCTGACGGCCTTCGAGGAGGTGCGCGGCTATCTGCCCCCCGGCATGAAAGTCATCGCTTACATGGGCTGGACTTTCACCGCGGTGTGGACGCTGATGGGCATGGAGACCTTTTGCTACGCGCTCTACGAGCAGCCGGAGCTGATCCGGCGCATGTACGACCGGATCTGGTGGATTCAGAGCCGGGTGCTGCTGCGCGTGCTCGAGTTCGATCACGTGGGAGCTGTGACGCATCCGGACGATCTGGCCTATTCCGAGGCTCTGATCGTCTCCCCGCAGCACCTGCGCCAGTACGTTTTTCCCTGGTATCGCTGGAGCTGCACGATGGTGCGCGAGCGCGGCCTGCCCAGCATCTTTCACTCCGACGGCCGGCTCACCTCGGTGCTGGAGGACATCCTGGCTTGCGGATTCAACGCCCTGCACCCCATCGAACCCAAGGCCATGGATATCGCCGAGCTGAAACGCCGGATCGGCGATCGCCTCTGTCTGATCGGCAACATTGACTTGGGCTACACGCTGACCCGCGGAACGCCGGCCGAGGTGGAGGCCGAAGTGCGCGAGCGCATCCGGACGGTGGGCCCCGGCGGCGGCTATTGCGTCGGCTCGAGCAACTCGATCACTTCCTACGTGCCGCTGGAGAACTATAACGCCCTGCGCGAGGCGGCCTTCCGTTACGGGACCTACCCGCTGGCCCTTTGAAGCTTTCTCAGGCGCCTTTGGGGTTGCCGCCGGTGATCGGCACGTGAATCACCGTTACCTCCGGGCGGGCCAAAGCCTCCTCGCAGGCGGCCGCGACAGCCTCGGGTGAGTCGGCGCGAACCCCGCGGGCGCCCAGCGCCTCGGCCAGCCGGTCGAAGGCCACCGGCCCCAGCGCGCTGGCGATGGGCTCGCCGAATTTCTCCAGGTGACCGGCGCGCGTGATGCCCCAGCCCTGATCGTCCGCCACCAGCGCGACGAAAGGCAGGCCCTGGCGCACGGCGCATTCCAGCTCGGCGACGGCGAAGGTGAAGGCGCCGTCGCCCGACAGCAGCAGGACGGGCCGGCCCGGGTGCGTCGCGCGGGCCGCCATCGCTCCGGCGATCCCCCAGCCCACCACGGCGCTGCGCCCGCAGGTGAGCCAGTGGCCGGGATAGCGATCGCAGAGCAGTTGATGGGCCCACTGCCCGATGCTGCCGCCGTCAATCAGGAGGATGGCGTCGTCCGCCGGCACGCGGCGCAGCGCGGCCACGATGTCGAGGGCATGAGTCCGGCCCGCGGCCTGCCGCCGGCCGCACTCCAGAACCGCCTGGCGAAAGCCGTCGCGCCGCCGGGCGGCCTCCTGGAGCCAGGCGGTATGCGCACGCCCGCCGCGCCGCCGGTAGGATTCCGCCAGAGCCTGCCAGCCGGCCGTGAACCACACCAGAGCCGCCCCGTCGGCCAGCGCGCCGGGTTGCAGGTAGCCCACGCGATAATCCGCCGCCGCTCCCGCCATGACCACGCAATCGGCCTCGGGCAGCAGCCGCGGCCCTCCGGTGGCCGCCCCGATCACGCCCAGGAAACTGTTCAGCGGGCGATCGGCGCAACCCCGATCCCAGATCGGGATCACAAAGGGCACGGCGAAGCGCTCGCAGAAGTCCGCCAGCGCCTCCGATTCGCCGGCGTAGTAGACGCCGTTGCCGGCCACCACCAGGGGCCGCTGGGCGCGGGCCAGCGCCTCGGCCGCAGCCTCCGGGTCGCCTCCTGCGGCCGCGGCGGGCGGGGCGGGCGTGGGCCGCACCAGCCGGTCGGGGGGAACCTCGGCGGTCTGTATGTCCATGGGGAAGGTGAGATGAACGGGGCCGGGCCCCTCCAGGGCGGCGCGCCAGGCTTCCTCCAGGATCTGGAGGACGCGCTCGGGGCAGTCTATCCAGCGGGCGTAGCGCGTGACGGGGGCGGCCGCGGCCACCTGGTCGAGGTCTTGAAAGTGGCCCATGCCGCGCGTGGCCAGGGCGGCCGCGCCGCTCACCAGCAGCATGGGCGCCCCGTCCATGTGGGCGTCGGTGACGCCGCTGAGGGCGTTGACGTGGGCCACGCCGCTGGAGACCGCCGCCACGCCCGGCCGCCGGGTCAGGCGGCCCGCGGATCCCGCCATATAGGCCGCCGTCTGCTCGTTGCGCGTGTCAATCAGGCGCAGGCCCGCGCGCCGCGCCGCCTGGTAGAAGGGATCCAAGCCGTGGCCGCACAGGGTGGCGACCCACGAGACGCCGCGTTGCTGAAGCCCGCCAACGAACCATTCGACCGCCGTCATATGCGGCTGATTCTAACAGAGGACCGGCGCGCCGGGCGCTCAGAGCCGGGCCGCGAGGGCCTGGGCGCGGAACCAGGCGATGGTGCGGCGCAGCCCTTCTTCCAGCGATACCTGCGGAGCCCACCCGAGCACTTCGCGGGCCTTGGCGATGTCGGGCTGCCGGCGCCTGGGATCGTCCTGGGGTAAGGGCCGGAACTCGATGGTCGAGCGCGAGCCCGTCAGCGCGAGGATGCGGCGGGCGAACTCGAGCACGCTGAGCTCCTCGGGATTGCCCAGGTTGACCGGACCGGGCTCCTCGGAAAACAGCAGCCGGAGCAGTCCCTCGACCAAGTCGGAGACATAGCAGAAGCTGCGCGTCTGGCTGCCGTCGCCGTAGACGGTGAGCGGCAGGCCGCGCAAAGCCTGGTCCAGGAAGGTGGGCACGACCCGCCCGTCGTCCAGCTTCATGCGCGGGCCGTAGGTGTTGAAGATCCGGGCGATCGCAGTGCGCAGGCCGTGCACCCGGCGGTAGGCGGTGGTGAGCGCTTCGGCGAAGCGCTTGGCTTCGTCGTAGCAGGAGCGCGGGCCCACCGGGTTGACGTTGCCCCAGTAGCTCTCCGGCTGGGGATGGACCAGCGGGTCGCCGTAGCACTCCGAGGTCGAGCTGAGCAGGAAGCGCGCCCGGTGGCGGCGGGCCAGCTCGAGCATCTCGCGGGTTCCCCGCGAGCCGGCGTCGAGTGTCTCCAAAGGATGTTCCAGGTAGTCCCGCGGGCTGGCCGGGGAGGCCAGATGCAGCACGCCGTCCAGGGGATCCTCGATCTCCAGCGGCAGGCAGACGTCGTGGCGGAGGAAGCGAAAGTTCGGGCGCCCCTCCAGATGGGCCAGGTTGGCCATCGAGCCGGTGAGCAGATTGTCCACGCCGATGACCTGGTGGCCCTCCTCCAGCAACCGATCACAAAGATGCGAGCCGATGAATCCCGCCGCGCCGCTGATCAGAAAGCGCAATCGTGGCCTCCCGAGCTGTTTCCGCCGAATTTCACATTGTAGCCGAGGCGGCGGGCGCCTTCGCCGCTACCAATCGGCGTAGGGGGTGCCGTCCAAGCCGACCTTGTCCGAGCCGCTGCGCACGTCGAAGATGCCGGGCTCGGTTTGGTTCACGCTGGTCAGGGCGTCCTCCATGATCAGCTTCCAGGTGCGGTTGGAGCCGGTGATGGGATCCACCGGGATCTGGCGCAGGTAGCCGGCCGAGACCAGCTCCTCCAGCGTCTGGGGGGCCTTCTGCTTGTCGTAGGTGTACTCGTCAATCACGGTGCGGAGCGTGAAGAGGTTCTGCCGCAGCACGCTCTCTTTGGTGGCGATGATGGACTTCTGGTAGAGGGGGACGGCGATCGAGATCAGGATCGAAATGATCGCCATCACGATCATCAGCTCGATCAGGGTGAAGCCCGCGCTACCACTCCGAATACGGCGTGCCATCGGCGGCCCTCTCGGTGCTCTTGGTGTAGACGTCGAAAACGTTCTGCCCGCCCCAGCTTGTCGAGCTCGGATCGTCTTGCACGCTGCGCAGGCCCCAGTCGTAAGAGTTGGTCATGGGGTCCTTGGGAATGCGGCGCAGGAAGCGGAGCTTCTTGTCCACCGAGCCGGCCGGCCTGACGCCCTCCACCAGGACCTCGAGCTTCTCCGGATAGCACTCGGTGCCCAGCTTGATGGGGCCCAGAAGCTGCTGGTCGCAGGCGTCCTTGTACTTGTCAATGGCGGCGCGGATTTCCCGCAGGGCGTAACGCAGCTCGCGCTCCCGCTCCCGGCGCACCTTGGCGCGCGCCAGCGGCACCGCCATGGCGGCCAGCAGCGACATGATCGTGAAGGCCACGATCAGCTCGACCAGCGTCAAGCCGCTTTGCCTGCGCCGTCGCATCGCTCGCCTCCTACTTGATGGTAACCGCCAACTGGGGCGGCTCGGCGGGGATGGTTTCCAGTCGGTAATCGCGCAGCGTCAGGCCCGGGAAGCTGACCGAGCCGGCGCCCCGCCCGATGGCCTGAAAGACCAGCACGGCCAGGGGCCCGGAACCGCTGATGCCGCCCGCGCCCGGCATGCGGTTCAGGTTCACGATGGCGTCCCCGGTGTCGTTGAGAATGTTGCGCGTGAAGACGATCTGCTTGCCGTCGCCGGAGAGCAGATTGCCCGCCTGGATCTCGTTCAGGCGCAACAACTGGGGATCGAACTTGACCCGGAAGGGGGCGGAGAACAGCGCCTGCACGTTCTCAACCTCCAGTTGCACGGTGAAAGTGGCGCCCTGCTGGGTGACGATGGAGGGGGGCCGCAAGGACTGTACTATCGGAACGACAACTACGCCGAGCG
>JBBIMA010000061.1:0-24048 GCA_037444625.1 Solibacteraceae bacterium
GACGCGCCGGGGCGCCGGTCGCAGCCGCCACCCGGGCCAGCAGGTCTTGCTCGAACTGGCCGGTGCTCTCCAGGCGAATCCAGCCGCGTTTCAGGCCGAGGGCTCCGGGCTTGGCCGCAAAGGAGACCTGCAAGCTGGCCTGGCAGCCCCCCTTACCGGGCCGCAGCTCGAGCACGGCGGACTCCACCCGCGCGTCCCTGAACTGCTCCAGCAGGCCGTTGCGCGGCACGATGAACTGCTCCAGATCGCCCGTGGCCCGGAGTCGCCCCAGGCGGCGCTCGTCGGCCCATAGAAACGAGGCCACGCCGCTGCGGGCGTCGTTGGCCATCAGGCGGAATCCCTCGCTGGTCAGGGTCTTCAAAGCGGCGGGCCAGATCGCCTCGCAAGGTCCGGCGAACAGCCGGCTGTTGGAAGCCCTACTGGGAGGGCTGACTCGTGCGCCGGAAAGTTCCAGACAGCCCTCCAGGAAGGCCGTGCTCAGGATGACGGCCATGAGGAAGTGTCGCTGCGCCGACATAGGCAATTGACCGGAAATTCCGGCTCCCATCTAGTGAATAAGCCAGAATCCGTTGAAAAACAACGGTAATTTGGTACCGACCGCTCTAGGAGCAGGTACTAATACTTTCGGTCCGCGCTCCGCGGCCGCCGGCGGGTGGCCCGGGGTGCTATCCTGTGGCTCGCCGGGAGACTCCCATGACCAGCCGACGGACCTTTCTGAGCGGGACGCTTGCCGCGCCCGCCCTGCTGAGCGGGCGGCGCTACAGCGCGGCCGAAATCCAACGCATGCTCGAGCGGGGAGACGTGCGGGGCAGGCTGAGCAAAGCCGATTTGCCCACCCCCGCCTTGCTGCTGGATCTGGACGCCTTCGAAGCCAACGTGGCCCGCATGGCCGCCCACCTCAAGCGCCACGGGGTGGCTTTCCGCCCCCACGGCAAGACCCACAAATGCGGTCAGATCGCTCGCCGCCTGATCCAAGCCGGCGCGGTGGGCTGTTGCGCCGCCAAGATCAGCGAGGCGGAAGCCTTCGCCCGGGAGGGCGTGACGGGACTGCTGCTGACCACCCCCGTGGTGGGCCGCGACAAAATCGAGCGCGCCCTGGCTCTGGCTCGCCGCCGGCCGGAGACCATCTTTTCAGTGGACAACGCCCGGAACGTGCAAGATCTGGAGGCCGCCGCCGCGGCCGCCCGGCTGCGCCTGAACCTGGCCGTGGATCTGCTGGTGGGGCGGCGCACGGGGGTCCAGCCGGGACTGCCCGCGCTCCGGCTGGCCGAGCAGATCGCCTCTTCGAAGCACCTGCGGCTGGCCGGAATCCAGGCCTATGCCGGGCACGCCTCACACACCGTGGGCTTCGAAAAGCGCCGTCAGGTGTCGCGCGAGGCCATGGGGCAGGCGGTCGAGACCCGCCGCCTGCTGGAGTCCAAGGGACTGCCGTGCCCCCTGCTGAGCGGCGGCTCGACCGGCACCTACAACATTGACGTGGAAATGCCTGGAATAACCGAGTTACAGCCCGGCAGTTTCATCTTCATGGACGTGGATTACAACCGAATCGGCGGCGCCCAGGGCGATTTTTACGGCGACTTCCGCAATTCGCTCACCGTGCTGACGACCGTCATCAGCCGCCCGGCCGCCGACACCGCCATAGTGGACGCCGGCTTGAAAGCCTTCTCGACCGACAAACCCTTCCCGCCGGAGTGCCGCGCCCGGCCGGGCGTCAGCTACTCCTGGGCGGGCGACGAGCACGGGCGCTTGACGCTGGAGGGCGAGGCCCGGGACCTGTCGCTGGGCGACCGGCTGGAATTCGTCATTCCACACTGCGATCCCACGGTCAACTTGTACGACCGCATTTACTGCCTGCGCGGGGAGGCGGTCGAGGCCGCCTGGCGGATCTCGGCCCGCGGCATGAGCCAGTAACGGATCAGGCCGGATACACCTGGCGCCCGCTCAGCCAGGTGCGCTCGACCCGGAGACGGGGCGGGTCGGGCTGAAAACGGAACTCGACCAGATCCGCCAGCTCCCCCGGCTCGAGTCCCTGCCGCCGGCCCTCGATTCCGGCCAGACGGGCCGGGTTCAAAGTGGCCATGGCCACGGCTTCCGCCAGCGACAGCCCGGCCAGCTTCATGAGGTTCTCGACGCCCCGGTCCATGCGCAGCGCCGAACCGGCCAGGCGCGTCTGTCCGGCCAGCACCACGCGCTCCTCGGGCGTCAAATCCACCTCTTGCTCGCCCAGGCGGTAGCGCCCGGGCGGGCAGTTGGCGGGCGCGCTGGCGTCGGTGACTAGGAAGCGGCGCTCGGGTCCCTTGGCCCGAAAGGCGACTTTGAGAAAGCAGGGCGGCAGATGGATGCCGTCGGCGATGAAGCCCGCCGCGAGGCGGTCCTCGGCCAACTGTTCCCAGAGGTAGTTGGGGTGGCGCGGCAGCAGGGCGTGGGCACCGTTGCCCAAGTGGGTCGAGAGGGTGGCGCCGGCGGCGGCGGCCTGGGCGATCTGGTCCCCGGTGGCGTTGGTGTGGCCGATGGCCACCTTGACTCCCTCGCGGACCAGCGCCTCGATGAAGCCCGGCGCTTGGGGCCATTCGGGAGCCAGCGTCACCAGGCGGATGAGGCCTTCGGCCGCTTCCTGCATGCGGCGGAATTCCTCAAGATCAGGGGGGCGGACCCAGCGGGCCGGGTGGGCCCCGCGCGGCCCTTCCTCCGGCGAGATGTGGGGACCTTCCAGGTGGATGCCTGCGATGGCCTCGCCCTCGGGCAGGCTGCGCCGGGCGGCGGCCAGGTTGCGCAGGGCGGCCTGCATGTCCTCGGGCGAGCCCGTAATGACGGTGGGGTAAAAACGGGTGACCCCGGTCGAGAACAGGGAGCGGATGGAGCGAGCCAGGGCCTCCGGTGCCGCGTTCGGGCTGTTGTAATCCACGCCTGCGAAGCCGTTGACTTGCAGGTCAATGAAGCCCGGGGCCAGCCACAGCTCGGGCGGGGGCGGGGCGGGGCGGTCCGCCGCCTGGATCCGGCGATCAAGAACGAGCCGCTTGGGGGCGGCCGAGAGGGCGTCCCAGCCGAAACATTCCATAGGATCCTGTTTTATTCACACCTCTTCACAAGTTTCCCACAGCGCTCGGCCGCCAAGCCATAGATTGCGCGGCCGAAAAAAATTGTTGAAATCCCCACCCCTGCTCGCCTTCCCACTGGCGCCGGCCGGCGCCTTCGGCTTAGATAAGAGAAGGCTCGGTGGAGTGCGGGCCGGACATTTCAGATCTCGGGGGAGGTGAGTGTCCGGCGCGCGCTCCCGCGCCTGTCGTTCACCTTCCGCTGCGCGCCGGACCGTCAATGGAAACCCTCCTTATCGGCTGCTGACGGGCTCCGGCGCGCGCACCGGCGTCAGCCAGCCGTGGCGGTCCGGCTTGCTTCCCTCGATCACGGCGAAGAACTCCCTCTGGAGCCTCTCGGTCACCGGACCCCGGCGGCCCGCCCCGATCACGATCCGATCAATCGAGCGGATGGGCGTGATTTCCGCCGCCGTGCCGCTGAAGAACACCTCGTCGGCGATGTAAAGCATCTCGCGCGGGATCAGCGTCTCGAGGACCGGGATGCCGGCTTCCTCGGCCAGCTTCAGCACCGTATCCCGGGTGATGCCCGGCAGCACCGAGGCGCCTAAGGGGGGCGTCAGAATCCGCCCGTCGCGAACCACGAAAATGTTCTCCCCGGAGCCCTCGCTGACGTAGCCGGCCGCGTCCAGCGCGATGCCTTCCTGGTAGCCGTTGGCCAGCGCCTCCATCTTGATCAACTGCGAGTTCATGTAGTTGGCGGCCGCCTTGGCCAGCGCGGGCAGTGTGTTGGGCGCCATTCGGTTCCAACTGGAGACGCAAACGTCCACGCCCTGCGCCAGGGCCTCCTCGCCCAGGTAACGGCCCCATTCCCAACAGGCCAGGAAGACTTCGACCGGGTTGCCGCCCGCATAAACTCCCATCTCGCCGTAGCCGCGCAGGATGATCGGGCGGATGTAGCAGGCCGTCATGCGGTTCACCCGCACCAGCTCGATGATCGCCTCGGCCAACTGCTCGGCGCTATAGTCCACCTGAATGCGGTAGATCTTGGCCGAGTCCAGCATCCGGCGGATATGCTCGCGCAGCCGGAAAATGGCCGGCCCGCGCGGCGTCGCGTAGCAGCGTATGCCCTCGAAGATCGAGCTGCCGTAGCTGACCACGTGCGAGAGTACGTGGATCCTGGCCTCCTGCCAGGGTATGAAGGCGCCGTTGCGCCAGATTTTTTCGGTGGGGGTTAACATGCCTGCCATTATACGGTAAGCGGGACCGCCCCCAGCCCCGAAACCCGCCGCCCGCATCGTATGCTGGAGACAGCAGGCCGGCCGACGCGACCAAGGCGAGCCGAAGGCGAGGTGAGAGAGCTTGCGATACGAGGCTGTGCTGTTTGACTTCGACGGGGTGCTGGCCGACACTGAGCCGCTGCATTACCGCTGCTGGCGGGCGGTCCTGGAACCATTAGGAATAACCTTCGATTGGCCCTTCTACCGTGCTCATGGCATTGGCATTTCCGACAACGAACTTCTTGCTCGCCTGGCCCGCCTGGCCCCGCGGCCCCTGCCGGAGCAGGCCCTTTGGGAGCGCTACGAGCACAAGCAGCGGCTGTTCCTGGAGCAGGCCTTGGCCGATCCGCCGATCCCGGTCCAGACGCGGGAGCTGATCCGGGACCTGGGCTCAGTGAAACTGGCCGTAGTGACCTCGACCAGCCGCCGGGAAGTCGCCGGGCTGCTGGCAGCGGCCGGGTTGCTGGAGGCGTTTCAGGTGCTGGTGTGCGCGGAGGACGTAGAGCGCCACAAGCCGGATCCGGAGCCGTACCTGAAGGCGGCCGCTGCGCTGGGGACCGATCGGGCGCTGGTTGTGGAGGATTCCGAGGCGGGGGCGGCGGCGGGGCGCGCGGCGGGATTCGAGGTGCTGAGAGTGGAGGAGGTGGAGGAGGTGGCGGAGCTGGTGCGGGGGCGGCTGGGGTTGTGAGGGCCCTCGTGTCCGATAACGGATATTATGTAAACTGCGGCGCGTCGGATGACCCCTCTCGCCATCCGCCTGGCTGGTCTGCCGCCCCTGCCCCGCACACGCTGTGCTAGATTGGCACGAGTGCCTGCCGCCGCTACCGAGCCACTCAAAGATCCTTACCGGTTAGATCCTGCCGACGTGGCAACGCCCCCGGCTACGCTCGGTGCCATCCTGCGGCGCATCGGTCCGGGGATGATCCTTTGCGCTTCGATCGTCGGCTCGGGCGAGCTGATCGCCACCACCGCCCTCGGGGCTCAGGTCGGCTACGCCGCCCTCTGGGTGATTCTTCTGAGCTGCCTCATCAAGCCGGTGGTTCAGGCCGAGATGGGCCGGTACACGATCGCCACCGGGGAGACCGGCCTGGCGGCCTTCGATCACTTTCCCGGGCCGCGCTGGAGGGTGAACTGGGTCGTGTGGGCCTGGGCGGTGATGGTTTCGATCACGCTGTTTCAGGTGGGGGCGATGTACGCCGGCGTCTCTCAGGTGATGCATGAACTAATGCCGTTCATTCCCCTGAATGTATGGGTGATCATCTTTGTGGGCATCACCCTCGCTCTGCTCCTCGGAGGGGGCTACGAGCGGATCGAGAGGCTGGCCACCATCAAGGTCGCGCTCTTCACCATGCTCACGGTGCTGTGCGCGCTGTTGCTGATGCGCATGCCGCAGTACTTCTCCTGGCGGGAAGTTCTGGACGGGCTGAAGTTTCGCATGCCGGAGGGCGGCCTGACCCGCGCGGTGGGGGTGTTCGGCATTACGGGGGTGGGGGCGACCGAGTTCTTCATGTATCCCTACTGGTGCGTGGAAAAGGGCTATGCACGGTTCGCCGGGCGCTCCGACGGCAGCCCGGCGTGGCGGGCGCGCGCCCTGGGTTGGGTGCGTGTGATGCAGGTGGACATTTTCGCCTCGATGGCGATTTACACGCTGGCGACGGTGGCTTTCTATCTGCTCGGGGCGGGCATTCTGCACGGCATGGGATTGAGGCCGGCGGCGGAGGCGATGATCGCGGTGCTCTCGAACATGTACACCCAGACGCTGGGGGGCTGGGCACTGTGGGTGTTCTATGCCGGAGCGGTGGCGACGCTGTACGGCACGGTCTTTGCGGCCACTGCGGCCCATTCCCGCCTGTATGCCGACATGGTGCGTTTGATGGGCTTGTACCGGGCCGAGGATTACGCCGCGCGGCTGCGCTGGCGGCGGCGCTTCGTCTGGATGCTGGCTGTGGTGCCCGCGGTGTTGTTCTGGCTGTTTCGCGAGCCGGTAGGCATGGTCTTCGTGGGCGGGCTGGCGCAATTTCTGATGATGCCGGTGATCGCCGCGGCCACGCTGTACTTGAGGCATCGGAGATTGCCGCCCGGGGTAGGCTCGTCGCGGCGGATCACGCTGGCGGTGTGGGGGGCCGGACTGGTGATCGCGGCCCTGATGGGGTACTACGTGCTGAGCCAGCTCCGGCGCGTCTTTTGAGGGGGGCGCGGGGCGCCCGGCTCTCAGTGGAAGAACAGCACGTCCGGCCGCACGAAGGAAGTGGCGTCGGCGCAGACGCCGCATTCCATGCGATAGCCGGGCCAAGCCTGGCGAACCAGCTCGGGGATGCGCCTGGGGTCGTCCTCGCGGTGGTAGGCGGATAGGGCCAGCCGGGGCCGGAACCGCTCGAGGGTCCGACGGGCGCCCGCCAGGGCGCGCTGCTCGGCGCCCTCGATGTCCATCTTGATAAAGTCCACGCGCTCGAGGGCGAGTTCCTCGACCAGCTTGTCAATCGTGGTGAGCGGGACCTGCGGCCCCGGGCGGGCTTTCTCGGGCCGCATGACGACGCTGTCGGCCGGGGAGTTGCCCGGATCCACGTAAAGCGTCAGAACATCGTCCTTGTCCCAAACGCCTTTGGGATAGACGATCACCCGCCCGGCCTGGATTTCGGCGGCGAAGTTGCGCCGCAGGCATTCCAGGTTCTCCGGGGCCGGTTCGATGGCGACGACCTGGCGCGCGCCGGACTCCAGGGCCTCGCGCGTGAAGACGCCCATGCTGGCGCCGCAATCCAGCACCACGTCGCCCGGCCGCACGGCCCGCTCGCCGGTGCCGTAAATCTTGCGTTCCTGCTCGGCGAGGTTGAAGGGCAGCGAGTAGTCGCTACCGTCGGGCACCCAGAAGAGGCCCTTGGGCGTGTGCCAGAGGTTGTAGCCGGCGGGGTCTTTGCGGACCAAGCGGCTGGCGGCCAGGATGCGGTCCTTGAGCTCGATTTGCCGGCGGAGGTTGTCGGCGCTGCGCAGAGTCTCGCTCCAGGGGCAAGGGCCGGCGCGGCCGATCAAATACAAGCCTGCCAGCCGGAGGGGGGTCAGAAAGTACAGGGCCGCACCTGCTGCGATTGCGGCCGGCGCCAGCCATTTGATTCTCATGCGCCGAGGAATCTTCTCATTCTAGCAAAGCGCGGCGCCGGGCGAGCGTTCAATGGAAGGGGGCGATGACCATCAAGTCGCTGTCGTCGCCCTCCAACTGCGTGTAGACGATCGTGGTTTGGTCGGGAGAAACCGTGAGGACCGGGGTGGTGAAACCGGTACCGGGCACCGCCCCCTCGGGCAGAGTAACGAGCCGTTGCCAGCGCCGATCCGAGAAGCGCCACAGCTCCAGGGTGGGCTGGGGCTGCTCCAGGTGGCGGAGGGCGAGAATGCCCTGGGGCAACACGCTCCAGTGCCCGTGCATCAGAGGGCCCGGCGACAGTTCGACCTCAGGGCCGCCGGAGGCCGGGATACGCCGCAGCGTTCGGTCGCCCTCCTTCTGGAAGTAAAGGAACCTGCCGTCGGGAGAGGGCAGCACTTCCGGCCCGCGTCCGTCCCGGGTAAGCTGGAGGGGTTCGCCGCCCTCGGCCGGCATGCGCCAGATTTCCCAGCGGCCGGTGCGATTGGATCCGAAGTAGATCCAGCGCCCGTCGGGTGAGTACGCCGGGCGGACTTCGTGCCACGGCGTCTGAGTGAGCTGTTGCGGCAGGCCGCCGTCGGCCGCCACCACGTACAGGTCGCGGCTGCCCTGCTTGACGCAATCAAAGACGATCCGGCGTCCGTCGGGCGACCAGCGGGGCGAGCCCAGGTGCGGTCCCTCGAAAAAGGTCAACTGGGTCACGCTCGAGCCTTGCGAGTCCGCCAGCCAGAGCTCGTAAGAACCGGAGCGTTCGGAGACGAACACGATCCTCCGCCCGTCGGGAGAGAACTGCGGGCTGTCATCCAGCATGGTGGAGGCGATCAGCCGCACGGGCGGCCTGCGCTGATCCGGAGGCACGGCCGGTCCGGGCGCCTGCCAGAGATTGGTATCGCGCATCAGACGCCTGTAGACCAGGCGGTCGGCCCGCAGCGAGATGGAGGGTTCGTAGGCCGGAGTAGCAGCCAGGCCGATCCGCACAGGCTCGGCCGGCTTAGACGGCCGGGCGGGGACACGCCAGAGAGCCTGCGTTCGCTGGCGGTAAGCGGAAAAGACCAGATCGCGTCCATCGGGCGTCCAGGCAACTCCGGAGACGAACTGTCCGGCGGCCGCGACCTTTCGTGAGGCCGGCGGTGCGGCGCGGTCTGCGGGAACGGCCAGTGTATGGATCTCACCCAGAATGGCCAGCCCTTGGCGCACGAAGGCGAGGGTTTCGCCATCGGGCGAGAAGCTGGGGTCGGTGTCCCCTGCGTACTCGGCGGAAGGATACGTCCACTGGCTGAGCCGGCAGTCGCGCAGGCGGATTCCTGTGATCGCCCAGGGGTCCGAGGGAGAGCGCCGGTGGGAGGTGGCCAACAGATCGCTTCCCGGCTGCCAGCTCAGGCCTTGGGCCTGGCCGGCGAACTGGCAGAGTTTCCTCTCGCCGGCGCCCGCCGGAGACGTGACGAAGAGGGCGAACTGGGCCGGGTAATGGCGGAGAAACGCAACCTGAGCTCCGTCTGAGGACCAGGCGGGCGAAGTTTCCAGCGGGGTGACCGAGGTCAACTTGGTCTGTGTGGCTGCACCGACCTGCTGGGCCCAGAGCCCACGGCTTTCCCCGCCCTGGCCCTTCCAGTGGAAAATCACTTGGCGGCCGTCGGGCGACACAGCGGGATGTTCTTCGTGCCCGGGCAAACTCGTCAGCCGGAGGGCCACGGGAGCCGACTCACGGGAACGCCAAGGCCTCCACCAGGACACCAGCGCGGCGGCCGCCAGTATGGCCAGCACGAGCGCCTGCGCAATCCGGCGGGCCCGCCCGGCGGGAGCGACCGGCGCGCGTGCCGCCTCGAGTTCCTCGAGCGCCTCTTCCAGCGCCAGTTTGACGTCGCCCATGTGCTGGTAGCGGCGTGCGGGATCTTTGCGCAGGCAGCGCCGGACGATGCGGTCCACCTCGGGCGGAATGTCGGGCCGCCGGCGCAGCAGTGATTCCGGCTCGTTGTGCACGACGGCGGTCAGGATGCCCATGCTGGTGGGTCCGGCGAAGGGCGGTTCGCCGGCCAGCATGTGGTAAAGCAGAGCGCCCAGCGAGAAAACGTCCGAGCGTGCGTCCACCGGGAGGCCCTGAGCCTGCTCGGGCGACATGTAGGGGGCCGTGCCGACGATAGCGGGCTGAGCCGCGCCCGAGGTCTCCGGCAGGGTCTCGCCGGCTTCAGCGCCCGCGAGCGGCGGCACGCGAAGCGCCAGCCCGAAGTCCACCACCTTCACCTGGCCGCTCTCGGTCAGCATGACGTTGCTCGGCTTCAGATCCCGGTGGGTGATCCCGACCTCATGAGCGGCGGCGATCGCGCCGGCGATCTGCGCGCCGTAGCGGAGACTCTCCAGGAGAGGCAGCCCGCGCTTGGAGATGAGCTGGGCGAGGCTCTTGCCCTCGACGTATTCCATGACGAGGAAAGGGCCCCCGGCCTCCTCGGTGAGGTCGTAGACGGTGACGATGTTGGGATGAGAGAGGGCGGAGGCAGCGCGGGCCTCCTCCAGGAGGCGTCTGCGGCGCTCGGGGTCGGCGGCCAGCTCGGCGGGCAGGGCTTTCAAGGCGACCACCCGCTGCAAGTTCTGGTCACGGGCCTTGTAAACCACACCCATGCCTCCCTGCCCGAGCTTGCCCAAGATCGAGTAGCGAGAAGACGAGGGTGGCTGTGCCGAGCTCATGGAGTGCGAGGGAGGTAAACCGTTGTTTTCATCTTACAATCAGTTCGCTCGAAGGGAGCGGGAAAATTTCGGTTCTTTCATCCTGGCGGCGAAGCTGCTAGACTCGGTGGAGGAGGCCGGGCAACCGGACGAGAGAGGGGGTCGTTTGAACCCGCACCTGATTGCCCTGGGCGGGCCGTTACGCGGGCAGACGCTGCCGCTCGGGGAGGACTGCGTTGCCCTGGGGCGGGATCCAGGTAACCAGATCCGCCTGCCGGATGCGCACGTCTCCCGGAGGCACTGCCGGCTGGAGCGCCTGGCGGACGGGCAAGTGCGCATCCGGGATCTGGACAGCCGGAACGGCACTTTCGTACAAGGCCTGCCGGTGCGGGAGCGCATCCTGCGGCACGGTGACGAGATCCGGGTGGGCCGGTCGGTGTTTGTGTTCATGGCGGGCGAGGAGCAGGCAGGGCCGGAGGGAGGCCAAGAAGGCCCCTGGGACGAGCGGACGATCGTGGGCTTGTCCGGGGAGGAGTTCGTTTGCGACCGGGTGGAGCAGTTGCTGGCGGCGCCGGAGGCGCCGGAGCTTCCCGGTTCGGCGCTGGCCGCCCTTTTGAAGATGGGCACGGCCATTCACCAAGCGGGTGACGTGCGGGAGCTGGCCGGGCGGGTGCTGGCGGTTCTTGGGGAGGCCATCCCGGCCGAGCAAGGGGCCCTGTTGCTGATGGAGCCGGGGCGCGAGGAGCCGGAGGCCGGATTCGACTGGCGGAGGGAAGGCGTGCCGCCGGTTGCCTTCCCGGCCCTGACCCCGCTGGTCCGGCGGGCGCTGGGACAGGGCGCGGCCTTGCTGCTGGACGGGGTCCGGCAGGCGGAGGAAAGGACCGGCTCGAGCGGCTCGCCGGGCGGTTCGCTGTTGGCCGCGCCGCTGTTCGACGGGGCTCAACCGATCGGAGCGCTCTATCTGAGCGCCCGGGATGCGCGGGTCGGTTTTCACGTGGACCACCTGCGCCTGGCGGCCGCGGCGGGCGTGTTCGCCGGCGCGGCCCTGGCCAGGCTGCGGCGGATCGAGCAACTGCGGGCGGAGAATCGCCGGCTGCGGGAAGGGGTCTCGGTGAAGCACGAGATGGTGGGAGACAGCCCGGCGATGCAGGCGGTTTACGCGTTCATCGCCAAGGTCGCTCCCACTGAGGCGACCGTGCTGTTGTGCGGGGAGAGCGGGACGGGCAAGGAGCTGGTGGCGCGGGCGATTCATCGCAACAGCCCGCGGGCGGGCGGTCCGTTTGTGGCCATCAACTGCGCCGCGCTGACGGAGACGCTGATCGAGAGCGAGCTGTTCGGCCATGAGAAAGGGGCCTTCACCGGGGCGATCGCGCAGAAGAAGGGCAAGCTGGAGACGGCCCAGGGCGGGACGGTGTTTCTGGACGAGATCGGGGAGCTGCCCTTGTCCTGCCAGAGCAAGCTGCTGCGGGTGCTTCAGGAGCGGGAACTGGAGCGGGTGGGGGGCACGCGGAGCATCGGGGTGAACATCCGGCTGGTGGCGGCGAGCAATCGGGATCTGAGAGGGGAGGCGGAGGCGAAACGTTTTCGCCAGGATTTGTATTATCGGCTGGCCGTGGTCTCCCTCACCCTCCCGCCCTTGCGCGAGCGCCGCGAGGACATTGCCCTGCTAGCCGCCCATTTCGCCTCGCGCTACGGCCTGCGGGTGCGGGGCCGCCCGGTCGACGTCTCGCCCGAAGCCCGCGAATGCCTGCTGGCCTACGACTGGCCGGGCAACGTGCGCGAGCTGGAAAACGCCATCGAGCACGCCGTAGTGCTGGGCGCCGCCGAGGCCATCCTGCCCGAAGATCTGCCCGAGGCCGTGCTGGAGGCGGCCCCGGCCGGTCCCAGCGCCGACTCCTACCGGGAGGCGGTTCGCCGGTTCAAGCGAGCCCTGATCACGGCCGCTCTCCAGAAAGCGGCGGGCAGCATCACCGAGGCGGCCAAGCTGTTGAGCGTGCACCCGAACTACCTGCACCGCCTGATGCGCAATCTCGCGCTGAGGCAGGCGGCCAGGCAGAGCGGCGGGATCTGAGCGGGGGCGGCCCCGACCCACCGGCTCCGCGCGGTCCCGGGCAAGTTCCTCCCCAGGGCAGGATTCTCGCAACTTTCCCCCCGCCGATTCGTATTGCCTGTGGGACGGCTTGGATGCTCCAGTTTGCCGATCTGCTCCGCGAGCACCAGAGCATGGTTTACAGTCTGGCTTACCACGCTCTGGGAGATCGGGCCGCGGCCGAGGATCTGACTCAGGAGGTGTTTCTGGCCTTGTTCGAGCATCTGGACATGCTGGAATCGGCCGAGCACGCCAAAGCCTGGTTGATGCGCGTGGCGGCCAACCGCGCGATTGACGAGATCCGCAAGCGGCGCTATCGCTCGGGGCCGCCGCTGGAGGCGGCCGAGCCGGCGGAGGCGGGCGCGCAGGAGGATTGGGTTCTGCGGGCCCAGGTGCGCCGGATGGTGGCGGGACTGCCGGCCCGCGCCAGGACGATGATCATCCTGCGCTACCAGGAAGACCTGGGGCCGGCGGAGATCGCCCGGGCGCTCGATCTGCCCGTGCAAACGGTGAAGAGCCGGCTGCACCGCTCGTTGAATCTGCTGCGGGGGCGGATGGCGCGCGGGCTTGCGGGCGTTCGGGCCGGGAGGAGGGCATGAGCGAGCAGGACCGGTTCGACGATCTGTTGCGGTCCGCCTTGGGCAGAGTCGAGCCGCCGGCGGGGTTGGAGGGGCGGATTCTGCGCGCGGCGGGTTTGCGGCACAGAACGCCGCGGGGCGCCTGGCTGCGCGCGGTGGCGATGGTGTTGATCGTACTGGCCGCTGCTGCGTTGGGGCTGCTCTGGCGGCAGGAACGGGCGCGAGCCGAGAGGGCCGAACAAGCCAGACGGCAACTGGAATTCGCCCTCCAGCTCACTTATGACCGGCTGGTGAAGGCGGAGCGGCAGGCGAACAGCATCGGGGTGCGAAAAATCCGTTTCGAGGAGGTTCCTCAATGAGAATCCTTTGGTACGTTGCGCTCGGTGCGCCTCTGAGCCTGGCGGCTCAGGGGATTGACTGGAGCGTGCTGGACAAGCTGGCCGAGAAGGCCAAAGAGTCGGCCGTGGTGAACCTCGGTCCGGAGCAGCTCTCCTTGCTGGCGGGCGCGAGAGGCAAGGGCGAGGAGGCGAAGCTCGGAGAGCTGGCCAAGCTGCTGAAGTCGGTTCAGGTGCGGAATTTCGAGTTCGAGGCTCCGGGGATGTACGACGTCGAGTTGGTGCGGTCGCTGCGGGACAAAGTAAAGGCCGGCGGGGAATGGGTGAGCATCGTCTCGGTCAAAGAGAAAGACGGCTTTACCGAAATCCTGATCAAGAAGCCCTCGGGAGAGAAGACGGGCGGCTTGCTGGTGATCGCGGCCGAACCCAAAGAGGTGAGCGTCGTACATGTGGAAGGCGTGGCGGATCTGAGCGCCCTGGGCCGGTTGGGCGGACTGGCCGGCATCCCCGAGGTGGCGCCGGCGGGCAAGAAGGCGCCCGCACCGGCCAAAGAGAAACCCAAGCAGGAATGAGGCTGAGGGATGCCCGGAGCGCCCGCCGGGTATCCGATCGGATAGGCCATGGCGCTCAACGGATAGTCCCGCCGGCCCTGCCCGCCTGCCGCTTGCCCTTCTTTTCAGCCATTTGCGGGTCGCCGGCCGGACGGCCATGCGCGTGCTCTCCTACCGGGCAGCCGCTGAGGGGCGGTAGCAGCCTGGGGGCGGCAAGATCCGGCAAAGGAGGAGAGTACGATGAAGCGAACGGTGTTGGCGGCAGCGGTTGCCGTGGCCTTGTCGGCGGCTATCTCGGCCCAGGGCCAAATGGTCACGCGGGCTACGGCCCAGATCCCCTTCGAGTTCAACGTGGGATCTCAGGCGTTCCCGGCGGGCAAGTGCGAGATTACCCTGAACGTGCACCCGGGCGTCGTGAGGGTGTGGTGCGAGGGGGCGCGGGACGGCGCCATGGCGTTGAGCTCGCGGGTAACCAAGACCCTGCCTGTCAGGCAAGGCAAGTTGGTTTTCAACAAATACGGCGAACGTTACTTCCTCTCGCAGATCTGGCTCCCCGGCCAGTGGGCCGGCCATGAGCTGATGAAAGCCAAGGTCGAGCGAGAGTTGGCCGCCCGGCAGCGGGGGTCCGAGCAGACGGTGCTCGCCCTGCGCTGAGAACGAGGGCGACCGCAGGCGGCGCGAGCCGTCGGGAGCTGCGGGGCTCCGGACGGCTCGCGCTGTCTTGGGCGTTTTGGACCCGCTCCCCTTGCTATAATCCCAGGGATTCCGGACCCAGAGCAGATTGCAAGGAGGAGATGGCACCATGTCACGCCCGGTCGAGACCCGAGAGCGCAGGAGCTTCTTCAAGCGCCTGATGGCGCTGGCGGGCGCATCCGCCGCCGCCCCGGCCGCCGTGCGCGCCCAGGGCCGCGTCCCGGCTGCGCCGGATTTTCTGCCCGCCTACGCCCGGGCGCAGAACTACCGGTCCCTGAAGCAATCCAGTTACGACCGCAGCGGGGGCAACGCCGACCGCTGGCAGATTCCGCCCGGCGGCACGCAGGAGTTATTCCGGTCGGAAGGGCCGGGCATCATCACCCATATCTGGTTCACCATTGCCTCGCCCAGCGCGATGCATCTGAAGGAACTGGTGCTGCGCATGTACTGGGAGGGCAACGCCAAACCGAGCGTGGAGACGCCCATCGGCGATTTCTTCGGGTTGAATCTGGGCCAGTACCAGATTTACCAGTCGGCCTACCTGGCCTGCTCGCCGGGGCGCTCGCTGAACTGTTATTTCTCGATGCCCTTCCGCCGATCGGCGCGCATGACGGTGACCAACGAAGGCGCGCAGCAGGTGGGCGCGTTCTACTCGAACATAGATTACATGCTGGTGCCGGCCTTGCCGGAGGACGCCCTGTATTTCCACGCCCAGTACCGCCAGGCGTCGCCCTGCACGCCCAACAAGGAAAGCAAGCTGAATCCGGACGGCAAGGGCAACTACGTCTACGCCGAAGCGCGAGGCCGGGGGCACATCATGGGCTGCACCCTGGGAGTGCTGCTGAACGCCGACGGCTGGATGGGAGAAGGCGACGACATGATTTTCATTGACGACGAAACCAAGCCGGTGATCGTCGGCACCGGCTCGGAGGATTATTTTCTGGGAAGCTGGAACTTCGGCGGGCGGGACGGAGCGGTGCCGTTCGCCCATCACTACTACGGGGCGCCGCTGATCATCATGCCGGAGCGCACGGGGGGCCGGTACTGCTGCTACCGCTGGCACGGGGACAATCCGGTGACCTTCAACCGTTACATGAAGTACACCATGGAGCACGGGCACGCCAACGACCGGGGCGACAACTTCTTCTCGGTGGCCTACTGGTATCAGAGCGAGCCGTACACGGACTTCCCCGCCCTGCCCCCGGTGAGCGAGCGCATCCCCCGGGTGAGAGCGGCCGGCTGAGGCCGGGCGGCGGATTCAAGCGCCGGGCGCGGCGTCCGATAAGGGCCATGTGGCGGCGCAGGTCCAGTTGTTCGTTTACCTCCAGGTGCTGGACTTTCTCACCACGGTGGTGGGCTTGCGGCTGGGGCTGGTCGAGGTCAGCCCGTTCATCCGCTGGCTGATGGGGGCCGGCCCGGTGGCGGGGGCGCTGGCGTCGAAGCTGATGGCGGTGGCGCTGGGCGGCTTCTGCCTGTGGATTCAGCGCCGGCGGCTGATCCAGTGGGTGAATTACTGGTATGCCGCCCTGGTGGTGTGGAATCTGGCGATCATCTGGGTGGCGCTGTCGCGCTCTTGAGCGGGCGCGGCCGGCGGCGTATTACACTGGGGTGCGATGCAACCCTTGTCGCTGGTGCTGGCCGCGCTCTCGTTGCCGGCGGCCGCGGCGGCTCAGGAGCCGCTGTACGAGGCCGAGTTCGTTTTCCCGCTGGATCGCCTGCACAATCATTCCTCTTCGCTGGTGGAGCTGCCCGACGGCCAACTGCTGGTCACCTGGTACCGGGGCTCGGGCGAGCGCAACGCCGATGACGTAGCGGTGCTGGGGGCGCGGCGCGCGCCCGGCCAGAAGGCCTGGAGCGAGCCGTTCCTGCTGGCCGACACGGCGGGTTTCCCGGACTGCAACCCGGCGCTGTTTCTGGACGCGGGCGAGCGGCTGTGGCTGTTCTGGCCGGTGATCGTGGCCAACGAGTGGCACACGGCGCTCTTGAAATACCGCATTTCGAGCGACTACCGCCGGCCGGGCCCGCCCGCCTGGTTCGTCAGCGAGCCGCTGCTGGTGGTGCCGCGCAACTTTCCAGCCAAGGTCCGACAGGCGCTCGAGGCGCTGCCGGCCGGCGGCGGCCAGGGACCGGCGGCGGAGTACGTGAAGCGGCTGCGGGAGCGGGCCGGCGACAAGTACTTCTCGCGCATGGGCTGGATGCCCCGCAATCATCCGCTTCAGTTGCCTTCGGGCCGGATCCTGGTGCCCTTGTACTCTGACGGCTTCAGCTTCTCGCTGATCGCCATTACCGACGACGGGGGCGCGAGCTGGACGACCAGCGAGCCGCTGGTGGGCGCGGGCGCGGTGCAGCCGACGCTGGCGCGCCGGCGCGACGGCACGCTGGTGGCCTATATGCGGGACAACGGCCCGCCGCCCAAGCGGGTCATGACGGCGGTGTCGCGCGACGAGGGCCTGAGCTGGTCGGCGGTGACCGACACCGACCTTCCCAATCCGGGCTCCAGCCTGGAGGTGGTCGTGCTGCGCGACGGCTCCTGGGTCATGGTGTACAACGACACCGAGCGCGGCCGGCATTCGCTGGCCGTGGCCCTCTCGGAAGACGAAGGGGCCACCTGGAAGTGGAAGCGGCATCTGGAGCTGGACCGCCGCCCGCAGGGCGCCGGGTCGTTCCACTATCCCTCGCTCATCCAGGCCCGAGACGGGACGCTGCACGTCACCTACAGTTACTTCCTCAACCACCTGCCGGCGAGCGAGCCGCGCAAGACGATCAAGCACGTGCGCTTCGACGCGGCGTGGATCCGGCAGGGGGATGAGTGAGGCGGAGCGAGGATGGCCAGCATTAGCCTGATGGGCAAGAGAACTGAGGTCAGGCTGATCCTGGCGGCGGCGACGGCGGCGGGGCTGTGGGCCCGGCAGCCGGTGCGCGCGCGGCACGCCATGGTGGTGACGCGCGAGCCGCACGCCACCGACGTGGGAGTGGCCGTGCTGCGCTCCGGGGGCAACGCGGTGGACGCCGCCGTGGCGGTGGGCTTCGCTCTGGCGGTGACTCACCCGGCGGCGGGCAACCTGGGCGGCGGCGGCTTCATGCTGATCCGGCTGGCCGACGGCCGGGCGACGTTCCTGGACTTCCGCGAACGGGCGCCGGCGCGCGCCGGCCGGGACATGTACCTGGGGCCGGACGGGCGGCCCACGCGGGACAGCATCGAGGGCTGGCGGGCGGCGGCGGTGCCGGGCACGGTACGGGGGCTGGAGTACGCCGCCCGCCGTTACGGCCGCAAACCCTGGGCGGAGCTAGTGGCGCCGGCGATCCGACTGGCGCGCGAAGGTTTCCCGGTTTCCTGGGGGCTGGCCCAGAGCCTGCGGGCCAGCAAGCTGCTGGCCCGCTTCCCGGAGTCGCGGCGCATCTTCCAGCGCGACGGCCGCTACTACGAACCGGACGAGCGGCTGGTGCAGCCCGAGCTGGCCGACACTCTGGAGCGGATCGCGCGCGGCGGGGCGGCGGAGTTTTACGAAGGGGAAACCGCGCGGCGCCTGGCGGCGGCCATGCGCGCGCAGGGCGGCCTGATCACGCTGGAGGATTTGAAGGCCTACGCGGTGGCGGAGCGGCAGCCGCTCCGCGGTCGGTATCGCGGCTACGAAATCCTCACCGCGCCGCCGCCTTCCTCCGGAGGCGTGGGCCTGCTCCAGATGCTGGGCGTGCTGGAGGGAACGGGCTTCGAGAAGCATGGCGCGGGCTCGGCCGCCGCCATCCATTGGATGGCGGAAGCCATGCGCCGGTACTTCGCGGACCGCAGCGAGTATTTGGGCGATCCGGATTTCGTGCGCGTGCCGGTGAGCGGGTTGCTGGATGCGCGCTACCTGGCGAAACTGCGCGCCTCGATTGATCCGGAGCGAGCCACGCCCAGCGCGGCCGTGCGGCCGGGCAATCCGGCCGCCTACGAGAGCACCGAAACCACCCATTATTCGATCGTGGATCCGGAAGGGAACGTCGTGGCGGTGACCTACACGCTGAACGGCGGCTACGGATGCGGGGTGACCGTGCCGGGCCTGGGCTTCCTGCTCAACAACGAAATGGACGATTTCGCGGCCAAGCCGGGCACGCCGAATTTCTACGGCCTGGTGCAGGGAGAAGCCAACGCCATCGCGCCGGGCAAGCGCCCGCTGTCCTCGATGACGCCCACCCTGTTGCTGCGCGAGGGCAAGCCCTATCTGGTGGCGGGCTCGCCGGGCGGGCCGCGCATCATCACCACGGTGCTTCAGGTGATCGTCAACCTGGTGGACTTCGGCCTGAACGTGCAGGAGGCGGTGGATCAGCCGCGCTTCCATCACCAATGGCTTCCCGATAGACTATACATGGAGCCTGGTTTTTCGCCCGACACGACCGCCCTGCTGCGCTCGCGCGGCTTCCTCGTGGAGACGGTCCGCTCGATGGGCGAGGCGGCCGCCGTCCGGATCGAGGGCGGCCGGCTGGAGGGCGCCGCCGATTCCCGCGTCGAAGGCAAGGCGGCGGGTTTCTGAGGCCATGAAGCGCGTATTGTCCACCCACCTCTTCGTCAACCACCGGCTGACCACGGCGCTGTTGGACAAGATTCACCGGGGGGAGATTCCGGCGGTGGAGATTTTCGTCGCCCGGCAGCATCTGGACTATCGCAACCGCGCCCAGGTGACCGAGCTGGCCCACTGGTTCCGCGACTCCGAGCTCGAGCTGCACGCCCTGCATTCGCCCATGTATTCCGACGACGTCTGGGGACGCTCCGGGCCGAACGCCATCCTCAACATCGCGGAGCCCGTCAAGAGCCGCCGGATCCGGATGGTGGACGAGATCAAGCGGGTGATCGAGATCGCCGAGGCGGCGCCGTTCCGCTACCTGATCCAGCACGTGGGCCTGCCGGAGGAGGAGTACGACGAGCGTAAGGTTGAGGCCGCCTTTTCCTCCCTGGAGGAGCTGACGGTGTTCGCCCGCCAGCGGGAGGTCGAGATTCTTCTGGAGAACATCCCTAACGGGCTGTCGCGGGCCGAGCGCCTGCCGGGCTTTCTCGAGCTCACCCACCTCCGGCTGGGCTTCTGCTTCGATGTGGGTCACGCCCATCTGGACGAGGGAGTCGAGGAGGCCTTCCGGCTGATGAAGGATCGCATTCGCTCGACGCACTTGCACGACAACGACGGGCGGGAGGACGCCCACCTGTTTCCCTTCCACTCGCCGGAGGGGACGGTGGACTGGCAAAAGACGGTGCGGCTGCTCGGTTCCTGCGGCCAGGAGACGCCGCTGGTGCTGGAGTTGCGCGAGGTCCCTGAAATGAAGAACCCCTTGGAGGCGGTCAAGGACATCTTCGCCCGCCTGGAGGAGATGTAAATGCCGGAACCGGCGCCCTGCATCAGGATTTGCGAGGCCGCGCGGTATGCGGGCCGGCGGGTCCGCCTGGCGGGCTGGCTGTACAATCTTCGCTCCAGCGGCAAGATCGTCTTCCCGCTGGTGCGGGACGGCAGCGGGATCATGCAGTGCGTGGCGGTGAAGAGCGCGCTGCCGGAGGAGGTGTTCCGGCGGGTGCGGGAGCTGACCCAGGAGTCCTCGCTGATCGTCACCGGGACGGTGCGGGCCGAGGCGCGGGCCCCCGGCGGCTACGAACTGGACGTGCAGGAGGTCGAGGTGCTCCAGCGGGTGCCGGAGAGCGATCCCTACCCGATCACTCCCAAAGAGCACGGCATCGAGTTCCTGATGGACCGGCGCCACCTCTGGCTGCGCAGCCGGCGGCAGCACGCCATCCTGCGCGTGCGGCACGAAGTGGTGCGTGCGGTGCGCGATTACTTCGATTCGCACGGCTTCACGCTGGTGGACACGCCCATCTTCACGCCGGCCGCCTGCGAGGGGACGACCACCTTGTTCGAGGTGAATTACTTCGACGACGAGAAGGTGTACCTGACGCAGTCCGGCCAGCTTTACAACGAGGCCACCGCCATGGCCTTCGGCAAGGTGTACTGCTTCGGGCCGACCTTCCGGGCCGAGCGCTCCAAGACGCGGCGTCACTTGACCGAGTTCTGGATGGTGGAGCCCGAGATGGCCTACGCCACGCTGGAGGACGTCCAGCAGGTGGCCGAGGAGCTGGTGGTGTTCGTGGTCGAGCGGGTGCTGGAGAACCGCCGCGCCGAGCTGGCCGTGCTGGAGCGCGACGTCTCGAAGCTGGAGAACGTCCGCCCGCCGTTCCCCCGGATCAGTTACGACGAGGCGGTGGGGCGGTTACAAGCCAAGGGCAGCCCGATCCAATGGGGCACGGATTTCGGGGGAACCGACGAGACCCTGCTGAGCGAGGATTTCGATCGGCCCTTCATGGTGGATCGCTTTCCCACGGCGGTGAAGGCCTTCTACATGCAACCGGACCCGGAGCGCCCGGAAGTGGCTCTGGGAGTGGACGTGCTCGCGCCCGAAGGTTACGGGGAGATCATCGGGGGCGGCCAGCGCATCCACGATCTGGATCTGCTGCTGCGGCGCATCGAGGAGCACAAGCTGCCGCGAGAAGCCTTCGACTGGTACATTGACCTGCGCAAGTTCGGCAGCGTGCCGCACGGCGGCTTCGGCATGGGGATCGAACGTTGCGTGGCCTGGATCTGCGGGCTGGAGCACGTGCGGGAGACGATCGCCTTCCCGCGCATGCTGTACCGGACGCGTCCCTGAGCCATGGGCGGCCGGCAGATTGCGGTGATCGGCGCGCCGCTGGATCTGGGGACCAACCGGCGGGGAGTGGACATGGGGCCGTCGGCCATCCGAGTGGCCAACCTGGGGCCGCGGCTGGGCTCGCTGGGTTTCCAGGTCGAGGATTGGGGCAACGTGGCGGTCGAGCAGCCCGAGCGGGCCCCGCAAGGTCCGGCCAACGCGCGTTACCTGCCGCAAATCGCCCAGACCTGCCGCCGGCTGGCGCGCACCGTCGAGCAGGCGGCCGCCGCCGGCCAGATGCCGCTGGTGCTGGGAGGCGACCATTCGGTGGCGGTGGGTACCGTCTCGGGGGTGGCGCAGCACTTTCGCAAGCGGAAGGCGCGCATCGGGCTGATCTGGATTGACGCCCACCCGGACATGAACACGCCCCAGACCAGTCCCAGCGGCAACGTGCACGGCATGCCTCTGGCCTGCTGCGTGGGAATGGGGCCGCGCCCGCTCACCCACATTTACGGCTACGCGCCCAAGGTGGACCCCAAGAACGTGGCGCTCGTCGGCCTGCGGGATGTGGACAGCCTCGAGAAGCCGCACGTCAAGCGTTCGGGCGTGCGCGCCTTCACCATGCGCGACATTGACGAGCGGGGCATGCGAGCCGTGATGGCCGAAGCCATCGAGATCGCGGGCGCGGGCACGGAGGGCTTCCACGTCTCGCTCGACATGGACAGCGTGGATCCGCAGGAGGCGCCCGGCGTGGGCACTCCGGTGCGGGGCGGCTTGAACTACCGCGAGGCGCACCTGGCCATGGAGATGATTTGCGACTCGGCCCGCATGGTGTCGCTCGAGGTGGTCGAAGTCAACCCGGTGATTGACGAGGCCAACCGCACCGCGCTGCTGGCGGTCGAGCTGGTGATGTCGGCCCTGGGCAAGCGGATTCTGTAAGAGGGGGAGGGCGGTGAAACTGCGGGTGGCGGTGTTGTACGGCGGGCGGAGCGGGGAGCACGAGGTCTCGATTCGCTCGGCGGAATCGGTGATGAAGGCCATGGATCCGGCCCGCTACCAGATCCTGCCCATCTTCATCAGCAAGGAGGGACGCTGGCAGCCGCGCCCGATCCTGCCTGAGCCGGGCGCCAATCCCGACATAGACGTAGTCTTCCCCGTGCTGCACGGCACCTTCGGCGAGGACGGCACGGTGCAGGGTCTGCTCGAGCTGGCCGATCTGCCGTACGTGGGCGGCGGCGTGCTGGCCAGTTCGGTCTCGATGGACAAGGACGTGATGAAGCGCCTCTGTCGCGAGGCCGGGCTGCCGGTGGTGGACTACCTGCTCCAGCATCGGGGGGCTCTGGACGTGGCTGCGGTCGAGCGGCGCTTCCCCTACCCGGTGTTCGTCAAGCCGGCGAACCTGGGTTCCTCGGTGGCGGTCTCGAAGGCCCGCGATCGAGTCGAACTGGAGGCGGCCTTCACGCTGGCGGCGCAGTACGACCGCAAGGTGATCATCGAACGCGCGATCGCGGGCCGGGAGCTGGAGTGCGCCGTGCTGGGCAACGAGCGCCCGGAGGCTTCCCTGCCCTGCGAGATCGTTCCCTCGCGCGAGTTTTACGACTACGACGACAAGTACGTGCTGGACCGGGCGCAGTTGCTGGTGCCCGCCGCGTTGCCGCCCGAGCAGACCGAGGCGGTCCGGCGGCTGGCGGAGGCCTGCTACCGCGCGGTGGAATGCGAGGGGATGGCGCGGGTGGACTTCCTGCTGGAGGCCGCCACCCAGGCCATCTACATCAACGAGATCAACACCATCCCGGGCTTCACCTCGATCAGCATGTTTCCGCGCATGTGGGAGGCGACCGGGCTGCCGTATTCCCGATTGATTGACCGGCTGATCGAGCTGGCGCTGGAGCGGCACGCGGCGCGCCGAGCGACCCGGTACAGCATCTGAACCGCGGGAGGGGGCCGGGGTGCGGAGCGGCCCTGGCCGGTTGGTGCTGCTGGCTGCCGGCCCGCTGCGGCCGGGCCGAAGTCGCTGAAGCCATGGAGATGGTTGGTGGCGTGGGCCGGAGCTTGAAGGAAGGTTCCACGGCTCAAAGGCCCGGCTTGACGATATGCACAAGCGTACATATCATAGAGTAGGGCCTTATGAATGGGACGCCGGGAAAGCGCAGCGCAACCTTCGCAAGCACGGGGTTGATTTCGCCGACGCCGTGGCCGTTTTTGAGGACGAGTACGCCCTCACCATGCGCGACCCGTTTTCAGCGGGCGAGGAGCGATGGATCAGCGTCGGGTTGGATGCGCTTGGCCGGGTTCTGGTCGTCGTTTACACCTGGCACTGCGACAGCCTTCGGATCATCTCGGCGCGTCCCGCGACGCCGCGGGAACGTAAGCAATACGAGGAACGAGGATGAGAAAACAATACGACTTTTCTAGGGCCCGGCGCGGACCCGTGGTGCCGGTGGCCAAAGGCAAGACGCGCATCACCATTCGGCTTGATGACGATGTACTGGCTTGGTTTCGCGAGCAGGTGCACCGCGCGGGCGGCGGCAGCTACCAGGCGCTGATCAACGAAGCGCTGCGCCGCCACATGGAGCAGGCGCGCGAGCCGCTGGAGGCCACGCTTCGGCGCGTGCTTCGCGAGGAGCTCCGGCGCGCAAGTTGACGGCTGTCACATGCGGATCGTCACCACCAGGGGTGCACCCGGGAAGGCGGTGCCCACGCCGGTGATGTCGAGCGTGATCGGCCGGCCCCGCTCTTCCGGCGCCTGGTAGAGCTCCGGCTTGGCAAAGGCGGGGTGCCCTCCGGGCCCCGCCCGGAACACCACCTGCTTGCCCTGCTTCTGTGGGCGCCCGATCTCGGGTAGCAGCAGTTCCTGCCGGCCCGCGGCGCTGTGCACGTTGCCGGCCCGCAGCAAGGAGTGCAAGCGCGACGTCGGCGCCGCCCCGGGCTCGTGAGATCTTCTCCGAGCCGATCAGCCGGAACGTGGAATGTTGGCTCAGCCGCTCGGCGTCGTTGACATCCTCGTAGCCCGCCAGGCGACTGTAGACCGACTGGCGAAACAGATCGGCC
>JBBIMA010000062.1:0-23716 GCA_037444625.1 Solibacteraceae bacterium
GAACTGGCGACCCCCTGCGCCCAAGGCAGGTGCGCTACCAGGCTGCGCCACGCCCCGACCCGCAAGCTGTTCCCATTCTAATACACAACTCCTCTCAAACCCCGGTCCCGGCCTCCAGTCGCACTTGCATGACCAGGTTCATCAGCGGCCGCGTCTCCTCGAAAGCCGCCAGCATAGACTCCACCAGGTCGGCGCCGGCGGCGCCCCGCACTTCCTCCTCTCGCATCGCGTAGTAGACTTGCAGGCCGGCCCAGTGCCTTTTGGGCGCCGCCTCTAAGGCTTTCTTCAGCGCCCGCACGCCCGGAAAATCCGCGGCCGAGTAAACCTGCGGCTGAGCCTCCCAGCTCCCCGCATGGATCAGAAAGCCCTCTTTCAGCAAGCGCCGCAACTCGGACTCCATCTCGCCGCCGCGCTTCAAGCCGGCCAGCAATCGCATCCAATCCCAATCCGGTTGAAGCCGCCATGCGCCGCCCCCGGCCGGAGGATGAATGTAGCCTCGCTCGACCTGCATGCCGCACTCGAACAGCCGGTCCTCCGGGTCCAGCGAGATGAAGAACTTCGCGCAGCCGAAACTGACGTGGCTCGACAGCGGCTTCGCCTCCCGATTCGCCCGGGTCAGCAAACCGATCCAGCGCCAATACACGCCCCGCCCCCAGCGCTCGGTCAAGAACGCCTGCCCGTAGCGCGCCTCCAAGGCCAGCTTCAGGATGCGCGTGATACGCTCGTGGTCTTGCAGGTTTCCCACCCGGATGCCCCGGCGGAAATCCAGATACTCCGGACGGAACCCGATCCTCGCCGGGCTGATCGCAGCGCTCACGCGTAACAGCGTACCTCGAAAATCCGCGCCGCGCGGTCCCCGTTGGTCGCCTGTACGCGAATGCGCACGGCCTGCGCCTCCACCGGCCCGAAGCGGTGCCGGCGCAGCCGGTAGAAATTGCCCGTCACCGCCGCCAGCTCGCGCAGGCTGCCGTCGGCCAGGCGCGCCTCGAGGATGTAATCGCGTACGGTCTCCGGCTGCGGGCCGCGAATCATGCTGCGGTTGACGCTGTCCTGCGCGCTCAGGGTCAACAGCCGTTCGAAGCCGGTGTCGAAGGTGATTTGCACCTCCGAGATTCGCTGCGGCGCCTGGAAGCCCAACTCGAGCCAGGCCTCGCCCGACTCCAGCGGCGCGGCCCAATGATGGATCTCCTTGCCTTCCGGACGCCAGTAGTCGCGCGTATGGCCGTCAATCACGTTGCCGGCGCAAGCCGGCGGCAGCTCCGCGGAGGCGGTGACCCGGGCCTGCCGGGCCAGGTCTTCGGGATCGCGGTTGGCCAGGCCGCGGATGGTCTGATCGTCGCGTAGCAAAGTCTGCTGAAGCCGCTCCAGGGCCCGCTTGTCCTGGTACAGCTCCCGCGGGGTCAGCCCGCGCGCCAGGCACAACGCGGCCGCGGTCCCGGCCGCCTGGCCCACCGCGGCGCAGGTGCCCATCACGCGCGTCGAGGTGAAAGCCACGTGCGAGCAACTGATGTTCCGCCCGGCCATCAGAAGGTTGGGCACGTTGCGGCTGTAGAGCGCCCGCAGCGGAATGTTGTAGACCTCGGGTGTGGGCATCTGCACGGTGGGCTTCAGGTCGGCTCGATCGAAGCCTTCGGGCGGGTGGTCGTCCATGGGCCAGCCGCCGATGGCGACGGCGTCGTCGAACCGCCCGCCGCTGAGCAGGTCGTGCTGGGTGAGAATGTAATCGCCCACTACTCGCCGGCTGCCGCGCTTGCCCGGGATCATCCCCACCCAGTCCAGGGCCCAGGCCGCGCTGGAAGGATGATCCCCGCTGTTCTTGATGTAATCCCAGACCCCCATGACGATCGCCAGCAGTTCGAAGCGGATTCGCTCATGATCCCGAATGATGTCCCGATTCCCGCCCCAGGCGATCCACCAGTAGCCGTATTCCCACGAATTCACCGGCCGCAAGCGCAAGTGCTCGCGGCCTACCTTGCGCGCCCAGCCCGGCGCCGTGAACGGCATGGGGCGGTCGAAGTGGCGCGCCGTGAACAGCAAGCTCGAGCCCAGGGTCTCGCCGTCGGCTTTCTCCGGCGCCAGCGACTCGTCGAACTCCGTCCGCGCTTCGCGCCCCGCACGCATCTCGGCGCCGGCTTCCAGCGCCAGGCGGCTGTCGCCCGTGGCGTCGCAAAACAGGCGGGCGCGGATGCGGTAGATCTGCTCGCTGCGATCGCACCGCACCAGGACCTCCTCCAGGCGATCCTCCCGCCGGCGCGCACCGTAGAGAGTGGCGTCCAGCAGCAGCCTGATATTGGGTTCGCTGAGTACCTTGTCGTATAGCAGCAGATCCCAGAGCTCCCAGCTACGCTGCGGGTTGCAAGCTGCATCGGCCAGGCGCAGCTCCTCCAGGATGCCCCCCTCCCGCCATCCCTTGTGCCGGCGGTCCGCCCCCAGCACATGCATCCGCACTTCGCTCGAAGAGTTTCCGCCCAGGCGCGAGCGATCCTGCACCAGTATCACCCGCGCGCCGTGCCGCGCCGCGGCGAGGGCGGCGCAAACGCCCGCCAGACCCCCGCCCGCCACCAGGAAATCGGTTTCCAGCTCGACCACCCTCATATTAGGCTCGGCCGACCACGCCCCTGGCCGTGCTCCCCGGGGCGACAGGCTGTCCAACCGCTCCCGAATCTCCCCGGCCCAATCCGGCTGGTAACCGGCTGCGGGTAACCGATCCGCCAGCACCACCACCGAGTAACCCGTGAAAGGAAAAGCGCTCAAAAAGTCACGCCGGCTGAAATCACCTTCTCCCGCCACCTTACCAACCCTCCGTCTGTTAACGACCTTGTCTCATTTCAGCACGCCCTTGTGCTCGCAAATATCGGCGGAATCAGCGCTCTTGACCAGGCAAAGCCGCAAGCATTTCCCTTGGCCTTTTCCGGGCGCCAGCAAGCCCTGGGCCAGTTCCACGAAGTCCTTTTTCCGGTCGGCGTCGGCCTCGGTGGACACCGTACAGATCGTAACCCGCTCCGCTGATTCCAGCAGGTCACGCACCGTGTGCCCCGGAATGCCCTCCGGCCGGAACTTGGTCCGGTCCAAGAACAGGATCTTCTCTTTCGCGGGCCGCCTGGCCAGGGCCGACACCAGTTCGACCTCGTCGTCGAACTGGAAGTATGTCTGGCCGCTTCGCAGATCGAACGTATAGGAGCTCAACAACGCGTACCGAAAGCATCGCGTGAGACTCTTTGCAAACTCGACCGCCGCCGGCCCGAGAACCGCCTCCCTCTCCAAGTCCACATCTCCCGGAAGAAAGAATAACCGCGCCGCCGATCTCAAGTGAGGACAATCTCGCTGAAATTGCCGCATTTTGTCGGCCACCAAGGTGCCTGCGACATACCAGGCGATATGGTAGGCGACCCCGCTCTGGCCCTGGAGCCAATCCAGGATCTTCCCCACCACCGCCGCCTGAGTGGTGCCTTGCGGGACCAGCGCCGAACCGACTGTGTCCCTGGTCTGGCTCCTCCCTTCCGTGACCATGAATTCATGCCTCGCCCAGTACTCCCCAATGAGTTCCTTGTCCTGCTGCTGATGCTGTCCTCTCGAATCGCTCCACGTGGGGAACATACCAGACCAGTTCCTTGCTGCCTGATTGAACAGGCGGCGCAGAGCGTTTTCCAATCTCTGTACCGTCTCCGGACTTCCCTCCCAAGCGGAGAGCAAGCGCGAGACAGTGCTGGTGTTCACGCCGGCCTCCTGGGCGACTTGAGTCTCTGTGATCCCCAGGCGCATCAGTAAGCGAAGCTGGTTTGCCAGCTCCGCCTTGTGAACCAGGCTCCGGCCGTCGGCGGCCAAGTCCTGTTTAAGCGCCGCGGGCAGCCCTCCCCGGCCCTTGGCGGCTGCTTCCAGATCCTCGGGCGCGACGGCGGCACAGCTACTGAGCATCACGGCCGCCGTGCGGGCCCCGGCCGTTTCGATGAGTAGGCGCAGCACCTCAAGCGGGTCGTCGGCCATGGCTCCACCTCCATCCGGAGTATAGCCCCAAGCGACCGCGCCCGCCCGCAAAGGTTTTTGCGGCGGCGGCCCCTCGCCCATCGGCGCTTTCCGGGGTCCGGGCGGCCGCAAAACGGCTTGCGCTCTCCGGGTCTGCCCGCCGCCCCTGGCCCCATGCGGCGCGCCCGGGGCAAGAAACCTTGCCGGCTAGAGCAACTCCGCTCAGCCGGCGCTTTCCCGAGTAACTGGTCCAGGCGCGAGCAAGGCAATCAGTCTTGCGTGACAAGTGGGGCGTTTTGCTGAAACGTGTAACCATGAGTGACTGCGAGTTTTTTGCACTAACCAAACGGGCCGTCGGCTTCGTGCGATCACACTTAGGCGACGACGCCGAAGACCTAGTCCAACAAGTGTGGACCGCGATTCTGCGGCGCGGTCCGGCAGTAAGGACGGAAGGCTTGGAGGCCTACTTCTGGGCCAGCCTGAGAAACGGCCTCATAAGCGAAGTTCGGAAGCGCCGGCGCCGGCCGCAGCTTGTGCCGCTCGACCAGGTGAGTGTCCCTGCACAAGGCGGCATCGAGGAACAGGTGCTGCTGGGCGAGGTCCTTGCGCACCTCCCACCCAACGCCGCCCGGGCGCTCGGCCTCCGAGCGGCCGGTTGGAGCACGGCTGAAATCGGCCAGCGAATGGTCCGAGACGGCAAGGGTGCGGCGAACGATGTCTACCGCGCGCGGCAGCGGGCACGTGGGCTGTTGCGCGTGCCGGCCTGCGGGGCTTAGCCGCGCTCGGCCCGGGCCGCTTCCGACTTGCGCGGGATCTCAATGCTCAAGCGCTTGATCTTCTGGTTGAGGGTGGAAAGGGGCACGTGCAGCATCTCGGCCGCTTGGGTCTGGCTCCAGTTGGCCTTCTCCAAGTGGTCGAGAATGACGCGCCGCTCGTAGTCGGCCACCATCTCGAACAGGGAGGCATCGGCCGCCAGCCGTCCGCTCGGGTCCCGGCGGATGCGCAGCCCGGCCTGCTGGAGCAGGTAGTCGGGCAGCACGTCTACGGTGACCACCGGTTGGGTGGCCAGCACCACCGCCCGCTCGACCACGTTTTCCAGCTCCCGCACGTTGCCCGGCCAGGAATGGTCCATCAGGATCTGCATGGCCTCGGGCTCGAAGCGCAGCAGGCTGCGCCCGCCGGCGTCCAGGAACTTGTCGTTCTCCTGGCAGTACTTGGTGAAGAAATGCTCGATGAGGGCCGGGATGTCTTCCCGCCGCTCGCGCAGCGGGGGCAGCGCGATATTGATCACGTTCAGCCGGTAGTAGAGGTCCTCCCGGAAACGCCCCTCCTGAACCAGCTTGTGCAGGTCCGAGTTGGTGGCCGCCAGGATGCGCACGTCCACCCGGATGACCTCGCCCGAACCGAGCGGCATGAATTCCTTCTCCTGGATCACCCGCAGCAGCTTGGCTTGCGTCTCCAGGCTGATGGTGCCGATCTCGTCGAAGAAGATCGTGCCGTGGTTGGCGATCTCGAAGTAGCCCTTGCGCGAGGCGACCGCCCCGGTGAAGGATCCCTTGACGTGGCCGAACAAGGTGGACTCGAGCAGTTCCGGGGGCAGCGAGCCGGAATTCACCGCGATGAACATCTGGTCGGCGCGGGGCGAGTTGGCGTGGATGGCCTTGGCGATCAGCTCCTTGCCGGTGCCGGTCTCGCCCGTGATCAGGATGGTCGAGCGGCTGGGGGCCACCTGAGCCACCAGGTCCAGCACGCGCACCATGCGGTCGCTCTTGCCCACGATGTTGGGAAAGGCGTAGCGCTGTTTGAGCGCCCGCTTGAGTTGGGCATTCTCCCGCTCCAGCCGGCGCTTGGAAATCATGCGCTCGATTTCGATCAGCAGCTTCTCGTTATCCCAAGGCTTCTGAAAGAAATCGTTGGCCCCCGATTTCAGCGCCTCCACCGCCAGGGGAATCGTGCCGTAGGCCGTGATCAGCGCGATGGGCGTCTCGCGGTCCCGCTGCCGGATCTCGCGCAGCACCTCCATGCCGTTGCGGTCCGGCATCAACACGTCCAGCAGGATCAGATCGTACTCGCGCCCCTCCACCTGGCGAAAGGTCTCCGCCGCCCCGGCCGCCAGATCCACCGCGTAGCCCTCCCCGCTGAGCAGATCGTAAAGGGACTCGCGGATCTCCGGCTCGTCGTCCACCACCAGGATGCGGCCCCGCTCGGCTGGGGCGGGCGCCTCCCCGGCGGCCTGCTTCTCAGGCATGGACCGCTTTCCTCGCCGGCGGGAACTCCAGTCGGAAGCACGCCCCCTCGCCCGGCCGGCTTTCCACCTCGATCTGGCCGCCGTGCTCGCGCACGATGCCGTAGGTCACCGACAATCCCAACCCGGTGCCGCGCCGCACGCCCTTGGTGGTGAAGAAGGGGTCGAAAACCCGGTGCAGGTTTTCGGGTGCAATCCCGGGGCCTGTGTCGCGCACCTCGACCCGCACGCTCTGCCCCTGGCTCCGCCCGCGGACCTCCAGCACCCCGCCCGCCTCCATCGCGTCCCGTGCGTTCAAGAACAGGTTCAGGAACACCTGCTGGAGCTTGCCCGGGTGGCCCAGCACCGGACCGAGCGGCGCCTCCAAATCCAATTCCACCCGGATGCCCGCCTGGTCCAGTTGGTGCTGGACCAGCACCAGCGTCTCCCGGATCACCCGGTTCAAATCCAGCTCCTCGAAACAGGCCGGGGCGCTGCGCGAGAAGTTCAGCAGAGCGTTGACGATCTCGCTGGCCCGGAAGGTCTGGCGGGCGATCTTCTCCAGCAGCCGGGCCTTCTCCTGGTCCCCCGATACCTGGCGGGCCAGCATCTGGGCGTAGGTCGAGATCACCGTCAGGGGCGTGTTGACCTCGTGCGCCACTCCCGCCGCCAGCAGCCCGATCGAGCTGAGCTTGTCGGCCTGCACCAGCCGACGCTCCAACTCGCTGCGCTCGGTCACGTCGTCGAACAGGATCACCCGCCCGATCTGCCGGCCCTCCTTGGAAACCAGCGGCGTGATCGCTATGTTCACCAGGAATTCCTGCCGCCCGCCTTCGCTCCGTCCGCCCGGCTTGCCGTTGCCCCCGCGCGTCGGCATCTCCAGCACTTTCGCCCCCTGGAGCCGCAGCCGAAACTGGTAGACCTGATGGATGCCTTCCTCGCCTCGCGCCCGATCGAACTCCTCGACCAGCTCGGCCGGAAACACTTCGGCCAGCCGGCGCCCCAGGGCTGCCTCGCGCGCCACGCCCGTCAGCCGCTCCATCTCCGGGTTCCAGCCCTCGATCCGGTCTTCCAGATCGGCCGCCGCCACGCCCACCCGGATCGAGGCCACGATGTTCTCGCTGTACTCCTTCAGCCGCTCGTACTCGGCCGCCTTGCGTTCCAACGACCGGTAAAGCCGCGCGTTCTCCAGCGCGATCGCCAGATAGCCGGCGAACATCACCAGCAGGTCCAGATCTTCGCTGGAGAGGAAATCGCCCGTCTCGGTCCGCCCCACGCCCAGGTAGGCTACCGTCCGGCCGCGGGCCCGGCAGGGCACATAGTACGTCAGGTCCAGATCCGCCAGCGCCTGCCGCACGCCCGGCGCCCACTGCCGGTCCAACAACTCCAGCGAGCGCCCCGTCCGCTCGAAGAAAAGGAACGGCTTGTCGGGCTCGGGATCCAGAAAGCTCAGATCGAGCGGGTCCTCCCGCCCGAGCACCCGCCCCTTGCGATTACGCACCCCGAAGGCGCGCTCCAAATAAAACTTTCCCCCCTCACCCGCCAGGAAGAAGGCCAGCTTCTCGACGCAGAGCGTCTGCCTCAGCCGCTCCGCCACCAGGCCCAAAATCGCCTCCAGGTCCGTTTCGGCCCCCAGCTCGCGGGCGAATTCGGCCAGAGTCCGCCGGTAATCGTAGCGCTCGCGGTAAAAGACGTAACGGTCCAGCGCCTGCTCGATCCAGTTGCGAATGGGCTGGAATACGAATGCCGCCAGCAGCAACAGGATCAGCGTGGGGGCGGGGTCGAGATCTTCGAAGCGGCCGAGTGAGAAGACCAGGCTGTAAAAGATCGCCAGAACGCACAGCGTCGCCAGCGTGTACACGTAGCCCTGGCGGAAGATCACGTCCACATCCATCAGCCGATAGCGCAGGATGGCCCAGGCCCAGGTCAGGGGAACCAGCACCAGCCCCAGCACGGAGAGCTTGGCCGCCCCTCCGGGCAGGGCGCCCAGCAGGTAGGGAATCCCGTACAGCACGGTGAAAGGCGCAAAACCCGCCAGCGCTCCGTTGCGCAGCCATTTCAGTTGCCGCCGCACCATGGGATCCTGCGCTCGCCAGTAGCCGACCGCCAGCGCCGCCGTGGCCCCCGCCCAGGCCGCCATCGCCAGACCCAGCCAGATCCGGTCCAGCAGCCAGCTCAGCTCGTTGAGCGGCAGCGCCACCCGCAACCGCCCCGAGGTAGCGCCCAGGTACGCCGCCAGCACCGCCGCCCCGGGCAGGTAAAGCGCCAGCGGCCGCCAGCGGCCTCGCAGCCAGCGCGGCGCTTCCGGAAAGCTCAAGCTGAAGTGCAACAACAGCACGGGAGCCAGCAACCCCGCGGCTACGTTACCGAAATACATCGCCTTGTCGAAGTTGTTCAGCTTGCCCGTGTAGTGGAAGGTCGAAAAGATGAAGGCCGCCAGGCAAAGCAAGTAAAAGTGCAGGGCCTTGGGCGCTCCCGCGCGTCGGAACAGCACGAACAACCCGATCGCCAGCCAGGCTGCGCCCACCAGGTACTGGAAGTAGAGCATCGGGTCCGGACGCGCTTCACCCAGGATGAGCTGGGCTTGGAACTCGATGCCTTGCCGGCGAACGCCGTAGGCGCAGCGCTTCCAGGCTCCCAACCCGACCAGCACCCGGGTGACGTCGGTGGCCCGCTCGATCCGCGCCCCATTGATCCGCACCAGCACATCGCCCGGCTTCAGCCCGGCCTTCTCGCCCTGGCCGCCCGGCACGATGTGCAGCGCCTGGACGCCCTCGGCCCGGTCCACCCACACCACGCCGTCCTCGGGCAGCCCGAAGCGGGCTTGTTGCTGGAAGTTCACCAAGGCGGCGACGACTGCGGCGGCCGTGAGGACCACCAGCAGCGCATTGGAGAACTGCCACTTAAGCTCTCGCATCAGACCGCCTCGGCTCGGGTCCGCCCGACCCTACACCCTTCCGGCCTTGGCTTAGCACGCCGCTTGCCAACGTCACCGGAAGGACCGTACCCCCAGAATATCCCAGTTTTCAGCGGTTTGACAACCCGAACCGGAGCCCGAAATCCGCTTTTTGGGAGCCCCGGCCTACCACCGGCCGTATCCCCCCGACACCCCCGCCTAACGCTTCCCCTCCCGTATCTCCGACGCCGCCCCGTCCACGTCCTCCACCCGGATCCACAGCCCCCTTCGCCGCCCGAACTCCTCCTCCGTCATCTCGAAGCGCGCCGCCACCATCCGGTCCATACTCTCACCCGGCCTTACCCGCGTCCGCGCCACCAGCGACTCGTTGTACTTCGGACCCAGCGCCGGATAATAAGCGAACAGCCTCTGCGCGTCCGGCTCCGAGACCGCCGCCCCCTCCACCCTGCGCCCCTCGGCGCTCTCCACCAGCACGTCCACCCGCCGCACTACGAAAGGATAATCGGCCGCATTGGCGAACCGGAAGTCCACCACCACGACCGTGCTGGAATCGGGCAAGCCCAGCGTCCGCACCTTCCCGATCGTGCCCTTCAGCTCCGGATGGGCCCCGCGCTGCATCCAGAACACGGCGCCCACCAGCAGGCCCACCAGCCCTACGCCCACCCCCAGGAAGGGCAGGAAGGCCCGGATCCGCTCAGCTCTGCTTGCGGCCATGCGCCTCCGCCAGCATCGCCAGGGCGATCGAGCGGATCTTGGTCTCCGGCGTCTCGGCCCGCGACAGCAGCACCAGCGGAACCCGCGCACCGTAGACGATCCCGCCCGATTCGCCCCGGGCGAAGTAGAGAATCGCCCGGTAAAGTATGTTGGCCGCCTCGATGTCCGGGGCGATGAAAATGTCGGTGTTCTCGATGAGGGGGCTTTCGATTCCCTTGCGCTCGGCCGCGAAACGGCTGAGCGGCGCGTCCAGGGCGATCGGCCCTTCCAGGTAGGCGCCCTTGATCTGACCCCGCCGGTTCATCACGGTCAGCGCGGCGGCATCCACCGTGGCGGGCATCTCGGGATTGACCATCTCGAGCGCGCACAACAGCGCCACGTGGGGCTTCTCGATGCCGATGGCGTGCGCCACCTCGATGGCGTTGCGGCAGATCTCGGCCTTCTGCTCAAGGGTGGGCGCGATGTTCATGGCCGCGTCGCTCATCAGCATCAGCCGGTCCATGCCGGGAACCTGAAAGACGATGACTTGGCTGAGCAGGCGACCGGTGCGCAGACCCGCTTCGCGATCCAGCACCGCCCGGGCCAGCGTGGCGGTGGAAATCTTGCCTTTCATCAGCAGGCTGGCCGCCCCTTCCCGCACCAGGGCGATGGCCTTGCGCGCCGCGGCCGCCTCCTCGGGCTCGTGGATCAGGCGGGCGGGCGGGATTTCCAGGCCCGCCCCGCGCGCCAGCTCCAGGATCTTGTGGGCGTTGCCCACGAAGATCCCCTCGGCCAGACCCATTTCACCCGCCCGTTTGAGCGCCTCGATGACGTCGGGGTCCTGCCCCGCCGCTACGGCGATCCGCGCCGGCCCCAGGGCCCGGGCGGCGGCCACCAGCTCGTCCAGATTCCGAAACATCACTTCCCCCCGTCTCCCAGGATCCGGCGGGCCAGCTCGTCGAACTCCTCCTCTTCAAGCAGGCCCTTCTTTTCGATCGCCCGCTGCTTGACCTCCGCCAGCAGCCGGTTGGCCTGCTCGGGAGTGGCTTTCAACCCACGCCGCTCCAGGTGTTCCTCGATGTTGGCCAAGCCGCTGCCCTTGCCCAGCGCGATCTGGATGCCCGGCCGTCCGGCCAGCTCCGCCCGGAAGGGAATGTACTCGAGCGGCTCCACCTGTTTCGCCCGCCGGTGAAACATGGTCACGATGCCGGACTCGATCCGGTACAACCACTCGCCCACGATCGGCCGGTTGGGCGGCAGCGAGAAGCCGGCCAGCTCCTGCACCAGCTTGGACAGCTCGTAAAGCTTCTCGGTGCGCACTCCCGTGTCCACCCCGTAGAGGCACAGCAACGCCATCACCGTGTCTTCCAGCGGCACGTTGCCCGCTCGCTCGCCGATGGCCGACACGGTGACGTGCGCCACCGAGGCCCCGGCCGCCAGGGCCGCGATCGTGTTGGCCACCCCCAGCCCGAAGTCCTCGTGGCAGTGTATTTCGATCGGCTGGCGAAACCGGGCGCGCAGCCGGCCGATCACCTCCGCCACCGCCTGCGGCGTGCACCCGCCGAAAGAGTCCGCCACAGTGAGGGCGTCCATGTGCCCTTCGGTGGCCACCCGCTCGACCAGATCCATGTAGCGCTCCAGCTCCGCCCGCGTGCTGTCAATGGTGAAGAAGACCGTGTACAGGCCGGCCTCCTTGGCCGCCAGGGTCGTCTCGATCGAAGCCTCCAGCGCCCACTCCAGGCTCTTGCCGTAGGCGTGCCGGATGATGTGCTCGCTCGAGGGGATTTCCGTGATGATGCCCTTCACGCCGCAATCCTTGGCCTGCTTCACGTCCGCCGGCAGGCAGCGGGCGAAGGAGAAAATCTCCGAGGGCAGACCCAGGGCCGCGATCTCCTTGACCGCCGCCTCGTCTTCGGCCGAGACCGCCGGCATACCCGCCTCGATGCGGTGCACGCCCGCCTCGGCCAGCTTGCGCGCGATGGCCACTTTCTCATGCCGCCGGAAGACGATCCCGGTCTGCTGCTCGCCGTCCCGCAAGGTCACGTCGTGGATGCGAACCCTCTCCGGGAAGCGCAGGCCCGAGCGGACCTCGGGCAGCCAGTTCCAGGGGCTGGTGAACCAATCATCGGTTTTCCAAGGCTGATTCATGTTGCTCGGCAGTTCCTTTGCGCACGCGGTGCGACCTGCCATTATAGCGGCCCGCGCCCGCCCCGCGGCCGCGTCATACAATGGGCTCCGCAACCCAGGAGGGCGCAATGATGCAACCGACGAGCGATCACGACAGGGCGTCCCGGACGGCGCGCCGCATGCGGTGGCTGGCGGCGCTGACCGGCCTGGCGGCCCTGGTCTGGTTTCTGCTGCGCGTCGTTCCTAAGCCGGCGCGCGCCGCCTATCCCTGCCAGCGGGCGGCGGCGCCCATGGCGGGCGGCTTTCTGGCCTGGCTGGCGGGACTGGCCGGCGCCCGATTGCTCCACAGCCGGGCCCGCGCCTTCGGCCGGCGCTACGCCGCTCCCGTGACCGCTCTGGCCCTGGCGCTGTACTTGATCTGGTGGCCCCCCGGTGCGGCCTTCCAGGCCGGAGCCCAAGAGAGGTTCGCCCCCTCCGATCCCCCCAACCAGCCCATCGGAGCGGGGAAGGGCATCCACCCCGGCCGGGTCGTCTGGGTCTATGAGCCCGACGCCGCCCGCTGGGACGGCCAGACCGGCCAGTGGTGGGACGACGCCAACACCGACCCCAAACTGGTCGCCGCCATGCTCTCGGAAGGCCTGCGCGGCCTTACCGGCGCCAAGACCGACAAGCAGGCTTGGGACGCGCTGTTCCGCCATTTCAACCGCACGCACCAGGCGGGCAACACCGGCTACCGGCCGGGCGAGAAAATCGCCGTCAAGATCAACGCCAACCAGGACCGCGGAGGGCAATGGAAGCCGGGCGGCGGCTACCACAGCCCGCAGATGATCTGCGCCCTCCTCGAACAACTGATCCGAATCGCCGGCGTGGCCGCCCGGGACATCACCATTTACGACGCCTCGCGCGGCATCGGCGACCCCATTTACCAGAAGGTGAGAGCCCGGCCTGAGTTTCAGGAGGTCCGCTTCGTCGTGAGCCCTGCGGCCGCGCGGGAGGGCCGGCTCGCGGCCGAACCCGACCTCGCCCACCCGGTGCGCTTCTCCCAACCCGGCATTCCGGCCGCCTATCTGCCCCGGGCCCTGACCGAAGCCAAATACCTGATCAACTTAGCGTTGTTGCGAGCGCATACTCTGTTCGGAGTTACTCTGGCGGCCAAGAATCACTTCGGCTCGACTTACTTTCCGGACCGGGGCGGCTGGACGCCGCGCGCCTTGCACGAGACCGGCGCCCGCGGCCGCCCCATGGGATCCTACAACTGCCTGGTGGATCTGAACGGGCACAGCCAGGTGGGCGGCAAGACTTTGTTGTACTTGCTGGAGGGTTTGTATCCCGCCGAGCACCAGGAAGGCGGCGTCGTACGCTTCCTTTCCTTCGGCGATCGCTGGGCCTCGAGCCTTCTGCTTTCCCAGGATCCGGTGGCCATAGATTCGGTCGGGTTGGACATCCTGCGCAGCGAGCCGCGGGCCGCACAGGTTCGCGGTAACCCGGACAATTACCTGCACGAAGCGGCGCTCGCTCACCGGCCGCCCTCTGGTGTCCGGTACGATCCGGAAGGCGACGGTAGGCCTCTGGCCGGCTTGGGCGTGCACGAGCACTGGAACAACCCGAGCGAGCGCCGTTACTCGCGCAACCTGGGCAAGAGCGAGGGCATCGAACTGGTCTGCCTGGGCAAGCCCTTGCCGCGCCCTGCCGGGGCTTCCGCTGACCGCTAGGACCGCCGGGCCGCCTCCGCCGGCCGGGCGAAGTCGAACTGCTCCTGTCTGGGCGCGCCCGGCTCGAAGCAACGCCGGCAGCGCGCCTCGTAGACGCCCGCCGCTCCCACTACGATCAGCTCGTCGGAGGCCACCAGCCTCTGCGTGTGCTTGGCCGGGTTGCCGCAGCGCATGCAGATGGCCAGCGTCTTGGTGATGGACTCGGCCAGGGCCAGCAACTCGGGAATGGGCGGAAAGGGCCGGCCCAGATAGTCCGTGTCCAGCCCGGCCAGGATCACTTGCTTGCCGCTGTCGGCCAGGCGCGTGCATACCGCGACCAACTCCGGCCCCAGGAAGTTCACTTCGTCCACGCCGATCACTTCCGTGCGCCAGTCCAGCCGCTCCAGAATCTCCCCGGCGCCGGTCACCACCTCGGACTTCATGCGCATGTCGCCGTGCGAGACGATCTCATCGGCCGAATAGCGCGCGTCCAAGGCGGGCTTGAACACTTGCACCCGCTTGCGGGCGATCATCGCCCGGCGCAGGCGGCGAATCAGTTCCTCGCTCTTGCCCGAGAACATGGGCCCGCAGATCACCTCGATCCAGCCGATGCCGCCCCGCAGCAGATCCATCGTGCTCTATGATGCCACGTCCGCCGCCGGCTCAGCCCCCCGCCTCCTCCAGGAGCGCTTCCAGCGCCTCGCGCCCGGGCGTCACCAGCGGCTTCTCCAGATCCTCGCCGGTCTCGATCATCCGCTTCAGATGCCGGGCCGCCAGCCGGATGCACCAGGGATCGGTCAGGGGTCGGCCGGCTCGGGCGGCCAACTCCGCCAGCAGGGCGTGGGGCAGGGCAATCACCTTGCTCGTTTTCTCCTGTCCCGAACTCAACAGGAACTTCACGTCCACCGTGTCGCTGTGCCGGATCGAGATGGCGTTCTGGATCCAGAGAAACTCGACTCGCCAGGTGCGCCCCGCCAGATCGGGCCCGGCCTCGAAGCTGCGAAAGTTCGCCGCCATCGCACTCATGCTAGCACGCCGCAGGCGCCGCCCTGCCGGGCGGGCCGATATAATGGTGCACCGGATCGGCCGCCATGAAGGCGCTCCTGTTGAAAGGACCCGGACGCCTGGAGCTGGTCGAACTGCCCCGGCCGCCTCTTGAGCCCGGCCAGGTCCGCGTGCGCCTCCGGCGCACAGGCATCTGCGGTTCCGACTACAAGAGCATCGCGGGCAAGCTGCCCTTCACACGCTTCCCGATCGTGCCCGGCCACGAGGCCAGCGGCGAAGTGCTGGAGAGCTGCGGCACCGGGGCCTGGCGCCCGGGAGACCGTGTCCTGCTGCACCCCATCCTTTGCGCCCGGGGCGATCCGGCCTTCGGGCGCGGCGCCCTCCATCATTCCGACACCACCGAAGTCCTGGGAGTGGTTTCGCGCAACGGCGCCTACGCCGAGGAGGTGGTGGTCGAGGATTACATGCTGCGCCGCACGCCCGAGGGGATGGACGACGAGTCCGCCGCCATGGTCGAGCCGGTGGCCGTGGCCGTGCGCGCCTGCCGCCGGGGCGGCCTTCAGCCCGGCGAGCGCGTGCTGGCTTTCGGCGCGGGCAACATCGGGCTGCTGGTGATCCAGGCCGCCCGGGCCCTGGGCGCCTCGTTCGTGGCTGTGACCGACCCGGTCGCCGCCAAGCTCGCCCTGGCCCGGCGGCTGGGCGCCGACGAGGCGCTGGATCCGCGTCAAGGCCTCCCGCCCGACTTCGCCGGCCGGTTCGACCTGGTGATTGACGGCGTGGGCGACGAGCGCAGCGTGGCCGACGGCCTGACCGCCTGCGCCCGCGGCGGCCGTATCGTCGTCTACGGCGTCCCGCCGGGCGATATCCGTTTTCCGCTCAAGGCCGCTTTCGCCAAGGATGCCGCCCTGATCACTTGTCGGCTCTACGACGCGGATTTCCAGACCGCCATCGCGCTGGTGGCCGAAGGCCGCGTGCGCGTCAAGGACCTCATCACGCATCGCGTCCGGCTGGAGGACGCACCGCAGTTGATCGAGCGCATCCTCGCCGGCAAGGAGCAGGCGATCAAAGTCATGATGGAGTTGTGATGGAAGACTTGTTCTCGGTCCAAGACAAAGTGGTCCACGTCAGCGGAGGCTCGCGCGGCATCGGGCGAGCCATCGCCCTGGCCTTTCACCAGGCCGGCGCCCGCGTGGTCGTCAGCGCGCGCAACGCCCAGACGCTGGCTGCCACCGGGCTGGAGTACGAGGTGTGCGATATCGCCGACGGCGCGCAGATCCAGCGTTGCGTGGACAACATCGTCCAGCGCCACGGGCGCCTGGACGTGTTGTTCAACGTGGCCGGCATCAACTTCCGCCACGCCGCGGAAACCTACCCCGAGGCGCGCCTGGACGACATCCTGGCCGTCAACGTGCGCGGCAATTACCTGATGGCCCAGGCCTGCGGCCGCGTCATGATCCGGCAGCGCAAGGGCAAGATCGTCAACATCGCCAGCCTCCACACGGGCTTCAGCCTGGCGGGCATGGCCCCTTACGGCGCCAGCAAGGGCGCCATCGGCGCCATGACCCGGGCTCTGGCGGTCGAATGGGCTCAGTACAACATCCAGGTCAACGCCATCGCCCCGGGCTTCATCCGCACCGACCTCAACAAGGTGCTTTGGGAGAACGAGAAGATTCGCGCCTGGGCTCTGGAGCGCACGCCCGCCGGACGGCTGGGCGAGCCCCCGGACCTGGTGGGCGCCGCCCTGTTCCTGGCCAGCGCCGCCAGCGACTACATCACCGGCCAGGTGCTCTACGTGGACGGCGGCCTCACCGCCGGCCAGACCTGGCCTCTCACGGTACCCCGATGAAGCGCCTCGCCGTATTGACTTCGGGCGGCGACGCCCCCGGGATGAACGCCGCCATTCGCGCCGTCGTGCGCACCGGCTTGGAGGAAGGCTTCGAAGTCTTCGGCGTTCGCCGAGGCTACCTCGGGCTGATGGGGGGCGATTTCTGCCCGCTCACCGCCCGCGACGTAGGCGGCATCATGCAGCGCGGCGGAACCGTCCTGGGCAGTGCGCGCAGCCGCGAGTTCCGCAGCGAGAGCGGCCGCGCCCAGGCCTTGCAACGGCTCGCGGAGCAGGGAATTGGGGCCCTGGTCGTCATCGGCGGCAACGGTTCGCAAGCCGGCGCTCACGCCCTCTGCCAGGCCGGGTTCCCCGTCGTGGGCGTGGCTTCGACCATTGATAACGACCTGTACGGCTCCGACATAACCATCGGCGTAGACACCGCCCTGAACATCGCCCTGGAGGCCATTGACCGGCTCAAAGTCACCGCCTCCAGCCACCACCGGGCCTTCGTGGTCGAGGTCATGGGCCGCGACTGCGGCTATCTGGCTTTAATGACGGGCATTGCGGGCGGCGCCGAAGCCATCACCCTGCCCGAGGTGGAGGCCGATCCCGAACAACTGGCGGCGGAAATCCGCTCCGCTTACGAGCGGGGCAAACCCCACGCCTTGATCGTGGCCGCCGAGGGTGCCCGCTGGAACGCCGCCGCCCTGGCCGATTACTTCCGCGATCAACGCGAGCGCCTGGGCTTCGAGGTGCGCGCCACCATTCTGGGGCACGTGCAGCGCGGCGGCGCTCCCACTTTCGCCGACCGCATGCTCGCCACCCGCCTGGGCGCCTCGGCGGTCGAACGCCTGGCCCGCGGAGAGGACGGCGTGCTGGTCGGCCTGCGGCGCGGCCAGATCGCCGCTACGCCCCTGGAGGAGGTTGTGAGGGAGAAGAAACCTCTCGATCTCGAGTTGCTGGAACTGGCCGGCATACTGGCTAAATGAGGAGGCCGCCCATGTCCGATCCGAATCGCTTGACCCGCCGCAGCCTGCTCGCCGCTGCGCCCGCCGTCCTGGCCGCCGCCCCGCGCGCCGGCTCGCTGCGGCTGGCCGTCTTCCGGGCCGACGCCACGCCCGATCCGGGCGAGCCGCTGATCTGGACGGTCCCCTTAACCAAGGTCGAGGACCCCCTCTGGGCTAAGGGCCTCGTCATCGAACAGGCGGGCCGCCGCCTGGTGTTCTGCACTCTGGATTGGTGCGGTTTGGGCGGGGAAGCCTTTCGGCGCATTCAGCAGGCTTTGGCCTCCGCGGCGGGCGTCAGCCCCGGGGACGTGATTCTTCACACCGTGCACCAGCACGCTGCGCCCTACCTGGACGGCGACGCCTACCGCCTGCTGGAAGGCCTGCCGAATCCTCCCCTGATGTACAGTCGGCGCGGGCTGGAGCGCCTGGCGGCCCGGCTGGCCGCGGCTCTCAAGGAATCTCTCGGCAAGTTGCGAGCGGCGGACGCGGTCGCCGTCAGTCAGGCGCGCGTCGAGCGCGTGGCTTCTTCGCGCCGGGTATGGGACCAAGGCAAACTGGTGGTTCGCTACAGCACCTCCGGCAAGGATCCTTATCAGGCCGGCCTGCCGGAAGGGCGCGTGGATCCCTGGCTGAAGACCATCACCTTCGCCGCCGGGCGGCAGCCTCTGGCCCGCCTGCACTTTTACGCCACCCACCCGCAGACCTTCTGCTGCGACGGGCGCGCTTCGGCCGATTTCGTCGGCCAGGCCCGCGAGTCGTTCGAGCGCGAGGAAGGCGTCTTTCAGCTCTACTTCACCGGCTGCGCGGGCGACGTCACCGTGGGTAAGTATAACGACGGCTCCGAGCGCGCCCGGCGCGAGCTGGCCGATCGCCTGCTGGCCGCTCTGAGAGCTTCGGCGGCCGGGGCCGAGTTTCGGCCGGCCGCCGGCCTGCGCCGGCGCACCCTCCCGCTGCGGTTGCCCGCGCGCACCCCCGACAGGCGGATCGAGGAAGGCGCCGACCCCGCCACCCGGTACCGCATCGCCTGCCGCGTCGCCTACGCCCGGCGCAGCGAGCCGCTCGCGCTCACCGCCGTGGATCTGGGCGCGGCCCGCATCCTGCACCTTCCGGGCGAACCCCTGCTGGAGTTCCAGCAGTATGCGCAAAGCCTGGACGCCGCCCGCTTCACTGCCGTGGCGGGCTACGGCGACATCGGCCCCGGCTACCTCTGCCCGGACCGGGCCCTGGAGGAAGGAGGCTACGAACCCAGCGCCTCGCATCTGGCGCCCGGAGCGGAGTCCCTCCTCAAGCGCGCGATCGCAGACCTCCTGGCTTCCTGAGACCCGCCCGCTCGAAGGCGGGCCGCCGCCTGCGTTACACTCGACACTGACAACGCCCATGCTGCCGCTCGTCGCCTTGCTGCTTTGCCTGCCGCTGCCGGCGGCCGAGTTCGACCTGCTGATCCGCAACGCCCGCGTGGTGGACGGCACGGGCAATCCCTGGTTCCGGGCCGACGTCGCCCTGCGCGACGGGCGCATCGCCGCCGTGGGACGGCTCGCGGACGCCTCCGCCGCTCAGGTGGTGGACGCCGCCGGGCGCGTCCTGGCCCCGGGCTTCATTGACATCCACACCCACATCGAGGAGGGCATCGAGAAGGTCCCGGGCGCCGACAACTACGTGATGGACGGCGTCACGACCGTAGTCACCGGCAACTGCGGCGGCTCCTGGGCCGATCTGGCCGAGGCCTTCGCACGCTTGCAGAAGACCGGCATCGGCCTGAACGTGGCTTCGCTGGTCGGCCACAACACCGTGCGCCGGCAAGTGATGGGGACGGCCAATCGCCCCGCCTCACCTGAGGAGCTGGCTCGCATGGAGGAGCTGGTTGAACGGGCCATGCGCCAGGGCGCCCTCGGCCTTTCCACCGGCCTGATCTACATCCCCGGCGCTTACGCCCCGACCGAAGAGATCGTCGCCCTGGCCAAGGTGGCCGCTCGATACGGCGGCGTCTATGCCAGCCACATTCGCGATGAAGGCGAGCGCGCCATCCAGGCCATCGAGGAAGCCGTGCGCGTGGGGCGCGAGGCCGGGCTGCCCGTCCAGATCGCCCATTTCAAGATTGACAACCGCCGCCTGTGGGGCGCCAGCGCCAAGACTCTGGCCCTGGTCGAGCGCGCCCGGCGCGAGGGCGTGGATGTCATGGTGGACCAGTATCCCTACGATCGTTCGAGCACCGGCATCTCGATCCTGCTGCCGGAATGGGCCTTGGCCGACGGCGAGGAGAAAATCAAGGAACGTCTGGCCGATCCCGCCGCGCGCGCCCGCATCGCGCGCGAAATGGAGCGCCGCCTCCGCAACCTCGGCCACAAGAACTACTCCTACGCCATGGTGGCCTCCTGCCGCTTCGATCGCTCCCTGGAGGGCAAGACGATCAGCGAGATCACCCGGCAGAAGGGCCGCCGCGGCCTGCGCCGGGAGATCCAGACCGTGCTGGAGATCGTGGAGCGCGGCGGGGCGCAGATGGTCTACCACTCGATGAGCGAGGAGGACGTGGCCCGCATCCTGCGCCACCCCTTCACCGCGGTCGCCTCCGACGGCGGGGTGCGCGAGTTCGGCGTGGGCGTGCCCCATCCCCGTTCCTACGGCACGCGGGCCCGCGTGCTGGCGGAGTATGTGCGCCGCCGCGGCCTTATCACGCTGGAGGACGCCGTGCGCCGCATGACTTCGCTGCCCGCCCGGGCCATGCGCCTGCCCGATCGCGGCCTGCTGCGCCCGGGCTATGCCGCCGACCTGGTCCTGTTCGACCCCGAGCGCGTCCAGGACAAGGCCACCTTCCGCCAGCCCCACCAGTTCTCCGAGGGCTTCGACTTCGTCCTGGTCAACGGCCGGGCCGTGGTCGAGAACGGCAAGCTCACCGGCGCCCGGCCCGGCCGCGTCTTGCGCCGGCCATGATCCAGCTCAGCCAGGCAGGCAAGCGCTTCGGCCCCAAGCTGCTGTTGGAAGGCGTGGACTGGCTCATCACGCCCGAGGACCGCATCGGCCTGGTGGGACCCAACGGCTCGGGTAAGACCACCTTGCTGAGAATCCTGGCCGGCCTGGAACCTCTCGACGCCGGCTCGATCAGCGCGGCCAAGGGCGTCAGCGCCGGCTACCTGCCCCAGGAGGGGCTGACCCTGGCCGGGCGCACGGTCTTCGAGGAGTGCCTCTCGGTCTTCAGCGACCTGAAAGCTATCGAGCGGGAACTGGAGTTGCTCAGCCGCCGCATGGGCGAGCTGGATCCCTCCGGGCCCGAATACCGGCGGGCGGCCGAGCGCTACGCGGGCCTGGACGCTCAGTTCCGCCAGCGCGACGGCTACGCCCTGGAAGCCCAGGTGGGCGCGGTCCTCTCCGGCCTGGGTTTTCCCAAACCGGACTGGACTCGCCGCCTGGAGGAGTTTTCCGGCGGCTGGCAGGCCCGCATCGCCCTGGCCAAGCTCCTGCTCGCCCGGCCCAACCTGTTGCTCCTGGACGAGCCGACCAACCACCTCGATCTCGATGCGCGTAACTGGCTGGAGGATTACTTACAAACTTACCCTTACGCCTTCGTCCTGGTTTCCCACGATCGTTACTTCCTGGATGTAACCGTCCGAAAAATCGTCGAGATATGGAACCGCCGCCTGCACTTTTACCCGGGCAATTACTCGCGCTTTCTGGAATTGCGCCGCCGGCGCCGCGAGCAACTCGAGGCCGCCGCCCGCAACCGGCAGGAGCGCATCCAACGCCTGGAGACGTTCATCGCCCGCTTCCGCTACACCGCCTCCAGGGCCCGCCAGGTGCAAAGCCGCATCAAGGAACTCGAGCGCCTCGAACCCATCGAGCTGCCGCCCGAACCGCCCGCTTTGCATTTCCGTTTCCCCCAGCCGCGGCCCAGCGGGCGCGTGGTGGCCCGGGCGCGCGGCCTGGCGAAACGTTACGGCGACCGGCTGGTCTTCTCCGGCGCGGACTTCCTCATCGAGCGCGGCGACCGGGTGGCGCTGGTCGGGGTCAACGGCGCCGGCAAGTCCACCTTGATTCGGTTGCTGGCCGGCCTGGAGCCGCCCAGCGAAGGCGAACTCGCGCTGGGGCACAACGTCGAGCCGGACTACTTCGCCCAGGATCAATACAAGGCGCTCGATCCGCACCTCCGCTTGCTGGACGATCTGGCCGCCCTGGCCCCAGGGCGCACCCAGACCGAGTTGCGCACTCTGCTGGGCTGCTTCCTGTTTTCCGGGGACGACGTCTTCAAGCCCGTGGGCGTGCTTTCCGGAGGTGAGCGGAACCGTTACGCCCTGGCCCGCCTGCTGCTGCGCCCGGCCAACTTCCTGCTGTTGGACGAACCCACCAATCATCTGGACCTCCAGGCCAAGGAGGTCCTGCTGGAGGCCCTCCAGGGCTACCAGGGCTCGCTGGTCTTCGTCTCGCACGACCGCTATTTCCTGGACCGCCTGGCCACCCGGGTCTTCGAGTTGGCCGGCGGCCGCCTCACGGTTTACCCGGGCAACTACGAGGACTACCTCCGGCGCAAGCAGCAGGCCGCCGAAGCCCTCTTGCCCCAACCGGAGGAATCTCGCTGCGAGGCCGAGCCGTCCGCCCCTCGGCCCCCGCAGGGCGCGGCGCGCCCCGGCCGCATCAACCCCATACGCCTGCGGCGGCTGCGCCGGCGAGCGGAGGCCCTCGAGGACGAGATCGCGCGCCTGGAGGCCGACATCGCCCAGACCGAGCGCGCCCTGGCGGTCTTCGTCAGCGCCGAGCAGAGCCGCCAACTCAGCGGGCAGCTCGCCGGCAGCCGCCGGCGCCTGGAAGAGGCCCTCTGCGAGTGGGAGCAAGTCCAGCGCGAGGTTGAGGCGGCCGGGGCAGGGGAGTTATAGTAGGCAAAGAAAAGGCGAAGCATGGGCGCCGATTTCCAGGATTTGCTCGCCATCCTCCGCCGCAAGATCGCCCGCATCGAGCGCCGCTACGCCGCCCCCTCGCCCCCTTCACCCGCCCCCTCGCCCGTCTCGGAAGAACGCCCCGCTCGTTACTTCATCGAGCAATGGATGAGCGGCGAAGTCATCCGCACACCCGAGGGAGAGCATTTCGAGACCGAACGACTTTGGGAGCGCCACCGCCGTCACGGCTCGATGGATATTGACTCGCTGCTCACCCTGCCGCCTGATTTGCTCGGGCCGCTTTCCGAGGGCGAAATCCCCTCCTGCCCGCCCCAGCGCTGGTGCTTCCTGGACACCGAAACCACCGGCCTGGCGGGCGGCGCCGGCACCTACGCCTTCCTGGTCGGCGTCGGGCGCATCGCGCCGGAGGGCTTCCGCATTCGCCAGTTCTTCATGCGCGACTACGGCGAGGAGGCCAGCCTGCTGTGGGCGCTGGACCGGCATCTGCAACAGTTCGACGTCCTGGTCACCTACAACGGCAAGGTCTACGACCAGCCCCTGCTGGAGACCCGCTACCGGTTGGCGCGCGCCCGCCCGCCCTTCGACCGCATCCGCCACCTGGATCTGCTCTATGGGGCCCGCCGCCTCTGGAAGCTGCGTATCGAGAGCTGCCGCCTGTTGGAGCTGGAAGCTCAGATCCTGGGCGTCGAGCGGGAGGGCGATCTGCCGGGGGAAATGATTCCCTACGTCTACTTCGAGTACCTCCGCACCCGGCAGGCCTTTCGACTGGTCCCCATCTTTCACCACAACGCCATGGACATCCTGAGCCTGGCCTGCCTGACCGGCATCGTGCCCTTCGCCTATCGCGACCCCGAGCAGGTCGCCCTCTCTCACGGGGCGGACCTGTTGGGTCTGGCCCGTTGGGTGCTGAAGACCGGCCAGCCCGATCGGGCCCTGGGGCTGATGCGCCGCGCGGTGGATCTGGGCTTGCCGGACGCGCTGCTGTTCCGCACGCTTTGGGACATCGCCGCCCTGGAAAAACGGCGCAAGAACGCAGCCGCGGCTCTCGCGGTGCTGGCCGAGCTGGCCGGCTGCCGCAACCCCTACCGCGTTCCGGCACTCGTGGAGCTGGCCAAGCATTACGAACACGCCCAAGCCGACTACGCCAAAGCCCTCGAACTGACTCGGCAGGCCCTCGAGTGCGAAGACCGCCCGGAGCTGCGCCGCCGGCGCGAGCGCCTGGAGCGCAGGCTGGCCGGCCGCGCCACGCCCCGATTGCTTTGAGCCGGGTCGCGGGGCGGCCGGCCCCGCAGCCGGGCAGAGGAATCCCGCCTGGGTGGACCCGGTCAGAAAGCCGAATCCCGCCCGGCCGCCGGCGCATCACAGAGCTCGTAAGATCGGC
>JBBIMA010000063.1:0-22806 GCA_037444625.1 Solibacteraceae bacterium
GAAAAGCGGCCGTGGCCGCCCGAGCGCCCGTGGCGCGCCCGAGCCGTCGCGCCAGCCGCCGCACCGCCTCGTTGGCTGCCGCCTCCCGCGAGCCATGCGCCAGGACGATCAGACCGTACTCCACCATTGCCGCCGGACGTCCTCCCCGCCCGCCGACCGACCCGCCCGACCCTGCGCCGCGCTCAGCCCGCTCGAGCCTGGGGGCCGGTCTCGATCAGTTCCCGCCGGAGCTGCTCGAAGTTGCTCGGGGTCAGCAGGTGGAATCGGATTTCCAGCGGCGTGAACCGGCGCAACTCTTCTTCAGCCGCTTCGCTAGGCAACTCCGGGCCGGCCAGGAACAGATTGCCGTGGGCCACCTTGAAGGGTAGCACTTTCCACCGCCTCACCACGGCGGCCGGCAACGTCCGGGCCACCGCCGGAGGAATATCGCCCGGCTGGAAGCGCTCCAGGGGCATGCCCTGCTGGAGGCTGAGCGCCGTGTAGACCTCGGTCTCGGTAAGCCGGCCCGAGCGGATCAGGAACTCGCCCAACCGCACACGCGCGGGCTTGTTGGCCAGCGCTTCGGCCAGCTCGGCCCGGCTGATCAGGCCCGAGGCGGCCAGCAGCTCGCCCAGTAGCGGCGGCCGGCCGGCGACGGCGGCGCGCGTCGGATATCGGTGCTCGGTCTTCAGCCAGGAGGGCGCCGCCTTGCGCCGCCGGTCCGCCAGGTAACCGCGCAGAGCCGCCGCGGTGGCCGCGAAGTTGATCCAGTTCGCCCAGAAGATCCGCAGCGGAGAGGCCAACGCAAACCGCCAGCCGTAGATGCGCCCGGCGCAGACGGCGCGCACCGCCAGGCGCCAGCATTGCATCAGCAGGGTGACTTGCAACGGCCAGGCCGTCCCGACCGCCTGGCCCAAGCGCCACGCCCGGCCGCTCCAGCGGCATGCCGCCCAATCCAGCAGACCGTAAAGAAACAAGGCGTTGATCAGCACGCTCAGCGGATTGCCCACCAGACCCTTGCGATCCCGCCAGAGGAAATACTTCTCGGCCGCTGAGCCGCTCCAGCCGAACTGCCGCCAGCCCTGCAATGCGATTCCCCTTACCCACCGGGTGCGTTGCCGGACCGCCGCCCGGAAGCTCTGCGGGAAGTACTCGCGCGTGGCCACCGGCCCGCCTTCCCTGAAGAGGATTGGCACGAAGTATTGCTTGCAACCCAAACGGCGCAGACGCAACCCGACGGCGTAGTCCTCGGTCAAAGCCTCGGGATCAAAGAGGCGGCCGGCCTGCTCCGCGGCCAGCCGCTCCAAGGCCTCCCGCGAGAAGCCCGTCCCCACTCCGTTGGAGGGCAGGGCAGCACCCAGGCGGAGCCGGGCGGGCACATCCTTGCTCTGGTACTCGGCGAACTCGTCGCAGTAGACGCCGTGAGTGAACTGCCTCAGCCCGGTGGGCAGGGGCAGCACCGGAATCTGCACCATGTCGTAGCGCGAAACGTAGTGGTTGATCCAGCCGAGCTCCTCCGGGTGCATCCAATCTTCGGCGTCGTGCAGGACGACCGCCTGGAAGCGCAGCCCGCGCTCCTTTTCGTACTCGAGCATCCGCTGGTAGGCCCAATTCAGGCAGTCGGCCTTCGAGGTCGGCCCGTCGTGAGGACACAAGGCCAGATGCACCTTCCGGTGGCGGGCGGCCGCTTCCTGAACCGCGGCCACGGTGGCCTGATCGTTGGGATAGCAGCCTGCGAAGACCTCATAGCGCTCGTAGCGGCAGGCGCTCAGGTTGCGCTCCAACATCTGCCCGATGACGCGATGCTCCCGCCACAGGGGAATCAGAACCGCGATCCATTTGGCGCCGGCGCCGCCGGTCTCCTCTCGGGCCGGAGGCGCGCGGCCCTCCTGGCTCCTCAGGCGGCGGCGCACTCCTTCCAGCAACCAGACCGCATCCACCAACAAGTCGTCCAGCCCGCTGAGAAGCACCCAGACCGCCAGCCAAACCAGGCAGCTCGCCAGCCAGGTCTCCGGCACGCTTACCGCTCCTCCCCGGGCGCAGAAAGACTCATTTACAAGTAGTGCTTCGGCCCGGCGGGAACTCGCACCCCGCGCCGCCCCCGGGGCATAATACGGAAATGCGACCTGCGTCCTGGCGCTGGATCACCTTGTCGGCCGCTCTGCTCGCGCTGGCGGTCTTCACCCTGTCCGGTCTACAGCCCCCGGCCAACGACTTCCACTTCTCGATCTTGGGCGACCGCACCGGCTCGGCAGCGCCGGAAATCTACGGGCGCATCTGGCGGGAGATAGACCTGCTCGGCCCGGCCTTCGTCATCAACGTGGGCGACACCATCCAGGGAGGCGACGACGCGCGGGCCGAGGCCGACTGGCAGAAAGTGCGACCCACCCTGGAGCGCTACCGCCGGCACGCCCTGTTCTTGGTCCCGGGCAACCACGACGTCTGGAGCGAGCACTCCCGCCGCTTGTTCGAACAGAACGCCGGCCGGCCCCTTTACTACAGCTTCGACTACCAGAACGCCCACTTCACCGTGCTCGACAACAGCCAGACCACCGGGCTCAGCCGGCAGCAGCACGAGTTCCTCGAGCGCGACCTGCGCGCCTACCGCAATCGCCGCCCCAAGTTCGTCTTCTTTCACAAACCGTACTGGCTGGTTCCCCTGCGCCTGGGTTCGACCGAGTTCCCGCTTCACCGGCTGGCCCGCGAATTCGGCGTGGACTACGTCATCAGCGGCCACACCCATAACTTCGCCCGCCTCGTGCGCGATGGGGTGGTCTACCTGGTGGTCGGCAGCTCGGGCGCCACCCTGGGCAGGTATCTGCCCGACCCCGCCGGCTTCTCCCGCGGCTTCTTTTACCACCACGTCTGGGTGCACGTCCAGGGCGACCGGGCCCGCTTCACCGTCAAGGAATTGAGCGGCGCCGGCGGTCAGGGACGCATGTTTCGCGCCGAGGACTGGGAGGCCGACGGACCGCGCTTCGACCCGGCCGATCCGGCCCGCGCCGATCAGCCGGAAACCTGAGCCGTCCCGCGGTCAGTCCAGTCTCCGGAGCAGTTCCAGCACGACCCGCCCCACCGCTTCCAGGCTGGCCGGGCTCAGCTTGTCCAGGGTGTCCTGCTCGGTGTGCCAGTAGGAATTGCCCGGGCCGTAGTCGAAATCAATCAGGTTGAGTGCGCTGGCGCCGCGCCGCAAGAAAGGCGCATGATCGTCCTCCACCCACCCCTGCCGGTTCAGGAAATGGCGGCCCAGCCCAAGCTCGACGGCCGTCTGCCAGGCCAGGCGGCGCAGCCAGTCGCTCGAGTACATCTCCTGGAGGATGCCCAGCTCCCGATCGCCGATCATATCCACGTTGATCAGCGCCCTCAGGCGCGCCAGCGTTCCGTCCCGCGCCCAACGCTCGGCCAGATGCCGGCTGCCGTAAAGACCGTCCCGATCCGACCAGGGTCCGAAAGCCTCCTCGCCGTCGAAGAACACCAGCAGGATTTCGTTGCGATGTCGGCGGGCCGCCAGCACGCGCGCCATCTCTAGCAGGAAGCCGGTGGAAGCCCCGCCATCGTTGGCCCCCACAAAGCGGATCTCCGGCATCCATTTGGTGTCGTAATGCCCCGTCACGGCCACCGTCCGCCCGGACGCCCCCGCGAATCGGACGATGAGGTTCTCCATCGCCACCTCCCCCCGCGGCGTCACGGCCCTGAATGGGTCCCGGATGACATGGCAACCCAGCCGCTCGAGCTCCCTGATCAGGTAGCCGCGCAGGCGCTCCAGCGCGGCCGAGCCCGGCGGACGCGGCCCGAACTCTACCACCCTGCGCGTGTACTCGAGCGCCGAGGCGCCGCTGAAGGCGGCTGCCCGCTCCTGCCCCGCGCCTTCCCAGGCCAGACACAGAGCCAGAATCAGACCCGTTCCGCCGTGCATATGTATCCCAAGGTGAACTTCCGCTCGCGATCCAGACCGTCCAGGCAAGGCAACAGCAGCGCCGGCGGCGCTAACACCAGCGCCCCGGCCACCCACCAAGCGCCGGGCAAGAACTGCAAAGCGTTCAGCAGGCGCCGCGCCAGCAGGCGGAAAAAGCCGCCCACCGCCTCCATTCGCACCGGGCGGAAGCCCGCCCCCTCCAGCAGGCGCCCCAAGCCGTAGCGCGTAAAACGAAAGTAGTCGTGGGGCGCCTGGTGAATCTCCCATTCCTGCGGCGCCACCAGTAGCAATCGCCCCCCGGGCCGCAATACGCGGGCCATTTCCCGCAAGGCCGCAGCCGGCTCGGGCAGGTGCTCCAGGGTAACCACGTTCAGGCAGGCGTCGAAGCAACCGCCCGCGAAGGGCAAGGCGGCCAGATCGGCTATGACGTCCAGCCGGGAGTAATCCCACTCCGGCTCGCCCACGGCCAGGTCCACCCCCACGTAGCGCCGGCCTGCGAACCAGCGGGCGTAAGCGCCTTCCCCCGCGCCCGCGTCCAGGACCCGCGCCCCCTCCGGCAAGCCCGCGGCGAACCGCGCCACCGCCTCCTCGGTGGCCGCCTCGAAGTGCAGCAGCCGGCGGCGCAGCCAGGCCGGCAGGCGGCGGCGGATGGCCTGATACCTCACGACTTCTTGCGCGCCTCCAGCATGATGGTCGAACCGGCCCGACAAGCCGCCTCCAACAGCGTGAAGGGCACCGAAGCCATCACCAGCGCCAGATAAAGCAAGTCCTTGAGCAGCCGGAGGCGGCCGCCTTCCTTCAAGCCCCGGACGCGCCGCGCCATGGGGTCGAGCCAGGGCGCCAGGCTGGTGGCCAGGCCTGCCGGATTATCCCGTAGTGAGAAGTACTTACGCCGCAAAACCTCGAAACCGCAACAACTCAGCAGGTACTCCAGATCGCAGTCCCGAAAGTTCAGCAAGTGCCGCGGTACGTCCAAACCGCTCCAGTTCTCTCCCAGCAGCAAGAACTGCCAGCAGGCCGCGTTAGGAGTCTGCACAATCAGGCGGCCCTCGGGCGCCAGCAGCGCGTGAGCCGCCTCCAAATACCCGGCGGGATCCTCCAGATGCTCCAGCACGTGGAACATCGTCACGGCCGCGCAACTGCCCGCCGCCAGCGGCGCGGCCTCCAGGCGGGCACAGACGGCCGGCGTCCCGTTCAGCCTCCAGGCCAGGCCCGCCGCCCTCCAGGACAGGTCCAGTCCGAGCACACGCACGCCGCGCTCCTTCAGCAAGCGCAGGAACAGTCCCCCGCCGCAGCCTACGTCCAGCACCAGGCCCGAAGCGCTCCAACCGCCCAGCGCCCGGCGCACGAACTCCAGGTGGTCGTTCAGCACCAGGCGCCGCCAGGCCTGTTCCAACCGGTCCGCCGCCGAGACCTCCGGCGCAAACCAATACTCCGGCGGATAGTAGCGCCGCAGAGCTTCCCGCGTAGGCCAGGGATCCAAGCGAATCAGCCCGCAGCGGCGGCACTGCACCACGCGAAAGTGCTCCCGCGTGGTCTGATAAAGCCGATCGGTGGCGTGGAACAGCACGCGGTATTCCGGCTCGTCGCAGGCCGGACAGGGCCTGCTGGTCGGGCTGGGGGCGGGCGCCATCACGCTGCCTGTTCCATCATTTGCTTGAGCGGGATTCGGTGATCCAGGATCAGGCGGCGCAGCTCGGCCGGGGTCAACCGCGCCAGCCGCCGCATCTGGCGCCGCTTGGCCAGCATCCGTGGCACGAGCCGCAAGGCGGCCAGATCGCCTTTGGCCAGCGCCAGGGCCACGCGCAGCGTTCCTGCCGGGCCGCCGAAGCGCGCCAGTTCGCCTTTCCGTCGGGCGGCCGCCCACACCCCGGCGGCAAGGCGCGCCCCGTAATAAAACGGGTTCAGCGCCAGCAGACTCCAGGGAAACAGCTTCACCGCCAGCAGCACGCGATTGCGTTCGATCAGCTCCAGCCGGCGCGCCGAATCCAGCCCGAGCGTGGCGCCCCGATGGTGCAGCGCCACCGCCTGGGGAACGTACAGGCAGCGCCAGCCCGCCATCCGGGCCCGCAAGCCGAGCTCGGCATCGTCGCCGTAGGCAAAGAAGTCTTCGTCGAAGCCGCCGATCTCCTCCAGCATCCTGCGCCGGTACATGGCGGCGCAACCGTCCGGCCACAGGACTTCTTCCAGGCGGTCGTACTGGCCCAAGTCGCGCTCGCCCGTTCCCCGGCCTCGGTTCTGGCCGTCGGGGTAAATCAGATGTCCCACCTTGTCTATCCGAGTGGGGTCCTCTTTGACCAAGATTTTCGAGGCCGCCATGCCCACTTCGGGCCGGCCTTCGAAGGCCCCGCGCAATGCCGCCAGCCAGGCGGGCGCCGCCTCCGCGTCGTTGTTCAGCAGAGCGATGAAAGCGCCCTCGGCGGCCCCCATGCCCTGATTGCTGGCGGCGCAAAAGCCGCGGTTGACCGGGTTGCGGATGAGGCGCAGCCGGAAGCGCGCCTGGTGGCCGAATTCCGCCCGGGCCATCTCGAGCGAACCGTCACGGCTGCCGTTGTCCACCAGGACCACTTCGAAAGGCGGACCCTGCTGGCGGCGCAGCGATTCCAGGCACTGCCGCAGCAGTTCCCGGCGGTTCCAGTTGACGACTACGACGGAGATTTCCGGCTTCAAACTGTCACTCACTGGATGGCGGCGCTCATGCTCTCACCAGGCGATCGCACGACGCCCGGCCCGCGCCCGGCCGGAGCCGGACCGGACTTGTTGTATTATAGCGATGGGGCGTCTCGGGAAACCGCTATGGAGTCCATCGGCCAGCGGTTGCGCCAGGAGCGTCTGCGCAAGGGCCTGAAACTTCAGGACATCGCCGAGCGGACCCGCATTCGCACGGCCTTTCTGGAGGCCCTCGAGGCCGACCGCTTCGAACGCCTGCCCGGGCGGTTCTTCGCCCGCAGCTTTGTTCGTCAGTACGCCCGCTTGCTCGAAATCGAAGAGGCCGAAATCGAGGCCGCCATCGCGCAGCAGCTTGCCGAGCCGGTCCCGGAGACCAGCGCCGAGCAAGCGCCGGTCCATTTGGCCGAAAGTTCTCCGGAAGTGGCCCCTGTGCTGGCGCGGGGGCGTGCCGCCTCGCATCCGGCGAAGTATGTCGCCGCGGCCGCTCTGGTGATAGCGGCGGCCGCCGGGGGATACCTCGGCTGGCGGCAAGCACGGGTGCGAGCCGAGACTCAGCGGAGCCTAGCGACCGCACCGGCCGGCCCGGCTGCGCCGGCTCAACCCGCGTCGGCTCCGGCAGCCCCGCAGATGAGCCGAGTGCCGGCGGAGACGCCTGCGCCTTCCGCTCCCGTGCCTCAGGCGGCGCCCTCGGCCGCACTTGCCGACGAGGAGGCCCCGGCTTCCCAGCCGGAGGCGCCCCTTACGGTCGAGGTCGCGGCGCTACGCCCTTCCTGGATTCAGGTCACCGCCGACGGCAAGGTCGTCTTCAGCGACACCCTCCAGCCCGGCCAGAGCCGCCTGTTCCGCGCCCAGCAGGCGATCCGCATCCTCACCGGCAACGCCGGCGGCTTGCAGATCAGCAGCAACGGCAATCCTCTCGGACCGGTCGGTCCCGAGGGCCAGGTGCGCACGATCGAATTGACCCCGCAGGGACACCGCATCCTTGCGCCCGCCCCCAAGAGTCCGCCGGAACCGGATAGCCCGCCCTAATCAGCGGGCCGCCATGCTCCGCCGCCGCTCGCGCTCGGCGCGCAGCAGCTCCCGCCTCCGGCGCCGCTTGACCCCTTCGTCCACCCGCCGCCAGAACTTGCGGAAATAATCCGCCGCCGAGATCAAAGCGAAGGCCGCCACCCCCCACATCCAGCCCGTCGCCCAGGGCTTCAAGCGCGGCCAGCGCATGGCCAGCAAGTAAAAGGAGACCGCGATGACCTGAGTGATCATCTTGGTCTTGCCCAGTTCGCTGGCCTGGATCGTGTAGCCCACCCCGGCCGCGATACTGCGCAGCCCCGAGACCGCGAATTCCCGCCCCACCACCAGGATGACGATCCAGGCCGGCGCCATATGCACCTGCACCAGGGCGATCAGGGCTGAGGAGATCAACAGCTTGTCGGCGATAGGGTCCAGCAGCGTGCCCACGGTGGTCACCTGTCCCCAGCGCCGCGCCAGATAGCCATCCAGCAGATCGGTCGCCGCCGCGGTCAGAAAGATCGCCAGGGCCAGCAGCTCGTTGCCCAGCGCCAGGCCGAACAGCCCGAGGGAGAGGTTCTCCTGCACCAGCACCGCCACCACCAGCGGCACAAAGAAGATGCGCAGCAGTGTCAGCAGGGTCGGGATGTTCATTCGGTACTTTCAATCATAAACCACCCTGCCGGCCCACCCGCTGCGGCGCGGGCGAAAATTCTCAGCGCGCTTGGGCCAGAAACTCCGCCAGGCGCGCCTTCAGGGACTCAGGCACCTCAGCCCGCACTTCGCAGCCCTGATCGTCGTAGTGCGCCGTCAGAACCCGACCCCGGCGGTAGATCAGGCTCACTTTGCCGGCCTGCTCGGCCGGAAAGCGGAAGGTGGCGGGGACGAGCGTGTCCGCGGCCAGCAACTGATCCATCGCCGCCAGCAGTCTCTCCAAGCCCGCCCCGGTGCGGGCCGAAACCACCACGGCCGGGGCGGCCGGGCCGCCCGCGGAAGCCGCCAGCCGGGCGGCCCGGGACTCCGCCTCGGCTTCCGGCAGCAGATCCGCCTTGTTGAACACCAGCAGCCGCGGGATGGCCCCGGCGCCGATTTCCTCCAGGACCTTCTCGACCTGGGCGAGCTGCCCGGCCGCCTGGGGCGCCGCCAGATCCACCACGTGCAGGATGAAGGCCGCCTGCGCCACCTCCTCCAGCGTCGCCCGGAAGGCCTTCACCAGCGTCACCGGCAGCTTGCGGATGAAGCCCACCGTATCGCTCAGCAGAAGGCGGCGGCGGGAGGGCAGGCTCAGCAAACGCACCGTGGGATCCAGGGTCGCGAACGGGCGTTCATCGGCCGGCACCTCCGCGCCGGTCAGGCGATTGAACAACGTGGATTTGCCCGCGTTGGTGTAGCCCGCCAGGGCGGCGGTGGCCAGCGGGACCGCCCGGCGCTGCCGCCGCTGCACGGCCCGTCCTGCTCGCACCGCCTCCAGCTCCTCGGCCAGCTTGCGAATACGCCGCCGGATCCGCCGGCGATCGGTCTCCAGTTGCGTCTCACCCGGGCCGCGGGTGCCGATGCCGCCGCCCAGCCGCGACATCTCGACGCCCCGGCCGGTGAGCCGCGGCAGCAGGTAGTTCAACTGCGCCAGTTCGACTTGCAAGCGGCCCTCGCGCGTGCGGGCCCGCCGGGCGAAGATATCCAGGATGAGCTGCGTGCGGTCAATCACCCGCCGCTCGAGCAGGCGTTCGAGATTGCGCTGCTGGGTGGGCGTGAGGTCCTGATCGAAGATGATGAGATCGGCCTGCTGGGCTTCGGCCAGGCGGGCGATCTCCCCCACTTTCCCCGACCCGACCAGCGTGCCCGCTTCGGCCCGGGAGCGGACCTGAAGCAGCGAACCGAGGACTTCTGCCCCGGCGCTCTCAGCCAGCCCGGCCAGCTCTTCCAGGGATTCCTCGGCGGAATATTCCGCCCCCTCGGGGAAGGCCGCGGACCGAGGCCGGCGCTCCTTCAACTCCAAGCCGACCAGAATGGCTCGTTCCGGCGACACCCTGATGCCCGGCGGGCCGCGGCCGGCGCCCCGGCAGCCTCAGCTCTCCGCAGACGTCGCGGCCGAGGAGACCGCATGCGCGCCTTCAGCCGCCGTGTGAGCGCCCGCGTGCACGTGGCCCGGTCTGCTGATCACCACCGTCGAGATGGCGTGCTTGAAAATCAGTTGCTCCTGATTGTTGGATTCCAGAATCAGCGAGTACTTGTCGAAGCTCTTGATGCGGCCGGAAAGCTTCACCCCGCTCATCAGATAAATGGTCAGCAGGATCTTTTCCTTGCGCGCGTTGTTCAGGAAGGCTTCCTGGATGTTTTGCGCTGGTTTTTCCATGGCAGTACCTCCGGCCAGATCCCGGACGCCGGCGGAAAAGCTCAACCCGCGTCACCCGATTTTAGCACTAAACCCTCGCCCCGGAGGCGGCCGCTCGCGCCGCGGAGGGTCCGGACTCCCCGAGGGCCGGGCTTAGAGGGGCGCGCCGCCTTCCCGGCCCTTCAAGCGGTCATACAGGTGCAAGGCGTTCACCGTGCCCAGCGACGTGTTGTACAGACTCACCAGCCCGAGGGCCTCGCGCAGATCCTCCTCGAACTCGTGCAGGGCGCTCAATTCGGTCGCCAGCGCCGGCCGCCGCCGCCCGCTGGGGGCCAGCCAGAACTTCTGATAGCCTCCGTCCACCAGAACGGCGGTCTCCTCGCCCAGCCTCCAGCCGACCCGCTCGACCGCCGGCCGGCCGTCGCTTCGCCGCCGCACCAGCGCCAAGCAACTGCCCCGGCGCACCCGAACGCTCCCGTCGGGCTGGGGATCGGCCAGCAACCCCCATTGCCTCAGATTCTCGATCCGCTGCTCGAAGCTCGGCTCGCAGACCCGGATGCGCCGGAAGAACATAGTCTTATTCTATCCATCCCCGGACGCGGCCGGCGGCGGGATGCGCCGGGCGGCCCGGCTTCGACTACACTGTTCGGGAGGAGACCCGAGCCCATGATCCGAAAGCACGACGGCGCACGCTCGCGCCGGGATTTCCTGCGAACCTCCGCGGCCGGCCTGGGTTGGCTGCCTGCCGGCGCCGGCTATCTGGCGGGCAGCGACACGATCCGCATCGGCCTGATCGGTTGCGGCGGCCGCGGCGAAGCCGCCGCCTTGAACGCCATGAACGCCGACAAAGGGGTCCAACTGGTCGCCATGGGCGATCTGCTGATGGACCGGATTCAGGAAAAGCGCACCGCCCTGAAGCTGCGCAAGCCCGACCAGGTGGCGGTCTCCGACGAGCGCTGCTTCGCCGGCTTCGACGCCTACCGGCGCGTCATCGAATGTTCGGACGTGGTCCTGATTGCCAACGCCGCCAAGTTCCACCCCATGCATCTGAGGGCGGCCGTCGAGGCGGGCAAGCACGTCTTTGTCGAGAAGCCGCACGCCATTGATCCGGCCGGAGTCAAGGCGGTGGCCGCCGCCTGCGAGCTTGCCCGGGCCAAGAAGCTGTGCGTGGTCTCGGGCTTGCAGAGCCGCTACCACCCCGGCTACATCGAGACGGTGCGCCGGGTGCGAGAGGGCGCCATCGGGCGCGTGGTCAGCATCGAGGAGAACTTCCTGCGCGCTCCGTACGTGCTGTATCCGCGGCGTCCCGGCCTGACCGAGGTCGAGTACCAGGGCAGCAATCAGTATCACTTCCACTGGCTCTCGGGCGACGACGTGCCCCAGTCGCTCATTCACAACCTCGATCGGGCCAGTTGGGCGCTGGGCGACGCCGCGCCCTTGAAGTGCCACGGCATGGGCGGGCGCTCGACGCTGCGGGGTGAGATCTACGGCAGCGTCTTCGATCATCACGCCGTGGTCTACGAGTTCCCCGAGCAGGTCCGCCTGTACGCCTTCTGCCGCACTATCCCCAACTGCTACAACGAAACCTCCAGTCTGCTGTTCGGGACCAAAGGGCGGGCCAGCCTGCTGGAGATGCGCATCCGGGGCGAGACCACCTGGGAGTACCAGGGGCCGAAGGTTAACCCGTACGATTTGGAGCACGTGGCGCTATTCGAGGCGGTACGCTCCGGCAAGGTGATCAACAACGGCGACTACATGGTTCGCAGCACGCTGATAGCGGTGATGGGCCAGATCAGCTGCTACACCGGGCGGGAGGTTACCTGGGAGCAGATCTCGGCCTCTGACTTTTATTTCCCGCCCAAACCTGAAGAAGTTCGTAAAGATATGGAGCCGCCCGTTCGCCCCGACGCCGAGGGCATCTACCCGGTGTTCGTCCCGGGCGTCACGAGGCTGTTATGAGGGGCCGCGCCGCCTGCGCCGCGCTGGCTGCGGCCCTGCTGGCCTGGGCCCAACCGGAAAGGCTGCGCTTCCAGGCCTCGGGCGAGGAGTTTCACTTCGACACCGGCTTGCTGAAGGGCAGGTTGCGGGCCGGAGGGCGCTCGCTTGGGCTTTCCTCCCTCGTGCATGTGCCCAGCGGGCGGGAGATCTCGCGGAGCATGGGCCTGGCGGGCCACTATCGCGTGTTCACGGCCAACCGCCGCTACGGGGATGCGGCTTGGAACTGGCCGAGCCAGGCCCGGCTGCTGGAAGACGGAGCGGTTGAGGTTTACTGGCCGGCGGCCGAGGGGCGTCCGTTCCGGCTTTGGGCCCTGTACCGCTGGAGCGGGGCGGGGGAGCTGGATGTGGAGACCAGGGTGGCAGCGGATGAGCAACTGGTTGGGTTTGAGGTATTTTTCGCATCCTATTTCTCAGAAGACTTTAAGGTTTCGCGGGCCTACGCCGGCAGCCCGCCCGCCTGGCTTCCCGCCGACCCTGCCTCCGGCGTCTGGCAAATGTTTCCTCGCGATCGCGAAGCCGTGGCCCTCATCCAAGACGGACGCTGGAGCTACCCGCCGAGCCCGGTGAATTGGGCCGTCCGCCCTGCGCTGGCCGAACCGATCGGCCTGCGCCGCGCCCCGGCGCTGGATTTGACCGCCGTAGTGATGGCTCCCCGCGAGGAATGCTTCGCCGTGGCCAGCCCGCATGAAACCGAGGGGCACTACTCGATCTATCTGAGCCTGTTCGGGCGCACGATCTCTGCCGGCGGTCGGCAGCGCGCCCGGGCCCGGTTGATCATCGGCAGCTCGCTGGAAGAGGGGCGCATCCCGGAGCTGTACCGGTCCTATCTGGCGGGCCTGGAAGGGCGGTAGCGGCGGCCCGCCGTCCGCGGCGCCGGGCTGCCGGGCTACAATGGGCCTTTATCGCCATGAAGAGCGCGCTTGGACTGCTCACCCCGATCCTTGCCATGACGCTGGTATCCTGTTCCCGCCCTGGGTCCGAGTCGCAGGGCAAGGCCGAAGCCCGGCTCACCGCCCAAACCTTCAATTCCGGCTTCCCGGAAGCTCACGACACCTACAACGGCATTGCGGCCGGCAGCGACGGCCGCATCTACTACGTCCTGAGCACCGATTCCGTGGACGTGGGGGCCCGCATGTTCGTCTACGACCCTGCCGCCGGGCGCATCGAGCCGCTGGGCGATCTGACGGAAGCGTGCGGGGAAAAGGGACTCAAGACGATCCCCCAGGGCAAGGTTCACGTCACGCCGGTGGAGAGCGGCGGCAAGTTGTACCTGGCCACGCACATCGGCTACTACAGCATCGTCGAGGGCCGCGAGACCATGGGGATTCCGCCGCCGGGCTACAAGCCTTACCCGGGAGGTCACCTGCTGGCCTACGACATCGCTTCGCGCAAGTTCGAGGACTTCGGGACGGCCCCGAACCGCGAGGGAATCCTGGCCATGAACATGGACACGCGCCGCGGCCGGATTTACGGCATCACCTGGCCGACGGGCTACGTTTTCCGCTACGACGTGGCGCGGCGGGAGTGGAAGAACCTGGGCCTGTTCGCCCGGCAGGGGGAAAGCGGGCGGGGGCCGGAGTACCGCACTCTGTGCCGCTCGCTGGCGGTGGATCCCAGGGACGGCTCGGTGTATTTCACCAACGCCGACGGCCAGATCCTGCGTTACCTTTACGAGCGGGACGCGGTCGAGACGGTGAGCGGCGAGGACATGCGCAAGGACTACTTCGGCCAGTACGACCCGGCCTCGCCCGGCCATATGGGATATAACTGGCGGCAGACCTTCTGGTACGAGCCCGAGGGGCGCATTTACGGCGTCCACGGCAACTCGGGTTATCTGTTTGCTTTCGATCCGCGCGAGCCGCGGCTGGAGGTGCTCGAACGGATCACCTCCCGGCCGTCGCGCCGCAGCGGCATGTTCGACCAGTTCAGTTACGGGTATCTGGGTTTCGCCTTGGGTCCCGACGGCCGGACGATTTACTATCTGACCGGCGGCCCGATTTACGAAGGGGGGCGGCGGGTGATGGGCAAGGCCACTACGGCCATGGGCGAAGCCAAGGGGCGAGAGAACCTGCACTTGGTCACCTACGACATCCCGAGCGGGACTTACGCCGACCACGGGCCGATCTTTTTCGAGAACGGCGAGCGGCCCAGTTACGTCAATTCGATCGCGGTGGGCAAGGACGGCTCGGTTTATGCGCTTTCCCGGATGAGCGAAGGCGGGCGAACGCGCACGGACCTGTTCCGCGTGAAGCCCGTGCGTCCGCCGGCGGGCGGGCGTTAGGCCGATCGGCCGGCTAATGCGGTGCCGCCGGGCGGCCGATGAGGACAGGGGAGGTCGGCTCCGCCGGTGGTCCATAGCGTCGGCATCTGTGAAAGCCAGCCGGTCACCGCCCAGGGACTGTGCTCCCTGCTGGAGAGCTGCCCCGAGCTGACCCTGGCTTGGGTGGCGCACGAGCCGGCCCAGGCGTTCGAGCTGCTCCGGCAGGGTCAACCCAGGGTGCTCGTGCTCGACAAGGCCTTCGGGGCGCAAGCGGTGCTGGACTGCCTGGAGCTGGTTCGCCTGGAGGCTTTCTCCACCGCCCCCGTGGTCTGGGCGGCCTCGATGACCGACGCCGAAGCCCTGCGCTTTCTGCGGGCGGGAGCGCGAGGCGTGATCCGCAAGACGGCGGATCTGAACACGCTGGTTTCCTGCCTGCTTGCGGTAGCCGGAGGCCGCCTTTGGATGCAGCCGGAGAGCGCTCCTGCTGAACCGGCCGGCCCCGGCGGGGAGCCGCCGGTGCTGACCGTGCGCGAGCGGCAGGTGCTGGAGCTGATCGTCCAGGGTTTGAAGAATCGCGAGATCGCCCGCGAGCTGGGCATCCGCCCGGGCACCGTCAAGGTGCACCTCAAGCACATTTTCGAAAAGACGGGCGTGCGCAACCGCTACGGGCTGGCGCTGGCCAACTGGCGCCGGGCGCCCGCGCGCTGAGAGGTTGCGGGGGGCCCGGCCCGGCCGGAAGCCGGGCCGGGGGCCGACCGGCAGCAGACTCAGGCCGTACGCATCAGCTCCGCCCTGGCCTCGGCCGCCTTGGCGGCGATGGCCGCCTGGGCGGCCGCCAGGCGCGCGATGGGCACGCGGTAGGGCGAGCAGGAGACGTAATCCATTCCCACCCGGTAGCAGAACTCCACCGAACTGGGCTCGCCGCCGTGCTCGCCGCAGATGCCGACCTCCAGCTCGGGACGGGTCTTGCGGCCCAGCCGGACGCCCATTTCGACCAACTTGCCCACGCCCTCCTGATCGAGCACGGCGAAGGGGTCGGCCTTGAAGAGTTTCTTCTCCTCGTAGATCTTGGAGAATTTCACGTAGTCGTCGCGGGAAATGCCCAGCGTCATCTGGGTCAGGTCGTTGGTGCCGAAGCTGAAGAACTCGGCCTCCTGGGCCACCTGATCGGCGGTGAGGGCGGCGCGGGGCACCTCGATCATGGTGCCCACCATGTACTTCAGGTCGGTGATGCCGTGCTTGGAGAGCACCTCCTGGGCCACCCGGAGCACGATCTCCTTCTGGTGGGCCAGCTCGCCCGCGCTGCCCACCAAGGGAATCATGACCTCGGGAATGACCTTGACGCCCTGCCGGTGGCAGGCGGCCGCGGCCTCAAAGATGGCGCGGGCCTGCATCTCGGTGATCTCGGGGTTGGTGATGCCCAGGCGGCAGCCGCGCAGCCCGAGCATGGGGTTGAACTCGTGCAATTCCTCGACCCGCTTGAGCAACTCGGGCAGGTGCTTCTTGAGCTCGGCGACTTTCACGCCGTAGCGCTCGGCCATTTCCTTCTTGGTCTTGGCGTCGGCGTGGGGCAGGCGGGCGAGGTCCACCATGAGCTGCTCGCGCTTGGGCAGGAACTCATGCAGGGGCGGATCCAGCGTGCGGATGATGACCGGGAAGCCGTCCATGGCCTGGAACAAGCCGATGAAGTCCTTGCGCTGCATGGGCAGCAGCTTGGCCAGGGCCTTGCGGCGGGCCTTCTCGTCGCGGGCCAGGATCATGGCCTGCATGTGCGGGATGCGGTCGGGAGCGAAGAACATGTGCTCGGTGCGGCACAGCCCGATGCCCTGAGCGCCGAAGCGGCGGGCGACCAGGGCGTCGCGCGGGATGTCGGCGTTGGCCCGCACGCCGAAGGAGCCGCGGAACTCGTCGGCCCAGCCCATGAAGGTAGCCAGCACGCCGGAGCTGGGGTCGGGCTCGACGGTCTCGGCCTTGCCCGCGAAGACCTCGCCGGTCGAGCCGTCCAGCGAGATCCAGTCGCCCGCCTTCAGGGTGAGGGTGCGGCCGGCGAGGGCCACGGTCATCTGCTGCTTGTGTTCGTTGACCTCGATGGCGCCCGCTCCGGCCACGCAGGGCGTGCCCATGCCGCGAGCCACCACGGCGGCGTGGCTGGTCATGCCGCCGCGCGAGGTCAGGATGCCCTTGGCGACCTCCATGCCGTGGATGTCATCCGGCACGGTTTCGGCGCGGACCAGGATGACCGGTCCCTTCTTGGCCTCCGCTACGGCGTCGTCGGCGGTGAAGACGATGCGACCCACGGCGGCGCCGGGCGAGGCCGGCAGGCCGACGGCGATCTTCTCCAGGTTCTTGCGGGAGGCCGGGGCGATCATGGGGTGCAGGAGCTGGTCCAGTTGCTGCGGGTCCACCCGCATGACGGCCTCCTCCTTGCTGATGAGGCCTTCCTCGACCATGTCCACCGCGATCTTCACGGCCGCCGGCCCGGTCCGCTTGCCGTTGCGGGTTTGCAGCATGTAGAGCTTGCCTTCCTGGATGGTGAACTCGAAGTCCTGCACATCCCGGTAGTGCCGCTCGAGCATGGCGGTGATCTGGCGGAGCTGGTTGTAGACCTCGGGCATGAGCGTCTCCAGCTCGCGGATCGGTTTGGGCGTACGGATGCCCGCCACCACGTCTTCGCCCTGGGCGTTGATGAGGAACTCGCCGTAGAACTCCTTTTCGCCCGTGGCCGGGTTGCGGGTGAAGCCCACCCCGGTGGCCGAAGTCTCGCCCAGGTTGCCGAAGACCATGGCCTGCACGTTGACCGCGGTGCCCAGATCGTCCGGGATCTTGTTCATCTTGCGGTAGTGCTGCGCGCGCGGGTTGAACCAGGAGCGGAAGACCGCGTTGCGGGCCAGGCGGAGCTGCTCGTGGGCGTCCTGGGGGAAGGGCCGGCCGGTCTTTTTCTCGACCAGCTTCTTGTAGTCGGCGATGACGGCCTTCAGATCCTCGGCCGTGAGGTCGGTGTCGTAGCGCGCCTTGACCTTTTTCTTGCGCGCCTCGAAGATGTGCTCGAATTCCGCCTTGGGGATTTCCAGCACGACGTTGCCGAACATCTGGATGAAGCGCCGGTAGCAGTCGTAGGCGAAACGGGGGTTGCCGCTCTTGGCCTCCAGGGCCCGGACGGTCTCATCGTTCAGCCCCAGGTTCAGCACGGTGTCCATCATGCCGGGCATGGAAAACTTGGCGCCCGAGCGGACGCTGACCAGCAAGGGGTTTTCCGCATCCCCCAGCGTCTGGCCCATGCGCTCCTCCAGTTGGCGCAAGGCCTGCCCGATCTCCTCTTCGATTTCGGGAGGAATCTCGCCGCCGCGCTGGAAGTAGAGGTTGCAGACCTGGGTCGAGATAGTGAACCCGGGCGGCACGGGAACACCGGCCCGCGACATCTCCGCCAGTCCGGCCCCTTTGCCGCCCAGCACATCCTTCATGGTTCCGTCGCCGTCGGCCGTACCGCCGCCGAAGGCGTAGACGTACTTTGGCATACCGTTATTTCTCCTCTTGTGTGGTGACAATCTCCGAGAAATCGGCGATGGCCGAAAACTCTCCAAGTAACTCGCTGAGCAAGGTGAGACGGTTCTGCCGGAGGGCGGGGTCCGGCGCGTTCACCAGAACGTGGTCGAAGAAACGATCCACGGCGGGCCGCAGGGAAGCGATCGCCTGGAGGGCCGGGGCGTACTGCCGTTGCCGCCGCAGCCTCTTGACCCGGGCGCGCACGCGCAGGAAGGCCCCGTAAAGCTCCGCCTCCGGCCCGGGCTCCAGCCGTCCGGGCTCGATCGCCGAGGTGCGCCGCGGCGGGGCCGGCGCCACGCCCGCTTGCTCGAGAATGTTCCGGATGCGCTTGAAGCTGGCCGCCAGGGGCTCGAAATTCTCCGTCGGCCGGACGGCGGCGAGCGCCTCCAGCCGTGCGGCCAGATCGGTCAGATCGTCCCAGCCCGCCGCCAGGGCCGCATTGACCTCGTCGTAGCGAAAGCCGCGCACCTCGCGGAAGTAGTAGCGCAGTCGGTCCTCGAAGAACTCCGCCAGAGCCCGATCCCGGCCGATGAGCTTGCGCAGGGGCAACGGCAGGCCGCCCTCCACCAGGATGCGGACCACACCCTGGGCCGCTCGCCGCAGAGCGAAGGGATCGCGCGAGCCGCTGGGAACCAGGCCCAGTCGGAAGCAGCCTTGCAAGCTGTCCAGCTTGTCGGCCAGCGAGACCAGCCGGCCGGCGAGCGTGGAGGGGATGGGGTCCTCCATGCTCTCGGGCCGGTAATGCTCGTAAACGGCCCGCCAGACCTGCTCGGGTTGGCCTTCCTGCCGCGCGTAGAGGCCCCCCATCACCCCCTGGAGCTCAGTGAATTCCTTCACCATCTCGGTGGTGAGATCGCACTTGGCCAGCAAGGCCGCCCGCTCGATGAGCGCGGCGTCCGCCTTCAGGCGGCGCGCCAGGCGGCCGGCGAGCCGCGCCATGCGGCGGGCCTTGTCCAGATAACTGCCCAGCCTGGCCTGGTAGGTCACGTGGGCCAGCAGGGGCAGCCGGTCCTCGAGTTTCTTCTGCCGGTCCAGTTGCCAGAAGAAGCGGGCGTCGTTGAAGCGGGCCCGCAACACCCGCTCGTGGCCCTGCCGCACCAGGCCTTCCGGATCGCCGGCCGCGTTCATTACCGCGATGAAATGGGGCGCCAGCCGCCCCTGAGCGTCCTCCAGCGAGAAGTACCGCTGGTGGTGACGCATGACGGTGACCAGCACTTCCTCGGGCAGGCTCAGATAGTCCGCCTCGAAGCGGCCCAGGATGGGCGTAGGATACTCGGTCAGATACACCAGCGACTCGAGTAACTCCGGGTCGGGACGAAGGCGCAGCCCGCTTCCCTCCAACAGGCGGGTGATCTCGCTTTCGATCCTGCGCCGGCGCTCGGCCGCGGAGACCAGCACGTAGTTACGGCGCAGCGCCTCGAGGTAGTCGCCCGGGCGCACCGGGATCTCGCGCGCGCCCAGCAGGCGGTGGCCGCGGCTCAGCTCGCCCGAGCGCACGCCCGCCAGCTCGAAGGGCACCACCTGGTCGCCCAGCAGGGCCACCAGCCAGCGGATGGGGCGGATGAAACGCGGCCCGCCCCTGGCCGTCCAGTACATCGTCTTGGGGAAGTGAATCTTCAGGATCAGCTCGGGCAGGGCGGCGGCCAGGATCTCGCGGGTCGGGCGTCCCGCGGTCCTCTTGCGGCAGGCCAGGTACTCGCCCTTGGAAGTCTGGCGCCGCTCGAGCTCGGCCGGCGTGACGCCCATCTTGCGGGCGAACCCTTCGGCGGCCGGCGTGGGACCGCCGTCCCGGAAGGCGGCGGCGACCGGCGGGCCCAGCACCCACTCCTCGCTGTCCGGCTGGCGCTCGGGGAGGTTCTCGGCGCGCAGGACGAGCCGGCGGGGCGTACCGTCGGTCTGAAGGCGCACGCCCTCGGCCGCCAGCCGCTGCTCTTCGAGCAGCCCGGCGAATAACTGCCGGAAATGCTCCAGCGCCGGCGCGATCATGCCGTCGGGGATCTCTTCGGTTCCGATCTCGACCAGCAGGGGCAGCCGGTTCATGCCGTCTCCTTCCGGTTCTGCTGGAGCCAGGCCTGCGCCACGCCCACCGCCAGCTTGCGCACCCGCCCGATGACCGCCACCCGCTCGGTGACGCTCAGGGCGCCCCGGGAATCGAGCAGGTTGAACAGGTGCGAGCACTTCAGCACCTGGTCGTAGGCCGCCAGCAGGGGGAAGCGGCGCTTGTCGGGACAGCCCGGCCAGGCTTCCAGCAGCCGCCCGCACTCGGCCTCGTGCAGCCGGAAGAGCTTCCAGAGCGTGGGGACGTCGGCCAGCTCGAAGTTATAAACCGAAAATTGCACCTCATCGGCCAAGCGCACCTGGCCGTAACTGACGCCCTCGGCCCATTCCAGGTCGTAGACACTGGATTTGCCCTGGAGAAAGGCCGTCAGGCGCTCCATGCCGTAAGTCAGCTCGACCGGAACGACCTCCAAGTCCAGGCCGCCGCACTGTTGGAAGTAAGTGAACTGCGTGATCTCCAGGCCGTCCAGCATGACCTGCCAGCCGATGCCCCAGGCGCCCAGGGTGGGCGACTCCCAGTTATCCTCCTCGAACTTGATGTCGTGTTTGGCGAGGTCAATGCCGATCGCCTCGAGGCTGGCCAGGTATTGGTCCTGAATGTCGTCCGGGGATGGCTTCAGGATCACCTGTAACTGCCAGTGCTTGTAGAGGCGGTTGGGGTTCTCGCCGTAGCGCCCGTCGGCCGGGCGGCGGCTGGGCTGAATGTAGGCTACGCGGTAAGGTTCGGGTCCCAGGACCCGGAGGAAGGTTTCCGGGCACATGGTGCCCGCGCCCACCTCCAGGTCGTAGGGCTCCTGGATCACGCAGCCGCGGCTGCCCCAGTACTGCTTGAGCCGCATCAGGATGTCTTGGAAGGTCTGCATCGCTTTCCGGATCGGCCCCGGCGGGTCGGCCTCGGCCTCATGCGGTCTCCAACAAGGGCGCGGTCACCAGCCGGCGTTCGATGTGCTGCTCGATCTGGCGCACCAGATGGCGGCGCAGCTCGGAGGCGGTCTCCCGGCTCCACTGGCCGGGCTCCAGCCGGCTGATCGGGGAGTGCAGCATCTGCTCGGCCAGCATCCGGGAGGTTTCTCCCACCGGCAAAGGGGCCAGAAAGCCCGCCAGCTTGACGGCCCACAGGCTGAAATAGCCGACCGCCGCCCAGACGCCGCGGCCTCCGGTCTGGCGCAGGTACTCGAGCACCGCCAGCAGCAGGCGGAAGAACCGCTCGTTGGTCTCGGCGGGCGGCAGCAACTGCTCGGAGACTTCCGCCATGTAATCCAGCGCCACCCCGGTGGCGTAGTCGCCCGCCAGCGAGAAGGGCGACCAGATCAACTCGCAGGAATCCAGCTTGACCAGTTCCCTCGTCTCCCGCTGAAAGTAATACATCCTGACGTGCGACAGCCGCTCCAAGCCGGCCCCGAAACGGCTTTTGGGCCGCCGGGCGCGCGCCGCCACACCGCGCAGCTTACCCGCGTCCCTCGCCAGAAAACTTACGATCAAGTCGGCCTCCCGGAAGGGATACGTACGAAGCACGAGCGCTTCGCTGACGCGGGCCGGCATCGGCGATCGGCGAACCTTCCAGGGTAGCATTTGGCGCGGGGCCGGGTCCACCGCGCTACCTGCCGGCCGACGAGGCGGCCGGCCCGAATGCTATACTCGGCATCTTCGAGGGAGTTCATGGGCGATCCCAGCCAAACCGCGGCCGCCGCGCCGGCCCAAGACGCCAACCTGGTGGATACGCTGCCGGACGGGACCAAAGTCAAGCGGCGCCTGCTGCGCCAGCGCGCCTGCAACGAGAAGGACGCCAAAGGCAAGCTGTGCGCCGGGCATCTGAAACGTTGGTATTTCTACGGGGAGGAAGTCCGGCGGCGCTTCGGGCCGGAAGCGGAAATCTATCGCTGCGAGCGGTGTAAGACCCTCTATCTGCCCAATCCCGCCGAGGAGCCCCGCAGCGGAACGCTCTGCTGGTAGCGCGCCCCCGGAAAACAGAAAACCCGCGCCCCGGGGCTGGGACCCTGACGGCGCGGGCCGCCCGTGTTCGGGCTGGGGTCGGGCGCCGGAGCGGTCCGGAGCATGGAGCACCCGCTTCGCAATTCCCTCACTGGCGAGGCCCGCGTCCGATCATCCACCGCCAGCAAGGCCGGACTGCATCCGAAACCTTGGACCCCGGGAATGAACCTGTCCTATGAGTGCAAAAAAACCCTCTGTTGCGACCTGCATCCCGCAGGCGAGAGCGGCGCATCCTCAAAACATCGGCTCCCGCAAGCACGCTGTCGAAATCCGAACCGCTCACCGCCGGTCTGCCTGTCGCAGCAGAGGGCAGGTTTCAAAGATCTCTCAACAACTCACTCCGCTGTCAGCAAGTGGGAGGCCGGGCGGGGATCGGCGTAATCACTTGAAAATCAAGAGGGAAGCCGGGCGGCGTTGCCGGCGGGCGAGGCGGGGCGCCGCAGCCGCTGTGTCGCTATGACACAATCGTACTTGACTCGCCGGAAGCTGCTCTCAAACGGCGCCGCGGTGGCGGCCGTCGCTGTGCTCCATGGCCGGCCTCCCGAGGCCGGCTACGAGGTTTTCACCGAGCCGCCGCGCCTGTGGCTGCGTCCTCAACGGTTGCGCCTGCTCCAGCGCGAGCGGCAGCGGCAATCCATGCGCTGGGAGCAGTTTCAGGCGCTGGTGGCGGGGCAGGCGCGGCTGCCCGAGCCCGGCTTCGCCCTGGCCCTCTACTCCCGTGTCAGCCAGGATGTCGAGGCCGGGCAGCGGGCCGTCTCCTGGGCGTTAGGAGCGGGGGAGGATCTCCGCCAGCAGGCGCTGGTGCTGGACTGGTGCCGGCCGCTGCTGGACGCGGGTCGAACTCAGGCCCTGGCGGCCCGCCTCGAACAGGGACTGAAGCGCGCGGCCGGCGAGGACCTCCCCGCCGTCCGCTCGCGCGTGCTGGCTGCGCTGGCCCTGGCCGATCTGCGGCCCCAACTGGCGGCGGCCGAGCTGCGCCGCGTGGTCGAGCGCTGGTGTCGGGGCCGCGTCGTGCCCGCCCTGGGAGAAGGACGGCCCCCGGCGCGTGCCGAC
>JBBIMA010000064.1:0-22648 GCA_037444625.1 Solibacteraceae bacterium
GGTGCGCGTGGCGCGCGACCGCTCGGGCCCGCTGCCCGGCGCCGAGCCCCGCCTCTCGCGCGCTCAGTTGCGCCGGGCCCTGGCCGGGCGGAGCGCGCTACTGACGATCAGTCGCCAGGCCGTGGCGGGCGGGATCGCCCTTCCGCTGGTGCGCATCCGCACGGGCGCCGCTCAGCAAACCACCGCGCTCTCGCCCGGCGAGGACACGGCCGGAATGCTGTACATGGAGTCCGACGAGCCCGTCGAGCTGCCGGCCGGCAGCGGCGAGTTGCTGGCCACGCTGGCCCTGGAGGCCTCGACGGTGCTGGAGAATGCGCGCCTTCTGGAAGAGCAGTGGGCCCGGCAGCGCATGGAAGAGGAACTGAAGATCGCCCGCCGAATCCAGGAGAACCTGCTGCCGGGCGAGCTGCCCGCCTGCCGGTGGCTGCGGGCGGCCGGCGCCAGTCTGCCCTCGCGCGAGGTGGGCGGGGATTACTACGATCTGCGGCCGGTGGATCCGGACTGCTGGGCGCTGGCTATGGCCGACGTCTCCGGCAAGGGAGTGGGTGCGGCCTTGCTGGCGGCGTTGCTGCAAGGCATGTTGGTGGCCGCTCCTTACGCCCGTCTGCCCATCGAGGAGGTGATGAGCCGCCTGAATCGCTTCTTGTTGGAGCGCACCCGGGGCGAGCAGTACGCCACGATCTTCTACGGCCTGCTCGAGGGCAGCGGCCGCCTGCGCCTGGTGAACGCGGGACATCCGCCGGCGCTGCTGTTGAGCCGCGAGGGCGTGCGGCGGCTGCCCGCCGGCGCCCTGCCGCTCGGGTTGCTGGAAGAGGCAGATTACGCAGTACGGCAGGTGCAACTGGAACCGGGCGACCGTCTGATCCTTTATACCGACGGGCTGACGGACGCTCGCAGCCCGGCCGGGGAGTTCTTCGGCCTGGGGCGGTTGGAGCGCGCCGCCGCGGCCCGGGCCGAGGCTCCGGCCGCCGAGCTGCACCGCGCGCTGCTGGAGGCGGTCGAGCGATTCACCGAAGGGTGCGATCAGCCGGACGACATCACGCTGCTGGTGGTCGAGTACGGCGAGGGCCGTGAAACCCATGTGCCTGGATAGGAAACCCAGGGGCCGGGGGCGCGCTTGACATCGGCGCAGCGTTCAGGCACGCTAGGTAAATTGAGCCGCTCCGGTTGCCGGCGCCCTCTGGAGCCTTTCTGCGGTCCCAGCCGAACCCGGGGTTCCCCAGAGACCGGCCCGCAGCGTGCGTCGGCGGCGAAAGCGAGGCCCGTGTGGTTCTGAGCCTGGTGCTCCAACAACAGCAACCCCCTTCCAGCGCGGTGGGCTTTCTCATCACCGTCCTGCCCATCATCCTGATCTTTTACTTCCTGCTGTTTTTGCCCATGCAGCGGCAGCGCAAGCGCCAGCAGAAGATGCTGGCCGGCCTGGAGACCGGCCAGACCGTGCTGACCAGCGGAGGAATCGTGGGTACGATCGTGGCCATCCATCGGGAAGACGACACGCTGGTGCTGCGGGTGAAGCCCGATAACGTCAAACTTCAGGTGGCCCGCAGCGCGGTCACCGCTCTGATCTCCGGGGAGGACCGGAAGTAGCCCGGCGGCTTGGCTATGCAAAGGAATCTCACCACGCGAGCGATTGTGATCGGGGTTGTGTTGCTGCTGGCGGTGCTCGGACTGGTCGGGCTGCCCCGCTCGCTCGACCAACTGCGCGGCAACCTGCGGGAAAACATTCGCCTGGGCCTGGATTTGCGGGGCGGCAGTCACTTGATCTTGCAGGTGCGGGTGCACGAGGCGGTCAAGGCGCGGGCCGACATGACCATCGAGAGCCTGCGCCAAGAGTTGCGCCGCGCGGGCATTGATTACGCTTTGCTGGAGCGCAACGACCCGCAGAAGGTCGAGGAGGCCGACTCGATCGTGATCCACCTGCGGGGCGTTCCCTCCACCCGGGCGGGCGATCTGCGCACTCTGATCAGTCAGCGATTTCAGAGCTGGGTTCTGACCGCGGTCAACGCCACCGACTACCGGTTGACCCTGCGCCCCACCGAGCTGCTGGCCATCAAGCGCGAGACGGTCGAGCGCTCCATCCGCACTCTGGAGCGGCGCATCAACGCGCTCGGGCTGACCGAACCGGTCATCCAACAGCACGGCTCCAGCGAAACCGAGTACGAGATCCTGGTGCAGTTGCCGGGGGTGGACGATCCGGCCCGGGTCAAGCAGATCATGGGCACCACGGCGGTGCTGGAAATCAGCGAAGTCAAGGACGGCCCGTTCGCCTCGCGCGACCAGGCGCTGGCCAAGCTGGGCGGCGTGCTGCCTCTGAACACCAAACTGGTGCCCGAGATGCGCCGGGGCGGGGAAACGGGCGAAACCTGGTGGCTGGTCAGTCGCGTGCCGGTGATCAGCGGCGAGGACCTGCGCAATGCGCGCCCGGGGCGGGACGAGTTCGGCAAGTGGGAGACCGATTTCACGCTCGGGCCGGACGGCGCCCGCCGCTTCGCGCAGCACACCGAGCGCAACATCGGCAACCGCCTGGCGATCATTCTGGACAATCAGGTGCGCAGCGCCCCCGTCATCCAGAGCCGGATCGAGGATCAGGGGCGCATCACGGGAGCGGCCAACGAGCAGGACGCCTCCGATCTGGCGCTGGTGCTCCAGTCCGGCTCGCTGCCGGCCGGGATTGACTACCTGGAGGAACGCACGATCGGCCCCTCGCTCGGGTCGGATTCGATCCGCCAGGGGCTGGCGGCCGCGGTGGTGGGATTGATTCTGGTGGCCGCCACCATGCTGATCTACTACAAGAAGAGCGGGCTCAACGCCCTCGTGGCCCTGCTCATGAACGGCTTGATCACGCTGGCTGCGCTGGCTTACTTCGATGCGGTCTGGACCCTGCCGGGCATCGCCGGCTTCGTGCTGAGCCTGGGCATGGCGGTGGATTCCAACATCCTGATCTTTGAGCGAATCCGCGAGGAGCTGCGGGCGGGCAAAGGGGTGATTGCGGCGGTGGAAGCCGGCTTCGACAGGGCTTTCATCACCATCATTGACACTCACGTGGTGACGGTGGTCTCTTGCGCCTTCCTGTTCATGTTCGGCACGGGGCCGGTGAAGGGGTTCGCCGTCACGCTGGTGGTCGGGCTGGCGGCTAACGTCTTTACGGCGGTCTTCGTCTCGCGGACCCTGTTCGGTTGGGAGCTGTTCCGCCAGAGAGAAGTCGTGAGGCTGAGCATATAATATATGACCGGGTCCGCCAGGGCGGCGAGGAAGGGCGGCCGACGGCGCGCCCTGCGGGAGGGCCGCCGGTATGGTATTTTCTTGATTGCGGTTGGGAACTTTAGGGGGGCCGGCGGTGTCCAACCCAAGAACCTCGGCCCACGCCGACGCCATGGAGCTGTTTCGCGAGCCTAAGATCAACTGGGTGCGCTTGATGCCGGCGGGCGCCGTGCTCTCGCTGGCGCTCACGACCGCCTCCCTCCTCAGCCTGGCGCTCAAGGGCGGGCCGCGGTGGGGTATTGACTTCCGGGGCGGCACGCTGGTCTACGTCCGCTTCCGCCAGCAGCCGCCTATCGAGCAGATCCGCCGGGCCCTGGCCGGGCGGATTCCGGGCGAGGTCACCGTGCAGGAGATGACCGGGACCCGCGAGGTAATCATCGGCACGGAGATGCGCAGCGAGCGCGAGCTGGACCTGGCCCGGCGTACCATCACCGAGACGCTGGCCGCCACCTTCGCTCCGGCCGGCGGCAAGCTGGATCTGAACAATGCCGGGCGGGAAGCCCTCGCCGACCGCCTGCGCGAGCCGTTGCAGCGCGCCGGCGTCGCGCTCTCCGAGCAGCAGTTGCAGGAGCTGGCGGGCCGCATCGTGGAATTTCGCGACCGGGAGCGCTCGGGCCTGTTGGGCTCCTTCGAGGAGCTCTCGGGGCTGCCCGGCGTCAGCCCGGCGGTGATCGCGACCCTCAAGCAGGAGGCGATCCTGGCCCCCTTCAGCATCCGGCAGGTCGAGATCGTAGGGCCGAAAGTGGGGGCCGACCTGCGCCAGAAGGCCTTGATGGCGACCCTGTATGCGCTGGCCGGCATGCTGGTTTACATCGCCTTCCGCTTCGAGTTCGTGGCCGGAGTGGGAGCGGTGATCGCCAGCTTCCACGACGCGGTGATCACCATCGGAGTGTTTTCCTTTCTGAACCGGGAGATCTCCCTGACCGTGATCGCCGCCATTCTCACGTTGATCGGCTACTCGATCAACGACACCATTGTGGTGTTCGACCGGGTCAGGGAGAATCTGAAACTGCGTTTCCGGGAGGCGTTGCCGGCGGTGATCAACCGGAGCGTGAACCAGACGCTCAGCCGCACGGTGCTGACTTCCGGCACCACCATGCTGGCCGCGCTGTCGCTGTATTTTCTGGGCGGGCCGGTGTTGAACAGTATGGCGCTGGCGCTGCTGGTGGGCATCGTCGTGGGCACGTACTCTTCGGTGTTCGTGGCCAGCGCGATCGTGGTGGGATGGCACAATTTCAGCGAGCGGCGCAAGAAGCCGGCGGGATCCCCGGCGGCGGCGCCGGTGTCCAAACAGAAGGAGGCCGCCCGGCGGAGCACCCGGGCGGTGAGACAAGTTTGAAGGTGACGGGCCTCGAAGTCCGGGCGGCAGGCCGGCCGCCGCAGGCGCTGCGGGCGCCCGAAGCGAGGAAAGGGTAGAGCCATGTTCGAGCAGAGTCTTCTGGATACTGCGGTCAAGACCCGCAGGCCATGGACCGTGGTGGTTTCCTTCATCGGCCAGAGTTTGCTGGTGGTGATCCTGATCCTGATCCCTCTGATTTACACCGACACGCTGCCGCGCGGGACGCTGACCAGCTTCCTGGTGGCGCCGCCGCCTCCTCCCCCTCCGCCCCCTCCGGCGGCCGCCCCGGTGAAGGTGGTCAAGGTCATTCCCCGGCAGTTCGACGCCGGGCGATTGATGGCGCCCCGACAGATTCCTAAAGAAATCGCCATGATCAAGGAGGACGAGCTGCCGCCGCCCTCGGCCGGCGCGGTCGGAGTGGTGGGCGGCGTGCCCGGCGGTGTGCCGGGCGGCGGCCCGGGCGGCGTGATCGGCGGGATCATCTCGGCCGCTCCGGTGGCTGCGCCGCCTCCTCCTCCGCCCAAGGTGGAGGTGCAGAAGCCCAAGGAGATTCAGCGCATCCGGGTGGGCGGCAACGTGCAACAGGCCAAGTTGATCCACCAGCCCAAGCCGATCTACCCGCCCCTGGCCAAGCAGGCCCGCATCCAGGGTGTCGTGCGGCTGACGGCGGTGATCGGCGTGGACGGCAGCATTCAAAATCTTCAGGTGATCTCCGGGCACCCGCTGCTGATCCCGGCCGCGCTGGAGGCGGTCAAGCAGTGGCGCTATCAGCCCACGCTGCTCAACGGCGAACCGGTGGAGGTGATCACGCAGATTGACGTGAACTTCACCTTGAGTCAATAAGGATTTCAAACGTCGCAAGACGGAATTTCAACTCGCAGGAGAAGACAACAATGCTTCTACAGTTGCAGGTTTGGTCGTTTCTGCTGCTGCAAGAGACGGCCGTAGGTTGGGACGTCCGCTCGCTGTGGGCCCAGATGGGGCCGCTGGCGAAAGCGGTCGTGATCATCCTGTTCTTCATGTCCGCCTGGTCCATCGGCGTGATGATTGACCGAGTGCTGGCCTTCAACGCGGCGCGCAAGCAGTCGCGCTTGTTCGCCCCGGCGGTGGCGGGCGCTCTGCGCGAGGGCAAGCTGGACGAGGCGATCAAGATCGGGGATCGGTACAAGAAGAGCCACCTGGCCAAAGTGGTGGTGGCGGGTCTTCAGGAATTCCGGGCCCACCAGATGAGCGCCGAGATCCCGGGCGAGGACATCGAGGCCTCCCGGCGGGCGCTGGAGCGGGCCGAGGCGATCGTCCACGCCGAGCTGAAGCGGGGCGTTCCCACGCTGGCCACCATCGGAGCGACGGCGCCCTTCGTGGGCCTGTTCGGGACGGTGGTGGGCATCATCAACGCCTTCCACGGCATTTCAACCGAGAAGTCCACAGGCTTGGGCGCGGTGGCGGGCGGCATTTCCGAGGCCCTGGTGACCACCGCTATCGGGCTGTTCGTGGCCGTCCCCGCGTTCTGGGCCTTCAACGCCTTCACCAGCCGGCTGGAAGGCTTTGACGTCGAGATGAGCAACTCCAGCTCCGAGTTGATTGACTACTTCTTGAAGCGCTCGCAGCGGGTCGGCAAGTAAGGCTTTGTCCAGTCCGGCGAGTTGAAACCCGGGGCAGGCGGGACCGCCAGGGTCCCGCCCGGCCGGGAGCGTCCGGACGAAGGAGGAAACGATGCCCAAGAGGCTCCGTATGGAGACGGTCTCCACGCCCAATGTGGTGCCCATGGTGGACGTCATGCTGGTGCTGCTCATCATCTTCATGGTGGTCACCCCGATGCTCACCAAAGGCATCAGCGTGGACATGGTCAAGACCCGCAACCCCATCGCCATGCAGGGCGCCGACAAGGATGACGCCATCCTGATCGCCGTGACTCGGGAGGGCCGAACCTTCCTGGGCACCAATCAGATGCCCCCAGACCAGTTGCCCCAGAAGGTCAAGGACCTGCTGGTGAACCGGCTGGACAAGATGGTCTACATCCGCAGCGACGCTCGCGCGCGCTACGAGCGTGTGGTCGAGGTGGTGGATAACCTGCGCGCTTCGGGCGTGGACCAGATCGGGTTGTTGACCGAGCAGATCAAGGAAAGGCGAGCGGCCGCGGCCGTCCAGTAAGGGCCCCGCGGCGCCGGCCGCTCCGGGAGAGAATCTTATGGGAATGCAAGTCAGCAGCGGGAAAGGCCCCGTGGCCGATCCCAACGTGGTGCCGTTCATTGACGTGTTGCTGGTGCTGCTGATCATCTTCATGGTGATCACGCCCACCACCCCTTACGGCCTGGACGCACTGGTTCCCCAGCCCCCGCCGCCGGGGGCCAAGGCGGATGCCGCCGACCAGCGCACGGTGGTCATTGTCATCAACCGCGATCAGTCGGTGATGATCAACCAGGAGCCGAGCGATTTCAACCGCCTGGGCCGCCGCCTGGAGGAGATCTTCAAGACCCGCGCCGAGCGGGTGGTCTTCGTCAAGGGCGACCCCGACCTGGAGTTCCAGTACGTCGCTCGCGCCATTGACATCGCCAAAGGCGCCGGCATAGATAAGATCGGGTTGATGACCGCCAAGATGGAGGCCGGCCAGTAGCCAGGCTCTGCGGCTTCGTATTCTGCCCCTCAGGAGTGAGTATGAAGAACGTACGCACGGTGCTGATTTCCGCCACGGTCATGGTTGTGGCTCTGGCCGGCGCGGGCTGCCAGAAACTACGCGCGCGCGACCATCTCAACAAGGGCGTGCAGGCCTACAAGAACGCGCGTTATCCGGAGGCCATCGAGCACTTCAAGCAGGCCATCGCGCTGGATCCCACCTTCCCCACCGCCCGCCTGTACCTGGCCACCGCCTACATGGTCCAGTACATCCCGGGCGCCGAGTCGCCGGAAAACCTGCAACTGGCCGAGAACGCCCACCAGGAGTTCCTGCGGGTGCTCGAACAAGACCCCAAGAACGAGGTGGCCATCGCCTCGATCGCGTCCCTGTACTTCAACCAGAAGAAGTTCGATGAAGCCAGCGAATGGTATAGGAAGCTGATCGAGGTCAGCCCCGCTAACAAGGAGGCCTTCTACACCTTGGGCGTCATCGCCTGGACCAAGGCCTTCCAGGACAACGCCGAGGCCCGTGCCAAGCTGGGCATGCGTCCCGAAGATCCCGGCCCCTTGAAGGACAAGAAGGTTCGCGATCAGCTCCGCCAGAAGAACCTGGAGATGATCGAGACCGGTATGAAGAACCTCGAGAAGGCCCTCCAGTTAGATCCCCAGTATGACGACGCCATGGCTTACTTGAACCTGCTTTACCGGCAGCGGGCGGACTTGCAGGAAAGCGGCGACGCCTACAAGCAGGACGTCGAAACGGCCGATAACTGGGTGCAAAAGACGCTGGAGACCAAGAAAACCAAGACCGGCGTGGCCGTGCCGGCGCAGTGAGTTTTCTCCCCTCTTTTTGGGCTATAATTGGCAACGGACGGCCCCGCCAAGGGCGGCGGGGCCGTCTTCCCCTCTCATGGAGGCCGATCCGAGTCGCGCGGCGGAGGCTGCCCCGGCGGTAGCTCCCCCGGAACCTGCGCCGCCGGGCGCGGCCGAGCCGGAAGCAGAAGCCCTCTATCGCGAGCTGGAATCCCGCCTGCGCGGCAGCCGGCCGGGCGAAGACCTGGCGGCCCTGGAGAAGGCCTACCGCTTCGCCGCCCGCCAGCACGGCTCGCAGCGCCGCGACTCGGGCGAACCCTATATCGTGCACCCCCTCCAGACCGCCATGATCCTGGCGGAGATGAACATGGATCTGGTCTGCCTCCAGACCGCGCTGTTGCACGACGTCGTCGAGGACACGGCCGCCACCCTGGAGGAGGTCCGCCGTAACTTCGGCGAGGAAGTGGCCCGCTGCGTGGACGGGGTCACCAAGCTGAGCAAGCTCGAGCGCTATTCGCCCGAGGAACGGCAGGCCGAGAGCGTCCGCAAAATGCTGCTGGCCATGGTCAGCGACGTGCGCGTGGTGATCGTCAAGCTGGCCGACCGCCTGCACAACATGCGCACCCTGGGCTTTCTGCCGCCGGAAAGCCGCATGCGCATCGCCCGGGAAACCCTGGACATCTATGCCCCCATCGCCCACCGCCTGGGCATGGGCAAGATCCGGGGCGAGCTGGAGGACCTGGCTTTCGCCCACCTGGAGCCGGAAGCCTACGCCGAAATCTGCCAGGCGATTGAATCGCGCCGCCAGGCCGGCGAGGAGTTCCTCGGCCGCATCCGGGCGGAGATTCTCGGGCTGTTGCGCGAAGAGGGCATCCCCGCTCGGGTGGAAGGACGCATCAAACGGGCCTATTCGGTCTACCAGAAGATCAAGCGCCAGAAGATCCCCATCGAGCAGGTCTACGACCTGATGGCGGTGCGCGTCATCACCGACTCGGTGAAGAACTGCTACGCCGCCCTGGGCGTCATTCACAGCCGCTGGCCCCACATTCCCGGGCGCATCAAGGACTTCATCAACTTCCGGCGCCCCAACCTCTACCAGTCCCTGCACACCTCGGTGATGGGGCCGGGCGGCCACCCCTTCGAGGTCCAGATCCGCACCGAGGAGATGCACCGCATCGCCGAGCAGGGCATCGCCGCTCACTGGAAGTACAAGGAGGGCGGCAAGACCGAGGGCCGCGACGAGGAGCAGCGCATCGCCTGGCTGCGCCACCTGCTGGAGTGGATCCAGGAGATGCGCGATCCGGGCGAATTCATGTCCACCCTCAAGGTGGATCTCTACCCCGAGGAGGTCTACACCTTCACTCCTCGGGGCAAAGTGATCGTGCTGCCCCGCGACGCCACCCCCATTGACTTCGCCTACGCCATTCACACCGAGGTCGGGCACTCCTGCGTGGGCGCCAAGGTCAACGGCCGCATCGTCCCCTTGCGCTACGCCTTGCGCAACGGCGACGTGGTCGAGATCCTCACCCAACCCGGCCACCTGCCCAGCAAGGACTGGCTGGGTCTGATCAAGACCTCGCGCGCCCGCCAGAAGATCAAGGCGGTCATTAACGCCGCCGAGCGGGCCAAGGCCATCGAGATCGGGCAGAAGTACCTCGAGCGCGAGGCCCGGCGGCTGGGCGTGCCCCTGGCCAAGACGGCTCGCGCCGAATTGGAGCGCGTGGCCGGCGAGTACGGCTACGCCAAGCTGGAGGATCTCTACGCCGCCCTGGGCTACGGGCGCTGCTCGCCCCGCAAGATCCTCCAGAAGATCGCGCCCGAAGGGGCCGCGCCGGCCGAGCCTGCTCCCGCGGCTGAAGCGCCGGCGCCCGCACCGCCGCCGGCCACCGCTCCGGCCGAGGCGGCCGATCTGGTCCTCCGCGTCCGGGATCTGGACGACCTGCTGATCTACCGCGCCAAGTGTTGCAACCCCATCCCGGGCGAGCCGATCGTGGGCTACATCACCCGGGGCAAAGGCGTGGCCGTGCACTCGACCGCCTGCGCCAACGTGCAGAACCTGATGTACGAGGTCGAACGGCGCATTGACGTCGAGTGGGGCCGCTCCACCGGCCATCCCTTTCCCGTCAAGCTGGTGGTGCACATCGAGGACCGCCCCGGCATGCTCAACCAGCTCACCACCATCCTGTCCAACGAGAACATCAACATCCGCACCCTGGAGGCCCGCGGCGAGACGGTCCGCGACGACGGCGGTGTGGTGGACATGACCATTGACGTGCGGGACAAGAAACAGCTCGAACGCCTGCTGGGCGCCATGCGCCGCGTGGCCGGAGTGCGCGATGTCCAGCGCGTTTGAACCGCCCGGCGCCCCGCCCGATCCCGTCCGCGTCTCGGTATCGAAATCCAGGGGCGTCACGATTGAGTGGCGCGACGGGCATTCCTCCCACTACGAGTTGAAGTATCTCCGGGACCACTGTCCCTGCGCCACTTGTACGGGCGGCCACGCCGCCGGCCCGGCGACCTCGCCCTTTCCCATGTTCAAGCCGGCTCTCCGCCTGGAGGGCGTCGAGGAGGCGGGCCGTTACGCCCTGCGCCTGCTCTGGAGCGACGGCCACAACACCGGCATCTACACCTGGGACTACCTGCGTAGCATCTGCCCCTGCGCCGAGTGCCGCGCCCGCCGCTGAGCGCTGCCGGGCGGCGCCCCGGCGCGCGACCGCCGGCCCCCTTCTGGCATACTGAAGGGCGCTGCCATGCAAGCGCTCACCGCCCAGGGGGCGCCGGAGCGGCTGGCCTGTTACCTGGCCCTGGCCGCCGCGGCCTCCGTGCTGGTCTCGATCGCAGCCTCCCAGATTCTGCTCGCGCTGGCTTTGGCCGCCTTGCTGCTCTCGGGCCTGCGCCTGCGGTGGCCGCCGATCTGGCTGCCGCTGGCGCTGTTTGTGGCGGGCACGCTGATCGCGCTGGCCGCCTCCCAGGATCCGGCCGCCGGCCGCCCGCAGATCCGCAAGCTGTTCGTCTTCTTTATGCTGCCCGTGGTCTTCTCCACCATCCGACGCCTGGACCAGGCCGCGCGCCTGGTGCCGGCCTGGGCGGGGCTGGCCGCGCTGTCCGGCGCGCTGGGGCTGATCCAATTCGCCCGAAAGCTGGCCGAGGCGGACCGCCAAGGGGTGGGATTCTACGACTACTACGTGGCCGAGCGAATCTCGGGCTTCATGAGCCATTGGATGACCTTTGGCGGCCAACTCATGACGGTGGGCCTGCTGCTGGCGGCGTTCTTGATGTTCTCGGGGCGGGCCCGCGGCCGGGCTCTGGCGCTGGGGCTGGCGGCCGGGGTGGTGATTGCGATCGCCCTGGCGCTCAACATGACGCGCAGCATCTGGCTGGCTTCGGCCGCGGGCGGCCTCTATTTGATTTGGTTCCGGCGCCGGCGGTGGCTCCTGGCGGCGCCGGTAGTGTTGGCGTGCGCGATCTGGCTGGCCCCGCAGTCGGTGCGCACCCGCCTGGTTTCGATTTATCGCCCGCGGCAGGAGGTGGATTCCAACTTGCACCGCCTGGTCTGCTGGCGCACCGGCTGGCGCATGGTGCAGGCCAAGCCTTGGTTGGGCCTGGGGCCCGAGATGGTGCGGCTGCGCTTCATGGAGTACCTGCCGGCGGACGCTCCCAACCCCCTGCCCACCGGCTGGTACGGCCACTTGCACAACCTCTACCTGCACTACGCGGCCGAACGAGGCGTCCCTACGGCGCTGGCCCTGGTGTGGCTGCTGGCCCAGATGTTTTGGGACTTCCTGCGGGCCGCGCGGCGGGCCCCGGCCGGGGCGGGAGAGGCCCGGTTTCTGCTGCACGGCGCGGCGGCCACCGTGCTGGCGATCGCCGTGGGCGGGCTGTTCGAGGTGAATCTGGGCGACAGCGAAGTGCTCATGCTGTTTCTGGCCGTGGCGGCCTGCGGCTATACGGCCGCCGAGCAAGTCGGCCGGGAGGCGGCCGATGTCTGAGGGTTTGAGGGGCTTGGAGGTGATCCTGGCGGGCGGCTCGGGAGGGCTCGGTGCGGCCGCTGCGGAATTGCTGGCCGCGGAGGGGGCGCGGCTGATCGTCAGCTTCCGCTCCAACGCCGCCCGCGCCGCGCGTGTCCAAGCCCTGGGCGCCCGGATCGTTCAGGCCGATCTGACGGTGAGCGATGACCGGCGGCGTTTGCTCGACGAGGCCGAGCAGCTTTACGGTCTGGTGGTGTTCGCGGGTGACCCGGCGCGCGTGGCCGACCCCGAGCGGGCCGAAGAAGCACTGCGGCGGTCGCTCGAAGTGAACTTGCTGGGCCCGGTCCTGCTGGCCCGCGAGGCCGCCGGGCGGATGAAAGCCCGGGGAACGCCCGGCGCCATCGTGTTGTTCTCCACCATGCAGGCGGTGAGCCTGTTTCCCGGCTCGCTGGCCTACGCCGCTCCCAAAGCGGCCCTGCTGCATGCGGCGCGCCTGCTGGCGAAGGAGTGCCGCGGGCCGTGCGGCATCCGGGTGAATGCGGTCGCTCCGGGCGTCATCGCGGCCGGCATGGCGGAGGCTTCGATCGCCGCCGGCAAGTACGATCGCTACATTGCCGAGGGCGTCATCGCCCGTTTCGGGCGCGCTCAGGACGTGGCCCGCGCCGTCCGGTTCTTCCTCGAGCCGGACAACTACGTCACCGGCCAGCTTCTGGTGGTGGACGGGGGCCTGACGCTGTGACGGAGGGTCTGCCTCAGCGCTTGCCCGCGGACGCCTTCTTGATCAACCCCGAAGCCTTCTTCAGATCCTCTTCCGTCTCGAAGCCGATCACGGCCGAGTACTTCGAGCCGATCACCTGCGTCACCAGAAACGAAAGGTTGATCCCAGCCGAGGCCACCGCCTGGGCGATGGCGTGTCCCAGGCCCGGCCGGTCGTCGCCCTCCACCAGGATGGTGGGGATTTGAGAGGCGCTCAGTCCGGCCGCCTGGGCGGCCGCGGTGGCCTTTTTGCCGCTCACCGGGTACAGCTCGATGGCTGCCCGGGCGGGGTCGCCCGGATAGCGGTATCCCATCACCACGCTCAGACTGGCCCCTGCTTCCGCCAGCGGCTTCAGCGTCTCGGCCAGCACCCCGGGCTGATTGGCCGCTTCCTTACGCCACAGCACGATTTTCCGGATGCTCACCGGCATGTCTGCCTCCTGGACGCCCGCTGATTCCGGGGCGTCAGCCGAGTCAATTGTAATCGAAGCCCGGCAGGCGGACAAGAGAATTGTGCGGCTGCTCACGCGCCCGCTGCGGTCCGGGCCGCCTGCCATCGCGGCGGCCAGGGGCGGGGGCGGCTCTTGCGCCGGCGGAAGCCGCGAGCCAGCTCCAGGAAGACACCCAAATCGGCGTCCAGGTCGGCCTCGGTGCCGTCAAAGTAGAAGTTCCGGATGGGGATGCCGCCCAAGTCGCGGCTGACGCGCGGATAGAGCGCCTCAGAGACCACGCCGTTCATGCAGGTGAAGGGGCTGATGTCCACGATGCCGTCCACCCCGCGCCGCGCCAGGCAGACCGCCTTGCCCACGTTGAGCACCATCTCCCCGATGGCCCCCTCCTGGGGCAGATAGGGGGCGGCCGCTGCGAGCACCTCATCGATCTCCGGCTCCTCGTAGCCCGCGAAGTCCTCCCGGAACGGAGCCAGCAAATAGCGTTCGTCGCGCCGCTGCACCTGGGCCCGGATCCAGGCCCCGAGCGCCTCGAGCGAACGGCCTCGCCCGCGCAGCTTCAGATGCCGGAGCTGTTCGGCGTTGCTGTACCAGACCCACTCGGCCACGTCCGAGATCCAGGTTTCCGCGCCGTAGCCCTCCAACTTGCGCAGCAGGTCGGCGTTCGAGAAGGTGTTCAGGCGGCAGAAGATCTCGCCCACTACGCCGATCAGCGGCCGCTCGGGATCGCGCCGCACGGGCAGAGCGCGGAAGCGGTCGCGGCAGCGCACCAGGGCCTCCCGAAGGGCGCGGATCTGCGGTCCCGGCGCCAGCGGAGCCCTCCGGATGGTCTGGGCCAGCTCGGCCACCGATTCTTCGTACAACCGCTCGGCCGCGCCTTTCGCCTTCTCATAGGGGCGATGCTGGAGTAGCAGCTTCAGCAGGATGTCGGCCGCCACCACCGCTCGCCAGCCGGTGCGGTGCAGCGCGGGCGGCATGCGGTAGCCGTCGGCGCAGCTCGGCGACATCACCTCGGTCTGTGCGAAGCCGTGTTCGCAGAGGATGCGCCGTAGATGCACCGAGTACTGGCCGAAACGGCAGGGGCCGTCGGCGGCGGGCATCATCAGCATCGTGCGCGCCGGGTCGGTCCCCGGCCGCAGCAGCGCCTTCATGTAATCGCCCACCGTGATTTTGGCCGGAAAACACTCGTCCCCGCCGGTGTAGCGGGCCCCGAGCTCCAGCGTCGCGGCGTCCGAGGGCGGGGTGACCTCGGCCTCCAGGCCCACGGCCTGAAAAGCGGCCGCCAGCAGTTGCGCCCCGCCGTAGGTCATGGCGTGGATGAGGATCTTCTTGCCCTCCAGCCGCCTCTGTTCGGTTGCCGGCGCCATCCCCGTACCTGCGAGCCTACTGCAACCGGCTGCCGGGCCGCAAACGGACCGATGACCCGCTGTTCATTTCCAGGCCCGGAAGAAGCTGCGGCCCACGCCTGTCTCCCCCCTCATGCCCAGCTCCCAGGCCTCCCGGCTTTCCGCCTCGCGGAAACCGGCCTGCCGCAGCCCGGCCAGCACTTCCTGCTCGGAGTAGCACCGCTCGAGAATCTCCAGATCGGCCCGCTGCCAGATCCCCTCGCGCCGGAAGGCGGTAATGGCGGCCCGTCCGATCCTTTCCTCCGGGTCGTAGCTGCCGCGCAGGACCCATACCCGGTCCTCCGCCACGCCGGCCGAAACGCCGTGCCACTGCGTGCGGAAGCAAGCCTCCATGTTCAGGTCGAAGGCGAACAGGCCGCCGGGGCGGAGCGCGCCCAGCACGTTGCCGAAGACCGCGATCAGATCCTCCAGGCGCAGGATGTGGTTGAGGCTGTCGAAGGTGGCCAGCGCGGCGTCGAAGACCGGCCGCAAGCCGAAGGCCCGCGCGTCCGCCTGGAACAGATCGGCCCCCGGCGCCTTGCGGCGCGCGTAGCGGAGCATTTCCCGCGAGCCGTCCAGGCCGGTGACGCGGCAGCCCCGCCCCAGCAGCAGCGCCGAGAGATCGCCCGAGCCGCAGCACAGATCAAGGACACGCGCCCCGGCCGGCAGGCGCGCCAGGCAGAACGTTTCCAGCGCGGGCAGGGCCTCCCGATGGAAGTCGGCGCCCCAGTCCCGGCTGTAGAGCCAGGCGAACTCGTCGTAGGCGTGGTAGGGCATGCCGGTCGCCGGTCTTGCGGGCTCCACCCTCCGGTGTAACAGATACGGCCGCCGGGCGGCGTCAGACCTCGAACGGGGGAGCGGCCTCCTCCAAGTCGGAGGCGGCATTCTCGAACTTCGTCAGGTGCTTCAGGAAGACCAGTTGAATCTTGCCGGTGGGGCCGTTGCGCTGCTTGGCTATGATCAGCTCGGCCCGGCCTTGCAGATCCTCGCGGTTGGGTTTGTAGACCTCCTCGCGAAAGATGAAGGCCACCAAGTCGGCGTCCTGCTCGATGGAGCCGCTCTCGCGCAGGTCGCTCAACTGCGGGCGATGGTCTCCCTCGCGCAGGTCGGGTGCGCGATTCAACTGGGAGAGCACCAGCAGCGGCGCATCCAGATCCTTGGCCATCATTTTCAAGCCGCGGGATAGGGCGCTGATCTCCTGCACGCGATTCTCGAAGCGGCCCCGGCCGCTCATCAACTGCAAATAATCCACGATCGCCAGGGCCAGGCCGTGCTCGGCTTTGAGCCGGCGCAGCTTGGCGTGCATGTCCATCAGGTTGATGCCCGGCGTGTCGTCCAGAAACAGGGGCGCTTCGACCAACTGGGTGGCGGCCAGGCTCAGCCGCCGGCGCTCCTCGGCGTTCAGATAGCCGGCCCGGAATTTCTGGCCGTCCACCCGCGCCGCGGCGCACAGCAGGCGGGTGAGCAGGGATTCCTTGGACATCTCCAGCGAGAAGATGGCCACCGGCCGGGGATTGCGGCCCGCGGCCACGTGCTGGGCGATGTTGAGGGCCATGGCGGTCTTGCCCATCGAGGGCCGCGCGGCCAGGATGATCAGCTCACCAGGATGCAGGCCGCCGGTCAGCTCGTCGAACTTCACGAAGCCGGTCGAGACGCCTTTGATGCGCCGGCTGGGATCCAGGAAGGCGTTGACGCCGCCCTGGTAGCCCTCGATGACTTCGCGGGGCGTCAGCAGGCCGGCGTTCAGGCGCGACTCGCCCAGCTTGAGGAGCGATTCTTCGGCCGAGGCCAGGATCTGGTCCGGGTCCTCCTCGCCCAGCAGGCAGCGGTCAATCACCTTCCGGGCGGCGAAGATCAGCCGGCGCAAGGCGGACTTGTCGCGTACGATGCGCACGTAGCTGTCCAGGTTGGCCGCCTGGGGAAGGCCCTCGTCGAGAGAGACCAGGTAGCTCAAGCCGCCGCAGGATTCCAGTTGGCCGCGGCGCTGGAGCTCGTGGGCCACCGTCACGCGATCTATGCGCTCGCCGCGCTCGTACAGCTCGCCCATGCGCAGGAAGATGCGCCGGTGGGCTTCCAGGTGAAAATCCTCGGGCGCCAGGGCGCCGGCCACCTGGGGGAAGAGCGCATCGTCCAGCAGGATCGAACCGAGGATGAAACGCTCGGCGTCGGCGTTCGCCGGCAGCCCTTTGTCCAAGGCGATGTCGGGAGCAGCCATGCGCGCTAGCTCATTACCATACGGCCAAACGGCGCGCGGGGCAAGAGCCCGGAGCCGCCGCGCGCCGTCAAAGGTTTGGCTTCTGAACAAGCTGTGAAGGGCGGGTGGAAAACCGGCCGGCCGAGGCCGCCGCGCAAAGGCTCTGGGCAGAGCGGGTTGGCCGGGACAGGGCGGGATTTTCCACAGACCCCTACCATACAAAACGCCCTCACTTTGTTTTTACCGTAAATCCCGGCCGCAGGCCAGGGGAAAATTCCCCCCGCCGCCCTACTGCAACAATCCGCGGTACTTCAGATACGGCGGCGTGTCCAGATCCTCCAGATCGTCGGCCGGCTCCTCCTCCGCCGGCGCCGCCTCGGCCGCCGGCGCCTCGTAGTCCTCCGGCGGCGCGAGAAACTGCGCCGGCCCGGCGGGGAGCTCCTCGGCCGGCGCGGGCGCCGGCGGGAAAGCGGGCGGCGGGGCGCTCCAGGTTGCTTCGCCGGCCGCCGGCTGCTCGCCCGCTCGCTGCTCGAACCCGGTGGCGATCACCGTCACCTTGACCGCGTCGGCCATGCTCTCGTTCAAGACGATGCCGAAATTGATCTGAACCTGCTCGCCGCCGGCCGCTTCCCGGACCAGCATGCAGGCGTCGTTGAGTTCGTGCAGACCCAGGCGGCTGGAGCCGGTGACGTTGACCAGGATGTTGCGCGCCCCCGCGATGGACGCTCCCTCCACCAGCGGGCAGTTGATCGCTCGGCGGGCCGCCTCGACGGCCGCGTTTTCGCCCCGCGCCAGCGCCGTGCCCATAACGGCCAGGCCGGTGCCGCGCATCAGGGCCCGGATGTCGGCGAAGTCCCGGTTGATCAGGCCGGGCGTGGCGATGATCTCGACGATTTCCTCGACCGCCTGGCGCATGATCTCGTGGGCCATGCGGAAGGCCTCCAGCAGGCTGGCGCCGCGGGGCGCCAGCGCCAGCAGCCGGTCGTTGGGAATGGTTACCAGCGTGTCCACCGCCTGGGCCAGCTCGGCCAGGCCCTGCTCGGCCTGCGCCATCCGCCGGGGTCCTTCGAAACAGAAGGGCTTGGTGACTACGGCGGCGGTCAGTGCGCCCAACTGGTGGGCCAGGGAAGCCACCACCGGCGCCGCTCCCGTGCCCGTTCCGCTGCCCAGGCCCGCGGCCACGAACACCATGTCGGCCCCCTCGAGCAGCTCGAGAATCCGCTCGGTGTCCTCCAGGGCCGCCTGCCTTCCGATCTCGGGGTCCGAGCCCGCCCCCTGCCCGCCGGTGATCTTCACGCCGATGGCCAGCTTGTTGGGCACGGGCGAGGCCCGCAAGGCCTGCATGTCCGTGTTCACCACGCAGAACTCCACGCCCTCCAGGCCGCTGGTCATGATGTGAGCCACGGCGTTGGATCCCGCCCCGCCCACGCCGATCACGCGGATCTTGGGCCGCGGTTTGACCTCCTCCTGAATCTCGAATTTCAGCCCGCCCGATCCCGGGTCCAGCACCGTCATGACGCGCCTCCCATCCGCTGGTTTCTAACCGAAGATCCTGCTGAGCAAGCCCCGCCGGGGCCGCTCCAGTTGCCGCTGCTTCAGCCGCGCCGAATACATGGCCAGCCCGGCTGCGGTGGCCCAGGCCGGATCCACCAACGCCGGCGGCCACTCCCGGATGCCTGCCGGCACGCCCCAACTGGCCTGGCAACTCAGCACCGCCTCGGCCACGTCGCACATGCCGTTCAGCCGGGCCGCGCCGCCGCACAGCGCCACGCCGCCCAGCAGTTCCCCGCACAGGCCCACGCGTTCCAGTTCCCGCCGCACCCAGCGAAACAGTTGCACCGCCCGCGCCTCCAGAATGTAACTGAGCTCGTTGCGCGGCATCTCGCGCGGCTGTCGCCCCGGGGGCGAAGGCACCTCGATAACGCTGTTGTCCGGGCCCGGGCTGCGCAGGGCGCAGCCGTATTGCAGCTTCACGGCCTCGGCGTCCTCCAGGGTGATGCCCAGCCCGTGAACCACGTCCTTGGTGAAGCGCACGCCGCCCAGCGGCAGGCAGGAGGCCAGCGCCAGCGCGTCGCCCCGGTAAACCGCCAGCTCGGTGGACTCGGCCCCGATGTCCACCACCGCCACGCCGCCCCGCCGTTGCTCCGGGCGCAGGCAGGCGTAGGCGGCCGCCACCGGCTCGAAGACCGTCTCCTCGACCAGCAGGCCCGCCCGGTTGGCGGCGCCCACCAGGGTGTCGTGCTCCTGGCTGGAGAAGGTGATCAGGCTGACGTAGGTCTCCAGGTGCTCGCCCGACTGGCCGCGCGGATCGCGCACCCCGTGCCGCCCATCCACGCTGAAATCGCGCAGGCACAGGTGCAGCAGCATCTGATTGTCGCCGAATTGTACGTGCGAGGCCCGTTGGATCACCAGCTCCACATCGCTCTGGTCCAGCTCCCGCCGATAGCCCTCTTCGTAGCCGCCGCGCGCGGTCGAACAGCCCACCGTCACCCCGCCGGCGCCCAGCACCGCCGAGCCGACCGGCGCTTGCGCCCGCAGCTCCGCCTCGCGCACCGCCTCCCGGATGGATTCGGTGACCGCTTTGGCGTCCGCCACCCGGCTGTTGAGCCACCCGTGCGACGGGGCCTCGGCGCAGCCCGCCAGGCGCACTCGTCCGCCTTCCAGGATCAGGACCACCGCGCGGGTCCGGTCGCTGCCCGCATCCACCCCCATTCCGTAAATCAGCCTATTGCCCACGATTGTTCCTTTCCGCCGCACCGGGCGGCCGCGCCGGCGAAGCTTGAGCCGCGGTCCCTGCTCCGACCAGCGTGATTTGTCCCTCCACCCGCAGGTCGAAGGCCTCCGCTCCGCCGGCGCGCGGGCGCACCTGCGGGTAGTAGTCTCGGAAGTTTTTCAAACGCGCCCCGAAGTTGTCCTGTCCCAGCCACAGTCGCAGGGCCTTGCCCTCCAGCCAGAGGATCACCGTCAGGTTCTCGGGATCGCTCACGTCCACCTCGGAGATCTCGGCCGCCAGCGGCTGCGCCTCCTCGAGCAGGCGCACGAGCAAGGCCACGCCCTGGCGGCGTTCCGCCGGCGGTTGGTCGGCCCGCACGCCCCGCAGGACAGGCAGCGCGAAATCGCCCCGGGGCGGCAGCCGCAGCAGCACGCCCTCGGCGTCAATCAGGACGGTCTGATGCGCGGCGCCGGGAGCCGGGGCGGGCAGCAAGGCGAAGGCGGCCGGCTCGCGCTCTTCCAGGGTCACCGCCAGGCGGTTGGGCCAGCGGCGGCGGACGGAGGCCTGGCGCACCCAGTCTATCCGCATCAGCCGGCGGCGGCGCTCGCTCAGGGGAATCCGATAGACGCTGCGCCCGAAATCCTCGGCGAAGACGCCCAGCACCTCTTCGGGCGGCGCGTAGCGCAGGCCCTCGATGTGCAGGCCGTCCGGCTGTCGGGGCGAGCCCGGCAGAGCGAAGCGCGGGTCGGAGGCCAGCAGGCGATCCAAACCGCGCAAAGCCGCCAGGCAGGCCGCGCTGAGGATCAGCCCGAGGGCCGCCTGAGACCCCATTCGCAAACGGCGCCCCCAGGATCCGGCGGTGGGGCGCGAGGCGCGCACAGGCCGGCGCTCCTCGGGCGGCGACCCGAGAGGCTCCAGCGCCAGTTGTGCGCCGCTACGCGCCATCGGATTCCCTCCGGCGCAAGCCCTCCAGCAGCCGGTCGCCCGCCTGCCAGACGTTGCCTGCGCCCAGCGTGATCACGGCGTCGCCCGGGCGCGCCTCGGCCAGCAGCTCTCGGACCGCCTCCTCGAAGCCGCCGGCGTATTCCACCCGGCGGTGACCGTGGGCCCGGATCCGTTCGGCCAGCCGGGACGCATCAACGCCCGCGATGGGTGCTTCGGAGGCGGCGTAAATGTCCAGCACGAATACCGCATCGGCCTGGTAGAAGCAGCGGGCGAAATCCTCCATCAGATGCAGGGTGCGGGTGTAGCGGTGGGGCTGAAACAGCACCAGCACGCGGGCGTAGCCGCACTGCCGGGCGGCCGCCAGAGTGGCCCGGATCTCGGCCGGGTGGTGGCCGTAGTCGTCAATCACCGTGACGCCGGCCGCCTCGCCGCGCACTTGGAAGCGCCGCTCGACGCCCGTGAAGCGGGCCAGCGCCTGGCGGATGGTCTCCGGCCCGACGCCCAGCTCGAGGCCCACGGCCGCGGCGGCGGCCGCGTTCAACACGTTGTGGGCGCCGGGCACGGCGAGCTCGAACCCTCCCAGGTCCTCCCCGCGCCGGCGCAGGCGGAAGCGGGTGGGCGGCCGGCCCAGCACCACGTCGCAGATCTCCAGATCGGCCTGGGCGCGCGCCCCGTAGGTGAGCACGCGTCGCCGCACCGCGGGCAGGATGCGCTGCACGTTCTCGTCGTCCAGGCAGAGCACCGAAGCGCCGTAAAAAGGCGTCCGGTTGACGAATTCGGTGAAGGCGGCCAGAATGTCCTCCAGCGAGCGGTAGTGGTCCAGGTGCTCCCGGTCAATGTTGGTGACCACGGCCAGGATGGGCGCCAGCTTGAGGAAGGAGCCGTCGCTCTCGTCGGATTCGACCACCAGCAGGACGCTGCGTCCCACGCGCGCGTTGGCGCCGCCGAAGGCGCCCAGCCGCCCGCCCACCACCACGGTGGGATCCAGGCCGGCCGCCTCCAGCACGGCGGCCAGCATGGCGGTGGTGGTGGTCTTGCCGTGGCTGCCGGCCACCGCGATGCCGTACTTCAGGCGCATCAGCTCGGCCAGCATCTCGCCCCGGGAGATCACGGGGATCTGGCGCCGCCGGGCCTCCTGCACCTCGGGATTGTCCGGAGGGATGGCCGAGCTGACCACCAGGGCGCGGGCGCCGGCCACGTGGGCGGCGTCGTGCCCTTGATAGATCCGGGCGCCCAGGCGGGCGAGGCGTTCGGTCACCGGGGAGAGCCTGAGGTCCGAGCCGCTGATGGCGAAGCCCAGCCGGAGCAGGATTTCGGCGATGCCGCTCATGCCGATGCCGCCGATGCCCGTGAAGTGCAGGTGCTGGGGCGGCAAAAACATTTGCGGGCCGGTTTGGGCGAGCTCCAGCGGGAACATTTCGTTAGCCTATTGTTCCGGTTCGCGGGGCCGCCTGTCAACCCCGATCCGCCCCGCCGCCTCCTCCAAAGCCTCCGCCGCGCGCCGCGCCGCCTCCGGCCGGGCGAAGCCCCTCACGGCGCGGCTCATGGCCTCCAGCCGCCCCGGCTCGGCCGCCAGAGCGGCGATTTCTTCGTACAGGCGCCGGCCGTCCAGTTCGCCGTCCTGCGCCATGCGCGCCGCCCCCGCCCGCACGAGCGCCTCGGCGTTGCGCAACTGGTGCTGGTCGGCGGCGTAGGGGAAGGGAACCAGCAGGGCCGGTTTGCCGGCCGCGGCCAGCTCGGCCAGCGCGCCCGCACCCGCCCGGCAGACCACCAGGTCGGCTCGGGCGAAGGCGGCCGGCATGTCGTCAATGAAGGGGACCACCTGCCCGGGAATGCCCGCCTGCTGGAATTCGCGGGCCAATTCCGGGTAGGCGGCCGGCCCGCTTTGCAAGACCATGCGCAGCGGGAAACCGGCCGAGCGGAACAGCGGCCAGCTCCGCCGCGCCGCCTCGTTCAAGGTGCGCGATCCCTGGCTGCCGCCCGTAACGAGCACCTCGAACTCGGGCCCCGGCGGCTTGGCCGGCACTCGGAAGAACTCCTCCCGCACGGGCACGCCGCTCAACTCGCTGCGCCCGCGCGGGAAGCAGGCGGCCGCTTCCGGAAAATTCAGCAGGACCCTCCGGGCGACCTTGCCCATCCAGCGGTTGGTCAAGCCCGGTACGGCGTTGGGCTCCAGGATCACCAGCGGCGTGCCTCGCAGCCAGGCGGCCAG
>JBBIMA010000065.1:0-22544 GCA_037444625.1 Solibacteraceae bacterium
CCCCGCCGGAAGCGCCGCCCGCCCGGCCCGAGGCGCCCAAGGTGCGCATCGAGCCCATGAGCGTCATGCGGCAGAGGATCGCCGAGCACATGATCCTGAGCCGGCGCACCTCGGCCCACGTGACTACCATTCACCGGGTGGATATGACGCGGGTGGCGCGCATGCGCCAGCGTTACAAAGCCGAAGTGCAACAGCGCTACGGCTTTGCGCTCACCTTCCTGCCCTTCGTGACCCGGGCCGCCGCCCAGGCTCTGCGCGCCTACCCCTTGCTGAACGCCTCGATTGACGGCAACAACATCGTCTACCACAACGAGATCAACATCGGCATCGCGGTGGCCCTGGAGAACGGCCTGATCGTGCCTGTGATCCGCCAGGCGGACGAGAAGAGCGTGATCGGCCTGCAACGCGCCATCGCCGACCTGGCGGCCCGCGCCCGCTCCCGGCAGCTCAAGCCGGAAGAGGTTCACGGCGGCACCTTCTCGATCACTAACTTCGGCTCTTACGGCAGCCTGACCGGGACACCCATCATCAACCAGCCGCAGGTGGCGATTCTGGGAGTGGGCGTGGTCGAGAAGGCCCCGGTCGTGGTGGAGGAGGACATGATCGCCATCCGTTCGGTTTCCCTGATGTCACTGACCTTCGATCACCGGCTGATTGACGGCGCCCTGGCCGATCAATTCATGCTGAAGCTCAAGGCGGTCTTGGAGAACTGGTCGGAAGAAGTGCTGTGACGCGGAGAGATTTCTCGCGCAATCTGGCGTGGCTGAGCGGGGTCGCAGCCCACGGGGGTGAACGCGCCTTCGCCCAGCGGTCCCTGTTGGAGCGTCCGGCGCCGCCGGGCATGGTTTGGTTGAACGCCAACGAGAATCCCGAGGGGCCCTGCCCGGCGGCGCTGGAAGCCATGCGGCGCGCGCTGCCGGAATCCTGGCGGTACCACTACCCGGATTTCCCGGGCATCTACGCGGCGGTGGCGCGGGGCGTCGGGCTGGCGGCGGATCAGGTGCTGGTAGGCGCCGGTTCGAGCGAGGTGCTCTGCGCGGCGGTGCACGCTTTCACGTCCCAGGCGCGGCCCCTGATCACGCCTGTTCCATCCTTCGAGTTGCCCGCCGACTTGGCGGCGGCGCTGGGCCGGCCGGTGATTCGCGTCCCGCTCGCCCAGGACTACCTGGCCGACGTGCAACGGCTGGCGGAGGAAGCCGGCCGGGCGGGCGGCGGGCTCATCTACCTTTGCAATCCCAACAATCCCACCTCCGCCCTGATCCCGGCCGAGCGCGTGGCCTGGTTGGCCGAGCATCTGCCGGACCAGACGGTGCTGCTGGTGGACGAGGCCTATCTGGACTTCGTTGAGGAGGCCGAGAAGCTGAGCGCGCTGGCCTGGGTCCGCCAGGGCAAGCCGGTGGTGGTCACGCGCACCTTCTCGAAGATCTACGGGATGGCCGGCCTGCGAGTGGGGTTCGGCTGCGCCCGTCCGGACTTGACGCGGCGCATGCGGCCTTTCCGCAGCGGCGTGATTTCCTACGTCAGCGCGCAGGCGGCGCTGGCCGCTCTGGAGCAGGCGCCGCGGCTGATCCCGGAGCGGCGGGCGCGGCTGGCCCGGGTGCGGGGGGCGCTGTGCGAATGGCTGCGCGAGCGCGGCCTGGAGTACATCCCGCCCTACGCCAACTTCGTAATGATCAACGCAGACCGGGACGTGCGCGCTCTGGCCGAGGCGCTCTGGGAGCGCGGCGTGGCGGTGGGCCGTCCGTTTCCGCCGCTCGATCGGATGCTGCGCGTCTCGATCGGCACCGAAGCCGACATGGAGCGCTTCCGGCGCGCCTTCGAGCAGGTTCTGGCCGCCTGAGGGCGCCCGGCTCAGCGCCGGGCCAGCAGCCAGACGAGCAGCGTCAGCACGAGGCTCAGCAGCAAGGACGTGCCCAAGGGGAAATAGAACACCCAGTTCTTACCCCGGAAGACCAAGTCCCCGGGCAGCTTGCCGACAGGCCAGGGCAGCCGGGGCAGCAGGGTGATCAGCAGGCCCGCCAGCATCAGCACGGCCCCCAACGCGATCAGAGCGCGCCCCAATCCCATAACCCCATTTTCGCGCAGACCCTGGACGCGGCCTCGGACCGGGGCCACCCCGCTTCCAGCCCCGGCGCGCTGGAGGGAAGCCGGAATCGCGGCAGCCGAGGAGCGTGCTAGCGCTGCTTGAGATCCTCGATCAAGGCTTGCAAGCCGTGGCGGCGGTACAGCTCGGCCAGGCGCTGTTCCTCGGCGGAAGGCGGCAGGACGCGGCGCAAGCGGGGATCGGCCAGAGCGGCGCGCTCCGGGATCCACAGGCTGCCATCGGCGAACTCGGCCTGACTGAGGAAGCCGGTCAGCCCTTGGATGGAGAGGGGACGACCCGCAGGGCTGGAGAAGCGCAGGGCGGCTTCCTGAGCGGCCTGGGCGCGCTCGCCGGGCGCCAGTTTCAGGCCGGAGGCGGCGGGCAGCGAGCCGGCCAGGAATTCGCGCCCCTGCTGGTCGCGCAGCAGCCAGGCGACCTCAAAATAGCGCACCGGGCGGCCGGAGCGGTTCAGCACCTCGACTTGCGGCAGGCGAGCTTCCGCCCCCGCCACCATTGCCTGGCCGCGCACCAGCTCCAGCGGAGCCTGAGGCAGGTTGAGAAAGGCGAACTGGACGGGCTGCTCGGAGGCGCCGGTCACGGCCGTGGCGCGTCCGTGGCTGACTTGCACGTCCAGCCTGGGCCGCTCGGCCAGAAGCTCCAGCATCTGCCGGCGCAAGCCCTCGGGTCCCTCGGCCTCCAGAATGGAGCGGTAGTAGCGCCGGTCGCGCCGGGCCTCCAGCTCCCAAACCGTCATCTGCCGGCGCGAGTTCAGGCGGTTGGCCCCATAGAAGGACAAGTCATCGAACAGCACTCCGTCCAGTTGGACCTCGACCAGCGGTCCGGCGCCCCCCTGCGGGCGCAGCAGGCGCAGATCCAGTCGCACCGGAAAGGTCTCGCCCGGCTTCACATCCAGCCCCGGCACGCTCACGGAGGCCTTGCCCCCCGGCGTGACGGCCTGAGCCAGCACCAGCAGAGTGATGCCGCGGATGCGCCGCGCACTCAGGTTGCGCAGCGAGAGCGAGGTGTGCAGCTCCAGCAACAGCGCGCTGCCCCGGGCGGTCTCGCGCGATTCACCCCAATCCGCCGCCACCAGCGCCACCGGGGCATCGTCGGGAAGATTCACCTTCAGGGTGCTGGGCGAGCGCCCCTGCGACCAGGCGCCGGCGGCGCCGGCCAGCAGCAAGATCGCCAGCTTATTCCGCATAGACATGGCTGATCGTCACGTAGCCGGTTTCGCTATCCACATAGCGGACATGCACGCCGTCGCCGCTGGCCAGCCGGCTGACGTCGCCCGCCTGCGGGTGCAGCAACGTCAAAGCGCCGCCGGCCTGGCGCAGCTCGACGCCGGCGGCCGTGGCCGCCAGCACCACGCCGGAGGCGGCCGGCGCCCGGCGCAACGGCGGCCGCCATACCTGGAGGAGCCACCCGGCCAGCACCAGCAAGAGCACCGGCAGGGCCAAGGCCGGGGCGCGCCAGCGGGCCGGCGCTCCGTCCTCGATCGGCCCCACGCACTCGCCCGCCGCCAGGCCCACACGGATGTTGGCCGTCATCTCCGCGGCCAGGCGATTCCACTGGACCCCGGCCGGCAACTCCTCGTGCCCGCGCATCCACTGCCGCCAGCGGCGAAACTCCTCGACCTGCTCGCGGCAGGCCGGACAGCGCGCCAGGTGGCGCGCCAGTCGCCAGCGGCGCCAGCGACCCAGCTCCCCGCCGGCATAAAGGGCCAGATCGGTCTGTTCCGGGTGCATCAGCGTTTCCTCCGGGCCAGGAAGCGGCGGAATTTCACCCTGGCGTTGGCGATGTGGGAGCGGACGGTGGCTTTCGAACAGTTCAAGTGGCGCGCCACTTCCTCGGCCGGCAGGTCTTCAATATCGCGCAGGATCAGAGCCGCCCGCTCGCGGGGCGTCAGGGCCCGCAAGCCGTCGGCCAGCAGCTCGCGGCGTTCGCTCTCCAGCAGGATTTCCTCCGGGCTGCGCTCCCGGCTGTGCAGCGGCTCGCCCGCCTCCTCCAGCTCGCACCAACTGAGGCGCCCGTGCCGGCGCAGGAAATCAATGGCGGTGTTGGTGGCGATGCGCGAGAGCCACTGGGCGGCGCGCTCGGCGTCCTTGAGCTGCTGGCGGCGCTGGAGAGCCTTGATGAAGGTCTCCTGAGTGAGATCCTGGGCGTCCGGCACGTTGCCCACCATGCGGTAAATCAGCAGGAAGATCCGCCGCAGATGGTCGGCGATCAGCCGGTTCTGCCACTCCAGGGCGCCCTGAAGCGTCGGCTCGAGGGCTTCGCTCATAGCAGCCACTGCCGCCATCACCGTGCGCCTACGTTAGCTATGACGCGCGGAATGGCCTGAACGTGCAGGCCCCCCGGGGAGTAAAATCGCGGCGGATGAGACCCGGGACGGCTCAGGCGGCGCTACTCTGATTATATGAGAGCGGCCGTGGCCGCCGGTGAAAATTCCTCGCCCGGTCTGCCGGGACCCGGAGGCCCGAGCGAGGCCGGATTGGGGATCGGTTGATGAAACTGGCTGAGCGCATGAGTCGAATCGGCACCGAGACCGCTTTCGAGGTCCTGGTGCGGGCGCGCGCCCTGGAAGCCCGGGGCCGCAAGGTCATTCACCTGGAGATCGGCGAACCGGATTTCGCCACGCCGTCTCATATCATCGAGGCCGCCAAGCGGGCCTTGGAGGAGGGTTGGACGCACTACGGCCCCACGCAGGGCTATCCCGACCTGCGCGAGGCGGTGGCGGCTTACGTCAGCCGGACGCGCGGCATCGGCGTGGGGCCGGAGCGGGTGGCGGTGGTGCCCGGGGGCAAGCCCGTCATCTTTTTCCCCATGCTGGCTCTGCTCGAGCCCGGCGACGAGGTCATCTACCCGAATCCCGGCTTCCCGATCTACGAATCCATGATCCGATTCCTGGGCGCCGTGCCGGTGCCCATGCCGCTGGTCGAGGAGCGGGGCTTCGCCATGGACCTGAACCTGCTCCGCGACCGGCTGAGCGACCGCACCCGCATGTTGATCCTGAACTCGCCGCAGAATCCCACCGGCGGCGTGATTCCCCGGGAGGATCTGGGCGCCATCGCCGAGATGGTGCGCGATCGGGACCTCATGGTCCTCTCCGACGAGATCTACTCGCGCATTTACTACGGCGAGCCGCCGGCCTCGATCGCGAGCTTCCCGGGCATGCTGGAGAAGACCATCCTGCTGGACGGCTTCTCGAAGACCTACGCCATGACCGGCTGGCGCATCGGCTACGGCGTGATGCCGCCCTGGCTGGTGGAGGCGGTCAACAAGCTGATGGTCAACTCGAATTCCTGCACCGCCAGCTTCACCCAGCGTGCCGCCCTGGCCGCCCTGAACGGCCCGCAGGACGAGGTAGACCGCATGGTGGCTGAATTCCGCCGCCGCCGGGACGCTTTCTGCGACGGCCTGAACTCGCTGCCCGGCTTTCGCTGCGCCCGACCGCAAGGCGCTTTCTACGCCTTCGCCAATATCGAGGGCGCCGGCCTCGGCTCGCGCGAGCTGGCCGAGCGGCTGCTGGAGGAGGCCGGGGTGGCTTGCCTGAGCGGCACCGCCTTCGGCGAGTACGGCGAGGGCTATCTGCGCTTCAGCTACGCCAACTCCTACGAGAACTTGATGGAGGCGGTCGAGCGCATTCGCGCCTGGATGGCCGTGCCCGCGCGGCGCTGAGCGCCGCCGGGCGGGCTACTCGAGGACCTTCCGGGCCCGGATGTACTCGAGGATGACGTCGCGCAGCAGCTTCCCGGTGGGGGCGAAGGTCAGCCCTTCCGTCTCCAGTTGAGTGGCCTGATTGGCCGCGATGAAGTCGCTCACCGCCAGCGTGTACTCGCGCTCGGGCTCGACCGCCTGTCCGCCCAGCGCCCGCGGCGGCAGCCGGGCGCCCTTGAAGCGGCCGACGACCACCATATTGTCGAAGGGCATCAGGTTCCAGACGTCGCGCGCCAGAAGCGGCCCGGCCCGTAAGCGGTCTCGTATGCCGCCCGGGTTCATGTAGGCGAAATCCGCCCCGGTGGCCTGGCGCATGGCGGCTTCGATCAGGCCTTTCAAGCGCGGGGGCGGATACTCGCTGCGCGCCTCGCCGATGGGGACGTTGACGATGTGAGCCACGCGGGCCTCCCAGCGAGCCACGCGGGCCGCCACCTTGTTGTCGGCGGCCAACTCGCGCGCCTCGACCGGCAGGCGCTTCCAGCGCCAGGAACGGATGCGGCGAGCGGCCGGGTCCAGCTCCAGATCCAGCCGGCCCAGCTCCCGCCCGTAGCTGGCCGAGCGGACCAGCAGGCGGCCGCCCTCGACCAAAGCCGGCTCCAAGACGGCGTGCACGTGCCCGGCGATGATCACGTCAACCTCCGGCACGGCGCGCAGCAGCTCGGGCTGTTCCGGCCCGTCCAGGTGGGCCAGCACCACCACCAGGTCGGCGCGCGGCCGCAGTTGAGCCGCATAGCGGCGGACGGTCTCCACCGGCGGCAGAGCGCGCCACGGCCCCAGCCGTTCGGGTGTGGTCAAGCTGCTCAGGCTGCCGTTGATCGCTCCGATCAGCGCGACGCGGATCCCTTTGACGTTCCGGACGACGTACGCGCGCCCGGTCAACAAGCGGCCTTCCCCGTCGGCCAGGTTGGCGCACAGGATGGGGAAGCGCGCCTTGCGCAGGTAGCGGGGGATCATCTGCCAGCCGTAATCGAATTCGTGATTGCCCAGCGCGGCCGCGTCGTAACCCATCGAGTTGACGATCTCGAAGACGGGCAGGCCTTTGTAAATCGTCGAGACCGGCGAGCCTTGCACGAAGTCGCCCGCGTCCACCAGCAGGCAAGCCTCCGCCGAGGCGCGCTCGCGCCGGATGAGGGCGGCCAGATGGGCGAACCCCCCGCGGTCTTCCGCGTCCGGCAGCAGGCGGGCGTGCAGATCGTTGGTGTGCAGGATGGTGAGGCGGCGAAGCGCCTCGGCGGCCGGCGCAGCCAGCGCCAGCAGCAGGATGAGCGTGAGGAGGCGGCGCAGGCGCAGCATCCTCCGTAGTATAGCGACCCCTCCCGCCGGGCTTCACACTACCGGCTGCGCCGAGCGGGGCCTTCGGCCGGCGTTTCGGCCGGCAGCAGCTCCATGACCGCCAGGATCGGACGGTGATCCGAGGCCGTTGCTTCCTCGAGCACCTTGACTTCGAGGACCCGCCAGCGGTGCGCGGGCCGGTAAAGGATGTAGTCAATCTGCCGAGCGGGCGCGCCCGCGGGGTAGGTCGGCAGCCACTGCCCCGCGCCCGCCACCTGCCAGCCTTCGGCCAGCAGCTTGAGCGGGGCGCTGTCAGGCAAGGCGTTCAGATCACCGGCCAGCAAGCTGGGCATTTCCGGTTCCTCGGCGGCGAATTCCAGCAGCGCGGGCACGGCCTTGAGCCGGTCGGCCTCATTGACGTCCAAGTGGGTGGCGAAGAAGCGGAAAATCGCGCCGCCGGCTTCCGTCGGGCCCGAGTACACGTGCAGGTGCAGGACGCCGCGGGGCTCGCGCCCGGGGGTGAAAGGCAGGGCGCGATTGGCAAAGCCGTTGACCGGCAGGCGGGAGAGCACCGCGTTGCCGTACATGCCGCCCTGGTAGTCTATGGTGCGGCCGAAGAAATGCTGCATGCCGGTGAGGCAGGCCAGTTGCTGCACCTGGTCCACGCCGCCCGTGCGACGCGTCAGGCGATCCACCTCTTGCAGGGCGGCCAGGTCGGGCGCGGCTTCGCGGATGAGGACCGCAATCCGCTCCAGGTCCACTTTTCCGTCGGTCCCCTCCCCGTGGTGGATGTTGTAGCTGAGCACGGTGATGCGCTGCGGTTGGCGGATCTGGAAGGCGCGCCCGAGCAGCGCGCCCGGCCAAACCAGGAGGAACTCGCGCCGCCGCATTGCTGTTTCAACCTCCGCTGACGGCGGCCACGAAGTGCACCTCGCTGCCGGGCCCGACGCGCTCCAGCAGGCCCCGCATGCTGATCTTGCCGTCCACGGCCACCCGGACATGGGGCCGCAGGCGCTCGCCTTCGGCCAACCGTTCGCGCAAACCGGGCCAGGCGCGCTCCAGGTTGTCGAGCAGCTCCCGCACCGTGCCGCCCTCGACTTCCAGCGACCGCCTGCCGCCGGTCAGCGCCTGCAAAGCCGGAGGGATGAAGACCGTGGGCATCGGCTCAGCGCTCCTTGCTCCAGAGGGCTTCCAGGACGGCGGAAGGCTTCATGGGCAGCCTGCGCAGTCGCACTCCGATGGCGCGATAAATCGCGTTGGCTATGGCGGCGGGCGGCGGCACGATGTTGGCTTCGCCCACGCCGCGCACGCCGAAAGGGTGGTCCGGTTCAGGCGCTTGGACGATGAGGGTTTCGATGGGGGGCACGTCCAGGGCGGTGGGCTCGCGATAGTCCAGGAGGCTGGAGTTCAGCATGACGCCCTGGGGATCGAACAAGTACTCTTCGTTGAGGGCCCAGCCGATACCCTGCGCGCTGCCGCCTTGCATCTGCCCTTCGACCGCGCCCGGATGAACGGCCGTCCCGGCGTCCTGCACGCAAGTGAATCGCAACAAGCAGACCTTGCCGGTCTCCGGATCCACCTCCACGTCCGCGATGGCGCCTGCAAAGGATCCGCCGGCCGAGCTGGGGTTGACGGTGCCGCGGCCGATGACCGGGCCGCCGGTCTCCTCCAGGCGCTCGGCCAGCTCCCGGAAGCTCAGCGAGCGCTCGCCCGCCCGGAAGACGCCGCCCTCAAACTCCACCTGATCCGGGCCGACCTCCCAGAGCAGGGCGGCCCGCTCCTTCATCTGCCGGATCACATCCTGGGCCGCCTCCCAGGCCGCCCAGCCGGTGGCGAAGGTGGTGCGGCTGCCGCCGGTGACCGCCGTGGGTCCGATGGAGTCGGTGTCGGCCACCACGGGGTGGACCTGATCGGCCCTCAAGCCCAGCGCCTCGGCCGCTTGCATGGCGATGCTGGTGCGGGTGCCGCTCAAATCCACCGAGCCTTCGACCAGGTTGACCGTGCCGTCCGGGTTGACGCTGATGGTGCAGCTCGAATACCAGCCGATGTTGAACCAGTAACCCATGGCCACGCCCCGCCCGCGGTGGGCGCCCTCCAGCGGCGCGCGGTAGTGGGGATGGTTCTTCATCGCCTCCAGCACCTCCACGCAGCCGATGCGCGGATACTTGAGCCCGTCCGCCCGCCGCGTGCCCTCGCGGGCGGCGTTCTTCAGACGGAACTCGATGGGATCCAGGCCGAGTCGTTCGGCCAGCTCGTCCACCACGCTTTCGGCCGCGAAAGCCGCCTGGGTGGCGCCCGGCGCGCGGTAAGGTGCGGTGCTCGGCTTGTTGACCACCACGTCGTAGCCGTCAATCAGGATGTTGGGAATGTCGTAAGGAGCCAGGATGCAAAGGGCGCCGAAGCCGCACTGGCCGCTGGGGAAGGCGCCGGTCTCGTAGGCCATCCAGATTTGAGCTGCGGTAATGCGGCCGTCGGCGCGAGCTCCCATCTTGACCCGGATGCAGGTGGCGGGCGTGGGGCCGGTAGCCTCGAACACGTCCCGGCGGGGCATCACGATCTTCACCGGGCGCCCGGCCTTCTTCGACAGCAGCGCCGCCACCGGCTCCAGATAGACGCGGATCTTGCCGCCGAAAGCGCCTCCCACCTCCATGGGGGTCACGCGCACCTGGGAGACCGGCAGATCCAGCACCCAAGCGATCGCCTCCCGGGCGGAGAAAGCGCCCTGGGTGCTGGTCCACACGTAGACGCGCCCGTCCTGATTCCACAGCGCGGTGGCGGTCTGCGGTTCGAGGTAGCCCTGGTGGACGGTGGCGGTGCGGAACTCGCGCTCCAGGATCACCTCCGCCTGGGCGAATCCCTGCTCGACGTCGCCCAGGGCGTGCCGGAAGTGCTCGGCGATGTTGGAGAGCTTGCCGGTGGGTTGACCGAACTCGCGCGTGCGCAGGTCCTCGTGCAGCAAGGGCGCATCCTCGCGCATGGCCTCGAGCAGGTCGAGCACCGGCGGCAGGGGTTCGTACTCCACTTCGATCAGGGAGGCGGCCTCCTCGGCCACATGCCGGTTCACGGCCGCCACGGCCGCGACCGCGTGGCCTTTGTAAAGCACTTTGCGCCGCGCCAGGACGTTGGCTTGCGCATAGCTGAGGGGTAGCGTGCCCTCGACCAGCTCCAGCAGGCGGTCCGGGACCTCGGGCAGGTCCGCCGCCGTCACGACCGCCAGCACTCCGGGCAGGGCTTCGGCGCGGCGGGTGTCAATGCGCCGGATGCGCGCGTGGGCGTAGGGGCTGCGCAGCAGATGGCCGTGGAGCAGGCCGGGCAGGCGGATGTCGGCCCCGAATTGAGCGCGCCCGGTGACTTTGTCGGCGCCGTCGTGGCGCACCGGCCGGCTGCCGATCACGCGATAGGCCCTTTCACTCATGCCCGCACCTCCCGCCGTTCCGCGGCCGCCTGCCGCACCGCGCGTACCACCTTGTCGTAGCCGGTGCAGCGGCAAAGATGGTTGGCCAGCCGGCGCCGGATCTCGCCTTCGGTGGGATCGGGCGTGCGGTCCAGCAGGGCTTTGGTCGCCAGGATGAGGCCCGGCGTACAGAAGCCGCACTGCACCGCGCCCTGTTCGAGGAAGGCGCGCTGGATGGGATCGAGCTCGGCCCCGCGCGCCAGACCTTCGATCGTAATGATTTCCGAGCCCTCGGCCTCGACGGCGAGCACCAGGCAGGAGTTCACCAGCCGGCCGTCGAGGATCACCGCGCAAGCGCCGCAATTGCCGTCGTTGCAACCCTCCTTGGCGCCGGTCAGCCCCAGGATGTCTCGCAGGCATTCGAGCAGGCTTTGCCGCGGCTCGCACAGCAGCTCGACGCTCTGGCGGTTGACTTTCATCCGGACGCGAACTTTTTCGCCCGTCATGGTCATGCCTCCCGGGCCCTGGCCAGGGCCGCTTCCAGCGCGCGTCGCGTCAGCACGGCGCTCAAGTGGCGGCGGAATTCGGCCGTGCCGCGCAGGTCGGTGATGGGTCGGGCGGCCGCCCGCGCCAGCTCGGCCGCCGCGCGCAGGTGTTCCTCGGCCGGCGGTTTCCCGGCGAGCCGGTCGCCCGCCTCGGGGACCAACAATGGCGTGGGCGCGACCGCCGCCAGGGCGATGCGGGCCCGGCGGATGGCCCCGTCCTCCAGCGTGATCGCCGCCGCCGCGCCCGCCACCGCAATGTCCATTTCCCGGCGCGGGGTGAAGCGCAGGTAGGCGGCGCCCGAATGCGGCTCGGGCGGAGGCAGTTCGAAGCCCACCAGCAGCTCGCCGGTCTCCAGCACCGTCTGCCCGGGCCCCGTGCAGAATTCCTCCACCGGCAGCACGCGCACCCCGCCCGGCCCCGCGATGCGGCAGCGCGCCCCGAGCACGATCAGCACGGGAACCGAATCCGCGCTGGGTGCGGCGTTGCACAGATTGCCGCCCAGCGAGGCGCGGCTCTGGATCGGGACGCCGCCGATCATCTCGGCCACCTCGGCCAGCGCAGGCCAGCGCCGGCGCACCTCCGGGTGCTCATAGATCCGGCAGCAAGGCACGGCGGCGCCCAGTTGCAACCCTCCCGCCGGATCGCACTCCAGCCGGTTGAGCTCCGGGATGCGCTTCACATCCACCAGCAGGTCAGCCTTGCGCTCGCCGGCACGCATCTGGACCAGCAAGTCGGTGCCGCCGGCCAGCGGGCGGGCGCCCGGCCGGGCGAGCAGCTCGAGGGCTTCCGGCAGGGACCGGGCAGCAGCGTAGTCGAACCACTTCACGGATAGTCACCTCCGAAAAGCGCTCGGACGGGTGACAGTGTAACACGGAAGGACTCGCGCCGCCCGCCTTGTCGGGAGCAGATCGGTCAAATTCCTGCGGTCCTGCGGAAGGGTTCCGGGTGGTTTCCAGGGAGCCGGCGGAGAGACCGGACGGCGCGCGGCAGTAGAATCCAAAAGGCCCGCGCAAGCAGGCCCGGATCCAGAGTCTCGCGGAATCCTGTGAAGCAGGCCCGCAGGGCATCGAGCCTTCGTCCGGCGGCCGCGTGATGCCAGTACAGGTCTTTGCGTAAGCGGATGATGCCCCGGCGGGCGGCCGCCCGGACCTCGGGATCGTGACTCGCCGCTCTGGCTTCGCGGTGCAGGGCGGCGACCAAACCGTCTTTGTCTTGCTGGACGAACCGCAGGTGGACGGAGTCCCCCAGGAGGTTGACGTCCACGAGGACCTCATCCAAGAAAGCGAAGGTGTGACGGCGCGCGGCCCGGATCAGGAACTCCCAGTCCGAGCCGGCAGGCATCTTCTCGTTGAAGACTCCGACCTGCTCAAAGACCTCGCGGCGGATCACCAGCGTCGGGATTTTCACCGGCAGTTCGCGGAGAAGGCACAGATACAGCGTACGGTTGGACACGATCCCTCCGCCGGCCCCGGGAGAGTGAAGCTTCAGCCAGGCCGAGAAGACCGGCAAGCTGTGGACAACCGAGCGGTTCTCTTCAGTTCCGCGTCTCCAGGTCAGGTCCGTAAAGACGGCATGGACCTCCGGATGCTTCAGAAGGAAGTCTACCTGCTTGGCCAGCTTCTCCGGCCTCCAGGGGTCGTCGGAATCGCAGAAAGCAATGAGCGGGTTGCGGGCGGCGGCGAGGCCTGTGTTTCGTGCCGCCGCCACCCCGCGGTTGGACGGGTGACGGAGAACGCGGATTCGCGGGTCGTCGAAACGGGCCAGGACCGCGCCCGTGTCGTCGGTCGAGCCGTCGTCCACGATGATCAATTCCCAGTCGGGGTAAGTCTGGGCCAGCAGACTGTCAATGGTGCGCGGCAGGCAGTAGGCCCTGTTATAAGTAGGCAGAAGAATCGAAACCGGCATCGCGGACTTCTCCAGCGCCACAGGCGCCGCCGTAGGTTCCTGGATGATACTCCGACCTATGGTCCGGCCGCAAGCGCTGCCGCGAGAGGCTGGGGGCCGGGCGGCTGCTCGCGCCTGCAGCCCGGCCGCCGCCGAATTATATTGAATGGGGGCGCGAGCCGGGAGGGTGTCCCTTGCTATGAACGCCGTCCCCGTCATCGTCGTGGCGGGCGCTACGGGCAATCTGGGCGGGCGCATCGTGCAGGCCTTGCGCGGGCGAGGCGCAAGCGTGCGGGCGCTGGTTCGGGCCGCCGCGCCGCCCGAGAGAATCCAGCCCCTGGAACGAGCGGGTGCAGAGATCGTTCCGGTGGACTGGAGCGACGGCGCCGGGCTGGCCCTGGCCTGTGCGGGCGCCTCCTGCGTCGTCTCGGCCCTGCAAGGGCTGGAAGACGTGATCCTCGGGCTGCAAACGCTGCTGCTCGAGGCGGCGGTGAAGGCGGGCGTAGCGCGCTTCATTCCCTCGGACTACTCCATAGACTTCACCCGGCTTCCGGCCGGGCGGAACCGCAATCTTGACCTGCGCCGAAAGTTCCACGAGCGGCTGGAGAGGGCCCCGATTTCGGCCACCTCGATCTTTAACGGGGCTTTTGCCGAGCTGCTGGCCGGCCCGATGCCGCTGATTCTCTTCAGAGTGCGGCGCGTGCTGTACTGGGGCGACGCGGATCAGCGGATGGATTTCACCACCATCCGCGACACGGCCGCCTTCACCGCCGCCGCCGCGCTGGATCCGGACGCTCCCCGCTTTCTGCGCATCGCAGGCGATCAGCTCAGCGCCCGGGAACTGGCGGCCGTCGCCGGCGAAGTGACCGGGCGGAAGTTCCGCCTGCTGCGCGCCGGCGGGTTGGGGAGGCTGGAGGCGCTGATCAGGCTGGCGCGCGCGCTCGCCCCCGGCAGGCGGAAACTCTACCCGGTCTGGCAGCTCATGCAATACACGCGCGACATGTTTGACGGCCGGGCCAAGCTGGCGCCGCTCGATAACGACCGCTATCCCGGGCTGCGCTGGACCGGCGTGCGCGAGGTGCTCCAGGCCGCCTGGACCACCCGGCGGGGCTGAGGCGCGACCGGGGCGCCGCCGGTCTGCCCGGCCGCCGCCTGTGATATGCTCAGAGCTTTCCGCTATGAAACGAAGAATGTTTCTGTTCGTCGCGGCTGCGCTGCCGCTGGTCCTGCGGGCCGAGAATGTGGACCTCTCGGTCGTGCATCGCATCAAGGCCGAGGCCTTCCAGAATTCCAAGGTCATGGATTACGCGTTTTACCTGACCGACGTTTACGGCCCGCGCGTGGCCGGTTCGCCCGCCTACCGGGCCGCAGCCGAGTGGGTGGTGCGCACCTCCAAGGAGCTGGGGCTGGAAAACGCCCGGTTGGAGAAATGGGGCACGGTGGGGCGCGGCTGGTCGTTCAGCCGATTCTCAGCCCACTTGTTGGAGCCGGTGCAGGCGCCGCTGATCGGCTTCCCCCTGGCCTGGACGGAGGGCACTAACGGTCCGGTGGCGGGCGAAGCGGTGCTGGCCGTCATCCAGAACGAGGCCGATCTGGCCAAGTTCAAAGGCCAGCTCAAAGGCAAGATCGTGCTGACCGACCCCGCGCGCCAGCTCGAGCCGCGGGCCACCGCCGAGCTGCGCCGTTACAGCGAGGCCGAGCTGGCCGATCTGGCGCGGGCGCCGGAGCCGGGACGCGGGCCCTTCGCCATGCCCTTTCCGCGCCCGGGCGGGCAGCCCTCGCCGCAGTTCCGCCAGATGATGCAAGCCCGCGAGTTGCGCGCCAAGCTGGCGCGTTTTCTCAAGGAGGAGGGCGCGCTGGCGGTGGTCACCGCCGGGCAGCGCGGCGACTACGGCACGGTGTTCGCCGCCTCGGCCGGCTCGCGCGAGCTCAAGGATCCTCTGCCGCCGCCCACCATCGCCCTGGCCAGCGAACATTACAACCGCCTGGTGCGCTTGCTGGAAAAGAAGATCCCCGTGAAGCTCGAGGTGGATGTGCGCGCCGCCGTGGAGCAGAAGGAAGTGGAAGGCTTCAACGTGGTGGCCGAGCTGCCCGGGGGCCGCAAGAAGGACGAGCTGGTGATGATCGGGGCCCATTTGGATTCCTGGCACGGCGGCACCGGCGCCACCGACGACGCCGCCGGCTGCGCCGTGATGATGGAGGTGATGCGCATCCTCAAGACGCTGGATCTCAAGATGGACCGCACCGTGCGCATGGCTTTGTGGGACGCCGAGGAGCTGGGCCTGCTGGGCTCGCGGGCCTACGTCAAGGAGCACTTCGCCGATCGCGAAACGATGGCTTTGAAGAAGGATTTCCCCAAGCTCTCCGGCTACTTCAACCTGGACAACGGCGGGGGCAAGATCCGCGGGGTGTATCTCCAGGGCAACGACATGATGCGCCCGATCTTCGAGGCCTGGCTGGCGCCTTTCCGCGATCTGGGAGTCACCACCGTCACCATCGCCAACACCGGCGGCACCGATCATCTCTCCTTCGATGCGGTGGGATTGCCGGGCTTCCAGTTCATCCAGGACCCGCTGGATTACATGACGCGCACGCACCACTCCAACATGGACGTCTATGAGCGGCTCCCGCGCGCCGATCTGATGCAGGCTTCCGCCGTGATCGCCTCCTGCGTCTACCACGCGGCGACCCGGCCCGAGCTGCTGCCGCGCAAGCCCTTGCCCAAGCCGCAGCCGCGGCGGCCGGAGGAAGCCAAGCCCGGACCGCTGCCCTCCAACTGAAAGGCCCGCCATGCTGCGGCGCGCCCTGCTTGCGCTGGCGTGGCTGGCCGGACTGTCTCCGGCCGCCCGGGCGCCGGTCACCCACGAGGCTATCTGGCTGATGAAGCGCGTCGGGCCGCCGGCGCCCAGCCCCGACGGGCGCTGGGTGGTCTTTTCGGTCCTCGAGCCGGCCTATGACGAGAAAGACGAGGCTTCGGATCTGTGGATTGTCCCTGCCGACGGCAGCGCTCCCCCTCGCCGTCTGACTTACACCAAGGGTCCGGAAAGCGGAGTAAGTTGGAGCCCGGACAGCCGGCGCATCGCCTTCATCGCCCGGCGCGAGGGAGACGAGGCCGGGCAGGTCTACGTGCTGGATCTGGCCGGCGGCGAGGCCCTCCGAATCAGCTCGCTCTCGGCAGGCGCTTCGATGCCCCGCTTCAGCCCGGACGGCAAGAGCCTGCTGTTCACCTCGCCGGTCTATCCGGGGGCGGCCGATGAGGAAGCCAACCGCAAGATCGCTGCGGAACGCAAGGCGCGCAAGGCCCGGGTGCGTATCTACGACAGCTTTCCGGTGCGCTACTGGGATCGCTGGCTGGAGGACGCCCGCCCCCACCTTTTCGTCCAGGCCGCCGAACCCGGAGCCAAGGCCCGCGACCTGCTGGCCGGTACGAAGCTGGCGGCCGAGCCGGGTTTCGGCGGGCGGCGGGACGCCCAGGGCGGCGAGCGGCTGGACGCCGTCTGGGCGCCCGACGGACAGACGATCGTCTTCGCCGCCACGACGCGGGCCAACGCCGCCGCCTACTCGTTTGTGGAAACGCACCTGTTTCAGGTTCCCCTGGCTGGCGGCGAGCCGCGTCAACTTACCAGCGGCCCGGATAGTTACGGCCGGCCGACTTTCAGTCCGGACGGCCGGGCGCTTTACTGCCTTTTCGAGCGCCGGAGCGGCAAGATCTATAACTTGGAGCGGGTGGCGCGTTTTGACTGGCCGTCCATGGGACCGCCCAAGATCGTGACCGAGGGGTGGGACCGCTCGGTGACGAGCTTCGCTCTCAGTCCCGACGGCCGGACGCTGTATCTGCTGGCCGAGGAGGCCGGGCACGAGAAGCCGTTCGCCGCGCCGGCCGAGGGAGGCGCAGTGCGGCCGCTGTTCCGGGTTACTTCGGGCTGCTACACCAACCTGGCGGTTCCGGCCAAAGCCTCCGCCACTCTGCTCATCGCCAACTGGGAAAGCGCCGTCTCACCGCCCGAGGTCGTGCGGATCGAGCCTGCCGGCGGCCATGTCGCCTTGACCGCCTTCAACAGCGAGGCAGCTGCGCGGCTGGACTGGCAGCCGCTGCGTCACTTCTGGTTCACCAGCCGCCGGGGCAAGCAGATTCATAACATGATTGCGCTGCCCCCGGGCTTTGAGGAAAGCAGGAAGTATCCGCTATTGGTGATCATGCATGGCGGGCCGCATTCCATGTGGCGCGATCAATTCGTGCTGCGCTGGAACTATCATCTGCTGGCCGCGCCGGGTTATGTGGTGTTGATGACCAATTACACGGGCTCGACCGGTTTCGGCGAGCGCTTTGCGCAGGAGATCCAGGGCGACCCCTTCCGCGGCCCGGCCGAGGAAATCAACCAGGCGGCCGACGAGGCCATCCGCCGCTTCCCATTCGTGGACGGGAAGCGCCAGGCGGCCGGCGGCGCCAGTTACGGCGGCCACCTGGCCAACTGGATGCAGGCCACCACCACCCGCTACCGCTGCTTGATCAGCCATGCCGGGCTGATCAATCTCGAGTCGCAGTGGGGTTCCTCCGACATGATCTATCACCGGGAAGTGGCCGCCGGCGGCCCGCCTTGGGAGCAGGGCCGTGTGTGGCGGGAGCAGAACCCGATCCGCTACGCCGCCAACTTCCGCACGCCCATGCTGCTGACGGTGGGCGAACGCGATTACCGGGTGCCGCTGAATCAGACGCTGGAAAACTGGAGCGTGCTCCAGCGGCTGCGCATCCCCAGCCGTCTGGTGGTCTTCCAGGAGGCCAATCACTGGATCCAGCGGGGCGAAGACAGCCGCCTGTTCTACCAGGAAGTGCACGCCTGGCTGGCGAAGTATCTCAACCCGTAATTCGGGAGGCGCTGGATGCAACGGCGTACGCTTCTTCGCGCAGCGCCGGCGATCTCCGCCGGCCGCCTTCTCGGGGCGGGGGAGCGGGTGGTGATGGGCCTGATCGGCTGCGGCAGCCGGGGCCGCTACGTGGCGCGGCTGATGCGGGAAGCGGGCGCCGACTTCGTCGCCTTCGCCGACGTCTATCTGCCCAACGCGCGCCGGGCGCAGCAGGAGGCGGGCGGGGGGCGGGTTTTCCAGGACTTTCGCCGCCTCCTCGAGATCGCCGAGATCCAGGCGGTCCTGATCGCCACGCCCGACCACTGGCATGCCATCCCCACCGTACTGGCCTGTCAGGCGGGCAAAGACGTCTACGTGGAAAAGCCCCTGGCGCATAACATCCGCGAGGGACAGGCCATGGTCGAGGCGGCCCGCCGCTCGGGCCGGATCGTCGCCGCGGGCACCCAGCATCGCTCGGCGGCGCACCTGGCGGAGGCGGCCCGGATCGTGCGCGGCGGCGAGCTGGGCGAGGTGCGCTTCGTGCGGGTGTGGAATTACGCCAACTTGCACCCCGCAGGGATCGGGCGGGAGCCGGATTCCTCCCCGCCCGAGGAGCTGGACTGGGACTTCTATCTCGGTCCCGCTCCCTGGGTCCCCTTCAACCGCAAGCGGTTCCTGGGAACCTATCGCTGGTTCTGGGATTACGCCGGCGGCTACATCACCGATTTTGGAACGCACCGTTTCGATACCGTGCACCAGATCATGGGAGCCGACGGGCCGAGCACCGTTTCGGCGGCCGGCGGGCGTTTCACCCTGCGCGACGCCGGCCAGACGCCCGATATCTTGCAGGTAACATATGAATATCCCGGCTTCGTGCTGAGTTATGAAGCTTGTAACTTGAACGCCCACGGCGTCGGCGGCCGCACGCCCGGCATGAGTTACTACAACGCCCGCGGCGCCGACGACCGGCCGCACGGCATGGCGTTCTACGGCACCGAGGGGGCCTTGTTCGCCGACCGCATCGGCTACGAGATCTATCCGGAGCGCAAGCCGGGATCCAATGAGCCGCGCATCCCGGCCCGGCGCGTCAACGGACCGGAACCCACGGCGCAACACGCCCGGGATTTCCTGGAGGCGGTGCGGACCCGCCGGCGCCCCGCCGCCGGCGTCGAGGACGCCCACCGCGCCACCATCGTCGCTCACCTGGGCAACATCGCCTTCAAACTGGGACGCAAGTTGCGCTGGGATGCGGCGCGGGAGACCTTCCCGGACGACCCCGACGCGGTGGGCCTGCTCGGCCGGCAGGCGCGCAAGCCGTGGGATTTGATTTAGGCTCTCATGCCCCCAGGGAGGCAAAGTTGGCTTCGGCGCTGATGGAGCAGATACGGCAGGTCCGGCCGCCGGCGGGTTCGCTGGCGCTTTGGTGGCTGGGCCAGATGGGTTACATCTTCAAATCGCCCGGCGGCGTGACGCTGGGCGTGGACCTGTATCTCACCGACAGTTGCGCCTCGCTCGAGCCCGGGCTCGATCTCCGGCGGCGCGTTCCCGTACTGATCGAGCCGGAGGATCTGGAGGTGGAGGTCTTCGCCTGCACTCACAACCACCAGGACCACACCGATCCGGAGACCGTCCGGCGCCTGCGCTCGAAGTCGAGCTCCTGGTTCGTCGGACCGCCGCCGAGCTGCGCCGTCTTCCGGGCGGCAGGAGTCCCCAAGGAGCGCATCCACATGATCTGGCCGGACGGGGAGTTCCGGCTGGCGGACCTCATCCTGCGCGGAGTCTTCGCCCTGCCGACGGACGCGACCGATCTCAATCACCTGGGCTACCTGATCCGGTTCGGGGACGGGCCCGCGGTGTATTTGACCGGCGATACCGCCGACCACGAATTACTGGCCGAGGCGGTGCGCGTCCGCCCTCAGGTCATGATCGCCTGCATCAACGGGGGCTTCGGCAATCTCTCGCACTGGCAGGCGGCCGGGCTGGCGGCCCGACTGGTCCCGGAGGTGGCGGTGCCCTGCCACTACGATCTCTTCCGGGACAACGCTGCCGACCCGCGCCAATTCCGCGCCGCCCTGGCCGTGCGTGCGCCCCAGGTGCGCTACCGCGAGCTCGAGCACGGCAAGCTGTGGGTCTACCCCGAGCCCTCGCACGCCGTCTGAAGGCCGCCGGCGGCCCTACAACTTGACGATCTTGGGCGACCGCAGGCCGCGGGTGGCGTTGCGCGTGTCCACCACCAGGCGCGAGCGTTCGACCAGCTCCCGGTAATCTACCGCCGAGTGGTCGGTGACGATGACCACGCAGTCCGCCTCGGCCGCGGTTTCCGGCGGCATCGAGTGCAGCTCCAGCCCCTCGAAGCTCAGGCGGGGCACGTAGGGATCGGTGTAACTGAGGCGGGCGCCGCGGCGCTGGAGCAAATGCATGATGTCCAGGGCGGGCGACTCGCGCACGTCGTCTATGTCCCGCTTGTAAGCTACGCCCACGATGTGGATGTGCGAACCGCGCAGCGGCTTGCCGCAGTCGTTCAACGCGTTCTGAATCTTCTCCGTCACAAACCGGGGCATCTGCCCGTTGATATAGCCGGCCAGTTCGATGAAGCGGGCTTCGATGCCCGCCTGCTTGGTCTTCCAGGAAAGATAGAACGGGTCAATCGGGATGCAGTGGCCGCCCAGGCCGGGACCCGGGTAGAAAGGCATGAAGCCGAAGGGCTTGGTGGCGGCGGCGTCAATCACTTCCCAGACGTCAATGCCCATGCGGTCGCACATCAGGGCGATCTCGTTCACCAGGCCGATGTTGATCATGCGGAAGGTGTTCTCCAGCAGCTTGACCATTTCGGCTACCTTGGTCGAGCTGACCGGCACCACGCGCTGCAATGCCTGGGAGTAAAACAGGGCCCCCAATTCCGTGCAGACGGGGGTCATCCCGCCGACCACCTTGGGAATATTGGCGGTCTGATAGCGGGGATTTCCCGGGTCCACCCGCTCGGGAGAGAAACAGAGGAAGAAATCCCGGCCCACCCGAAGCCGATCGCGTTCGAGCATGGGCAGCACGAATTCGTCGGTGGTGCCGGGATAGGTGGTGGATTCCAGGATGATGAGCATGCCGGCGTGCAGATGGCGCGCGATCTCCCGGCAGGCGGCGTCAATGTAACTCATATCCGGGTCTTTGGTCTTGCGCAGGGGTGTGGGCACGCAGATATTCACCGTGTCCAGCTCGGCCAGGACCGAGAAATCGGCCGTGGCCCGCAGGCGCCCCTCGGCCGTCAGGGGCCCGAGAGCGGCGCCGGGCACGTCCAGCACGTAGGACTCGCCCGCGTTGATTCGAGCCACCTTGTCCTGGGAGACGTCAATACCCGTGACGCGAAAGCCGGCCTTGGCGAATTCCACCGCCAGGGGCAGGCCCACGTATCCCAGGCCCACCACGCCTACGCGCGCCGTGCGGGCGCGGATCTTCTCGGCCAGTTCCGCTGCGTAGCGGCTCGCGACGGTTGCCACGCTCGCCATGGTCTTTCTATCGGTCGAAATAGAACTCTCCTCCAGCCACGATCTGGGCCGGGCCGGTCAAGAAGATATCCTGCTCCCAAACCAGTTCCAGCGGGCCGGCCGGCGTCAGCACGCGCACCGGGCTGACCGCCAGCCCGCGCAACACCGCGGCCGCGGCCGCCCCGGTCGAACCGGTGCCCGAGCTCATGGTCTCGCCCACGCCGCGCTCCCAGAATCGCACGTCCAGGGTGTGAGCGTCCAGGCGCTTGACGAAGGAGACGTTGGTCCGTTTGGGAAACATCGGGTGGGACTCGATCTCCGCCCCCAGCTTGCGCCAGTCGAAATCGAAATCCTGCACGAAGACCGCGCACTGCGGGTTGCCCACCTCCAGGGCGGCGGCGTCCAACGTGCCGCCTCCCGCCTCCAGGCGAAGCTGCAATTGGTCCTCGCGCCAGACCGGACGCCCCATGTTCATGCGGAAGCGGTAGCTTAAGCCGCTGGCCCCCACCAGGTGCAGGTCTTTGATGCCCGCGCCCGTGAGGATGCGCAGGGGATCCTTCTCCAGCCCGCTGTCGCGCAGGAAGGCGGCCGCGCAGCGCGTCCCGTTGCCGGACAGCTCGGCCTCGCTGCCGTCGGCGTTGAACAGGCGGATCGAGGCGTCGTAGGCGGCCGCACTCTCGGCGTGGCCCCGGACCAGGATCCAGCCGTCCGCTCCCACGCCGCTATGGCGGTGGCAGATGGCCCGCGCCACCTCGGGCAGACGTTCCAGGGGCGCTTCGTTGGCCCACGTCAGCAAGAAGTCGTTCTGGGCGCCGTGCGCCTTGGTGAAAGGTATCCTCGTCACGGTGAACCTGCCTTGGTCGGCCAGACGGCGGCCGCCGCCCGGGGCGCCGCTCGGCGGTAGATCTGTACGACCGGTCCTCCCTTCACGGCGATGGTTTTCACAAGATCATATCGCGGCCCGCCCGGGCCCAGACGGACCAGCGCGGCCGCCAGAGCGTCCGAAGAGATGGTCACCACCCAGGGTTCCCACAGGAACAGATCCGGGCGCGCGATCGCCGCCAGCCAGTGCGGTCCGTTGCCTTCATGCAGCGTTTCGCCCAGCGGAATGCCCGCCGCGCGAAAGATCCCGGTCAGATCGCCGAAGGCCGCCGCCACCCCTTCGCCCGGACGCCGCGCGCCGGCCAGGAATTCAGCCGCCTGCCGGGTCCAGGCGCGCCGGGCCTCGGAATTGACCTGGGCTTCCTTCCAGCAAATCCAAGCCTCCGGATCCGGCCGGAGGATCCAGCCGGAAAGCCCGGCCAGCGTGATCGCCGCTGCC
>JBBIMA010000066.1:0-22340 GCA_037444625.1 Solibacteraceae bacterium
GGGCAGGCTGCGCTCGGCCCGCGCCGCCGCCCGGCGGGCGTTCAGCCGGACCAGCGGCAGCGCCAGGGCGAGGCCCGCCGCCAGCGCCAGCGCCAGGTAAAGCAGCCACGCGGCCGCCGTCAGGCTGGCAGAGGAAAAGGCGAAACGATCCGCCAGCAGCACGAGCAGGACCGTCGCCCCCAGCGCCGTCGCCGCCAGCGCCGCCAGGCCGCGCCACAGCGCCAGCAGGCGCAGCCGCCTTTCGATGCCTCGCAGGCAAGCATTCAACCGCTCCAGTGCATTCATGTCCCCTCGCCCTCACCGGCCAGGTACTTGTTGGCCGTCCAGGATTCGGCCGCAGCGGCCGCCAGCGCGATGAGCAACACCGCCGGCCACAGTCCGCGCCGCGTACGTTCCGTCCCTTCGCCCCGGGCGCCGGCCACCTCGGCAGATCCCGCGGCGCGCCACAGGGCCAGCGTCTCAGCCGGGATCAAATCCAAGTCCGACTCCCGCGGATCGGGGTTCACCGCCACGATTCGGTTCCGTCCGGCGCCCCGGCGCACCTCATAATAGCCCGCCTGCTTCAGGGCCAGTTCGCCGGCCGTGGCCGCTTCGCTCAAGGAGAGAGCGCGCCGGCCGTCCGGACCGATGACCTCGACCGCCACTCCCCGCTCGGCCGCGGTACGCAGTGCGAGGTGCGTCCCTACCGTCAGCGCGCCCGCCTCCTGTTCCAACCCGCCCAGATAGGCCGCCGTGCGCTCGATGAAGGGCACAAAGGAGGGATGCAGCGGGAAATCGTTGGCCAGATTGTCCAACGCGGAGGCGAACAGCATGAGGCGGCCGGCTCCCACCGCCTTTTCCATCAGCAGCGGCGTCCCATCGGCCAGCCGCGCCAGCACGCGCGCTCCCGCCGGCTCGAGGCGCGCCGCGCGGTAGAACTTGACTCCCTCCCAACGGCCCGTCCCTTCCAAGGCGGGATGCGCCCGGTCCAGCTCCCGGACGCCCGGCAAACTTCCCGCGCCGTCGCCCAGCGCGCTCAGCGGAGCGTCCAACAGCGGGGCCTGCCGCCGCGCCAGCGCAGCAGGCCCCAGCGCGATCCAGACCGACCCGCCGCCCTGCAAGTACGCTCGCAGGTCCTGCGCGAAACCCTCCGGCAGCCAGTCGGTGTCGGAGAGCACCACGAAGGCATACCGGGCGGGCTTCAGGCCGCCGGCCTGCTCGAGGGTCGCCTCCTCCAGACGAAAGGCTCCGCCGCCGGACGCCTCCAGGGCGGTGCGGAAGTACAGCCAGGCGCGTCGCTCGCGCGCCTCGTGCAGGAACAGCGCGGGCCGGGGATCGGCGCGCTGGAGGGCGAACAGCCGCCGGTCGTCGTCGGGGAATTCGTCGGGCGGCTCCAGGCGCACCTCCCCCCGGTGGGCTCCGTGCCCCGGCTCGCTCAGAGTGAACTCGACGGCGGCGCGGCCGCCGGCCGGCACCTCCACTTCCTTGCTCTCGATGAGGCGCGAATCCAGCGCCAGCAGGACGCGCCGCCGCGCCGGACGGCGGGCAAAGCCGGTCACGGTGGCCTCGACGCGAACCGCTTGCGGGCCGTAGACAACTGCGGGCGCGCGCACCGCTTCCACCGTCCAGTTCTCCACCGCGCGATCGGCGGCGGGGTGCAGCTCCAGCCGCAAGCCGGGCGGCAGGGTCAGATCCTGGAAGGAAGGCGGCAGCCCGCTGCGCTGTAGGTCGCTGAAGACGTGCGCCTCGACCGGGACGCGGGCCGCCCGTGCCATCCAGCCCAGCGCACGCACCAGCTCGGCGTAGGAGCCGCGCCCATCGCCCGGCCGTACCGATTCGATCGCCCCGCGGGCCGCCGCCTGATCCGGCTCCGGCTCGGCGAGCAGGCGGACGGAGTCCGAGAAGGCGACGACCTGCACGCGGTCGCCGGCCGAGAGGCGGGCCAGGCGCTCCGCCGCCGCTCGCCGAGCGCGGGCCATGCGATCGCCCTGCCGCATGCTGTAAGACTCATCGAGCGCCAGCACCACCAGCCGGCCCGCGGCCGCGCCCGCCGCCGCCTCGCGGTAGGGACGGGCGAAGGCCAGCGCCAGGGCGGCCAGCAGCAGGCAACGCAGCGCCAGCAGCAGCAAGTACCGCAGCCGGCGGCGGCGGAGGGAGCTTTCCACCCGCCGCTCGAACAGCAGCAGGGAGCTGAACTCGCGCGGCGGGCTGCGCCGGCGCTTCAGCAGGTGCAGCCAGACCGGCAAACTCAGCGCCGCCAGCCCGGCCAGGAACCATGGCGCCATCAAGCCCACTTACAGCCTCCCTTCGCGCACGCTCAGGTACTCCCGCAACGCCTCGTCGAGCGGCCGGTCGGTCTCCAGCAGGAAGTAGTCCATGCCGGCCTGGCGCGCCAGCTCCCGCAGGCTCTCGACGTGGCCCCGGATGCGCGGGGGATACTGGCTGCGGGCGTATTCGGGCGCCACTTCGAGGGATTGCCGGGTTTCCACATCCACCAGCAGCAGCGGCTGATCGAAGCGGGGGCGGAGTTCCTCGGGGTCCAGGACGTGGAACAGGATGAGTTCGCTGCCCCGAAAGCGCACCGGGGCCATGGTGCGAATCACCTCCTCGGGCGAGGCGTAGAAGTCCGAGATAACGGCCACGATGCCGCGCCGGCGCAGATGATCCAACAGGTGCAGGAGGGGCCGAGCGAAGTCGGTGCGCCGGCCGGCGGAGGCTTGCTCGAGGGCGTGCAGGAGGCGGGAGAGCTGGCCCTGGCGGGAGGAGGGGGCCACCACGTTGCGCACTTGGTCGTCGAAGACGATCAGGCCGGCGGCGTCGCGCTGCCTGCCGGCCAGATAAAACAAGGAGGCGGCCAGGTAGCGCGCGTAATCCAGCTTGGAAATGCGGTGCGAGGAGAAGCCCATCGAGGCGCTGGCGTCCATCAGCACGGTGAGTGCGGTGTTAGTCTCTCCCCGATAGCGCTTCAGATAGCAGCGTTCCGTGCGGGCGAAGACGTTCCAGTCCACGTAACGCAGGTCGTCGCCCGGCGAGTAGGCGCGGTACTCGGCGAACTCCTGGCTGAAGCCGAAATCGGGCGAGCGGTGCAAGCCCGCCACGAAGCCCTCGACCACGGTCTTGGCCACCAGGTCCAAGCCCGAGATGCCGGCCAGCACCGCGGGATCCAAGTAGCGTTGCAGCATATCCGCCTCAAGCCGCGGGTGCCGGGCGCGCCTCCAGCAGCCGCAGCAGGATGTCGTCCGAGCGCAGCCGGTCCGACTCGGCGTAGAAGTTCAGCAGAATGCGGTGGCGCAAGACGGGGACCGCCAGGGCCCGGATGTCTTCATAGGCGACGTGGTAGCGCCGCCGCATCAGGGCCCGCGCCTTGCCGGCCAGCACCAGGAACTGCGCGCCGCGCACGCTGGATCCGTAGTTGACGTACTTGCGGATGAACTCCGGTGCGTCGGGTTCGCTGTTGCGCGTGGCGCGCACCAGTTCGACCGCGTAGCGGGCCACCGAATCGGCGATGGGCACCATGCGGACCAGTTGCTGGAAATCGAGGATCTCCTGAGCGTTGGTCACCGCCTCGACCTGGGCGGTGTGGGTGGTGGTGGTCAGATCAATGACCTGCATCTCCTCCTCGGCGCTCAGGTAACCCAGCACGGTGTTGAACAGGAAGCGATCGAGCTGGGCCTCGGGCAAGGGGTAGGTTCCCTCCAGCTCGATGGGGTTCTGGGTGGCCAGTACGAAGAAGGGCGCGGGCAGTTTGTAATGGTTGCCGCGCACCGTACAGGAGAGTTCCTGCATGGCCTCGAGCAAGGCGGACTGGGTCTTGGGCGGGGTGCGGTTGATCTCGTCGGCCAGCAGCACGTTGGCGAAGATCGGGCCGGGGACGAAGGTCCAGGTGCGGCGGCCGGAGGCCGGGTCCTCCTCGATGATGTCGGTGCCGGTGATGTCGGAGGGCATCAAGTCGGGCGTGAACTGGATGCGCTTGAAAGCCAGCCCGAGGGTCTGCGCGATGGTGCGCACCAGCAGGGTCTTGGCCGTGCCGGGCAGGCCGGTGATCAGGCAGTGGCCGCCCACGAACAGCGCGATCAAGACCTGTTCGAGGACCTCGTCCTGGCCCACGATGACTCGCCGCACCTGGCGGACGATCTCGCGGTGCACCTCCTGGAACCTCTCGATCCGCTGTCTCAACTCCGCCGCCTCGATGGGCACTGCCCTCGCCATGCGTCCTCCTGGGGTCGGTGGTCTCAACGGCTCAACTCCAAAAGCAACTTCTGGGCCGGGCGGTAGCCGGGGGCGGCCTCCAGGGCCGCCAGCACGTGGTCCATAGCCTCCTCCAACCGGCCGGCGGCCCGGCAGGCGCGCGCCAGATGGAAGTGCGCGGCGGCCCGGTCCACCGGCTGAAGCGCCAGCGCCGCGCGGTACTCTCGGACGGCCCCTTCGGCGTCGCCCGACTCCAGGCGCAACTCGCCCAGCATGCGATGCGTCTCCTCGTCCAACGGATCCACGTTGATGATCCGTTCGAGCGCCGCAGCCGCCTGCGCCTTCCGACCCGCCCCGCGCTCCAGCTCCGCCAGCTTCTTGAGCAGCGCAGGCTGCCGCCCGCCGGCGCGGGCGTAAGCCTCCAGCTCCGCGGCTGCCGCCGCCCGGTCGTTCCGCGCCAGGTGCGCCTGAGCCAGCAACTCGTAGGCGCTGCCCGCCTCGACATACTCGGGGTACAGATCCCGCGCCGCGGGACCCTCGCGTAACACCTCTTCGTGGCGGCCGGCCTGCGCCGCCTCCCGAAGGCGCGCCATGCGCCGGCGCCATTCCGGGAAGCCCTCGACCGTCTTGCGAGTCAGGCCCTCGAGCCAGGCCAGGAACCGCCGGTCCAGCTCCTCGGGCTCCAGGCCCAGCGCCGCGCGGACCGCCTGAGGCGTATCGCCTCCGTCCGCGAAGACCTCCAGCATCCGCCGCAGCTTTTCAAAACCCCACTCCCGCGCGATGAATTCGCACAGCCGGCCGGCCTGATAGTAGGAGACCGCCACCTGGGCCGGATAGGCGGGCCGCACGAATCCCCGATCCAGTTGCGCCACCGGCAGCAGCTTCTTCTGAGCGATGGCCGCGATCACTTCAGGCGTCAGCCTTTCGCCCCATTCGGGCGAGGCCTGGGATTCCTCGTAGACCGCCAGCCCTTCGGTGAACCAGCGGGGCAGGCGGTGGTGGGCGGCCGCCAGCACCACCACGTGATTCAACTCGTGCCAGAGGGTGCCCGCCCAGTGGAAGGCGCCTGCCTTGCGGGCCGACGGGCTGTCCATGGCCACCACGCGGCCGAAGGTGACGCCCAAGGCGCCCAGTCCCGGCATGCCCAGAGTGCGCACGGCGAAGTCTTCGTGATCGGGATAGACCTCGATACGCACCGGCCCCTCCAGGCGAAAGCCGTATTTCCGCTCGAAGGCGGCCAGGGCCCGCTCGGCCTCGGCCCGGAAGTAGGTCTCCAGGACGTCCGCCTCCTTGCGGTGCAGCTTCAGCACCACGCGGCCGCCGGACAGGAAGAGGAAATTCCGGTAGCTGTCCAGCAGGCGCAACGCGTTCACTGTGGGGGCGTTGCGATAGCCGTTGAGGTAACACAGCTCCAGTTCGCGCCGGGCTTCCTCGTCGCGGCCCAGCCGCATCAGGTTGATGCCCAGCTCGCTGCGGGCGTCCCAGAGTTTGGGATCGAGCTTCAGCGCCTGCTGATAAAAACGGATGCCGTCCTCGTAGCGGCGATTCAAAACCAGGAAGCGCGCGCCGAGGGCGTAGGCCCGCCCGTAGCGCGGGTTGATTTTCAGGATGCGTTCCAGCCAGGGCGCCGGATCGCGGTCCGCCAGCCAGTCCACGGTGGCGCGCAAGGCCAAGGCCTCCAGCGCCTCCGGCCACTGCCGGAGCGCGCGGTCGGCCTCCTGGACGGCCCGGGCGGCGTCGCCGTCCTCCAGCGCCATGCGGGCCAGAAGCAGCCGGGCCTCGATCAGCTCGGGGTCGGCCTCCAGGGCTCGCTGCGCCAGCTCGACCGCTTTGTTCTCGAACTGCTCGGCGGCCGCCAGAGCCAGGCCGAGCAGTGCGCCGGGATGATTGGGACGCAGCGCCAGCGCCTCCTGGAACAGCTCGATCGCCTCGCCCGGGTTGAACCGCTCCAGTAGAAGCCGGCCCCAGCGCACCTTCCGGTCGGGATCCTCGGGCCGCCGGCCGACGGCCTGGCGGAACTGGTCGTTGGCCTCCTGGTAGCGAGCCTGACCCCAGAGGCCCTCGGCACGCGCGTAGGGATCCGCGGCCGCCGCCAGGCGCTCGAAGCAGCGGGCGGCCTCCGCCTCCCGCCCGTAATGGCGCGCCGCCAGGCACTCGGCCGCGGGGCCGGCCTGGAGGAAGGGAATCGCCCCCGCGAGGACCGCCAGCGCCAGGATCATTTGTCCAGCTCCTCCTGGAGGCGCGCCAGCTCGACGAGCAGCGCGGCAAGCTGTTTGCGGTACTCGCCCGCCTCCATGGCCGCCTTGCGGTACTTGAGCAGGTCAATGCGCTGCTCGAGCTCCTCCTTGCGCGCCAGCAAGGCGCGCCGGGCGGGGTCGGCGGCGGCGGCCTGGGCGCGGCCGAAGCGCACCAAGGGGAAGGCGGCCGCCAAGCGTCCGGGGCCGTCCTCGGGCGCAGGGGCGCGGACGCCCGGGCCGCTTCCGGTATCCTCCAACAGCGGATGCTCGGTGGCCAGCCGTTTCTGCGACTGGTAGAACTGCGCCGTCTTCCGATCGGCGTAGCGGAAAGCCTCCAGGGCCGAGATGACCTCGTTCTTGTCGGCGTCGGCGGCCGGGTCGCGCAGGGCCTCGATCCAATAGCGCGCGAACACGGTGGCGTTCTTTTCCATCCCGCTCTTGGTGGCGGTGATGACCACCCGCCCCGGCTTGCGCAGCGATTCCAGCGAGGCGCCGCTGGCGCTGGCGGCGTTGACGACGAGCTGCCGCGCGGCCGGAACGCGATCCAGCAAGGCCGCCAGTTCCGTGGCGGTCAAATCCGGGCCCGGCAGATTGAACTTGTACTGGAAGCCGTCGAAGGTGCCGTGGCCGATCAGCAGCACGACCAGCGCGTCCTGCGGCTGCGCCTGCCGGGCCAGGCTCGCGAACAACTCGCGGATGCGGGCGGCGCGCGCCTCCGGCCCGTACAAGGTGTAAGTCTTGACGTCGCCGCCGGCGGCCGCCAGGATCTTCTCCGCCTCGCGGGCCCAACCGGCGAAGCGCTGCTCGTATTCGGCCTCGCCGCCCAGGCCGGCCAGCGTGACGTAGTGGGTGGCGGCCGGCATCCCGAGCGCCAGCAACAGCGCAACCGGAACCTTCATACCGCCCCCCACTTGCGCCGCAACAACCATTCCGAGGCGCGCAACGTGAGGGCGAGCAGGAACACGAACGGCATGTCCCAGAGTTCCAGCGTCTCGCGCACGCCGATGCCCGCCTCCGAGTAAGAGATTTCGCGGGCCAGCCGGGCGGCCTCTGCCGGACGCCAGTAGCGCCCGCCGGTCTGCTCAGCCAGCGTGCGCAGCAGCTCCCGGTTCTGCTCGGCGCGGAAGTCCTCCGCCACGCCGTCCTCGCGGCGGAACAGCACCAGGTCGCGCCCGATCTCCTGCTCGCCGCGGCGGGCCGCAATCTCGGCCGAGTAGGCCCCGGGGCGGGCGGCGGTCCATTCGGATTGAAAGAGGCCCGGCTCGCCGGCCTGCGGCCGCAACTCGACGGTTTCGCTCAGCCCCTCCGGCCCCAGGATGCGCGCCTCGACGCGCGCGTCCGGCAGCGGGAGAAAGGCCTTGTCGCGCACCTCGGCGCGCAGCGTCACCCGCGAGTCATCCTCCAGCACCGGGGCCGGCGTCGAGCCGCTCACCTGGCCGGGCGCGCCGTTCACCAGCCAGCGCAACAACTGGCGCCAGAAGATCTCGTGGCTCTGGTCGGCCAACTCCTGAAGCATCTGCCAGCGCCAGCTTCCTCCGGTGGCGAACAGGGCGGTGCGGCCGCGGCCGTAGTTCTGCGTGATCAGCAAGGGCAAGCGGCGCCCCTCGGGCGTCTCCAGTTCGGCCAGCACGACGGCGCCCGGTTTGGGCTCGCCGGCCTCCTGGTAATCGGCCAGCGCCGGCAGCCTGCGCCAGCGCTCGAGGTTGGCCTCCGGCGGCTCTTCGAGCCGGCAGATCAGGCTGTCACCCCCGGCGGGGCTGAGGCGGACGCGCGCCCGATCGCGGTGAAAGGTCTGCTTGCCCGCCGGCAGGACCGTCGGCAGCGGGTCGGCCAGCGGCGGCCGGCCCCAGCCGCCCTCGGCCAGGGCCCGGCGGCCTCCCAGCCAGAGCACGCCCCCGCCCCGCCGGTCGGCGAACTGACGGATCAGCTCCTGCTGCGCGGCGCTGAAGTAGCCGCTCTCGACGCTGCCCAGGATGAGGCCGCGAAAGGCGAACAACTCCTCGGCCGAGGCCGGGAAGCCTTGCTCGAGCTCTTTGGGATCGGCGATCCCCTGGCGATAGAGTTTGTTCTCGGTGGTGCGCAGGATGGTGACCAGCCGCAGGGCGGGATCGTCCTCGACGGCGCGTCGGATGAACTTGAACTCCCAGCGCGGCTCGCCCTCCATGTACAGCAGGCGGGGCTTGAGATCCTCCACCTGGAGCAGGCGGGCCAGGGCGTTGTTGCGCGCGTTCTCTTCGCCCGCCAGCGGCTCCACAACGAACTCCAGGCGGTGCGCGCCGGCGGTGCCCGCGGCGAAAGTCAGCCACTCGGTCTGCTCGGCTGCCGCCAGCCTGATCTCGCGCGAGGCCAGCGTCCTGCCGCCCTCCCGAACCGCCAACCGCGCCCGCGCGCCCCGGTAGCCGTTCTTCCGGACGGTGACCAGCGCGGTCAGCCGGTCGCCGGGCAGCGCGCGCGCCGGCAGCTCGATCCGGCCCAGTTCGATGTCCCGCTCGAACCGCTCCCGGCCGAAACCCAGCGTGTGCACGGGAAGCCGGCGGGCGCGCAGTTGCTCGAGCACCTCGCGCGCCACGCCGCCGCGCGTATCGGCCCCGTCGCTAAGCAGCACGACGGCGCCCAGCGGCAGGCCGGCGGCTTCGGCCGCCAGCGCGCTGAGCGCTTCGCCGATGTGCGTGGCCTGCGCCTGACCGGCGGCCTCTTCGAGCTTCTCGATGCGCGTCAGGCGGTCGCCGAAACGATACAGGCGGACCTGGAAACGGGCGGCGAGAGAATCGAGCAACCCGTTGCGCAACACGTCCCGCGCCTGCTCGATCCGCCGGCCTTCGGTTTCGCGAACCGCCATGCTGCGCGAGTCGTCCAGCAGCACGGCCACGATGTTCTGCCGGGGCTTCAGCGTGGTGACGCTCAGGGCAGGCTGCCGGACCACCAGCAGCAGCAGCGCTAGGAAAGCGGCTTGGAGCAACCATAAGACCAGGCGGCGCGGGCGGGGCAGCCGCTGCGCCCGCCGCCCGATCTGTCCTGCCAGCAGGGCGGCGGCCAGCAGCAATCCGGCCGCCGCCCAGGCGAAGGGCCAGGGCGCCAGCCAGACCAATTGCCCCTTGGCGAAGGCGGCCGGAGGATACTTGAAGAGCAGCTCGAACATCCGGCCCTCAGTGCGTCATGGCGTAGATGATGTAGTTGATGCCGATGCGGTAGGCCAGGGAGGCGTAAGGTTCCGGATAGCGCGGGTGGTCGGCCCATTCCCAGGCGTCGCCCAGATCCATGTTGTGGCAGATGGCCACCAGGACGCGGCCCTTGTCGTCGTAGACGGCGCGCCAGCGCGGCTCGATGCCGTCCTTCTCGTAGAGGCGCCCGCTGTACCAATACTGGATGCCCGGCACCTGGAAGCGCTCGTCCAGGTCGTAAAGCACGTGGAAGATGGGATCCTGCGAGTCCAGGTCCACCACCGGGCGATCCGGGAAGACGCGGCTGAGGGAGGCCATGAAGTTCTCCCATTCCCAGGTGCCGTGGAAGTCGTCCACCATCAGGAAGCCGCCCCGCAGCAGGTAGTCGCGCAGGCGCCGGCACTGGGCGTCGGTCAGATCCCAATGGCCGACCTCGACGGCGTAGATCCACGGCCAGTTGTAGATCTCGTCGGAATCCAGGTCCACGACCTGCTCGACCGAACGGACGTGGATGCGGGTCAGCCGACGGACGCCCTGCACGAACTGCCGGTCGGCCTTCCAGTAATCGGTGGCCCAGTTGCCCCGGAAGCCCCAGGCGAAGCGCACCGAAGGATAGCGCAGGCGGGCGAAGACGAATTCGGTTTTTTCGTTGCCGTCGGGCGGGAAAGGCGCGTCGTCGTTGTCCACTTCCCCGCGGAAGCCGCGGAAGCGGCCTTGGAAGGCCAGCAGCGCGATGCCCAGCAGCGCGCCGGTGAAGATTCGCGGGCGCATCATCGTGCCCCCTGATAGTGATTGAGCTCAGGATAGCACGCGCCCGAGCGAACCGCAGCGGCCGCCCTCAGGCGGCCAGCAGGTGCTGGAGGTTCCAGCCGCAGATGACGCTGGCCTGGAGCTTGTCGCCGCCCGGGCCGGGCCAGTGGGTCTCCAGGCTCACCCAGCCGCGGTAGCCGGAGGCCAGCAGAGCAGCGATCTGGCCTTTCCAGTCCAGCGCGCAGCAGCCCAGGGCGCCCCAGCGCGGCTTGTCCTCCGCCAGGTAGCAGTCCTTGGCGTGGACGTGCGCGATGCGCGCGGCCGGCAGCCTGGCGAAGCCTTCCGGATAAGGAATCTCGCCCGCCACGTAAGCGTTGGCCGGGTCCCAGACCACTTGGAGGTTGGGATGATTCACGGCCTCCAGCACGCGCGCCACATCCGCCCCGGTCGAGACGTTGCAGGCGTGCTCGTTTTCCAGCCCGATGATGAGATCCTCGGGAGCGGCCTGCCGGGCCAGCTCGCCGAGCGCCTCTACGATCGGCTGGAAGCACTTTTCCGGATCCACCGTGCGCCAGTAGGAGAACACGCGAATGATGCGGGCGCCGGTGCGGTGAGCGATCTGGAAGGCCCGGCCGAGCAGGCGCGGCTGGTCCTCGTAGGTGTGTTTGGAGGCGAAGACGTCGTGCTGGAAGCGGGTGTCGAGCGGCGGTCCGCCAGGCAGAACGCATTTCAAAATGGGCGAGGACAGGGAGACGACCTGGAGGCCCGAAGCGCGCAGGATCGCGACCGCCCGGTCTACCTCCTCATCGCTCAGGTCGAGGATGTTCTTGCCGAACAGCACCCGCAGTTCGGCCCCCCGCATGCCGATGGCGGCCATGGCGCAGGCGGCGACCTCCAGATCGGGAGAAAACTCGTCGGTGATGGCGGCGGTAGGCAGTCGGGTTTCCATGACGAAGGACATTGTACTGAACAACGGCCGGGGGACGTGATACCATGCCGGATTCGCTGCCATGGCCGGAAGCTGGGTTCAGAACTACAATCCGCTGGGCTTGGCGCCGCTGTCCACGGCGGCGGCCGCCTTTCCGGTCTGCCTGCTGTTCTACCTGCTGGCGGTGCGCAAGACGATCGCCTGGCGGGCGGCGGTCTACGCCTTTCTGGCGGCGATCGCGCTGGCCCTCACCGTGTTCGGCATGCCCGCGCCGATGGCGGCGGCGGCGGTGGCCCACGGCCTGCTCTACGCGGTGGTGCGCATCGCCTGGACGCTGGTGGCGGCCGTGTTCGTCTACGAGCTGACGGTCGAGACCGGGCACTTCACGGTCATCCAGGAATCCATCAGCGGCATCACGGCCGACCGGCGGCTGCAAGTGCTGCTGATCGCCTTCGCCTTCGGCGCGGTGCTGGAGGGGGCGGGCGGCGGCGGGGCGCCGGTGGCCATCTGCGGAGCGATGATGGCGGGCATCGGCTTCCATCCCTTCCAGGCGGCCGTGCTCTGCCTGATCGCCAACACGGCGCCGGTGGCCTGGGGCGGCGTGGGCAATCCGATCCGCACCCTGGTGGCGGTGACCGGCCTGCCGGAGGCCGATCTGAGCGCGATGGTAGGACGCATCCTGCCCTGGACGGCGCTGATCCTGCCCTTCTGGCTGGTGCGCTGGCAGGTGAAGACGCGGCAGACGCTGGAGGTCTGGCCCGGGCTGATCGCCTGCGGCGCCGGCTTCGGGGCGGTGCAGTTCTTCTGGTCCAACTACGTGGACGCGGCCCTGGTGGACGTGATGGGCGGGATGCTGACGCTGCTGCTGCTGGCGGTGTTCTTCCGCCGGTGGCGGCCGAAGCGGCTCTGGCGGTATAGCTGGGACGGGGAGGCAGCGGGCGCGCCGAAACATTCCTTCAAAAAAGTGTTGCACTCGTGGTCGCCCTTCCTGCTCCTCGCCCTGTTCGTCATCGTCTGGGGCCTGCCCCCCGTCAAGCGCCTCCTGGACGCGACCACCTGGCGCCACCCGGTTCCCGGGCTGCACAATCTGGTGATCCGCACGCCGCCGGTGGTGGCCGAAGCTCACGCCGAGCCGGCCCTGTTCGATGTCGCCTGGCTCTCCGCGGTAGGCACGGCCACGTTTCTGGCCGGGCTGGCGGCCGGGCCCATCCTGGGCCTTTCCCCGGCCGCCACGCTGCGCGTCTTCCTGCGCACCCTGCGGCGCATGCGCTTCAGCCTGGCGGCCATCCTGGCCATGATCGGCTTGGGCTTCGTCACCCGCTACTCGGGCATGGACGCCGTGCTGGGCCTGGCCATGGCCAACACCGGCCGCCTGTTTCCCCTGTTCGGCACCCTGATCGGCTGGCTGGGCGTGGCCCTGACCGGCACCGACGCCGGCTCGAACGCCCTGTTCGGGAGCCTGCAAGTGATCACCGCCAACAGGCTGGGGCTGAGTCCGGTCTTGATGGCGGCGGCCAATTCCGCCGGCGGCGTGATGGGCAAGATGATTGACGCCCAGTCCATCATCGTGGCCTGCGCCGCCACCGGCCAGGAAGGCAAGGAGGGCGACCTGTTCCGCGCGGTGCTCAAGCACAGCATTCTGCTGGCGTTGATCGTGGGCCTGATCGTGACGCTGTACGCCTACGTGCTCACCGGTTGGGTGCCGCACGGGCACAGCTTCTGGTAGGCCCCCGCGCTCAGGGCCGCAGGCGGCAGCGGGCCACGGCCGCCCGCCAGCCCTCCAGCAGGGCCTCCCTGCGGGAGGCCGGCATGCGCGGCTCGAAGATGCGTTCGATCCGCCAGAAGCTTTCCAGCTCCTCGAGGCTCTTCCAGAAGCCGACCGCCAGGCCGGCCAGCCAGGCGGCGCCCAGCGCGGTGGTCTCGGTCTCGGCGGGGCGCACGATCGGCCGGTCCAGAATGTCGGCCTGGAACTGGAGCAGGAAATTGTTGGCCGCCGCGCCGCCGTCGGCGCGCAGCTCGCGCAGGGGACGGCCGGCGTCGGCCTCCATGGCCTGGATCAGATCGCGCGTCTGGTAGGCGATGCTTTCCAGGGCGGCCCGCGCCAGGTGGGCGCGGCCGGCGGCCCGGGTCAATCCGGTCAGGATCCCGCGGGCGGCCGAATCCCAGTGCGGCGCGCCCAGACCCACGAAGGCGGGCACAAGGTAGACGCCGGCTGCGTCCGGGACCGAGGCGGCCAGCGCCTCGGACTCGGCGGCGGAAGCGATCAGGCCGAGCTGATCGCGCAGCCATTGCACGGCCGCTCCGGCGATGAAGACGCTGCCTTCGAGGGCGAACTGGGCGCGGGCATCGGTCGAGGCGGCGCGCGTGGCCAGCAGGCGGTGGGCGGAGCGGGGCTGGGCTTCCCCGGTGTGCAGCAGAGCGAAACATCCCGTGCCGTAAGTGTTTTTGGCCAGGCCGCCCCGGAAACAAGCCTGCCCGACCAGGGCGGCCTGCTGGTCGCCGGCCACCCCGGCAATGGGGATCTCGGCGCCCAACAGCTCGGGCTGCGTCACGCCCGCCACCGAGCTGGAAGGAACGATGCGCGGCAGCATGGCCCGGGGGATGTCGAACAATTCCAGCAGCGCGTCATCCCACTGGCCGGAGGCCAGGTTCATGAGCATGGTGCGCGAGGCGTTCGAGGGATCGGTGACGTGGGCCCGCCCGCCGGTCAGCTTCCAGATCAGCCACGCGTCCACCGTGCCGAACAGCAGCTCGCCGGCCCGGGCGCGCTCCCGTGCGCCCGGCACGTTCTCCAGGATCCAGCGCACTTTGCTGGCGGAAAAGTAGGGGTCCACCACCAGTCCCGTGCGCCGGGTGATTTCGCCGGCCGCGGGCGAATCGGCCAGTCGAGCGCAGTAGTCCGCCGTCCGCCGGCACTGCCAGACGATGGCGGGTGCGATCGGCCGCCCGCCGGAGCGCTCCCAGACGATCGTGGTCTCGCGCTGGTTGGTGATGCCCAGAGCGGCGATGGCCGAGGGAGCGATCCCCGAGGTCTCCAGCAGGCGGCGCGCCGCGGCAAGCTGCGCCTCCCAAATCTGCTCGGGATCCTGCTCGACCCAGCCGGGCTGCGGGTAGAGCGGCTCGATGGGCGCCGATTCCATGGCCAGGCGGCGGCCCTCGGCGTCATAGAGAGCGGCCCGCGCGCTGGTGGTGCCTTCGTCCAGGGAGAGAATGTAACGCATCGTGCCGGACCTCCCCTCAGAGGTCGTAAAGGAAGCGATCGTTCAGCTCGATGTCCGGACTGAGGGAGTGATAGACCGGACAGGAGCGGGCGGCCGCTTCCAGGCGGCGGCGTTGCTCGGGCGCCAGCGCGGCGGGCAAATGCAGCGTCAGCTCCAGCCGGCCGATGCGGCGGGGATCGGATCGCATGTGCTTTTCCACCCGCATGTGCATGCCGGAGACCTCCAGACCTTCGCGCTCGGCGACGATGCCGATGAGGGTCATCATGCAGGCCCCCAGCGCGCCCGCCACCAGATCGGTGGGGGAAAAGGCGGAGCCCTCGCCCTGGTTGTCGCGCGGGGCGTCGGTGGTCAGCTCGACGCCCGAGGGTTCGTGGACCAGGCGGACTTTCTTGCGTCCCAGATAGCGGCCTTCGATCACCACGCTCATAAGTCCCCCAGAGTAACGCGAACCACGCCAGGCGCGCAGCCGAGGGCGGCGCTCGCCGGCCGCCCGAGGATCGCAGCCGCGCGCCCGAGGGAGGGCGGCGGGGCTACAATCAGTAACGTATGGTGGTCGAGATTGACGGCGTGCCGCTGCACTTGGCGCATCCGGACGAAATCCCGGTGCGCTGGGTGGGCCAGGAGGAGGTCATGCGGCAACTGCTGGCGGCCTGGCTGGTGATCAGCCCGGAGGACCTGCCCATGAACCCCCGGCTGATCGGCAAGCCGGGCGTGGGCAAGACCACCCTGGCCTACGCCGCCGCCAAACGGCTGGGGCGCGAGGTCTACATCATGCAAGCCACCGTGGACACCCGGCCGGAGGACCTGCTGGTGCAGCCGGTCATCGAGGGCGAATCCAAGCTACGCTACGTGGCCTCCCCCTTGGTGACCGCCATGATCCGCGGCGGCGTGGCCATCCTCGACGAGGGCAACCGGATGAGCGAGAAGAGCTGGGCCTCGCTGGCCCCGCTGCTGGACAATCGCCGCTACGTCGAGAGCGTGGTGGCGGGCGTCAAGATCAAGGCCCACCCGCAGTTTCGCCTGGTCACCACCATGAACGACGACGCCTCCACCTTCGATCTGCCCGAGTACATCCACTCCCGGCTCCAGCCGCAGATCCTGATTGACTTCCCCGAGCGGGACGAGGAATACCTGATTCTCAAAGAGAACCTGCCCTTCGGCCAGGAGCGCATCCTGCAATACGTCACGGATTTCCTCCAGCAAGCCCATGCGGCCGACGAGCGCTACACGGTGCGGGACGGCATCAACATCGCGCGCTACGCCATGAAGCTCGAGAGCACGGCCGGCGAACTCTGGCAGCACGAGCGAGCCCTGGAGACGGCCATCTTCGAGATCCTGGGCGAGGAAGCGCTGCGCTATGCCCGGCGAGTCCGAACCACTCCCTGAAGGCTTCGATCCGGCCAGCCTGCGGCGCGGGCGTTTCCTCTACCTGCCGGTGGCGCCCGGAAGGCTGGAGTTCGCCATCGAGGTCCGCCGGCGCATTCTGCGCGAGCGGCCCGGGGTGGTGGCGGTCGAGCTGCCGGTCTCGCTGGCGGAAGCATACCTGAAGGCGGTGCGCCGCCTGCCGGAACTCAGCGTACTCCTTTATCCGGACCGGCAGGCCGAGGACAGCGCCATCTACCTGCCGGTCGAACCGACCGACCCCTTCACGGAGGCCATTCGCACGGGCCTGGAAGTGGGGGCGGAGATCCTGTTCGCCGACCCCGACCTGAGCGATCGCCCCCATGTGCCCGACCGGTATCCCGACCCCTACGCGCTCCGTCACATCGGCCTGGAGAAATACATCGAGGCCTACCGCCTGTGGCCGCAGCCGCGCGACGCCGAGATCGCCGAGCATGCCGCGGGCCTGGCCTGGAAGCTGCAAGGGGCCGATCCGCTGGCGCAGGTCGTCGTGGTGCTCTCGCTCAACCTGCTGGACGCCGTGCTGGACGCCATGGAAAGGCCCCAGGAGCCGCCCGGCAAGCGGGCGCCCCTGCTCTGGGTGGATCTGGTGAATCCCCATCCGGACTGCCTGGCCGAGATCACCCTGGAATATCCCTATCTCCAGCACCGCTACGAGGAGTTCCGCGCGCGGCTGGGGCCGGAATCCCTCATTGACCGCCCGCGCGTGCAGCTTTCCCTGCTGCGCGAAGCGGAGGCCGCCTACACCCGCAACACGGGCGAGAAGCTCCAGCACTGGCAACGGCGCTTGCTGGCCCGCTACACGCGCAATCTGGCGCTGACGGCGGGCGATCTCACGGCCGGGCTGTTCGACCTGACCGTGGCGGCCCGCTCGATCGCCGACGACAACTACGCCTGGGAGGTCTGGGAGGCGGCCAACCGCTATCCGTCCCAGAAGGCCGAAAGCGACCTGGAGACCGTGCGCTTGTCGGGCGAGGAAGTCTGGCGGGAGACCCGCAAGCTCCGGCTGCGGCGCCGCCTGCCGCGTCCCAAACAGATGCTGCGTCCGGCGAGCCTGAAGCGGCGGCCCAAGGAGAAACAGCCGGGCGAGTGGGCTCGCCAGTTCCAGGGCAACGCCATCTGCTCCTACCCGCCCGAAGACATCGTGGTCGAGGACTACGGCCGGCGGCTCAAACAGAAGGCGCGCAGCATCCTCTCGGAGGAGCGCAGCCGGAGCGAGCCCTTCACCACTTCGCTGCTGGACGGCATTGACCTGCGCGAGACCATCCGCAACTGGTACCAGGGCAAGATTTACGTGCGCCAGTTCCACAAGATCGCAGGCGAGGTCGGCTCGCTGATCGTGATCTTCGATGAGGATCGCGAGGACCGCTACAACTGGCTCACCACCTGGCTGGGAGAACACCAGAACGAATCCGACATGGCGTTCTACTCGACCAATCCCTTCGAGCGACTGGTGGGGCCGGGCATCGGCCGGGCCGAGTACGGCGGCTTTCTGATGAGCCTGCCGCCCCGCCGCATGACCGACGTCTGGAGCGACCCCGACTACGATTTCGCCGAGACCAAGCCGGAACGCCTGCTGCTGGCCGGCCTGGATTACTCGATCCATCGTTACGTGGTCTACGTGGCGGCCCGCCCGCCCCGTTCGATCTTCCGCCAGATCGCCTGGCGGCTGGGACGCAGCATCCTGTACCTGCCCATCGGCCAGATCCCCTCCGACAAGCTCAAGAAGATCCGCGTGGTGCACGTGCTGGACAGCTACGAGCGGCGCCGCGAGGCGGCCCGCTATATCTGGTGACCGCATGCAGGCCTTCCCGCCGCCGACGGCAGGTGCGAAGTGCTGACACCGACGAGGGCCAGGGCCCTAGCGTTTGCTTTCGCGGCGGGCATCTGGGCTACCTGTACCTGGCTGATCCAGCCCCGCTGCTATGCGACCAGCGATTTCTACGCATTTTGGGCGGCCGCCCGGCTGGGAGACCGTCGCGTTTACGACCCGCAAGCCGTCGAAGCCGTTCAACAGGCCCAGTGCTCGGGCGTTAGGGGCAAGCGCTTCATCCGCCCGGCCTTCGAAGCTCTCCTGCTTCGCCCGCTGGGGAAGGCGCCTTACGGCGTCGCTTACACGATCTGGTTCGCGTTGAACACGGCGGCCTGCCTCGGCTTCTTGTACCTGTCCGGCCGGGACGCGGCGCAGATCATCGCCGCGGGCTTGTATCTGCCCTTGCTGTGGAGTTTCGGGTTGGGCCAAGACGTACCTTTGATTTTGGTCGCCTTCACCGCCGGGGCCCGACTGTTGAGCGCGGGGCAAACATTCCTCGCAGGCATCATGCTCTCGGCCGGCCTCTTCAAGCCGAACATCTTTTTCGTCGTGCCGCTCATTCTGGCTGCGCGAAGGCAGTTTCGCGCGCTGGGCGCCATGCTGCTTGCCGGCGCGGCCCTGTCCTGTGCCGCGATCCCGACGGCGGGAGCGGACTGGCCCCTTCGGTTCGTTCGCGCCGCCCTGGCCAACGAGGCCGTCATATCACCCAACATCGTGGGCATGGCGGGGCTGATCAAGTGGCTCGGGCAGCCGGACTGGCTCCGCCTGCTTCTGGCCGCAATCGGTGCAGCTCTGGCGCTGTGGTGGACCAGACGACAACACCTGGAAGGGGCGTTGTATTCGGCCGTGGCGGCGGGTTTGGTCTTCGGGCCGCGCGCCCTGATTTACGACGGGGCTTTCCTGCTGCCGGCGCTGCTCTCCCGGCTCTCGCCGGCGCAGACCGTGGCGGCGGGAGCAGCCCTGGGTCTGGTGGTCACACCCCTGCGCCCGCTGGCGGAGACGGCCTCCCCGGTTTGGCTCTGGCTGAGCGGAACCGGGGCCGGGCCGTCGCGGATGTCAACCGGCGCCCGTCGCCTTGACGGCAGGACGCCCGGGATGACACAGTATCTGAACGGCGCTTCCCGCAAGGCCTCCGCGCCGGCGGAAGCGCCCGGAAGGAGCTTTCATGAATCAGAGTCGTAGAGTCTTCTTGAGCGGGGCGGCCGCTGCCGCGCCCCTGCTGGTCCCCCGGCGCGCCTTCGGCGCCAACGACCGCCTCGGCTACGGCCTCATCGGCGCGGGCGGCCGGGGTCGGTATCTGAACCGCGTCTTCCAGAAGCTGGGAGCGCAGTGCGTGGCGGTCTGCGACGTCTACGAGCCGAATTTGCAAGAGGGTCTGAAGGACTCGCCCCAAGCCAAGGGCTGCACCGACCACCAGGAGCTGCTGGCTCAGCCGGGCGTGGACTTCGTCATCATCGCCACGCCCGACCACTGGCATTGCCCCCATCTGCTGGACGCGCTGGCCGCCGGCAAGGACGCCTACCTGGAAAAACCCATGTCCCACTCGCTGGAAGAGAGCCGGCGGATGATCGAGGCCACCCGCCGGGCCAAGCGCGTGGTGCAAGTGGGCATGCAGCGCCGCTCCGCCCCGGTGATCGCGCAGGCCGAAAAGGTGATCGCCGACGGGGCCCTGGGCAAGATCTCGATGGTCAAACCCATGTGGAACTGGAACACCGCCCGGCCGCTGAACAACTCCCCGCTGCCCGGCAAGCTGGACTGGCAGCGCTTCCTGGGCAAGGCCCCCAAGCGGCCGCTTGAGCCCATGCGCTTCCGCTCCTGGCGCTGCTTCTGGGACTACTCGGGCGGCCACATGACCGACCAGGGCACCCACCTGATGGATTGCGTGCTGCGCTTCACCCGCAGCGGGCCGCCCCGCTCGGCGGTGTGCTGGGGTGAGGTGGTGAAAATGACGGGCGCCGAGTGCCCGGAGGTCTTCTGCGCCGTGTTCGAGTTTCCGGGCTTCGTCTGCACCTGGACGCTTAATTACTGCAACTCGTACGAGAACGGCTGGTCCATCACTTACATGGGCGACGCCGGCACCCTCATCCTGGATGAGGCCGGCTTCCGCCTCTACAAGGAACCCTGGGCCAAGCCCGAGAATCGCAAGCCGGTCATGGACGTGCGGGAAGGCGTGCCCGTGGAGGCTCACGTGCAGAACTTCCTGGACTGCATCAAGTCCCGCCAGGACCCCACCTGCCCGGTCGAGGTGGGCGCCCAGGCGGTGGCCGGACCGCACCTGGCCAACATCGCCTACCGGAAAGGCCGGCGCGCGCGACTCAGCCCGGACGGTTTCAAGGCCCTGCTCTGAGGGCGGGCGCTCTCAACGCAGCATTCCGCGGACCACGACGTCCACCGCCTCGGCCTCCGAAAGGCCGCGGGCGGTCAAGGTTTCGATCTGTTTCTTGTCCACGCTGCCGATGGCCGCTTCGTGCGTCAGCTTGGCCTGCTGGTCGTTTACTTGAAGTTTGGGCACCGCGCTGGCGCGGGCCTCCGGACCGGTCAGGATCTCCACGCAGTCCACGTGGCCGCGCGCGAAGGGCGCGTTGCCGACCACTTCTCCGATCACCTCGCTGGCGCAGCGCTCGGAAGCCACGATGCGCGTCTTGGCCAGACCGCGGGAGTTGGCGCCGTTCAACAGAATCGTCTCCTTGACCACGATGCTGTCGTGCGCCTTACCGTACACTTTGGCGTCCAGCTCGCACACGGCGTCTTCGGCCAGCTCGGCGGTGTAATCCAGCCTCACCACGCCGGCCGCGCCTTCCACCAGCTTGAACGCGCTGCGATACAGGCCGCCCTCCTCCACCGTGATATGCGCCACCGGCAGGACCTCGACGCCGCCTTGCGGCCCGTGGTAGTGCGTCTCGGCGTATTCCATCTGCGCTCCCTTGCCCACCCGGATGCGCGCTTGCATGAGATGACGCACGCGCTCGGCGTTGGGAAACGAGCAGTGCGCCAGAAAGCTCACCTTGGCCCCGTCGCCGATGTCGAATTCCGAGAGAATTTCCTGCACGCCCTCCTTGGGCAGCACGCCGAAACAGAGATGGATGGGGCCGGGCGGTTGAACGCCCGGCTCGACCGTAATGCGCGCCTTGGCGCCCGTGGGCGTTTCCTCCCCTTCGATCCGCAGCCCCTCGGCGCCGCGCGAGCGCAGGATCCGATTGTGACTCACCGCCAGGCCGGCAAAGCGAGCATGCAACAGGGCCGCGGGATCGGCCCCCGCCGGCTGCATCGCCTGCGACAGTTCGATCAGCTCCCGGCCGCTTTCAGTCACTGACGACCTCCTCCACCTTGGGCTCGTTGACGTGCAGGCACTCCAGGCAGTGGTTCCGGTAGAAGCGGGCGATCGCGGCCGGATCGCCCGTCTTGAGAATCGTCCCGCCGCAAAGCGAAGAAGCGCGATCCGCCACCGCCGCCACGTGCTCGTGGTGGGTGATCAGCAGCACGGCGGCGCCGTTGCGCGACAGTGTGCGGATGACGTCCACGATGTTTTCGATGGCCAGCGGATCAATGCCCGAATCCGGTTCGTCCAGAATCGCCAGGCGGGGCTGCATCGCCAGCACCGAAGCCAACTCGACGCGCCTTCGCTCACCCCCGCTGAGCGTACTATCCACGGCGCGGCGCAGATACCTCTCGGGCAGCAGCCCGACCTTGCGCAAGCACTCGGCCGGGCTGAGATCGCCGTTACCGCTGTGGCGGCGCGCCAGATCCAAATACTCGGCTACCGTCAGGCCCTCGAAGCGGGCCGGCTCCTGCCAGGCCAGCGTGATGCCCCGCCGGGCCCGCTCCCAGACCGGCAGATCGGTGACGTCCTCGCCGCGGAAAAAAATCCGCCCGGCGGTGGGCCGGTACCCGCCCAGGCCCATGATCACGGCCGCCAGCGTGGACTTGCCGGTCCCGTTGGCCCCCAGGACGCTGTGGATCTCCGCCTCCCGCACCTGAAGGTTCACTCCGTGCAGAATCGTCTTGCCGCCTGAGCTGAGATGGATGCCATGCAGTTGCAACATGGGAGTCTGCTCTGCCCGCCTCTTTCAGGATATCGCCTGCGCCGGCAAACCGGGAGTCCCGGCAGAGGGATCTCAGTCAAAGACTTCGAAGATGTAGAGCAGAGAAAAATAGACGCCCACCGCCAGGAACACCGCACCCGTTGCCCGGCGCGCCCATCGCTCCGCCTGCGCCAGCCGGTTGAAGGCGCGCGCCGCCGATTGCGCCCCGGCTGCGATCAGCGTGCCGCCTTCCATCACAGCCTCCGCAGATACTCGCCCACCTCAGCCTGCACGTACTTCAGAAATGCCCGCCCCTCCCAGGCCAGCTCCCAAATCTTGGCCAGGTTCTTCCATTCCACCTGCCTGCCGGCCTGGAATCGGGCGACGATCAGGGACTTCGCGTAGAGCTGGAAGTCGTAAATGTAATGCCGGTGCTGCGGAGGCTGTACGTTGACGGGGTGCCATTCCAGCGCGCCCCGCGCCAGGGCTTGGCCAAAGCCGGCGCGCAAGGCTTCCTCGGCAAGAGCCTCGATTCGCCGGCAGGTGGGGCAGCGGATGGTGGTGTAGAAGTAATACACCACGACCTTGCCGTCGCCCTCGGGCCGGGGCGCCGCCGAGAGCGGCGCGGCCGGGGCCGGCT
>JBBIMA010000067.1:0-22317 GCA_037444625.1 Solibacteraceae bacterium
ATTTCCCCGCCCAGCGCGTGGCGCTCTCCACGCACGTCGGCGGCTGGCAGGACTTCGCTCTGACCGAGTGGGTGCGGACCGAGCTGGGCCTGCCCGCCGTGATGGACAACGACGCCAATGTGGGCGCTCTGGGCGAGGCTCTCTACGGCGCGGGCGCGGGCTTCGATCCGGTCTTTTACATGACGCTTTCCACCGGCATCGGAGGCGGCCTGGTGGCGGAGGGCCGGATCTATCGCGGGGCCGATTCCTACGCGGGGGAGATCGGCCACTTGACCGTGCGGCCGGGCGGGCCGCGCTGCCTGTGCGGCGCGCAGGGTTGCCTGGAGCGCATGTGCGGCGGCATCTGGATGGAGCCCGATTACGGCCGTCCGGCCCAGGAGCTGCTCAAGGAGGAGGAGTTCGTCCGCCGCTACGTGACGGACCTGGCGCTCGGCTTGAAGGCCTGCATCATGCTGCTCAACCCGGCCCGCATCGTCATCGGCGGGGGCATCAGCAAGGCGGGCGATGCGCTGTTCGGGCCGCTGCGGGCCGAGTTGCGGCGGCAGATCACCGATTGGTCCCGGGCGCGGATTGACGTGGTTCCCGCCGCCCTGGGCGACGACAGCGTGCTTTACGGCGCGCTGGCTTTGGCGAGCCAGACATGAGTTTTCCCGAACGATACCGGCAGGCTTTGTTTGAGACGCTGGAGGCCCTGGACCTGGAGAAGATTTCCCAGGCCATCGAGTGGTTCCGGCAGGCGCGCCGAGAGGACCGGCAAATCTTCGTCTGCGGCAACGGCGGCAGCGCCGCGGCCGCCTCGCACTTCGCCACCGACATGGTCAAAGGGGCCAGCTACGGGCGCGCGCGGCGCTTCCGCATCCTGGCCTTGACCGACTCGCTGCCCACTTTGACCGCCTACGCCAACGACGTCGGCTACGAGGCGGTCTTTCTGGAGCAGCTCAAGAACTTCGCCCGGCCCGGGGATCTGGTGATGGGCATCAGCGGCTCGGGCAATTCGCCCAACGTGCTGCGCGCCATCGAGTACGCCAACGCCCTGGGCTGCCGCACCCTGGCCCTCACCGGCCGGGACGGCGGCCGCCTGGCGCGGCTGGCCCAACTGGTCATACACGTCAGGGAGCCGCACATGGGCCGGATCGAAGACGCCCACCTGATCGTCTGCCACATGATCGCCTACTGCTTCATGGAGGAGCCGGCCGAAGAGGCCGGCTGAGGCCGCCGGCGCTCGGCGCGCTACAGGTGTTGCAGGAAGAAGTTGTGCGTGCGCTCGCGGCCTAGTGTCGTGAGCGGCCCATGTCCCGGAATCACGAGGGCGTCCTCGGGCAGCGCCAGCAGCTTCTCGCGGATCGAACGCAGGATTAGGCGCCCGTCCCCGCCCGGCAGGTCGGTTCGCCCGATCGAGTCCCGGAACAGCGTGTCGCCCGACAGCAGCTTGTTCTCGTCCGGGCACCACAGGCAGATGCTGCCCGGCGTGTGCCCGGGCGTGTGGAGCACCTCGAAAGCCGTCCGGTTCAGCAGGATCCGTTCCCCTTCCGCCGGGCAGTGGTCAATCCGGACGGGCTCGGGCGGCGGCAGCCCCAGCCAGGCCGCCTGCATCTCGAGTTGTCGGCAGATCGCCAGATCGCCGCCGTGCAGATAGACCGGCGCGCCGGTAGCCGCCCGGAGCTTTTCGGCGCCCCCGACGTGGTCAATGTGGGCGTGGCTGATCACGATGCCGGCCACCCGCAGCCCGTGCTCGGCCAGCAGGCGCTGGATCCGCTCGACCTCGTCGCCCGGGTCCACCACCAGCGCCTGGCGCGTGCTCTCCTCCCCGAAGATCGAGCAGTTGCAAGCCAGCGGGCCGACCGGCAGGATCTCGTGAATCATGCGCTAGACTTTCATTATGGCCGAGGGCTTGGGCGAACTGCTGCGCATCCTCATGCGCTGGGTGCACGTCGCCTCGGCCGCCTTGTTGGTGGGCGGCCTGTTTTACGCCCGGTTCATCGCCGAGGAAGGCCCGCCGGCGCCTCCGGCGCGCCTGCGTTTGTGGGTTTGGGGCGCGGTCGGCGGATTGACGGCCTCCGGACTCTACCATCTGTTGGTCGCCGCCGGCCACAGCCGATACTATTACGCCTGGCTGGCGGCGAAGCTCTTGCTGGCCCTGCACGTCTTCGTTTCCTCGGTCCTGGCTTTGAGCAGTCAGGAGGAAACCCGGCGCCGGCGGCGCGCGGCCGGCGCGGCGCTCTCGGGCCTGCTCGTCCTGCTGATCGCCGCCTATCTGCGGCGCATCTATTGAGCAGATGACCGGCTACGAAGCTTTGCGCCGAGGCGCCGCCTGGCTGAATCTTACCGGGCGCACGCATCTCCGCGTCACGGGCGAGGACCGGGTGCGCTGGCTGCACGCCATGGTGAGCAACCACGTCGAGCAACTCCGGCCGGGCGAGGGTTGCTATGCCTTCCTGCTCAACGCCCAAGGGCGGATTCTGGCCGACGCCTGGGTGCTGAGCCTGCCCGACGGCCTCCTGCTGGATCTCGAGCCGGAGGTGCGCGCCGGCGTCCTGGCCCACCTCGACAGGCACATCATCGCCGACGATGTGACGCTGGAAGATCTCACCGATCAGGTGGCCGTGTTGGGCCTGGAGGGGCCGGATGCGGCGCGGATTCTTGCCGCCCTGGGCGCGCCGCAGCCGGAGAAGCCCGCTGCGCACGCCGCCTGGAACCGGCTTCGCGTCGCCCGCCTGAGCGCGACCGGGGCCCCGGGCTTCCGGCTGTTCGCGCCCCGCGAGCAGCAGGCCGATCTGGCGCGCGCCCTCGAGCAGGCAGGGGCGGTGGCGGCCGGGGCGGATGAGGTTCGCCTGGCGCGCTTGGAGAACGGCCGCCCGCGCTACGGCGAAGACATCACCGGCCGGCACCTGCCCCAGGAGACGCAGCTCCTCGAGGCACTGCACTTCGCCAAGGGCTGCTATTTGGGCCAGGAGATCGTCGAGCGGATCCGTGCGCGCGGCATGGTGCACCGTTTTCTGGTGCAACTCCGGATCCGAGCGGCCGCGCCGCCCCCGCCGGGCAGCCCGGTTCTGGCCGGCGAGCGGGAGGTGGGCGAAATCACTTCGGCCGCTTTCTCGCCCGCGCTGGGCGAGGTCGTCGCGTTGGGCTATGTGCGCCTGGGAGAGCTGGGGTCCCGTGAAGACCTGGAAGTTTGCGGCCGCCCGGCGGCGATCGCCGCTCGCCGGCCGAGCGGGCTTGCCTGAGCACCGCGCCGGCCCGGTGCTTGTAGACTATAAGGTCGGAGTCATCCCATGACCACTCGCCGCGAATTCTTCCCCGCCGCCCTGGCGGCCCTCCAAACCGGCCGGCCGGCGGCTGCTCCCGCCGAAGATCTCCGCTTGGGCGTGGCCAGCTATTCGCTGCGCAAGTTCTCCCGCCCCCAGGCCATCGAGATCATCAAGAAGTTGGGCGTGCGCTACGTCTGCATCAAGGAGTTCCACTTGCGTTACGCCGATTCCCCCGCCGAGCGCGCCGCCGGGCGCAAGGAGTTCGAAAGCGCCGGCCTCCTCATCGTGGGCGGCGGAACCATCAGCCTTCAAAAGGACGACGACGCCGACATCCGGTTCTACTTCGATTACGCCCGCGACGCCGGCATGCCCCTGATGGTGATCGCTCCCACCCGGCAGACCCTGCCCCGCATCGAGCGCTTCGTCAAGCAGTACGACATCAAGGTGGCCGTCCACAACCACGGTCCGGAAGACAGGCACTTCCCCACGCCGGAATCGGCTCTGGAAGCCATCCAGGGAATGGATCCGCGCGTGGGCCTCTGCGTGGACGTGGGCCACACGGCGCGCACCGGAACCGATCCGGTGGCCTCGATCCGCCGCGCGGGCGCGCGCCTGCTGGACCTGCACATCAAGGACCTGAGGGACCCGATGAAGCGCGGCTCGGACTGCCCTGTGGGCGAAGGCGCCCTGCCCATCGTAGCCATCTTCCGCGAGCTGAAGCGGATGAACTACCGGGGCGGCGTCAACCTCGAATACGAGATCGAGGCGGACGATCCGCTGTTGGGCATGGCCAAGTCGTTCGCCTACATGCGGGGCGTGCTGGCCGGCCTGCGGGGCTAGGCCGACCGCCTCAGTTGCGGCCCAGCTTGAGCAGTTTCTCGCGCTGCTCGCGCAGCACCGCCTTGCGGCTCAGCTTGATCTTGTTGCCCTCGACCGCCAGCACCTTGACCAGGATCTGGTCCCCTTCGCGCAGCTCGTCGCGCACGTTGCGGATGCGGTTTTCCGAGATCTCGCTGATGTGCAGCAGCCCGTCGGTCCCCGGAAACAGCTCGACGAAGGCCCCGAAATCCACCAGCCGGACCACCTTGCCCAGATAGGTCTTGCCCACCTCGGCCACGGCGGCGATCTCGGCCACCATTTGCCGGGCCTTCTCGGCGGCCGCCTCGTCGGCCGAGAAGATATTCACCGTGCCGTCGTCCTCGACGTCAATCTTGACGCCGGTCTGGTCAATGATGCCCCGGATGACCTTGCCGCCCGGACCGATGACCTCGCGGATCTTCTCCTGCGGGATGGTCATGGTGAAGATGCGCGGGGCGTAAGGCGACAGCGCCGAGCGCGGCGCGGCCAGCACCGACTGCATCTTCATGAGGATCTGGAGCCGGGCCCGCCGGGCCTGTTCGAGGGCCTCCCGCATCAGTTCCGGGCTGACGTTGGGGATCTTGATGTCCATCTGGAGGGCGGTGATGCCCTCTTTGGTCCCGGCCACTTTGAAGTCCATGTCGCCGTAATGGTCCTCGGCGCCGGCGATGTCGGTCAGGATGGCGTAGCGCTCGCCCTCCTTGACCAGACCCATGGCCACGCCCGCCACGGCCGCGACGGTGGGCACGCCCGCGTCCATCAGCGCCAGGCTGGCCCCGCAGACCGTAGCCATCGAGCTGGAGCCGTTGGACTCCAGGATGTCGCTCACCACGCGGAGCGTGTAGGGGAAGACCGTCTCGTCGGGAATCACCGCGCTGAGGGCCCGCTCGGCCAGGGCCCCGTGCCCGATCTCCCGCCGGCCGGGCCCGCGCAGGAAGCCGGTCTCGCCCACGCTGAAGGGCGGGAAGTTGTAGTGCAGCATGAAGCGCTTGTAAGTCTCCGAGGGATCCAGCAGCTCCAGCCTCTGCTGGTCCTCCTTGGTCCCCAGGGTGACCGTGACCAGCGCCTGAGTCTCGCCCCGGGTGAACAGCGCCGAGCCGTGCACCCGCGGCAGCACCCCCACCTCGATGTCAATCTTGCGAATCTCCTCGAAGGCCCGCCGGTCCGGCCGGCGCCGTTCCAGCAGCACCTGATCGCGGAAGATGCGCTCCTTGAGCGCGTCGAACATCCTGCCGGTCTCTTCCTGCTGCTCCTCTGGGGCGGCCTCGACGATGCGCTTGCGCAGCGCCTCCACCCGCGCGTAGCTCTCCAGCTTGGGGTACTTCGAGGTGTCCAGCGCGTCGCTCAGCTCCTCGCGATACTGGGCGGCGAGCTGGTCGTACAGCTCCTGGTTGAAGGGCGGCGGCGTGAAGGTCCGCTTGGGCTTGCCCGCCCGCGCCGCCAGGTCCCGGATGCCCGCGATGATCTTGCGGCAGCACTGGTGGCCGAACTGGATGGCCTCCAGGACCTCCTCTTCGGTGGCCGCGTGCCCGCCGGCCTCGACCATGACGATGCCCGCCTCCGTGCCGGCCACCACGATGTTCAGTTTGGCGTCCTTGCACTCCTCGTAGAGCGGGTTGGCCACCAGCTTGCCGTCCAGCAGTGCCACCCGCACCGCACCCAGAACCTCGGGAAACGGGATGTCGGAGACCGCCAGCGCGGCGGCTGCGCCGGTCATCGCCAGAGTGTCGGGATCCCGCTTGGGATCGGCCGAAAGCACCATGCCGATGATTTGAACCTCGTGGGTGTAACCCTCGGGAAACAAGGGCCGGATGGGCCGGTCAATCAGCCGGCTGGTGAGAATTTCCTTTTCCGAGGGGCGGCCCTCGCGCTTGATGAAGCCCCCGGGGATCTTGCCCGCCGCGTAGGTGTATTCCCGATAATCCACCGTCAGCGGGAAGAAGGTGGCGCCTACTTTCGGCTCGGCGGAGGCGCAGGCGCTGACCAGCACGACCGAATCGCCCGAGCGCACCAGCACCGCGCCGTTGGCCTGTTTGGCCACCCGGCCGGTCTCCAGGACGAGTTTCGACGTCCCCAAATCAACTTCGCATGTCTCGATCACGTGATGCCTCCCATCCCGGCCCTGCGGCCGGCGTGAGTTTCAGGCGCGCTAACCGGCGCCCGGGATGGAGAGCGGAGCGGATAGGCCCAGGCGGGCCCGCAAGCAGGACGGTCTTCCGGTTTCCTCTCTGGGGGGATCGGCCGGCCGCGCCGCCTTGTCGCCCCCGCCCGGGGCGAGTACGGCCCTAGCGACGAATGCCCAACTGCTGGATGAGCTTCTGATAGCGTTCCGGACTGCATCTTCTCAGGTAGTTCAGAAGCCGCCGGCGCTGGGCAACCATGGTCAACAGACCCCGACGGGAATGGTGATCTTTGCGGTGTGTCTTCAGATGCTCGGTAAGGTCCGCGATGCGCCGGCTCAAGACCGCCACCTGAACTTCCGGCGATCCGGTGTCGGCGCGGTGAAGGCGGTGTTTTGCGATGATCTGTTTCTTGACGTCTGTCGCCAGGGCCATCCTCGAGCGGGTACTCCTTGCCGCTTTTGCTTTCTCTCCGTCTTTCCGTTTCGTAGGATAACACAATATCAAGGGGTTGTGGGAATTCGGAGACCGGCCGGCGCCTGCCGCGCCGGGCCTGCTACAGCACCAGCATCGGGTGGTAGAGGTTAGGCAGGCGCACTTCCCCGATGGCGATCAGGTCCCCCTCCGCCGTCACCGCCTTGACGTAGCGCGTCCCCTGCCGCACGTTGAAGGGCGAAACCCGGAAGTCTCGCCCGTGGCGGATGTGCCCGGCGGTGACCGCATCCACCACCTCGCAGGGGACTTCGGGCAGCAGGCGCGCCATCGGGATCAGGGCCTGAGCGAGCCGCCCCTGCCGGGCCAGCTCCTCCAGCCGCTCGATCGAGTGGGCCTGCTCGAGGCTGAACTCCCCGCTGGCGGTCCGCTGAAGGGTTTTCAAATGAGCCCCGCAACCCAGCGCCTGACCCAGATCGTGCGCCACCGTCCGCAGATAGGTGCCCGCCGAGCAGTGCACCAGAATGCGCGCCTCCGGGCCGTTGATCTGGGCCAGCTCGATGCTGTAGATGGTCACCTCGACCGGCTTCAGCTCCACCGCGACGTTCTTGCGGGCCAGCTTGTAGGCCGGCACTCCCCCCACCTTCTTGGCCGAGATGGGCGGCGGCATCTGCCGGATGACCCCCCGAAAGCGCGCCAGCTCCTGCCGGAGCCGTTCGGCGTCCAGCTCGGGCTCGCTCACCGGCGTCGTCGGCCGGCCTTCGGAATCGTAAGTGTCGGTGGCGTAGCCGAAGCGGATGATCGCATCGTAGACCTTGTCGCTGCGCAGGTAAAACTGGGCCAGGCGCGTGGCCCGGCCCACGACCAGAGGCAGCACGCCGGTGGCCACCGGGTCCAGCGTCCCCAGGTGTCCCACCCGGCGCGTGCCCGCCAGCTTGCGCAGCTTGGCCACCGCGTCGTGCGAAGTCCAACCCACCGGCTTGTCAACGACGATCACTCCGTCCACAAACTTCCAATCTAGCAGAGTGGGCCCGCCGCTCAGCGCCGCCTCGCAGGCGCCGGGCGTGGGCGGGCTGGGCTTCCGCCCCGCTCTGCTACATTGGTGACAGTGGACGAAGAGGTCCTGGGCAAAGCCTACGACAGCCGCCTGATGCGCCGCCTGCTGGGGTATCTGCGCCCTTATCGCGGCGCGGTGGCGCTGGCCCTGGCCGCCATGCTGGCGCTCTCCGGGTTGCAAGTCGTCGGGCCGCTGCTTACCAAGCTGGCGGTGGACCGGTATCTGGCCCCCGTGGCCGGAGGCGCCGGACCGCTCAGCGCCCGCCTCTCGCCCGACCCCTGGAAGGGCCTGACTCAGATCGCCTTGCTTTACTTGCTGGTGATCGCCGCCACCTTCCTGCTGGATTTCGCCGAAGCCTACCTGATGCAGTGGACCGGCCAGCGCGCCATGTTCGACTTGCGCCGACAGTTGATGGAGCACCTCCAGCGGGCCGACCTGGCCTTCTATGACCGCAACCCGGTGGGCCGGTTGGTCACCCGGCTGACCACCGACGTGGACGCCCTCAACGAGCTGCTGGCCTCGGGCCTGGTCACCATCCTGGGAGACCTCCTGGCGCTCAGCCTCGTGCTGGCCGTCATGTTCCGGCTCAGCCCCGGGCTGACCGCCGTGCTGCTGGCGGTGATGCCCCTGGTGGTCCTGGCCACCTTGACCTTCCGCCGGCGCGTCACGCAGAGCTACCGGCGCATCCGGCTGGCCATCGCCCGCATCAACGCCTACTTGCAGGAGCACATCACCGGCATGTCGGTGGTGCAACTGTTCAACCGGGAGCGCAAGAGCCTGGAGCGCTTCGCCCAGATCAACCGCGATCACATGCTGGCCTTCAAGGACGCCATCGTGGCCTACGGCTGGTTCTATCCGGTGGTGGAGTTCCTGGCCATGCTGGCGCTGGCCTCCTTGCTGGCGTACGGCGGCTTCCGCGTCGAGTCCGGCGCCCTGACTCTGGGTGTGCTGGTGGCCTTCTTCCAGTACAGCCTGCGCTTCTTCCGCCCCATCCAGGATCTCAGCGAGAAGTACAACCTGTTGCAGGCCGCCATGGCGGCCGCCGAGCGCATCTTCGCCCTGCTGGATACCCCCGCCGCCATCCAGGCCCCGGCTACGCCCCGCCCCGCGCCCCAGGGCCCGGCCGAGATCGAGTTCGATCACGTCTGGTTCGCCTACCAGGGCGAAGAGTGGGTGCTGCGCGAGGTGACCTTCCGCATCCCGCCCGGGCAGACCGTGGCGGTGGTGGGACATACCGGGGCGGGCAAGACCACCCTGGTCAGCCTGCTGCTTCGCTTTTACGACGTGCAGCGGGGCGCCATACGCATCGGCGGGGTGGACGTCCGGGAAATGGACCCCCGCGAGCTGCGCCGCCAGTTCGGCGTCGTCCTCCAGGACCCGCATCTTTTCGCCGGCACCATCCGGGACAACATCCGGCTGGGCACCGAGGGCATCCCGGACGAGGAGCTGGAGCGCGCCGTGGATCAGGTCAACCTGCGAGACTTCGTCGCTTCCCTGCCCGAGGGCATCGCCCAGCCGGTGCGCGAGCGCGGCGACGGCCTCTCGACCGGCCAGAAGCAGTTGGTCAGCTTCGCCCGGGCCCTGGCCCACAAGCCGCGCTTCCTCATCCTGGATGAAGCGACCTCGAGCGTGGACACCGAGACCGAGCGGCGCGTGCAAGAGGCCCTGAACCGCCTCATCGAGGGTCGCACCTCGATCATCATCGCCCACCGGCTCTCCACCATCCAGCGCGCCGATTGCATCCTGGTCCTGCACAAGGGCCGGCTGCGCGAGACCGGCACTCACCAGCAGCTTCTGGCCCAGCGGGGCATCTATTGGAAGCTGTACCAGCTCCAGTACAAGGACCAGGAGGCGCGCCAGCCCGCCGCTCCCGGCCCTGGGCGCGGGACCTGAGAGCCGCTCCGCACCGCCCGCCGGCCGCCTCTCTGTTATCATTCCACCGATGGCCGAATACTCGATCGGAGTGGATCTGGGCGGCACCAATCTGCGCGCCGCCGCCATTGACGGGCAAGGCAATATCCTGGAGAAAATCGCCGGCTCGACCAACCTTTCCGCCGGCCCGGACGCCGTGGTGGCCGACATCGTGGCGGCCATCCGCGCCCTGCGCGAGCGCCTGGGCGTGGAAGGCCTGGCGGGCGTGGGCATCGGCACGCCGGGCTTCATCGTCATGGACAAAGGCCTGATCACGGGCTCGCCCAACCTGCCCGGTTTCGACAACTACCCGATCCGGGATGAAATCGAACGGCTGCTGCGCGCCCCGGTCATCCTGGAGAACGACGCCAACGCGGCCGCTCTGGGCGAAAAATGGATGGGCGCCGGGCGGGACGTGGACGATCTGGTCTTGCTGACCCTGGGGACCGGCATCGGCGGCGGCGTGATCATCGGGGGGCGCGTGCTGCACGGCTTCGTGGGCATGGCGGGCGAGCTGGGTCACATGACGGTGTCGCCCAACGGCAACCCCTGCGGCTGCGGCAACACGGGCTGCTTGGAAAAACACGCCTCGGCCACCGCGGTCAGCGCCATGGCCCGGTTGATGGGCTTGGGCGAAGACCTCAGCTCCGAGCAGGTCTACCGCCTGGCCCTGGAGGGCAACGCTAAGGCTCGCGTGGTCTTCGAGGCGATGGGGCGTGCCCTGGGGATCGCCCTGGCCAACCTGGTCAACGCCTTCAATTTCCCGCTCTACCTGCTAAGCGGCGGGATGCTGCCCGCCTGGGAGTTCTTCGCACCGGCCATGCTGGAGGAATGCCGCCGCCGCTCGTTCGTTTACCGGCATACTCAAACCCGGATCGAGAAGGCCGTCCTGGGCAACGAGGCCGGCCTGTTCGGCGCGGCCTACCTGCCCTTCCAGGCCCGGCTCATCACGCGCTCGGGCTGAAGCCCGGCCCGGGCCCGCGAACTTCCAGCGATCAGGAGGCGTCGGCTCATGTACTGGATGGGAATTGACATCGGCACCGGGGGCAGCCGCGCGCTGCTGGTGGACGAGCGGGGCCGCGTGCGCGCCGGCTTCACCGCCCCGCACGAGGAGATGCGCATGGAGCGGCCCCTGTGGGCCGAACAGCGCCCGGAGAACTGGTGGGAGGCGGCCCGGCAGGCCATCCGCGGCGTGCTGGCCCAGGCGGACGTGCCGGGCGCGCAGGTGCGCGGCCTCGGGCTGTCCGGCCAGATGCACGGCCTGGTCATGCTGGATGAGGAGGCGCAGGTGATCCGTCCGGCGCTCATCTGGTGCGATCAGCGCAGCCAGGCCCAGGTGGATTGGGTCAACGAAACCCTGGGCCGCGAGGCGGTGCTGCGCTACACGGCCAACCCGGTCCTGACCGGCTTCACCCTGCCCAAGCTGCTCTGGGTGCGCGATAACGAACCGGCCCTTTTCGCCCGCCTGCGCAAGGTGCTGCTGCCCAAGGACTACATCCGCTTCCGCCTGACGGGCGAGTACGCCACCGAGGTCTCGGACGCCTCGGGCACCTCCCTGTTCGACGTGGTGCGGCGTTCCTGGGCCTTCGAGATGGCCGACCGCCTGGGTCTGGATCGCTCGATCCTGCCCGCCGTTTACGAGTCCAGCGACGTGACCGGGCGCCTGACGGCGGCCGCGGCCGAGGCCACCGGCTTGGCGGCGGGAACGCCGGTGGTGGGGGGAGGAGGCGATCAGGCCTCCAGCGCGGTGGGCAACGGGATCGTCGAGCCGGGCGTGGTCTCCTGCACCCTGGGCACCTCCGGGGTGGTCTTCGCCTATATGGAGGCGCCCGCCTACGATCCCCAGGGGCGTGTGCACACCTTCTGCCACGCTGTGCGCGGCGCCTGGCACGTCATGGGAGTCACCCAGGGCGCCGGCCTGAGCCTCCAGTGGTTTCGCAACCAGCTCGCGCCGGGGACCGACTACGACCGCCTGACCGAGGAGGCGGCCGGTGCGCCCGCCGGCGCCCACGGCCTGTTCTGGCTGCCTTACCTGATGGGGGAGCGTACGCCCCATCTGGACGCCTCGGCCCGGGGGGGCTGGATCGGCCTGACCGCCAAACATACTCGCGCCGATCTGATCCGCGCCTTGCTGGAGGGCGTCAGCTACAGCCAGAAGGATTGCCTGGAGCTGATCGAGCGGCTGGGGGTGCGCGTCCGCTCCGTACGCCTCTCCGGCGGCGGCGCCCGCAGCGCCTTCTGGCGGCAGTTGCTGGCCGACGTCTTCGCGCGGCCGGTGGCGGTGCTGGAAACCCAGGAGGGCTCGGCCTACGGCGCGGCCTTGCTGGCCCTGGTCGGCACGGGGGTCTACGCTTCGGTGCCCGAGGTGTGCCGGGCCGCGATCCGCGAGGTCGAGTCGGTGGCGCCGCGGGCGGCCGAGTCGGAATTTTACGCCCGCGGCCACGCCCTCTACGCGGCCTTGTACCCGGCCCTGCGAGAGATCTACCGGCGGATCGAAGCCCTCTGAGCGCGGGATTCGCCCGCGGGCGGCCGGATCAGGACTGCTTGGCGGGTTCCGCAGCCGCCTTGCGGGTCTCGGCCCGAGGGGCGCGGGCCGGAGCGGGCGGCAGGTTGATCACCGGGATCAGGGAGGCCTTGGACTCCTTGGGCCACTGCCGGAAGCGCTCCGCCAGCTCCTGGTTGAGCGACTGGACGAACTCCTCCATTTGCCGCTGCATCTCCTGCATCTTCTCGCGCATGTTCAGGATGATCTCGACGCCCGCCAGGTTCACCCCCAGCTCGCGGGTGAGCTTGAGGATGATTTCCAGCCGCTCGAGGTCCTCGTCGGTGTACAGGCGCGTGTTGCCCTCGCTGCGGGAAGGCTTCAACAGCCCCTCCCGCTCGTACAGGCGCAGGGTCTGCGGGTGAATGTTGTACTGCTTGGCGACGGCCGAGATCATGTAGGCCGCTTTGGCCCGGGGCTTGGCCATGGCTTACACCTGAGTCCAGATGGAGGCGCGCGGATCCTCCGGGTTCAGTTGCGCCAGCTCGCGCAGGAGTTCCTTGGTCCGCTCGTCGCGCACCTTGGGCGGCTGCACCACGACCTCGACGATCTGGTCTCCGCGCAGGTTCTTGCGAGCGTTGAAAACGCCCCGCTCGCGCATGCGGAACTTCTGCCCGCTCTGCGTGCCGGGCGGGATTTTCAGCAGGGCGCGCCCGTCAATGGTAGGCACCTCGATCTTGGCGCCCAGGCCGGCTTCGGTCACCGTGATGGGCAGGCGGATGTGTATGTCGTCCCCCTGGCGGTCGAAAAAGGGATGGGGCTCGACCCGCACCGTGATGTAGAGGTCGCCGGGCGGGGCGCCCAGAGTGCCGGCGTTGCCCTTGCCCGCCACCCGCAGGCGCGTGCCGGTCTGCACGCCCGGCGGGATGCGAACCTCCACCGTCTCGGCGCGCGGCGTGCGCCCCTCGCCGTGGCAGGCCGCACAGGCGTTGCGCAGCTTGCCGCTGCCCCCGCAGCGCGGGCAAGTCAGGTTGAAGCGCATCGCCCCGGCCACCTGGGTGACGTTGCCCGTGCCGTGGCACTCCGGACACAAAGCGCTCTGGCCGCCGGCCGCGCCCGAACCCCCGCAGCTCGCACAAGCTTCCTGCCGGGTGATGTTGAGGGTGATCTGCGTGCCGCGGATCGCCTGCCAAAAATCAATGTGAAGGCCGTACTCGAGATCCGTGCCCTTCTCCGGCTGAGGCTGGGGCCGCGAACGCCCGAAGAACTGCTCGAAGATTTCGCCGAAGTTGAAGCCGCCCGGGCGGCGTTCGCCCTTGCCCGCGCGGGAGAAGAAGTCGCCGAAATCGAAGCCGCCGAAGCCCATGCCCGGCCCGTAGCGCGCCTCGGCCCCGCCGGGGAAGCCGCTCTCGGAGTAGAAGCCGTACTGGTCATACATCTGGCGCTTCTTGGGATCGCCCAGCACGTCGTAGGCTTCCTGGATGCGCTTGAAGCGCTCTTCGGCGGCCTTGTCGCCCGGGTTCACGTCGGGGTGGTACTTGCGGGCCAGCCGGCGGTAGGCCTTGCGGATCTCCTCGGGGGAGGCGTTGCGGCCGACCCCCAGCGTCTCGTAGTAATCGTGCGTGGCAGCGGGCATGGCCTGGCGGGAAGCCTCCCCGGGAGCGGCGGGCGCCTCAGCGCGCCCGCCCGACCCGGCTTACTTTTTGTCCTTGTCGTCTACGTCCACGAATTCGGCGTCCACCACGTTTTCCTTGCGGGCCTCGGCCTGCGCCCGTCCGCCGTCGCCGGGCGTCGGTCCGGGCTGGCCGGCCGCCCGGTACATGGCTTCCGCCAGCTTGTGGCTGGCCTGGGTCAGCTTGTCGGTGGCGGCGTTGATGCGTTCGACGCCGCCCTGCTGCATGGCCTTCTTGGTCTCCTCGATCGCCGCCTCGATGCTGCGCGCGTCGCCCTCGGAGATCTTCGAGCGATGCTCGCGGAGCATCTTCTCGATGTTGTACACCATGGCGTCGGCCCGGTTGCGCGCCTCGACCTCGTCGCGCCGGCGGCGATCCTCGGCGGCGTGCGCCTCGGCGTCGCGGGCCATCTTCTCGACCTCCTCCTTGCTGAGGCCGGAGGAGGTGGTGATGGTGATCTTCTGCTCGTTGCCGGTGGCCCGGTCGCGGGCCGAGACGTTCAGGATGCCGTTGGCGTCAATGTCGAAGGTCACCTCGATCTGGGGCACGCCGCGCGGCGCGGGCGGAATGCCCACCAACTGGAAGACGCCCAGCAGGCGGTTGTCGGCCGCCATCGGACGCTCGCCCTGGTAGACCTTGATCTCGACCGAGGTCTGGTTGTCGGAGGCGGTCGAGAAAATCTCGCTCTTGCGGGTGGGGATGGTGGTGTTGCGCGGGATGAGCACGGTGTGAATGCCGCCCAGGGTTTCGATGCCCAGCGACAGCGGCGTCACATCCAGCAGCAGCACGTCCTTGACCTCGCCGCCCAGCACGCCGCCCTGGATGGCCGCGCCCACCGCCACCACTTCGTCCGGATTGACCCCCCGGTGGGGCTCCTTGCCGAAGAAATTGCGCACCAGCTCGATGATCCGCGGCGTCCGGGTGGCGCCGCCCACCAAAACCACCTCGTCTATCTGCGAAGGAGTGAGGTTGGCGTCCGCCAGAGCCTGCTTGACCGGCCCGAAGCTGCGCTGGATGAGGTCCTCGACCATCTGTTCGTAGCGGGCCCGGGTCAGCTTCATCACCAGGTGCTTGGGACCGGAGGCGTCGGCCGTGATGAAGGGCAGGTTGATCTCGGTCTCCAGCAGGGTCGAAAGCTCGATCTTGGCCTTCTCGGCCGCCTCCTTCAAGCGCTGGAGCGCCATCTGGTCGCGCGACAGGTCAATGCCGTGCTCCTTCTTGAACTCGGCCACGATCCAGTCAATGATGCGCTGGTCCATGTTGTCGCCGCCCAGATGGGTGTCGCCGTTGGTGGACTTGACCTCCACCAGCCCCTCGCCCACCTCCAGGATCGAGATGTCGAAGGTGCCCCCGCCGAAGTCGTAGACCGCGATGGTCTCGTTCTTCTTCTTGTCCAGGCCGTAGGCCAGCGCGGCCGCGGTCGGCTCGTTGATGATGCGCAGCACCTCGAGGCCGGCGATCTGGCCGGCGTCCTTGGTGGCCTGCCGCTGCGCGTCGTTGAAGTAGGCCGGCACGGTGATGACCGCCTTGGCGACCTTTTCGCCCAGGTAGGCCTCGGCCGCCTCCTTGAGCTTGGTCAGGATCATGGCCGAGATTTCCGGCGGCGAGTACAGCTTGCCCATGATCTGCACGCGGGCGTCGCTGTTGGGCCCGGCCAGGACTTTGTAGGGCACCATCTTCATTTCTTCGCTGACTTCGCCGATGCGCCGGCCCATGAAGCGCTTGATCGAGTACACGGTGTTCTCCGGGTTGGTGATGGCCTGGCGCTTGGCGACTTGCCCTACCAATCGTTCGCCGGTCTTGGTGAAGCCGACCACCGAAGGCGTGGTCCGGGCGCCTTCCTGGTTGGGAATGACGACGGGTTGTCCACCCTCCATGACAGCCACGCAAGAATTCGTGGTTCCCAGGTCTATCCCTATGATTTTGCTCATGTTATCTTGGAGCCTCCTCTACCTGATGGGCTTTCCCCGGCAGGCTGAGCCAGAAGCTGGGGCCCGGGGCGGGCGGCTCAGAGCCGGTCTTGGCAGGTCCGGTTGCGGGACCCGCTTCCATCCGGCTGGTTGAGCCGGGCATTAGCACACTTCCATTATGAAGCTTTAGCGGGCTATTGTCAAGACCGACCGGACGACTTTTCGCCCCTCTCCAGCCCCCACACACTGACTCCGCCGCCCGGACCCGCCGGCGGCTCGGGCATCGCAACGCTGCTCAGCCGACCGCCTCGCGCCTCGGAAAGCTCAGGTTTCCGCCCCGCGGGACCTCCGGCGCCTCGATCAGCGTCACCCAAAAGATCCCCGAGCAGCAGCGGAAGGCGATCATGCCCGCCAGGTTGCCCCCCAGGATGCGCAGCGCGTAGTCGGTCCCTTCAATCAGGCTGGGCATGGACAGCGCCACTCCCGGCGGCAAGACCGGCTTGAGGTTGCCGGCGATCATGTTGGCCAGCTCGCCCACGGCGTCGCGCACGTCGTCGTTCATCTCCTCGGGCTGGTTGCCGCCCAGCAGCCGGGCCGTGAACAAGCAGGCCTGCTCGCGGGTGCACTCCAGCAGCAGGGCGCCCTTCCAGGCTCCGGCGTAGTGAACGGTGACGTTGATCAGATCCTCCTCGGGAGGCCAGACAACCTGTACCGGCTCGATCTCGATACCCAGCATGGTCCGGAAGACGTCGCCCACCACCCGGATGGCGTCCTCCCTGTAAGCTTCCATCTCCAAGAGCGCCTGCATGTGCTCCCCCGTTTACCGCGCCTGGTACAGCGTCGCCTGGCCGATCCGCCGGCGCTCGAACAATTCCTCCAGGTCGAGGGCGGTTTCCACGGCCCCGAGCAGTAGGTAGCCGCCGCCGTACATCGCCTCGCGAATCTGCCGCAGGATGGCGCGCTTGGTTTCGGCGTCGAAGTAGATCAGCACGTTGCGGCAGAACACCAGGTCGAAAGGCCCCAAATGGTTCATCCTCCGGCGCAGGTCGTGACGCTCGAAGCGGGCCATGCGCCGGATTTCCTCCTTGAGCTGCCACTCCAGCCCGTGGCGAGTGAAGTACTTGATCAGATAGGCGGCCGGCAGGCCGCGGTTGACTTCCAACTGGCTGTAGCGGCCGGCCCGCGCCCGTTCGAGGACCGACTCGGCCAGGTCGGTCCCCACGATCCGCACGTCGGCTTCGGCCAGCCCCATCTCCTTGCAAAGCATGGCCAGGCTGTAGGCCTCCTGGCCGCTCGAGGCGGCCGCCGACCAGCAGCTCAAGGCGCGCGTGGCGCGGCGCCCGGCGAGCAACTCGGGCAGCACCGCAGTCCGGAGTGCTTCGTACTGGGCGGGGTCGCGGAAGAACTGCGTTTCGTTGGTGGTCATGGCCTCGACCACCTCGCGGCGCAGCGGCTCGTTGCCCACCGCCCGCAGCAGGGCGCACAGGTCGTTGATCGAGGTCAAACCCTGGCGGCGCGCGATCGGCCCCAGGCGCGCCTCGATCAGGTACTGCTTGCCCGCCTCAATAACGATGCCGGAGTCCCGGTAGATCTGCTGTTGCAGGAAGGCGTAGTTCTCCGGCGTGATGTCCTGCCCCCCGGCGACCGCCCTGCCTTGTTCCGCGCCGATCATGACGTGCCTTGACTCCCCGCCCTCACACCAATCTGAGAATCTCCCCCGCCACTTGCTCGAGGCTCACCACCCGGTCGGCCAAGCCGGCCTGGACCACCGCCCCGGGCATGCCCCACACTACGCTGGTGGCCTCGTCCTGGGCGATGACCCAGGCGCCTGCCGCCTTCAAGACCTCCGCGCCGCGCAGGCCGTCCTGCCCCATGCCCGTCAGAATCACCGAGACCACCGCCCCTCCGTAGATCTCTTCGACCGAACGAAACAACACGTCCACCGAAGGGCGGCAGGAGTTTTCCGGCGGGCCTTGATCCAGTTTGACCACCACCTGGGAGTCCCGGCGCGCCAGCCGCATGTGGTAATCGCCCGGGGCCACCAGCGCCTTGCCCGGCTCCAGGGGGCTGCCCTCGGCCGCCTCCTCGACGCGCAGCCGGCCGAGCGCACTGAGCCGCTCGGCCAGCAAGCGCGTGAACAGGGGCGGCATGTGTTGCACGATCAGGATGGGAAGCGGGAAATCCCCGGGCAGCATCGGCATCAGAACCGAGAGCGCGTTGGGACCCCCGGTCGAGACCCCGATGGCCACCACCCGCGGCCTGCCCACATGGCGCGCCGGAGCGACGGCCGCAGCTTTGGCCTCCCGGGGCGCGGCGGCAGGCGCAGCCGGCGGCGCCGGCTCTCCCGGCAGCAGGAAGAACTGCTTGATCTTGGGGACCAGCTCGCCGCGCAGGCTGGCCATGGAGACGTCCAGCGAGCCCACGTTGGCGGCTTTGGTGACGTAATCGTTGGCCCCCAGCATGAGCGCGTCCAGGGTGGCCGTGGCGCCTCGTTCGGTCAGCGTGCTGAACATGATCACGCACAGGTCCGGGTACTGACGGCGAATGCGCCGCAGCGCCTCCAGTCCGTCCATCTCGGGCATCTGGATGTCCAGCGTCACCACGTCGGGATTGAGCTGCGGGATGCGGGCCAGCGCGATCGCCCCGTTGGCGGCCGAACCGACCACTTCGAAGGCGGGATCCTCACTGAGGGCATGGCTGACCAGCCGGCGGATGACGACCGAATCGTCCACCACCAGCACCCGGATCCGGCTGCCGGGCTTGATGAGCTTGCGTTTGGCGGCTCCCAACACAGGCGGCCTCAACCGGCGCTCTGCTCAGGCTCCGGTGCGCTCATGGGATCACCCCCAGCAGGCGCAGCTTGTCGGTGATCACCTCCTCGGTGAAGGGTTTCATGACGTACTCGTTGGCGCCCGCCGCCAGGGCGCGCACCATCTGCTCGATCTCGGTCTCGGTGGTGACCATCATGAGCACCATGCGCGCCCGCTCGGGATCGGAGCGCACCGCGCGGACCAGCTCCAGGCCGTTCATCTCAGGCATGTTCCAGTCCACCAGCATCAGCCCGATCTGCGGTTCCTGGGCGAGCAGGGTCAGGGCTTCCTTGCCGTGCCGGGCCTCGAAGACCTGGTAGCCGAATTTCTCCAGAGTCCGGCGGAGAATCAGGCGGACCGCCCGGGAGTCGTCCACGACCATCGCCTTAGACATGCCGCTTCCTTCAGGGCCCCCACTGGGTTTATCGGACAGGCCGCCGGGGAGCTTTACTGCCGGCCCCGCTCACCAGCAATGCGCCGCCGCAAAGGCGTCAATCTGGCGCACCAACTGCTCCACCGACCCGCTGCCGTAGATCGGGTACACTTCCCAGGCTGAGGAAACCACCACCAAAGCGGTGCGCGCTTTCAACTGAAGCACCTTCTCCAGTTTCACCGAGGCTAGACCCGCCATCTCCCGCCGCACCCGCTCCAGAGAATCCAGCCGCTCGGCCAAGACCACGAAGGCCGGCCCGCTCCAGCGAAACAACTGCGCTCCGGCCCCCAGGCCCTGGGCCAGATGCACGCTGAAGAACAGGATCACCTCCTCGGCCGCGGTGAAGCCGTAGCGCTGCACCAGCGTCTTGAAGTGATCAATCACAAAGACCCCGGCGAAGACCCGGCTGCCTTGCTGATGGGCCTGGGCGATGGCCCGCTCGGCTTCGGTCCGGCCCGGTAGCCCGGTCTGCGGATCAACGGCCGGCGCCGGCGGCGGCGGTTCGGCGGCGGCCTCAGCGGGAGGGGTCGCGCGCTCCCGCGCCTCGCCCCGCTCCCGGAAGACCAGGGTCGCTCCGTTGAGCGCCCCGGCCTCGTCCACCATCGGCAGAACGGCCTCCGCCAGGTACTCCGTCCCGTCGCGCTTCAGGATGCGCACCGCCTCGCGGCCCAGCTCGACCGCCGCCTTTTCCCGTATCGCGCGCCGCAGCCCCTCCTTGAGCCTGCCCACCGGTCCGGCCTCGAAGCCCGACAACAGTTCCTCCAGTCGCAGGCCGCGCGCCTCCTGGGCCCGCCAGCCGGTCATCGTCTCCGCCGCCCGGTTCATCGAGCTCAGCCGCCCGGTCACGTCCGTCAACAGAACCGGTTCGCGCAGCGTGTCCAGAATCGCGTAGTGCCACAGTTCCCGCTCGCGCAGCCTCCTCTCGATGGCGGCGCGGCGCAAGGCCATCTCCAGGGTGGCCCGCAACTCCCGCTCCCGGAAGGGCTTCACCAGGTAGCCGAGCGGCTCGGCCTTCTTGGCCCGCTCGAGAATCTCCTCGTCGGCATAGGCGGTCAGGAAAATCGAAGGGATTCCCAGACGCCGCAGCTCGATCGCCGTGTCAATGCCGTCCAGAGCTCCGGCCAGCCGGATGTCCATCAGCGCCAGATGGGGCGCCGCGCGGGAGGCCAGTTCGAGCGCCTCCTCGCCGCCCGAAGCGCATCGGACGGCGTAGCCAAAACTCTTCAGACAGCTCTCCAGATGGGTCGCCACCAGGGCTTCATCCTCGACCACCAGCACCGTCGTCGGCATCGTCCGCCCTCCTCGCCGCCTGCTTGTGCGGGAATACGACGGCGATCTGCGTGCCCTCCCCGCGGCGCACCCGGACCTCCGCCCGGAGCTGGCGCGCGAAGGCGCGGACCAGCTCCAGACCCAGCGTCTCGGCCGCCTCCAGGCTCACCCCTTCCGGCAGGCCCACGCCGTCGTCGCTCACCGTCAGCTCGATGCAGCCGTTGCGCGCGGCCAGCTCCACCCTGATGGTCCCCTCCCGACCGTCGGGAAAAGCGTGCCGCAGCGCATTCGTCACCAGCTCGCTCAGGATCAACCCGCAGGGCATGGCGGTGTCCAGATCCAGATGAACCTCGTCGGCCCGGAGGTCGAAGCGGACCGCGCCGCCGTTGCCGTAGGCCGAGGCCAGTTGCCGTACGAGCGCCCGCGCGTAGGCCGCCAGATCCACCCGCACCAGATCTTGCGAGCGGTAGAGGGTTTCATGCAGCAGGGCGATCGAGCGCACCCGCTCCAGGCAGTCCTCGAAGCGCTCCAGCGCCTGCCGGTCGGCGATCCGGCGCGCCTGAAGATGCAGGATGCTCGAGATGATTTGCAGATTGTTCTTCACCCGGTGGTGGATTTCCCTGAGCAGGACTTCCTTTTCCCGCAGCGAGGCCCGGATCTGCTCCTCGATCCGCCGGCGCTCGGTGACGTCGCGGATGATCGCCATGAACCGCCCTCCGCTCAAAGCCCGCCCGCCGATCTCGACCGCCAGCCGGCCGCCGTCCTTCCTGCGCCCTACGCACTCGCGCATGGCTGTCCCCGCCCCGTGCAGAGCCGCGCAAAGGCAGGCCGCGTCCTCCCGCATGATCAGATCGCCCAGATTCATCTCGGCCAGTTCCGCCGGCCCATAGCCGAAGATCTCCGCCGCGCGGCGGTTGGCCCACAGCAGCGCCCCGCCGGCATTCCCCAGCACGATGCCGTCGGAAGCCGATTCGACCAGCAGCCGGTAGCGCTCCTCGGTGTGGCGCACCTGCCGCCGCACCCGGTCCGCCAGCTTGACCGCGACCAGGCTGGCGAGCAGGTATCCCGCCAGTTCGAGTCGCATTCCCCGATCCGGCGGCGCCCGCCAGCCCTCCAACCCCAGCATCAGGGGCAGCGACAGCCCCACCAGCCCGAGCGCCGCCTGCCAGCAAAACAGGCAGGCCGTCAAGGCCGCCCCGGCGGTGAGCGAGACCAGCAGGCAGGGTGGAAGGCCGCCGCAAGGTGCACCCCGCGCGCTGAGCCATCCGATCGCCGCAAGGTACAGGGCGGCGAAAGCCGCCCCTGCCGCCATCCGCCAGCGGTTGAGCTTCATGGGCTGCATCTGCCGGCCTGCAAGCCGCAACGCCGGGCCGGGCGGCGTCCGCTTTGGGGCCGCCCGACCCGCCCAGGCCCGGCCTCCGGCAGGGTCCCCGTCAGAACCGGAACTTGCCCACCAGGGCTTGAAGCTGCCCGGCCATCTCGCTCAGCGCCCGGGCCGCCTTTTGCACGTCGGCAGCTCCCTGCGAGGTGTTCTGCGCCGCCGTGGCCACGCCCGTGATGTTGCGTGCGATCTCGTTGACCCCCTTGGAGGCCTCCGCCAGGTTGCGCCCCATCTCGTTGGTGGTGGCGGTCTGCTCTTCGACCGCCGAGGCGATCGTGTTCGAGATGTCGTTGATCTGGGCGATGATGGAGCTGATCTCGCCGATCGCCTTCACGGCACCCTTGGTGTCGGTCTGGATGGCCTCGATCTTCTGCGAGATCTCTTCGGTAGCCTTGGCGGTCTCCTTGGCCAGCTCCTTGACCTCGTTGGCCACCACCGCGAAGCCTTTGCCCGCTTCGCCGGCGCGCGCCGCCTCGATGGTGGCGTTGAGCGCCAGCAGGTTGGTCTGCTGAGCGATCGAGGTGATGACCTTGATCACCTTACCGATCTCGAGGCTGGACTCGCCCAGCTTGGCGACGGTCTGGTTGGTGGAGTCCGCCACCGAAACCGCGTTCTTGGCGATGCGGGCCGCCTCGGAAGAGTTCTTGGAGATCTCCCGGATGGAAGCCAGCATCTCCTCACTGCCGGTAGCCACCACGCTGACGTTCTTGGAGACCTGCTCGCCCGCGGCGGA
>JBBIMA010000068.1:0-22278 GCA_037444625.1 Solibacteraceae bacterium
CGACGCCTGCGGCGGCGCAGAGCGTGGGCAGCAGGTCCACGCCCGAGATCGGCTCGGCGACGGTGCGGCCGGCGGGCGCCCGTCCCGGCCAGCGCAACAGCCCCGGCACGCGGATGCCGCCCTCGTACAGGTGCAGCTTCATGCCCCGCAGCGGGCCGGGAGAGCCGTAGGAGCGCCAGGCGGCGGGATAGCGGTTCAGCGTCTCGGGACCGTTATCGCTGGTGAACCAGACCAGAGTGTTCGGGAGCAGCCCGGCTTGGTCCAGGTGCTGCATCAGGCGCCCGAACTCATGGTCCATCTGGGTGACGTTGGCGTAGTAGAGCGCTTCGCCCGACCGGCGGGCGTCCGGGTAGAGGGCCAGGAATTGCGCATCGGCCGCGATCGGCTCGTGGGGCGCGTGAAAGCAAAGGAAGAGGCAGAAGGGTTTGCCGGGCGGCAGGGATTTCAGCCAGCCGATGGCCTCGTCCACTACCAGCGTGGCGGCGTTGCCCTTGAGCGGGCCGAGGGGCCGGTGGTTGCGCACGAAGTTGACCGGATCGGCATGGCTGGGCGCGGCGTTGTTCTGGGTGGAGAACCAGTGGTCGAAGCCGTGGTCGGAGGGCTGGGGTTGTTCGGGGGAGTTGAACTTACCGTTGCAGTGCCATTTGCCGGAGTGGCAGGTGGCGTATCCGCGGGCTTGGAGGAGGCGGGCGAAGGTGACTGCCTCGCGCGCCAGATGCATCGGGCTGCCGGCGGGAATCCAGTTGTAAACGCCCAGCCGGTCGGGGATCCGGCCGGTGAGCAGGGCGGCGCGCGCGGGCGAGCAGACGGGCGCGGCGGCGTAACAATCGGTGAAGCGCACGCCTTCCCGGGCCAGCCGGTCCAGGTTGGGCGTGCGGATCAGGGGATGGCCGTAGCAGGCCAAGTCGCCGTAGCCCAGATCGTCGCACAGCACGATGAGAAAATTGGGGCCCGGCGGCGCGCCGGACCAGGCGGCTGCGGCGGCCGTTTTCAGGAAGTCGCGCCGGCTCGATCCTTCTCCCATGGCCGCACCGTTTCGCGCCTGTTGTATCATGCCCGCAGCATGGAGCTCAACCTGGACCTGGAGCACGTGGCGCCGCCGCCCGCCCGCCGGGACTACCGGATCGGCGTAGTGGGCGCGGGCTTCGTGGTGCGTGAGCTGCAACTGCCCGCCTACCGCCGGGCGGGTTACCAGGTGGCGGCGATCACCGACCTGGATGCGGAGCGGGCGCGGGAAACCGCCAGGCTGTGCGGCGTACCCGCGGTGTACCCCGGACTGGAGGAGCTGCTGGCGGATTCCTCGCTGGAAGTGGTGGACGTTGCGGTGCCGCCCGACCGGCAGCCGGCCGTGATCCGGCGGATCGTCGAGCGAGCCGGCCACGTACGGGGCGTGCTGGCCCAGAAGCCGCTGGCCCTGAGTTTCGCCGAGGCGGCCGAGATCGTGCGCCTCTGCGAGCAAGCCGGAGTCACGCTGGCCGTCAACCAGAATATGCGCTGGGACCCTTCGATCCGCGCTCTGCGGACGCTGCTCGAGCGCGGCTGGCTGGGCGAGCCGGTGCTGGCCACCGTCGAGATGCGCGCGCCCCGGCGCTACGTCTCCTGGAAGCGGCGCTCGGACCGGCTGACGGTGCCGGTCATGAGCATCCACCATCTGGATGCGTTTCGCTTCCTGTTCGGCGAGCCGGAGGGCGTCTACGCCAGCGCCCGTCCGGATCCGCGCGCGGACTTCCCCCACCGCGACGGCATCGTGCTCTACATCCTGGAGTACGCCGGGGGATTGCGCGCCGCGGCCTGGGACGACGTCTATGCCGGCCCGGTGTTGGAGGGGGCCGCGCCGGACAACTACATCCGTTGGCGGGTAGAGGGAACCGAGGGGCTGGCCCGCGGCAGCATCGGCTGGCACGCCTGGCCCAACGTGGTGCCGAGCACGCTGGACTTCACCACCCGCCTGCGGCCCGGCGTGTGGTTCTCGCCGCGCTGGCGAGAGGCCTGGTTTCCGGACGCCTTCGCCGGCCCGATGGGCGAGCTGCTGGACAGCCTGGCCGCCGGGCGCCCGCCCTCGGTCAGCGGGCGGGACAACCTGGGCACGCTGGCACTGGTCGAGGCCTGTTACCGCTCGCTCGAGGAGCGCCGCCTGGTGAGTCCGGCGGAAGCGGCCGGGCCGGGCGGCTGCTGAAGGAGAGAGCGTACAATGGACGGCGGGGTTTGTAAGAGACCTTCGGGAGGCGAGCCTCATGCGGCGCTACGGCATGGTCATCGGCCTGGATCCGGCCCGGCTCGAGGAGTACAAGGCCTATCACGCGCGGGCCTGGCCCGAAGTCCTCGATATGATCCGGGCGTGTAACATCCGGAATTACTCGATTTATTACAAAGACGGCCGGCTTTTCAGTTACTTCGAGTATGTGGGCGAGGATTTCGAAGCCGACATGGCCCGGATGGCGGCCGACCCCAAGACGCAGGAGTGGTGGGCGATCATGAAGCCCATGCAGCAGCCCCTCCCGACGCGCCGGCCGGGCGAGTGGTGGGCCGAGATGGAGGAGGTTTTCCACCTGGATTGAGGGGGCGGCCCGGGGCCTGAGGGCTGGGCTGCGCCGCCCCGTCCGGCGGCGGCATAATCGGGGGATGACGTCCGCCTGGAGTCGCCGGGATGTGTTGCGCGGGGCGGGGGCCCCGTTTCTGGTCGGCGAGCGGGCCGCGCCCCGGCCGGTGCGCATCGGGATCGTGGGCGGGGGCTTCGGCGCCGCCTTCCAATGGCACTTGCATCCGGAGGCGCGTGTGACCGCGGTGTGCGATTTGCGGCCCGATCGGCTGCGCCGGCTGGCCGAGGTGTACCGCTGCGGCGCCACGTATGCCAATTTCCGGGAGTTTCTGCGCCACCCCGAGCTGGACGCGGTGGGCGTCTTCACGCCTGCGCCCTTGCACGCCTGGATGGCGATCGAGGCGATGAAGGCGGGCAAGCACGTGCTGAGCGCGGTGCCCGCCGGCATGAGCGTCGAGGAGCTGGAGCGGCTGCTGGAGACGGTCCGGCGCACGGGGCTGCGGTACATGATGGCCGAGACCAGCTACTACCGCGCGGAAATCATCACCTGCCGGCAGTGGGCGAGCGAGGGCCGCTTCGGCACGATCTTTTACAGCGAGGCGGAATACCATCACGAAGGCCTGCTGGCCCTGATGTTCGACGAGCGCGGCCTGCCCACCTGGCGGCACGGCTTCCCGCCCATGCTGTACCCGACGCACTCGACGGGCATGGTCATTCCGGTGACGGGCGAGCGGCTGGTCGAGGTGCAGGCGATCGGTTGGGGCGACGGTCATGAGGTGCTCCAGACCAATCAGTACAAGAACCCCTTCTGGAACACGACGGCTTTCTTCAAGACCTCGCGGGGGCACGCCAGTCGGATCGCGGTGTGCTGGCACATCGCGGCGGGGGGAGTCGAGCGGGGGGCCTTTTACGGCGACCGGCTCTCCTACCTCATGGCCCGTCCGGAGGGATCGCCCAACACGGTGGTGCGCATCGCGCAGGGAGGCCGCACGGTCCTGGACGCCGAGGGCTACCCGCAGGGTTCGGTTCTGATCGAGGCCTTCGCCCAGCCTAACCACCAGGAGCGGCTGCCCGAGCCGCTGCGCGTGAAGACCGGCCACGGCGGCTCGCATGCTTTCATCACGCATGAATTCGTGCGGGCCGTCCTGGAGGACCGGCATCCCGAAGTCAACGCCTGGGAGGCGGTGGCTTACACCCTGCCGGGCATCATCGCCCACCGGTCCGCCCTGCGCGGGGGCGAGCCGCTGAAGATCCCGGACTACGGCGCAGCACCCGCCTGAATCCGCTCGCGTTATTCTCAGAGAGGAATCCGCCATGCAGACTACTCGCCGCCATTTTCTGGCCGGCCTGGCCGCCGCGACGGGCGCCGGTGCGGCCGCGACCGACTGGCGCCGTCAGGGCGTCCTGCACCTGGAGAGCTCGCCGCACGCCCGGCTGCGCAACCTGCCCGTGCGGTGGCACCGCCTGGGCGAAGGCTTCTGGAGCCCCCGCCGTAAGGTCAACCTGGAGCGCAGCATTCCCTCGCTGCTCGAATTGCTCGAAGAGCACGGCGTGGTGGATAATTTCCGGCGGCTCACCGGCCGCAAGTCGGTCCCGCGGCGCGGGCCGCTGTTCACGGATTCCGACCTCTACAAGTGGATGGAGGCGGCCGCCTTCGTCCTCCAGTCGGAGGATCATGCCGGGCTGCGCGCGAACCTGGAGCGGCTGGCGGAGGAGATTCTGGCCGCCCAGGAGCCGAGCGGTTACCTGAACACGTACTATGTCGAGGAGCGCCGCCATCTGCGCTTTCGCGAGATGCACCGCGGCCACGAATTGTACTGCCTGGGCCACTTACTCCAGGCGGCCATCGCCTGGTATCGCGCCTCGGGCGAGCGCCGTCTGCTGGAGGGCGGCATCCGTTTCGTCCATTACCTGGTCGAGAACTTCGGCCCTTCCAAGCAACCGTTGCTGACCGGTCATCCCGAGCTGGAGATGGCCCTGGTGGAGCTGTACCGCACCACGGGGGAGCGCTCCTGTCTGGACCTGGCCGGTTACCTGCTGCGGGGCGACGGCGAGCGGCTGAAGCTCACTCCGCAGCAGTTGGTCTACCTGTTCAGCGGCAAGCCGTTCACCGCCCGGAGGCAGTTGGAGGGGCATGCGGTGCGGGCCATGTACGCCTGCTGCGGGGCGGCGGATTATTACATGGAGACCGGCGAGGCCGACTACGCGCAGACGCTGGAGAATCTCTGGCAGGACCTGACCCGCCGGAAGATGTACATCACGGGCGGAGTGGGCTCGCGGGCGCAGGGGGAGACCTTCGGCGAGGCTTACGAGCTTCCCAACGGCCTGGCCTATGCGGAGAGCTGCGCCGCCATCGGGAGCCTGATGTGGAACTGGCGGATGCTGGCCGCCCGGGGGGAGGCGCGCTTCGCGGACGTCTTGGAGCAGGCTCTGTACAACGGCGTGAACTCGGGCCTCTCGCTGTCGGGCGACCTGTACTGCTACCGCAACCCGCTCCAGCTCAGCGGGAACCCGGCGGAGCGCATCCGCAATCCCTGGTACGACACGACCTGCTGCCCGCCCAACCTCGAGCGCATCCTGGCCTCGCTGCCGGGCTATTTCTACAGCACGGACGGGGAGAACTTGTGGGTTCACCTTTACCATGCGGGGGAGCTGGAATGGCTCCGGCAGGACGGCACGGTGCGGATCATCCAGCAGACCCGCTATCCCTGGGACGGGCGCATCACGCTGCGCATCCGGAGCGACGCCCCGCGGCGCTTCGCCCTATGGTTGCGGGTGCCGGGCTGGTGCTCGGCGGCCGAGCTGGTGGTGAACGGGCGGCGCGAGAGCGCGCGGCCGGGCGAGTACGCCCGTCTGGAGCGGACCTGGCAGCCGGGCGAGCAGGTGGAGCTGCTCCTGCCGGTGAAGGCGGAGCTGGTCCGGGCCAATCCGCGGGTGGCGGAGAACACGGGCCAGGCGGCGGTGCGGCGCGGGCCGCTGATCTACTGCCTCGAGCAGCCGGATAATCCTCAGACCTCGGTGTTCGACATGCTGCTGGATGGCGGGGAGGACTTTCGGGAGGAGTTCCGCCCGGAGCTGTTGGGGGGTGTGGTGGTGCTCAAGCACAAGGGACGCCTTTATCGCACGTCGCCGGCCGAGGAGCCGCTGTACCGGCCCTGGCGGTCTCCGGCCCCTGCGACGCGCCCGGCGGAGCTTACGTTGATCCCGTACTATACCTTCGCCAACCGGGGACCGGCCGCCATGCGGGTGTGGGTGCCGGTGCTGGGGGCTTAGGGCAGGCGCTCTCTAATGTAACCGGCGGGCTGCGGCCGATAGATGGACTGTGGCTGAGCGCCGCCTGATCCGGCTGTACGTGAGCGGAGCAACCCCGCGATCCGCCCGCGCCATTCAGAGCATCAAGGCCATCTGCGAGGAGCGCCTGCCCGGGCGCTACGAGCTGGAGGTCATTGACGTCTACCAGCAGGGCAGCCGCGCCGGCCGCGACGGGGTGCTGGCCACGCCCACCCTGATCCAACGGACCGAACGCTCGGTCCGCAGGCTGGTGGGCAATCTCTCCGACCGCAAGCGTGTGCTGGCGGCCTTGGGTCTGGCTTCCCGATGAGCGAGAGCTTGAAGATTCAGGTGGCCCGGCTGCGGGCGCGCTTGAGCGCCGCCGAGCAAGCTCTGCGCGCTATCCGCCAGGGCGAGGTGGATGCCGTGCTCGCTCCCGGTCCCCAGGGCCGCCAGGTGTTCACCTTGCGCGGCGCCGACCATACCTACCGCGTGTTTCTGGAGCAGATGCAAGAGGGCGCCGCCGCCCTGGATCGTCAGGGCGCCGTCCTGTACGCCAACCGGCGCCTGGCCGAGTTGCTCCGGGCTCCCCTGGAGAAAGTGATCGGCTCGAGTTTCCGGACTTGGATCGCGCCTAACTCCCGGGAGGCCTTCGAGGAGCTGATGGGCCGTGCGGCCGCCGGTCCGGCCCGAGCCGAGCTGTTGGTTCGCACCCAGGACGGCGTACTGGCGCCGGTCTCAATTTCAGGCAGCCCTGCGGAAGGGGAGGCCCTGCCCGCCCTCTGCCTGGTCGTGAGCGATCTGAGCGAACCGAAACGGCGCGAGGAGGAGCTGCGCCGCCAGGCCGAGTTGCTCAGCCAGGCCCGGCAGCAACTGGAGCAGCAGGCGGCGGAACTGGCCCGCTCGAACGCCGAACTGGAGCAGTTCGCCTACGTTGCGGCGCATGACTTGCAGGAGCCCCTGCGCATGGTGACCGGCTATTGCCGCCTGTTGGAGCGGCGCTATCAAGGCAAGCTGGACGCCAAGGCGGAGCGCTTCATCGCCCACGCGGTGGAGGGCGCCGAGCGCATGCAGCGAATGATCGAGGGCCTGCTGGAGTATTCCCGAGTGGGTACGCGAGGCGGGCCGCTCACGCCCACCGACAGCGGGGCCATCCTCCAGCAGGCCTGCGCCGACTTGCGCGGCCGGATCCAAGCCGCCGGGGCTCGGGTGAGCTGGGATCCGCTGCCCGTCGTAATGGCCGACGCCACGCAACTGCTGCGACTGCTGGAGAACCTGATCGGGAACGCTCTGAAATTCCGGGGAGCGGAGCCCCCGCGCGTGCATGTTTCGGCTCACGCCCGCGAAGGCGAGTGGCTCTTCGCCGTACGCGACAACGGCATCGGGATTCCGCCGGCCGAGCGCGAGCGGATCTTCGCGCTGTTCCAGCGATTGCACCCGCGTTCGGAGTATCCGGGCGAGGGGTTGGGACTGGCTATCGCCAGGCGGATTGTCGAGCGTCATGGCGGGCGGATCTGGGTCGAGTCCGAACCCGGCCGGGGCGCGACGTTCTACTTCACGTTGCCGCCGGCGGCCCAGGCGGCCGTCCGCCGGGCCAAGGGGGCCAATGCGGGATAGTCGAGGCGCAGGATGATGTCAACCACGGACCGCCCTCCGCGGATTCTGCTAGTCGAGGATAACCCGGCCGATGCCGAGTGGGTCTGCGAGTGGCTGGAGGAATGCGGGGCCGGCTACCGCATCGAGCACGCAAGTCGGCTCTCGGAGGCGGTGGCGCGGCTGGCCGGCTCCAGGGCGGACTTGGTGCTGCTGGACCTGATGCTGCCCGACAGCGCGGGCTTGGACACGTTCCTGGAAGTCCGGCGGCGCGCGCCGGCGTCGGCCGTAGTGGTGCTCAGCGGCTTGCAAGACGAAGCGCTGGCCTTGCGCGCCGTGCAAGCCGGAGCGCAGGACTATCTGGTCAAAGGGCGGACGCCGCCGGAGATCCTGGTGCGCTCGCTGCGCTACGCCCTGGAGCGGCAGCGCAACGCGGAGCGCCTGCGGCCGGCGCCGGGCGGGCCGCTGCGCAGCCCGGGCAAACTGATCGCCGTGCTGGGGGCCAAAGGTGGGGTCGGGACCACGACGGTGGCGGCTAATCTGGCCGCGGCGCTGGCTCGCCGGACCTCGGTGATCGCCGCCGAGCTGGAGGGGATGGGCGCGGGACTGGCCGAGTGCTTCCGCATCCCCGCGGGTGGTGATTCGCTGTGGGAGTGCGAGCGGCCGGACGAGGTCGAACTGGAACGGCGGCTGTGGAAGCTGCCCTCGGGCCTGCGCGTGTTGCTGGGGCCGCAATCGGGGCGTGCCCCGGCCGAGGCGACCCCCGAGCAGACCGACGCGGTGCTGGAAAAGCTGATCTGGCTGGCGGAGCGGGTCGTGCTGGATCTGCCCCCGCGAGCTTCGGCCGCCAATTGCGCCGCGATCCGCCGGGCCGATTCAGTGCTGCTGGTGGTCGAACGGGAGCCTTCGGCGGTGGCGGCGGGCCGCCGCCTGCTGGCTTTTCTGCGGAGCGCCTGCCGGATGCAGGGACTGGTGCGGCTGGCGGTGGTCAACCGCGTCTCTTTCGCTTGTCCGATGCCGTTGGCCGAGATCGAGCGGGAGCTCGAGTTGGGGGTGAGCGGCGTGATTCCGCCCAATCCCGACCTGTGCTTGCAGGCCCGCAAGATGGGAGCGCCTCTGGTGTATCTTCAGCCGGAAAGCGCGGTGGCCGCAGCGCTCGAGGAGTTGGCCGGCAAGCTGGAACAGGAAGCGCTGGTGGCCCGGCAAACCGCCTGATCGCGGCCCCACCCTACCGTGCCGTGCCCCGGGGCGGCTGTCTCCCTCCGCCGGATCGAGTATGATTGTGGAGTCGTTGGGAACCTCGCCATGCGGCTTGCCGACGTGCTGCTCTGTGTCGCGCTGGCGGCGGGCTCGGCGGCGGCCCAGCTTACGCCGCCGTTGCGCATCGCTCCCGACCGGCTGGCCTTTACGGCCGTGGCGGAGGGGGAATCCCCGCCGCCGCAGGCGGTGGCGATCATCACCGCCGACGGCTCCCCGTTCGAGTTCCAAATAGAAGCCGACAGCGGAACACCCGGCTCGCCGCCGCCCGCCTGGTTGACGCTCAACCTGAAGCGCGGCTCGGCGCCGGCCCGGTTGCTGGTCGGGGTGAATGCCCAGGGGCTGGAGCCCGGCGATTACGGTCCGGCGCGGCTGCACGTGAACACCAGCCGCGGCCTGCCGGCGGGCGGGCCGATCCCGGTCACCCTCAGGGTGGTGCGCCGCGCGGCGGAGCTGGTCGTGGAGCCTGCGGCCCTCGGCTTCGAGGCTCGGCTGGGCGGCCCGGATACGCTGGAGCGGGGCTTGCTGGTGCGCAACCGCGGCTCGGGCAGGCTGGAGGCGGGCGACATCTCGGTTTCCAGCACCGCACCCTGGTTGCGGGCTGCCGTCGAGGGCTGCGCCGAGGTCTGCCTGATCCGCGTCACGGTGAAGACCCAGGGTCTGCGTCCGGGCCCGCACCGCGGCGTGCTCCGGATCGCGACGCCGCTGGGAGCGCGGGAGGCGCCGTCGGTTCTGTACCTGGCGGAGCGGGGCGCCTGGATGGAGGTGGACCCGCCCGCGGCCGTCTTTCAGGCTCGGGCGGGTCATGGCACAGGCGAACAACGGCGGGTGCGTATCCTCAACGCCGGAGAGGGGAAGCTGAACTGGAGGGCGGAGATTCTGGCCGGGCGGCCTTGGCTGAGGCTGGACAGCTCCTCCGGCACGGCCACGGCAGCCGAGCCCGGGCTGTTGAATCTTTCGGCCGAGCCGGCCACGCTCGCCCCGGGACGGCACTACGCGCTGGTGAAGATCTCTTGCCCCGAAGCGCCCAACTCGCCGAACTACCTGGTGGCGGCTTTGGATCTCCTGGCGGCGGATGCCCCGCCCGCGCCGTCGTTTTCCCAGACCGGGCTGTTCTTTGTGATCACGGCCGGCGAGCCCGCGCCCGATTCGCAATCCGTGCTGCTGTACGCCAGCAACGCCGACGCCTTGCCGTTCCGGGGCGGCGTGCAAATGTACCAAGGCGCAAGCTGGCTCTCGGCGACTCCTACGCGGGGCGAAGTTTCCACCGGCTCGCCCGCGCGCATCACGCTAGGGGCGGCGGCCGGGTTGGCGGGCGGCGTCTATCGCGGCGCGGCCGTGTTCTGTTTCAATCAGCCGCGCCCGGCGGCGGTCAACGTGGTCTTCATTGTGCGAAACACGGAGCCGGAGCGCTGCACGCCGTCCTCGCTGGCGCCGCTGGCGACCAGTTTGCCCGAGGGCTTCGAAGTGCGCGCCGGACTTCCGCTTCCCCTGCGTTTGAGCGTGCTGGACGACTGCGGGCGGCCGGCGGAGGACGCTTTGGCCGTGGCGACTTTTTCGAACGGCGATCCGGCGATTGCCTTGCGCCCCGTGGGCGGCGGCGTGTATGCCGGCCTGTGGACGCCGCGCTCGCCGGCCGCCTCGATGGCGGTGCGTTTCCATGCCTGGGCCGGGCCGGCGAGGAGCGCCGTCTCGGGCTCCGCCGAGCTGACCGGCGTGGTTGTGGATGGCCGCGCTCCCGGGCTGGCGCCGTTCGGCATCTTGAACAATCTTGACCCGCGGGTCGGCGCCCCGCTGGCGCCGGGAACCATCGTCCAAGTCTACGGCGCCGACTTAGCTCCCAGGACCCTCCAGCCCTCGCTGGTTGCCGGCCGGCTGCCGGTCGAGCAAGACGGCGTCTCGCTCATCATCGGGGAGCTGGCCGCGCCACTGTATTACCTGAGCGCCGGGCAAATCAACGCGCAGGTTCCGGTCGAGCTGCTGGGCGGCCGGCGCTATCAGGCTCTGCTGTCGAGCGGCGGTGCTTTTACGCTTCCCGAGCCGGTGGATTTGGGGCTGGTCGCTCCGGCCGTGGCGGTCTTGGACGACGGCCGGGCCATCGCCCAGGACGCCCGGTGGCGCCTGATAGATCCGAGCAATCCTGCTCGCCCCGGCGATTACGTCGTCATTTACCTCACCGGCCTGGGATTGACCGATCCCCTGGTGGCCTCAGGCGTGCCTGCGCCTCGCGGACCGCGCCTGGCCGAGTGCGTCTTCAAGCCTCAGGTGACGCTGAACGGCCGGCCGGCGGAGATTGTCTTTGCCGGCCTGACGCCCGACGCGGTCGGCCTTTACCAGATCAACTTCCGGATTCCGCCGGAGACGGCGCCGGGCGATCTGACGCTGCTCGTCACCCAGGAGGGCGTCTCGAGCAACCCGGCGATTCTGGCGGTCCGCTGAGCATGCTCTCGAAACGCTCTCAAGCCCGGGCGCGGCGTCCGATTCAGCGGGACAGTTTCATCGAGGAATGGCCCGAGGCCGGGCTGAGTCTGTTCGACAGTCCGTACGATCCGCCCGCCACGCTGCGCATCGCCGGAGGGCGGATCGTCGAGCTGGACGGCAGAGAGGAGTCCGACTTCGACCTGCTGGATCGCTTCATCGCACGCCACGCCATTGACTTGGAGTCGGCGCCGGAGGCGATGGCGCTGGAGGCGGAGGATCTGGCGCGCCGGCTGACCGACATCCGCGTGCCGCGCGCCGAGCTGGTGCGGCTTTGCGGGGGCCTGACGCCGGCGCGCCTGACGCAGGTGGTCGGGCGGCTGAACGTCGTCGAGATGATGATGGCCCTTCAAAAAATGCGTGCCCGGCGCACTCCGGCCAATCAGGCCCACATCACGAACCGCAGGGAGAACCCTGCGCTGCTGGCGGCGGACGCGGCCGAAGCGGTCGAGCGCGGCTTCGCCGAACTGGAGACCACGGTGGGCGTCTCGCGCTACGCGCCCTTGAATGCGCTGGCCGTGCTGGTGGGTTCGCAGACCGGGCGCGGCGCGGCCCTCACTCAGTGCGCGGTGGAGGAGGCTCTGGGTCTCCGGCTGGCCCTGCTGGGGCTGACCAGCTATGCCGAGACCCTTTCGGTCTACGGGAGCGAAGAGGCCTTCCGCGACGGCGACGACACTCCCTGGTCGAAGGCCTTCCTGGCCTCGGCCTACGCCTCGCGGGGAATCAAGGTGCGCTTCACCTCGGGCTCCGGTTCGGAGGCTTTGATGGGGCACGCCGGCGGCCGCTCGATGATGTACCTGGAGGCCCGCTGTCTGATGGTGGTCAAAGGGGCGGGCGCGCAGGGCGTGCAGAACGGCTCGATCAGTTGCGTCGCCTTGCCGGAGTCGCTGCCCGGGGGCGTGCGGGCGGTGCTGGCGGAGAACTTGATGGCGGCCATGCTCGATCTGGAAGTGGCCTCGGGCAACGACGCCATGGCCTCGCACTCCGAGATCCGCAAGACCGCCAAGCTGATGCTCCAGTTCCTGCCCGGGGCGGACTTCATTTTCTCCGGCTACAGCCTGATGCCCCGGGAGGACAATCTTTTCGGCGGGGGCAACTTCGACGCGGAGGATCTGGACGACTACAACGTGCTCCAGCGTGACATGCAGGTGGACGGCGGCCTGCGTCCGGTGCGCGAACAGGAGTTGCTCGCCGTGCGGCGCCGGGCGGCGCAGGCGATCCAGGCGGTGTTTGCGGAGCTGGGCTTGCCGCCCATTCGGGACGAGGAGGTGGAGGCGGCGGTGCTGGCCCGTTCCAGCGAGGACATGCCGGAGCGGGACGCGGTGGCCGACCTGGCCGCGGCCGAAGCCTTCCTGCGGCGGGGCGGCAACGCGGTGGAAGTGATCAGGGCCCTGGCGCGGCGCGGCTTCCGGGACATCGCGGAGAAAATCCTGGCTCTCGAAAAGCTGCGGGTTTCGGGGGACTATCTGCAAACCTCGGCCTTGCTGCTGCCCGGCGGGCGCGTGCTGAGCGCGATCAACGATCCTAACGACTATCGTGGCCCGGGGACCGGATACCGGCTGAGCGCGGAGCGCTGGGCTGAGATCGCCGGGCTGCCGCAAGCGGCCGATCCGCGCACGGTGGGGCGGGGGTCGGGGGCCGCCCCTTGCTTGCGTTCGGCGGGGGAAGCGGCTCGCAGCGACGATCCGCTCGATGTGGTCATCGCGGTCGGCCCGGCCTTCGGCGGCGCGCTGGAGACGACCCTGCTCGGCCTGCCCCATCGGAGCGTGCTGGAGGCCCTGATGGCGGGCGTGCGGGAGGAGGGCCTCAGGCCGCGCGTCGTCAAGATTCATCACACGGCGGACTGCGGCTTCATCGGCCATGCCGGGGCGCAGTTGAGCGGTTCGGGCGTGGCCGTAGGCATCCAGTCCAAAGGCACCACGGTGATTCACCGGCGCGGGCTGGCGCCCTTGGACAACCTCGAACTGTTTCCCCAGGCGCCCAACCTGACGCTGGAGACCTACCGCCAAATCGGCCGCAACGCGGCCCGATACGCCAAGGGCGAGCCGGTGGCGCCTCTGCCGGTGGAGATTGACAACATGGCGCGCCTGAAGTACATCGTCAAGACGACCATCCTGCACCGGCGCGAGATCGAGCAGGTGGTCGAGGGCCGTCCGCCCGAGGAGATGGACTGGGATGAGTGAGGCGCCGGAGTACCCGTTGGCCGAGAAGCAGCCGGGACGCTTGAAGACCCCTTCCGGATTGTCCTTCGAGGAGATTACGCTGGAAGCCGTGCTGGCAGGGCGTGTGGGCATGGAGGATCTGCGGGTGACCGCCGAGGCGCTGGAGCTTCAGGCCGAGATCGCGCGCCGGGCGGGCCGCCGCCGGCTGGCCGAGAATCTGGCGCGGGCGGCCGAACTGACGCGCGTGCCCGAGGAGCGCATTCTGGCGATCTATCAGGCGCTGCGGCCCGGGCGAAGCAGCCGCGAGCAGTTGCACGCGCTGGCGGCCGAGTTGGAGGACGACTACCGAGCGGTGCGCACCGCTGCGTTGTTGCGGGAGGCGGCTGAGGCGGCCTCCCCCGGTCCGGCTGGTCCGGGCGAGAGCGGCTGAAGCGGGCCCGGCCGCTCTCAGCCGAAGGCCTCTTTCAGGAGGGCGAAGCTCTTGGGCACCGCGGTCTCGGCCGGCTCTTTGCCCTCCATCTCCAGGGAGACCCAGCCCGCGTAGCCGGCGGCGCGCAGGATCGCGGCGATGCGCTTGTAGTCCAGATCCAGCGTGTACCACTCGCCCCCGCCGTGATAGGTCTTGGCCTGCACGATGACGGCGTGCGGCGCCAGTTTCTCGATCTCGGGATAGGGATCGCCCGGGAAGTTGCCGGTGTCCAGGTTGATGCCGAACCAGGGCGAACGGATGGCGCGATAGATGCGCAGCAGGTTTTCGGTCTGGGTGGTGAGTCCCCAATGGTTCTCGAGCGCCAGGATGACGCCGGCCTTCTCGGCCGCCGGCAGGCAGGCCTCGATGCACTGGATGCACCAGGCGAAGGCGTCTTCGTCGCTGTAGCCCGGCAGGGGCGGCTCGATGCCGCGCACCTTCATCAGTTCGTCGAAGGAGCGGATGGTTCCCCAGCGCCCGGAATTGATGCGGATGCAAGGGATGCCGAGCCGCGCCGCCAGCTCGATGGAATGCTGGGTGTGCTCGACCGCCTTGCGGCGCGCCTCCGCGCTGGGGGAGACGAAATTCTGGTGGATGGAAAGCATCACCAGATCGAGCGTGTGGCGGAAGGCCAGCCGTTTGAGCTGGTTGAGGTAGGCGGCCGATTCGTCCCGCATTTGCCGGTGCAGGATCTCGACGCCGTCGAAGCCGATGCGCGCGGCCTCCTCTATCACCCGCTCGATCGGGTACCGTTCGGGTTTGAAGTGCCAGTAGGAGTAGGTCGAGACGGCCAGGCGGATGCGGCGCGCCGGCTCGGCCGCCGCCAGGCCCGCGGTCGCGCCGAGGGGCGCGGCCCGAAGCAGTTGCCGCCGCGAGAGTTCCATGCCCGGAAGATAGCACAGCCATCCGGCCGGGCAGGAGGGCCTTCGCCGGGCGGTCGGGATGCGATAGGATCGCCGACATGCGAAAGTGGCTGGTTTGTCTGGCGGCGCCGGTCGCGGCGTGGGTGTGGCTGGGCGGCGGAGCGCCGCGCCAGGATGCCTGGCGGGTGATCGGGCCGGGCGGCGGCGGCGCGCAGTTTCTGCCCACCGTGAGCCCGCACGATCCCCGGCGCGTGCTGGTGGCCTGCGACATGACGGGTTCCTACCTCTCAGAGGACGGGGGCGAGAGCTGGCGCATGTTCAACCTGCGCGGCACGACTCGTTTCTTCGTCTTCGATCCGGTCGAGCCGGAGACGATCTACGTGCAAGGGGTGGGCCTGTGGCGTTCGACCGACGGCGGCGTCTCCTGGTCGCTCGTCTATCCCGACCCCTCCGCCATCACGGCGATTCTGATGCCGGACGATCATGCCAGCCTGACTCTTTACGTGGCGGGTCGCCCCGCCTCCCGGATGACCGCTCTGGCGGTGGATCCGGAAGACTCGCGCACGCTGTACGCCGCGCTGGACTCCGCCCTGCACGTTTCTCGGGATTGGGGTGCGAGTTGGAACCGGGTGGCGGCTCTGCCCGACGGCGCCCGCCAGATCTATGTGGATCCGCACTCGCCGGCCGAAGAGCGCACCTTGTACGTCGTCGGCTCGCGCACGGTCGCCGTGCGCGAGGGCGGGCAGTGGCGGACCGGTCCCGCTCCCGAGGAGGTGGCCTCCTTCACCGATGTCTCAGCGGGATTCTCGGAGGAAGCCGGCCCGCCGGTGGTCTACGCTGCGGCGGCCGAGGCGCTGTGGGTTTCCGAGGACGGGGGCGCGAGCTGGCGCCGGTCGGGGCCGGGCGGGGGCGCGCAGCTTCGCGCCGTGGCGACCTCTCTCCGGCATCCGGATGTGGTCTACGTCTCCTACAGCGGGCTGCGCGAAGGCGGCGCGAGTTGGTTCGGCGTGGCGAAAAGCGCGGACCGCGGGCGCAATTGGGAGTTGGTCTGGAAGGAATCCAGCCGCACGGCCGACAACATTGAGGAGGCGTGGCTGAGCGAGCGCTTCGGGCCGGGCTGGGGCGGGAATCCCTTCAACCTGGGCGTGGCGCCGGGCGATCCGGAGGTCTGCTACGCCACCGACTCCGGGCGCACCATGCGCACGCTGGACGGCGGCCGCACCTGGCGGGCGGTCTACTCCCGGCGAGTTCCCGAGGCCGGCTGGGACACCACCGGTCTGGATGTGACGACCTGTTACGGCGTGCATTTCGATCCCTTCGACGCCGAGCGGATCTTCATCAGCTACACCGATATCGGGCTGTTTCGCAGCGAGGACGGCGGGCGAAGCTGGTTCAGCTCGATTGACGGCGTGCCGCGGCGCTGGTGGAACACGACCTACTGGATCGAATTCGATCCGGACAGGCCGGGGCGAGTCTGGGGCGCCATGAGCCGGGTTCACGATCTGCCCCGGCCCAAGATGTGGCGGAGCACGGCGCCCTCCACTTACGAGGGCGGCGTTTGCCTGAGCGAGGACGGGGGGCGCACCTGGCGCTCCTCGAGCGAGGGCATGCCGCCGGCGGCGGTGACCCACCTGTTGCTCGATCCGGAGAGTCCGGTGGAGGAGCGCGTGCTGTATGCGGCGGCGTTCGGACGCGGCGTGTACAAGTCCACCGACGGCGGGCGCACGTGGAGCCTGAAGAATCAAGGGATCGAGGGCCCCGAGCCGTTCGCCTGGCGGCTGGCGCGCGACCCTCAGGGAACTTTGTATCTGATCGTGGCGCGGCGCAGCGAGGACGGCAGTTACAACAATCCGGGCGACGGCGCGCTCTATCGCTCCGAGGACGGAGCCGAGTCCTGGACGCGGCTGGCGCTGCCCGAGGGCGTCAACGGTCCCAACGGGCTGGCGATTGACCCGGAGGATCCGCGGCGGCTTTATCTGGCCGCCTGGGGCCGCCGCACTCCGGCCGGCGCGCGCGACGGCGGCATCTTCGTTTCCGCCGACGGGGGCCAAAGCTGGCGCAACGTCTTCGCCGGCGACCAGCACGTCTACGACGTCACAGTGGATCCGCGCAACGGCGCACTGTACGCGGCCGGGTTCGAATCCTCCGCCTGGCGTTCCCGGGACCGCGGCGAAAGCTGGGAGCGCATCCGCGGATTCAATTTCAAGTGGGGCCACCGCGTGGTTCCCGATCCGCGCCGGCCGGAGATGATCTACATCACGACCTTCGGGGGCAGCGTCTGGCACGGCCCGGCGGCCGGGGATCCGGAAGCGGGCGAGGACATCGCCACGCCGGAACTTCGTCCGGTCCGGCGAGGGCCGCGGGCCTTCTAACGGCCGGCCAGCAGGCTGTGGCGGCGGCCGTAACGGAAGTAGATGGCGTAACCGACGATGAGCCAGCCGATCAGCCGGGCCCAGTTGGGCCAGCCCAGGCCGAACATCATGGCCAGGCAGGTGAGGATGCCGAGCGCGGGCACCCAAGGCACCAGGGGAGTGCGGAAGGGCCGGGGCGCGTCCGGATTGGTGCGCCGCATGATGAGCACGCCGGCGCAAACGATGACGAAAGCCAGCAGGGTGCCGATCGAGGTCATCTGTCCGACCAACGAGATGGGCGCCAGAGCCGAAAACAGACTGACGAAGATCATCAGCAGCAGGTTGGACTTCCAGGGTGTCCGCCACTTGGGGTGGATCTCGGAGAACACCGGGGGCAGCAGGCCGTCGCGCGACATCGAGAAGAAAACGCGCGACTGGCCGAGCAGCATCACCAGGATCACCGAGGTCAGCCCGGCGATGGTGGCCAGTTTGATCGAGCCCTTCAGCCACTCATAAGGCGTGTTGGCGATGGCCAGGGCCACCGGCGCGGCGTTGCCCCGGAAGCGCGAGTAATGCTCCAGCCCGGTCATGACGTGGGCGAACAGCACGTAGAGCACGGTGCAGATGGCCAGTGAACCGATAATGCCGATGGGCATGTTGCGCTGCGGATGGCGAGCCTCCTGGGCGGCGGTGGACACGGCGTCGAAGCCGATGTAAGCGAAGAAAATGATGCCGGCGGCGCGCAGGATGCCGCTCCAGCCGAACTGGCCGAACTGGCCGGTGTTGGGGGGGATGAAGGGGACGTAGTTCTGGGGCCGGATGAAGGCCCAGCCGGCCAGGATGAAGACCACCACCACACTGACCTTGATCAACACCATGACGGCGGTGGCGCGGGCCGATTCCCGAATACCGGTCATCAGCAGGACGGAGATGACCACCACGATGAAGACGGCGGGCAGATTGATCAAGCCGTGCACCAGGCGGCCGTCGGGCAGCATGACGGGCTGCCAGGGCGAGGCGATCAGCTCGTAGGGCAGCTCCAGGCCCCAGTCGTGCAACAGGGAGACCATGTAGCTGGACCAGGAAATGGAGACCGTGGCGGCGCCGATGGCGTACTCGAGCACCAGGCTCCAGCCGATGGTCCAGGCCAGGAATTCGCCCAGCGTGGCGTAGGCGTAAGTGTAGGCCGAGCCGGCCACCGGAATCATGGTGGCGAACTCGCTGTAGCACAGCCCGGCGAAGGCGCAGCCGATGGCTGCGAAGACGAAGGAGAGCACCACGGCCGGGCCGGCGTATTCGGCCGCTGCGATGCCGGTCAGCGAGAACAGGCCCGCGCCGATGATAGCGCCGATGCCCAGGGAGATCAGGCTCCAGGGCCCCAGGGCGCGCTTGAGGGTGTGGGCTTCGGCCTCGCGTTGCAGGTCAGCCAGCGATTTGGTGGCGAACAGACTCATCCGAGCTCCTTGGCGGGACGGCTCATGCCGGTGCGGCCCCGGGGTTCCGCCGGGCGCGCCAGCCGAGATAGAAAGGCACGCCCAGCAGGACCAGAAGCAACCCCGGCCAGGTGTACCTGGGCTTGTAAATCAGCAGCAGGGCTTCGATCAGCCCGGCCAGGGCGATGTAGACGGCAGGCAGTACGGGGTAACCGAGAGCCCGGTAAGGACGGGGCATCTCCGGTCGGGACCGGCGAAGCACGAAAATACCCGCGATCGTCAGGATATAGAAGAGCAGAACGGCGAATATAACATAGTCGAGCAGGTCGCTGTAAGTGCCCGAGAGCGTGAGCAGGCAGGCCCAAAGGCACTGCACGCGCAGGGCGACGTTGGGAGTGCGGCGGGCCGGATCCAGGCGCGCCAGGGAGCGGAACAGCAAGCCGTCCAGCGCCATGGCGTAGTAGACGCGGGCGCCCGCCAGGATCATGCCGTTGGCGCAGCCGAAGGTCGAGATCATGATGGCGGCCGCCATCAGCTTCACGGCCGGAGCGCCCAGGATCCACTGGGCGGCGGAGGTGGCTACCCGATCTTCCGGAGCCCGCTGGATCGCTTCCAGCGGCAGCACGCTCAAGTAGACGAAATTGCAGGCCAGGTAAAGCAGGGAAACGATCGAGACGCCCAGGGCCAGAGCCAGGGGCACGTTGCGGCGCGGCCGGCGGATCTCGCCGGCCGCAAACGTGACGTTGTTCCAGGCGTCGGAAGAGAACAGCGCGCCCACCATGGCCACGCCCACCAGGCGCAGAGCGGTGAAATCCAGCGCGGCGCCCTGCCAGAAATGGGTGAAGTTGCGCTCGAGGGCCTGCGGGTTCCGTCCGAGGAGCAGGCCGAGCGCCACCAGGCCCAGCAGGGCGGCGGTCTTGGTGAAGGTGAACAGATTCTGCACCGCCGCTCCGGCGCGCAAGCCGCGGGTGTTGATCCAGGTCAACCCGGCCAGCACGGCGATGGCCGTGAGCTGCTGGGTGTTCAGACCCACCGGGCCGGCGCGCAGCAGCCAGCGATCGGCGGCGATGGCCGGCCAGAACACTCCGGCGAACTTGGCGAAGGCCACCGCCACGGCGGCGATGGTCCCGGTCTGGATCACCAGCAGCAAGGTCCAGCCGTAGAGGAAGCCGCTCAACGGGCCGAAGGCTTCGCGCAGGTAGACGTACTGGCCTCCGGCTTGAGGCATGGCGGCGGCCAGCTCGCCGTAGCTGAGGGCGGCGATGAGGGTCAGCAGGGCGGTGACCGCCCAAGTCAGCATGAGCAGGCCTGGGGAGTTGACCTGGCGGGCGATGTCGGCCGAGACGATGAAGATGCCGGAGCCGATCATCGAGCCCATGACCAGGGCGGTGGCGTCCAGCAGGCCCAGGCCGCGGATCAAGCCGGTATCGGAGGCAGCAGTTGAAGCCATTCTTGCACCCGGGTGCGCAGGGCCTGGGGCGTGCAGGGGTCAGGCAGCAAGTCGCCGATCACGGCCAGTGAGTCGGCGCCGGCGGCCAGGACTCGAAGGGCGCTCTGGCGCGTGATGCCCCCGATGGCGACCAGGGGGCGTCCGGCGGCATGGGCCTGGCGGGCCAGCGGGGGAAGCAGGTCCAAGCCCACCACCGGGTCGGGATTTTCCTTGCTGGCGGTGGGGAAGATGGGGCCGAAAGCCAGGTAGTCGGCCGGCTCGGCCAAAGCGGCGGCGAATTGCGCGGGGTTGTGGGTGGAGAGACCCAGCGGCCGCCGGGGTCCAATGAGGCGGCGAGCCTCCGCGGCGGGCAGGTCGTCTTGGCCGACATGCAGGCCGGCATCGAGCAAGGCGGCGATGTCGGCGCGGTCGTTGACGATGAGCAGTGCGCCCGCCCGGCGGCAGAGGGCGGCCAGGCGCTCGGCACGGTCAAACAGGCTGCGCGAGAAATGCCCCTTGTGGCGGAGTTGCAGCAGCCCGACGCCGGCCTCGAGCAGAGCTTCCGCGGCTGCCTCCGGCTCCAGGCCCAGGCGGGCCAGCGAAGCGGTGTCCAGGATGGGGTACAAGCGCGGAAGGCGGAGCGTCAAGCCAATTATGATAGCGTGTTAGAGATGAAACTGCACATCAAGTCGCCGGGAGAAGCGCCGGGCGTGTATCCGATTGCGCGCCGCGGCCGGGAACTGCGCTTTCTTTCTTTCACCATCATCGAGTTGGGCGGGGGCCTGGCGAGCGTCACGCTGGAGAGCGGGGAGGAAGAGCTGGCCCTGGATTTCTACACGGGACCGGCGCGCGTGGAAGTGGAATGGGAGGGCGGCGCCTGGTCGGCGGAGGTAGGCCGGCGGCGGTCGCTCAAGGACCCGGGGCCGATGATCTACGTCCCGGCCGGGGCGAAGCTCAGGCTGACGGCGCTGGACGGCCCCAGCCGGATTGTGGCGGCCGGGGCGCTGGGCAAGCCGGGCGCGCGCCCGGTGATGGTGGGACCCGAACAGGCCGTGGCCAAAGAGGTGGGGCGGGACAACTGGACGCGGACGGTGTACACCCATCTGGCCGACAATGTGGACGCGGCGCGGCTGATCACGGGGGAGACCGTGAGCCGGCCGGGGGGCTGGTCGAGCTGTCCGCCGCACAAACACGACCGCTTCGCCGAGTCGGAGGTCCCCATGGAGGAGGTGTACTACTTCCAGGTCGAGCCCCGGCAGGGCTTCGGGTTCATACGCGTCTACACGGACCCGGAGGATCCGGACCCGTTCGATCACGCCTTTGCGGTGGAGCACGGCGACACGGTGTTGATCCCGCGCGGCTATCATCCGGTGGCCTGCTGTCCGGGTTACACGCTGAATTACGCCTGGTTCCTGGCGGGTGAAGGGCGGCGCTACGGGGCGTGGAAGGACGATCCGCGGCACGCCTGGATCAAGGACTGAACAAGGGGGTGAACCGTGACCCGACGAGCTTTCGTGGGCGGTCTTTCGGCGGCCGGCGCGACTCTGGGAGCCTCCCAGGGATCGCCGGCACCGCGCAAGACCAAAGTGGTGGTGGTGCGCACCGAGGATCGCGGCCGGGGCGTCAGCGAAGTGATGCGCCGGCTCGAGTTCGCCTCGCCCAAGGGCAAGGCGGTGGTGTTGAAGCCGAACTTCAATACGGCGGATCCGGCCCCCGGCTCGACGCACAACGACACGCTGCGCCGGCTGGTGGAGGAATTGCGCCGGCGGGGCGCAGGCCGGATCACGATCGGGGAACGGAGCGGGCCGCCGCCCACGCGCAAGGTGATGGAGGAGAAGGGGATCTTCGAGCTGGTCAAGGAACTGGACCTGGGCCTGGTGAACTTCGAGGAGCTGGGGGAGGCCGATTGGGTGCACCTGAACCCGCCGGGCAATCACTGGCAGGACGGCTTTTGGATCCCGAAGATGGTGGCCGAGGCCGACTACGTCGTCTCGACCTGTTGTTTGAAGACGCACGGCTTCGGCGGTGTGTTCACCCTCTCGCTGAAGCTGGCCGTGGGGCTGACGCCCAAGCGCTTGATGCGCGAGCTGCACGGCAACCGGGAACACATGCGGCGCATGATCGCGGAGATCAACCTGGGTTACCGGCCCGAGCTCATCGTGCTGGACGGGGTGGAGGCGTTCGTAGACGGCGGGCCCTCGCAGGGCAAGCGGGTGCGGGCGGATGTGTTCGTGGGAGGCACGGATCGGGTGGCGGTGGATGCGGTGGGCCTGGCGATCCTGAAGGAGCTGGGATCGAACGCGGCCATCATGGAGCGGAAGATCTTCGAGCAGGAGCAGATCGCCCGCGCCGTAGAGCTGGGATTGGGAGTGCGCGGCCCGGACGAGATCGAGCTCGTAGCCGCCGACGCCGCCGGCCGGGAGCTGGCGGCGAA
>JBBIMA010000069.1:0-21551 GCA_037444625.1 Solibacteraceae bacterium
GATTTCGGTCATGTAGCGCTTCTGGCCTTCCTTGTCCTCGTAGGTGCGGGTCTGGATGCGGCCTTCGATGTAGACCCGCTGGCCCTTGGTGAGGTAGTTGGCCAGATTCTCCTGCCGCCAGAGCACAATGTTGTGCCACTCGGTCTCCTCTTTCCAGTCGCCGGTTTGGGGATCCTTCCAGCGATAGTTGGTGGCCAGGGGAAAGGTGGTGCGGGCGACGCCGCTGGTGGTGAAGCGGGTCTCGGCATCTTTGCCCAGGTGCCCGATGAGGATCACTTTGTTGACGCTTCGGGAAGCCATATTTCTTTGCACTCTAGCACACCCGGCGGAGGAGCACCGGGAGCGGGTGGCCGCCGGTCACGCCGGGTCTATAATGGGAGCTGGCGGGCGGGCCGCGCCCCGGTCGGGGGCCGGCTGTTGCGCGGGCGGAAACGGGCGATACAATAGGGTGACGGCCAGTGGCGTGAGGGTTTGCCGGATGCCGCGGCGTGGGGCGAAGAAAGCGAGGGCGGCCAAGGCGCTCGGGGCGGTGCTGGCGTGCGCGGTCTCTCTGGCCGGGCAGAGCCTGATAACGGGCGAGGGTCCGGGAGGCAACGTCCGTGTTTTCAACACCGATCTGGCGGTCCTCACCCTGCGGGAGCCGCGGCAGGACCTGCCCTGCACGGTGGTGCCGGTCAAGCCCGCGCTGGGCTTCGACTTGCGCTTCCACGGCGGCTACGAAGTGAGCATTCCCCTCCGGGAGCTGGCGGGCTCGGAGAATGTGCTCACCATGATTTTCCGGGTCACGCCCGAAAGCCGCCAGGACCAGCCGGCTTACTTCATCCAGCGGGTCCGCGTGCCGCCGATCGAACCGGACGCCAAAGGGGACGCCTATCTGCAAGGGGCTTTCGATCTGGGCGAGGGCCGCTATCAGGTGGACTGGCTGATGCGCGACCGCTCGGAGCGCTTCTGCTCGTTTTACTGGCAGGCGGAAGCGGAACTGCCTCCCAAAGACAAGGACCTGGCGGTGACCCTGCCGCCGGGGGCGGTGGCGCCGGCCGAAGCCGAACCGTTCCGGGAAGAGCCCCCCGTCGAGCGGGCGCAGGATCAGCCGGCTTTGAACGTCAAGGTGCTGGTGAACTTCGCGCCCCAGAACGCGCACTCGGCCACGCTCCAGCCGCTGGACATCGCAGCCCTGGTTTCCATCCTGCGCGGCATCGCGCGCGAGCCGCGCATCAGCAAGTTTTCCGTGGTGGCGTTCAACCTGCAAGAGCAGCGGATCCTTTACCGGCAGGACAACGCCGACCGGATTGACTTCCCGACCTTGGGCGCCGCGCTGCGGTCCCTCAAGCTGGGCACGATTGATCTGGCCCGCCTGAGCCAGAAGCACGGGGAGACCGCGTTCTTGACCGAGCTGATCCAGCGCGAGCTGGGCGGCGAGGAGCGGCCGGACGCTCTGATTTTCGCCGGGCCCAAGGCGCTGCTGGAGGAGAACGTTCCGGCGGAAGCGCTCAAGGAAGTGGGCGAAGTCGAGTATCCGGTCTTTTACATGAACTACAACCTGAACCCCAGTGTGAATCCCTGGCGGGACGCGATCGGCCGGGCGGTCCGGTTTTTCCGCGGGCGGGAATTCACCATCAGCCGGCCGCGGGATCTGTGGGCGGCGCTCAACGAGATCGTCTCCCGCGTGGTGCGCCTGAAGAGCGTGCGGCAAGCTTCGGGAGGAACCTCGCAATGAAGGGCGCGCTGGCGGCCGGCCTTGTGGCGGCGCTTCTGCGCCTGGCCGCCTGGTGGGCGCCGGCCCAGAAGCCTCACAAGTTTCGGGAGGATAGTCTGGCGCCCTTCGTTCCTTCTCCGCCGCTGGTGGTGGAGAAGATGCTCGAAGCGGCAGGGGTGAAGCCCGGGGAGACGGTGTACGATCTGGGCTGCGGCGACGGCCGGATTCTGATCGCGGCGGCACGCAAGTATCGGGCCCGGGGGGTTTGCGTGGAGCTTTCTCCCGAGCTGGCCCGGCAGACCGCGCGGCAGGTGCGCGAGCTGGGCTTGCAGGATCAGATCCGGGTGATCGAGGGCGATCTGCTGGAGGCCGATCTGCACGCGGCCGACGTGGTGACCCTGTACTTGCTGACCAGCTCGAACGAACGGCTGAAGCCCAAGCTGGAGTCCTCCCTGCGGCGCGGAGCGCGGGTGGTTTCGCACGACTTTATCATTCCCGGCTGGATGGCCTCGCGCGTCGAGAAGGTTCAGGCCAGCGGCCGCGTCCACACGATCTACGTCTACCAAATGCCGCCCAAGCGGCCCTGAGGCCCGCCGGCCTCACCAGCGTTTGAGTCCCTTGGCTCCGATGTCGCGCCGGTAGTGCATGCCCTGGAAGTGGATCTTGCCGGCCGCCCGGTAGGCGCGTTCGATCGCGCCCGGCAGGTCGGGGGCGGAGGCGGTGACGCCGAGCACCCTTCCGCCCGCGGTGAGCAAACCCTCGGGGCTGAGGCGCGTGCCGGCGTGGAAGACCGTGGCGCCCAGGGCTTCGGCCTCCCGGAGGCCGTAGATCTGCCGGCCGGTGCGGGGCGCTCCCGGGTAGCCTTCCGAGGCCAGCACGACGCAGACCGAGGGCGAGCCGCTCCAGCCGAGAGCGCCCGGATCCAGTTCGCCGCGGGCGCAAGCCGCCAGGGCCTCGCCCAGGTCGCCTTCCAGAGAGTGCATCAGGGGTTGAGCTTCCGGGTCGCCCATCCGCACGTTGAACTCCAGGACCCGGGGGCCTTCGGCCGTCAGCATGAGGCCGGCGTAGAGAAAGCCGGTGAACGGGGCGCCCTCGGCGCGCATGGCGTCAATGGCGGGAAGGATGATGCGCTCGAGGACCTCCCGCCGCTGGGAGGGGTTCAGAATGCGCCCGTCGCAGTAGGCGCCCATGCCGCCGGTGTTGGGCCCGGTGTCGCCGTCGCCTACCGGCTTGTGATCCTGCGTGCACTCGAAGGGCAGCACGCGGCGCCCGTCGGTCAGGACGATAAAGCTGGCTTCTTCGCCGCGAAGGCATTCCTCGATCACCAGGCGGGAGCCGGCCGCTCCCACCAGCCGGCCGGAGAGCAGCTCCTCAGCGGCCTCCTCGGCCGCCTCGCGAGTCGCCGCCACCACCACGCCCTTCCCGGCCGCCAGGCCGTCGGCCTTGAGAACCACCGGGAGGCCGAAGCGATCCAGGGCCGCGCGCGCCTCGGCGGCGTTTTCGACGACCTGGAACTCGGCGGTGGGGATGCCGGCCCGCCGCATGAATTGCTTGGCGAAGACCTTGCTGGCTTCCAGCCGCGCCGCCGAGGCGGTCGGGCCGACGATCCGCCGCCCGGCTGCGCGGAAGCAGTCCACCACGCCCGCCGCCAGGGGGGCCTCGGGACCGACCACCGTCAGGTCGGCGTCCACCGCCTCGGCCGCGCGCAGGAAATCTTCCGGCGCGCCGCCCACCGGCAGGCAGGCGGCCACCTCCGCCATGCCGGGGTTGCCCGGCGCGGCATACAAAGCGCGAACCGAGGGACTGCGGGCCAGCCGCCAGCACAAGGCGTGTTCCCGCCCGCCGCCGCCGATCACCAGAACCTTCACCGCGAGAATCTCCTGAGGTATGGGATGCCCGAGGGGCGCAATCTTCGATTGTAGAGGAGGGCCGCGGGCGGGCGGGCGCCCTCAGTAGTTCGTCCAGAGCGCTTCGCGCCGCGGCTTCTTGACCGAGTGGCAGTTCTTGGGCGGGGCCTCGTGGCGCCGCCAGTGCTTGTACAGGGCGTCCATCAGATCGCAGCGGTAACCCGAGACGGCCGCCTTGCCCCGGATGCCGTTCAGCGCGGCGGCCAGGGCGCGGTGTTGCTCGTCGCTCATCTCGAAGCCGTAGGCCTTCGGATCGCCGCGGGCGGCGTGGACGTAGGGGGGATCGCAATAGAACAGGGTGTCGGGGTCGTCGTAGAGGCGGATGACCTCCAGGGCGGGGCGGTTCTCGATCTGCACGCGCAGCAGGCGCAGGGCGATGGCGGGCAGGTCTTCCACGGCGCCCAGCCAGCGGGAGACCGCCCCGGCCATGCCGCTGCGGCTGGTGTTCTTGCAATTGGCCCAGCGGCCCAGGGAAGCGGTCTGGGCCAGCCCGGTGCGGGCCTGCCGGGCGCGCACGTAAAAGCGCCGGGCGCGCTCGAGCGGGCTCAACTCGGCGGCCGGCGGGCGGAGGGCGCGGTAGAACTCCTCGCGGGCGAAGGGGGTCAGCCCGATCAGCTCGATCAGCCGGTCCTTCTGGTCGCGCAGCACGCGGAAGAAATTCACCACCTCGCCGTCCAAGTCGTTGTAAGTTTCCACCGGCGAAGGGTCGCGGTTCAGCAGGACGGCGGCCGAGCCGCCGAAGGGCTCGCAGTAGTGACGGCAGGGGGGCAGCAGGGGCAACAGCCAGCCCAGGTGGCTGAACTTGCCGCCGTACCAGCCGAAGGCGATGAGTTTGCGGCGGGCGGGGCGCCGGGACGCTTCCTCCGGACCGTGGCTGACCGCCGGCGGCGAAGCCTTGCGAGGGCTCATTCAGGGCCATGCTAGCGGGCGGCGCCGGGAAGGGTCAAGCGGCGGGCACGGTGCTTGGGGCGCACCGTCGGCTGCGGAAGGGAAGCCCGCAGCGTGAGGGCGGGATCAGGCGGTTGTGCGGCGGGCTCTTTCCGGCCCCGGATCGCCTGGATCCGTTTCATCTGAACAATGGACCGACACGCCTGAGACGGCGCTCCACGACCGGGGGAGGACGAGGGGTCCTTGCGGCTCGACGCTCGTGAAGATTCATGATATCATAAATTAATATCAGTTTTGGATATGAGACTCCCGAAATCATCCCGGCTGGACTTCGTCGAGTTGCACATCCTCCACCACGCCGCGCAGCACTCGGTCTACGGCCTGTGGATGATCGAGGAACTGTCGCGGCACGGCTATCGGCTCGGCCCGAGCCACCTCTACCCGAGGTTTCATCGTCTGGAACGCCAGGGCTATCTAAAACGCCGCGAAGCGGTGATCGCCGGCAAGCTGCGCAAGTACTACCGAATCACCCCGGCCGGGCGGAGCTACTTTCGCCTGCAAAAGCGCCGCCTGATCGAACTGGCGGCGGAGGCGCTCGGCCCTGAGGACCTCCGTGCTTTGCTGAAGCGTCGCACCGGCGGCGAGCAGGGGGAGCACTGAGATGCAGAGGAACCGGCTGCGTCTTCGAAGAGACGGAATTGGGCTGGCGATCATGCTCTGCGTCGCCTCGGCTCGGGCGCAGGCCCCCGCCGGGCTGACTCTCGAGCAGGCCTGGGAGTCGGCCCGCCGACATCCCTCGGTGCAGGCGGCCGTCGCCGGGGCTGAGGCCTCGGCCGCGGGCGTGGATCTGGCCCGCACCGCCTACCTGCCGCGCACCGACTTGTACTGGCAGCTCAACCGCGCCACCCGCAACAACGTCTTCGGGCTGATCCTTCCCAACGGCGTGATTCCGGCGATCTCCGGACCCGTGCGCGAGGCGGCCAGCCTGACGAGCGCCTGGGGCAGCGCCGCCGGCCTGCTGTTTTCCTGGGAGCCGTTGGATTTCGGCCTGCGGAAGGCCAACGTGGCCTTGTCGCGCACGCTCGAGCGCCAGGCACAGGCGGATGTCGCCGCCACCCAATACGAGGTCGCCCTGGCGGTGGTGGATGCGTTCACGAGCGCGCTCGCCGCGGGGCAGGCGGTGGCGGCGGCGCAGGCCAACGTGGACCGGCTCGAGGTATTCCACCGGACGGTCCGGGCGCTGGTGGCTAGCGAGCTCCGGCCGGGCGCCGACGAGTCCCGCGCGCTGGCCGAGCTGGTGCGGGCGCGCACCGAACTGGCCGCGGCCGAAGGGCAGGAGCAGGAAGCGCGGGCGGCCCTGGGTGAGTGGGTGGGTACGATACCGCAGCAGCTCGATCCCGGGCCGCTGCTGGGCGAGACCCCGGCTCAGCCTGCCGCGGGCGATGTGGCGCAGCACCCGCTGGTGCGGAGGCAGAGTGCGGCTGTCGAGGTTGCGCAGGCCAGGCAACGGTCGCTCGAGAAGTCCTGGCGGCCGCGCGTTGAGATCCTCTCCGCCGTGTACGGACGCGGGACCGGCGCCAACCTGGACGGGACTTTCCAGGGGGGCGCGGCCGGATTGGCGCCTTCCGCAGGCAACTGGGCGGCGGGCGTGAGCATCCGGTTTCCGCTGGCTCAATACAAGGAGACGCAGGTGCGGCGGGCGATCGAGGCGCAGCAGGAGCGCTCGGAATCGGCGCGGCTGGAGGCGCTGCTGCGGAAGCTAAGAACGCAAGCCGAGAAGGCGCGCGCGCAGCTCGAGGCGGCACGCCGGATCGCGGCGCAGACCCCGGTGGAGGTCGAAGCGGCGCGCCGGCTGGTCCGGCAGGCGGAAGTACGTTACGGCGCGGGGCTGGGCACCGTCGTCGAGGTGGCCGACGCTCAGCGCCTCCTGCGCCAGGCAGAGACCGACGACGCGCTGGCCCGGTTGGGAGTCTGGCGGGCGCTGTTCGCCGTGGCCGCCGCCGAAGGGAACCTGGAGGAGCTGGTGCGGCGGCACGGCCGCTGACGGGGAGCGAGTATGTGGCTGATTCATACCGCGATGCGCCGTCCGGTCGCCGTCTTGATAGCGATTTTGGGCGTGGCGCTCTGCTCGATCCTGGCGCTGCGCCGGATGAAGGCCGACATCTTTCCGGACCTGGGAACGCCCGTGATTTACGTCGCCCAGCCTTACGGCGGGATGGACCCGGCCCAGATGGAAGGCTACCTGGTCAACTACTACGAGTACCACTTCCTGTACATTCGCGGGATTGATTACGTCGAGTCGCGCTCGATCCAGGGCGCGGCGATCATGGCGCTGCACTTCCAGGAAGGCACGGACATGGCTCAGGCGATGGCGGAAACGGTCGCCTACGTGAACCGCGCCCGGTCCTTCATGCCGCCGGGCACGGTGCCGCCGTTCGTGATGCGATTTGACGCGGGCAGCGTGCCGGTGGGCTACCTGGTGTTTTCCAGCCGGACGCGGAGCGTGGATGAGATCTCGGACCTCGCCTTGTTCCGCGTCCGGCCGATGTTCTCGCGCCTGCCGGGCGTCTCGGCGCCTCCGCCCTTCGGCGGCACGGTGCGGACGCTGGTGATACGGGTCGCCCCGGACAAGCTGCGGGCCTACCGGATGTCGCCCGACGAGGTGGTCCAGGCGATTGCCCAAGCCAACACGCTGGCGCCGTCGGGCAACGTTCGCATCGGGGATCTGAACCGCATCGCGCCGCTGAACGGCACGGTCGGCGAAGCTGCCGAATGGAACGACGTGCCGGTCCGCCGGGGTCCGGGCCCCACGGTCTATGTTCGCGATATCGGCTATGCCGAGGACGGCGCCGACATTCTCACCAGCTACGCGCTGGTGAACGGCCGCCGCGCCGTCTACATCGCGGCGACCAAGCGGGCCGACGCCTCCACGCTCGAGGTGGTGCGCAACATCCGCAGGGCCCTGCCGTCGTTTCAGGCGGCTGTGCCGGAGGACATCCGCGTGTCGTTCGAACTGGACCAGTCCTTCTACGTCACCAGGGCCCTGCGCGCGCTGCTTCAGGAAGGGCTGCTGGGAGCTTTTCTGACCGGGCTGATGATTCTACTCATGCTGCGCAGCCTTCGGACCTCCCTGGTGGTGGTGGCCACGATTCCGGCCGCCCTGCTGGCCGCCATTGTCGCCTTGTGGGCGACCGGCCAGACGCTGAACCTGATGACGCTGGGAGGTCTGACGCTGGCGATCGGAATCCTGGTGGACGAATCGGTCGTGGCGGTGGAGAACATTCACACGCACCTGGGGCAGGGCAAGAGCGTGGCGCGGGCGGTTCTGGAAGCCAGCCGCGAGGTGGTGGTGCCGCGCCTGCTGGCGATGCTCTCGGTGGTTTCCGTCTTTGCGCCGTCGTTCTTTATGGCCGGCGTGGCGCGCGCCCTCTTCGTGCCCCTGGCTCTGGCGGTGGGTTTCTCGATGATCGCCTCTTATTTTCTGGCGAGCAGCCTGGTGCCGATCTTGGAGACCTGGCTCCAGAGCGGTCATGGCGGCCGGGCGGCGGTGCGGGGCGTATCGGGCTTCGAACGGTTCCGCGAGATCTTCGGCCTGCTGTCCCGGCGCCTGATCCGCCGGCGCCGGCCGATCGCCGCGCTGTACCTGGCGGGCACGGCGGCGGTGATCTGGCTGGCGGGCGGCAGCCTGGGCACGGACATCTTTCCGCAGGTAGACACCGGCCTGATCCAGATGCGGTTGCGCGCTCCGACCGGGACCCGGGTGGAGCGCACCGAACGCATCGCCCAGGCCGCGCTGGACGAGTTCCGGCGCCAGGCGGGCGAGCAGAACATCGAAAGCTCGCTCGCCTTCGTCGGGGTGCAGCCGTCGAGTTTTCCCGTCAATCTGATCTTTCTGTGGACCAGCGGGCCGCACGAAGCGGTCATGCGCGTGGCGGTGAAGCCGCGGGCGGGCCTGACGACGGCCGAGCTTCAGCAACGCTTGCGAGAGCGGATTCCGCCAATCGCTCCGGGAGCGACGGTGTCGTTTGAAGCGGCCGATCTGGTGAGCCAGGTCATGAGCTTCGGTGCTCCGACCCCGGTCGAAGTGGCGGTGGCCGGCCCGGACTTGGCGGCCAGCCGAAGGTACGCCGAGCGGCTGATGGCGGAGCTGGTCCGGTTGAGCGAGCTGCGCGATGTGCAGCTCGGCGAACTGCTGGACTATCCGACCGTGGACGTCCGGATTGACCGGGAGCGCGCGGCGCAGCTCGGCGTCTCGGTCGCCGAAGTGGGCCGGGCGCTCGGTCCGGCCACTTGGTCGAGCCGCTTCACCACGCCGGTCTACTGGGCCGATCCGAAGACCGGCATCGCCTATCAGGTTCAAGTCGAGGTGCCTCAGGCGCGGATCGCATCGCTGGAGGATCTCGCGAGCATCCCGGTGAAGAGCCAGGGGAGCGGGACGACGCTGGTTGGGGACGTGGCCGAGGTGAGAGAAGGCAAGATGCTGGGTGAGTACCATCGCGTCAACATGCAGCGCATGGTCACCGTGACGGCGAATATCGCCGGGACGGATCTCGGCTCGGTCGCCTCGCGCATCTCGTCGGTGCTCGAGAAGCTGCCGGCGCCGCGCGGGGTTACGGTCTCGGTGCGGGGGCAAGTGGCCCCGATGGAGCTGATGGCCGATAATCTCCGGCTCGGCCTGCTGCTTTCCGGCATCGCCGTGTTCCTGTTGCTGGCGGCTTATTTCCAGTCCGTTCGTGTGGCCTTTGTCGTCTTGCTGGCGATTCCCTCCGTGCTGGCGGGCGTGGCGGTGGCGCTGGCGGCGACGCGCACGACGCTCAACATCCAGTCGTTCATGGGCGCCATGATGGCCGTGGGCATCTCGGTGGCCAACACGATCCTGCTGTGTACGTTCGCCGAGCAGTACCGGCGGCGGGGCGCCCCGGCGGCCGAAGCGGCAGCCGAGGCGGCGCGCACGCGCCTGCGGCCGGTATCCATGACCAGCATCGTGATGATTGCGGGCATGGCGCCGCTGGCGCTGGGCGCTCCGCAGACCGCACCTTTGGGAATCGCCGTGATCGGGGGACTGGCCGCCGCGACCCTGACCACGCTGCTTGCCATCCCCTCGATCTTTACCATCGTGCAAGGGCGCGCAGACATCCTGTCCCCTTCGCTCGATCCGGATGATCCGGCGGGGGCACACTACGACGCTGCGGCCCCGAGGTGAGGAACCAACCATGAGCTTCGTCATGCTGGCATTAGCCGCGGGAGCGGCTCTCTCGGCGGCGCCGGATCCGCGGCCCGGCGCCGTCACCGCCGAAGTCGTCGAGGTGATGGCCAGACCGCTGGCCGGAACGACTCCGCTGCCCGGCGAGCTGCGCCCGTTCCGCGAGGTGGATATCTACGCCCGGGTCTCGGGTTTCGTCGAAACCGTGGCGGTGGACCGCGGCGGGCGCGTTCAGCGGGGCGGCGTGCTGGCCACCGTCACCGCCCCGGAGCTCGACGCCAGGATCGCCGAGGCGCAGGCGCGCGTGGCCGCGATGGAAGCCCAGCGCATCGAGGCCGAGGCCCGCCTGGCGGCCGCCGAGAGCACGTTGACACGCCTGCGACAGGCCGCCGCGACGCCGGGTGTGGTCGCCGGCAATGACCTGGTGCAGGCGGAAAAGGCGGTCGAGGCCGAGCGCTCCCGGGTCGCCTCGATCGCCGGCAACGTCGAGGCCGCCCGCGCGGCCGTGGCCGCCGCCGAGCAGATGCGCCGCTACCTGCGCGTCACGGCCGATTTCGACGGCGTAATCACCGAACGCCTCGTCCATGAAGGCAGCTTTGTGGGGCCGGAAAGCAAGAGCCCGGCGCCGATGTTCCGCCTCGAGCAGACCGACCGCCTGCGACTGGTGGTGGCGGTCCCGGAAGCGCTCTTCGCATCCGTTCGCAGGGGAGCGCGGATCGAGTTCACCGTCCCGGCCTATCCGGGCGAAGCGTTTTCCGGTTTGGTGGCTCGTCCCGCGCGGTCGCTGGATCCGAAGACGCGGACCATGCCGGTCGAGCTCGAGGTTGCCAACCGGGAAGGGAGGCTTGCGCCGGGAATGTACGCCGAGGTGGCTTGGCCGGCCAGCCGCGGCCGGGCCGGCCTGCTGGTTCCCGCTACGGCGGTCAAGGCCACGACCGAGAGAGTCTTCGTGATTCGCGTCTCCGGGGGCGTCGCCGAATGGGTTGACGTGCGACGCGGCGCCGGCGAAGGAAAGCTCGTGGAGGTCTTCGGCAACCTCAAGCCGGGCGACAAGGTCCTGCTTCGGGCGACCGATGAAATCCGTCCGGGCACGCCCATCCGTCCGTCCGGACGCTGAGCCTCACTGTGGGCGCAGCAGCGGGCCAATCCCTGTAAGTTCTCCCGATGGCTGTTCAAACGTTCCTTCAAACGGATGCGCCCGGGCGGCTTTGGATCCTGGATGCGCCGGGGCGAGGCCAGAGCCCGGGCGGGCCGACAAGGCCGTAAGGCGGCAGGAAGGAGACCTTCGGGTGGGCCGGCGGAGCCTGCGGGGCGGCCGGGCTGTGGGCCGGGTTGGCAAAGAGGGGTTGGGAAATCGCCGGCTCGCGGCGGATGGGGTTGACTAAGGCGGAAGGCTGTGGTAGGCTCAACGCGACGTGCGGAAGCTCTCTTGGGGAGGAGGTCCGTCGGAGGGGAGGGGTGGCCTGGGTGATCGTTTCCAACAACCGGTAAAGGGGTAAGAAGAGCATGACAGGCAAGTATCTCGTTTGGGTTTTGGCGGCGCTGGTCCCGGCGGCGGCGCAGGAGTATCGGGGCCGCGTCTCCGGCTTCGTCACCGATCCCAGTCAGGCGGCGGTGGTGGGGGCGAAGGTCACCCTGCGCAACGTCAACACCGGGATCGAGACGGTGCGGGAGACCGACGCCACCGGGCACTATCTGTTCGACTTCGTGCAGCCGGGCGCTTACACGGTGAGCATCGAGGCGGCCGGCTTCAACCGCTTCGTGCAGGAGAACGTCACGGTGTTGACCCGGGGCGACGTCACGGTGAACGCCCAACTGACGGTGGGGGCGGTCTCCGAGCAGGTGACGGTGACGGAAGTGCTGACCGGCGTGCAGTTCAACACCGGGACCATGACGACGACCGTGCAGGGCAACATGCTGAAGGATATCCCCGTGCTGGCGCGGAATCCCTTCACGCTGGCCCTGCTCAATCCGGCGGTGATCAATCGTTACTGGGATGTCTCGCACCGCAATCCGTTCTACATGTGGTCCTCCAACGGCTTGGACGTGGGCGGACGCACGGGCGGCAAGAACGACATGCTGCTGGACGGGGCGGCGCTGGGCGTTTCGGCCCGCGGCTCCTACATGCCCTCGATGGACGGGGTGCAGGAAGTCGTGGTGCACCAGAACGCCGTGGACGCCGAGTACGGCTTCAGCGCCGGAGGCGTGTTGAACGTCTCGATGAAGGCGGGCACCAACGACTATCACGGGACGGCGTACTATTTCGGGCGCAATCCGCGGCTCAACGCGGTGACCAACCGGATCACGCGCGGCTTCAGCGTGGTGCGCAACCATATCTGGGGCGGCACGGTGGGCGGACCGATTCTCAAGAACCGCCTGTTCTTCTATCAGACCTACGAGCAGTGGAAGAGCACGCAGCCCCAGACCAGAACCTACACGCTGCCCACGGATCTGGAGCGGACGGGCGACTTCTCCCGCTCGCTGACCCCGGCCGGGGCTTTGCGGGTGATCTACGATCCCTTTACGACCAAGTTCGACCCGGCCACCGCCACGGTGACCCGGACGCCGTTCCCCGGCAACATTCTGCCCAAGAATCGCATTGACCCTACGGGGCAGAAGATTCTCAATGATCTTTGGAAACCCAACAATCCGGGGAACGACCCCTCCGGCATTGACAATTACAAAGCCACCTACGCCTGGTGGCTGAAGTACTGGAACATTTCCAACCGCGTGGACTTCAATATCAGCGAGAAGTGGCGGATGTACACGCGCTTCTCCAAGTACGAGACGCGCCTGGACAATCCCAACCACGGCGGGACGATCGCGGTCCGCTCGGACAACGGCGGCCTGATGGACGCCTTGAACGCGGTGGCCGACGCGCTCTACATGGCCAGCCCGCGGACCGTGATCAACATGCGTTACGGCGCGGTCTACGTCGAGGACGACTACGATTCGGGCTGGGCCAAGGTGCCCGAGTCGGTCTGGGCCAACCTCTGGCCGAACGGGTGGTACAAGCCGGTGATCGGGGCCCTGCCGGGAGTCTACTATCCGTCCTTCAACTTTTCGGGCAACGGCAGCGTGAGCGCCGGCATCGCCAGTTGGTGGCTGGTGCGGGGCCGATCCCACAACGGGAACCTGAACGTGACGCACGACCGCGGCATCCACCACTTCAAGGCGGGCTGGATGTTGCGCTACCAGTATGACCAGAACGGCAGCCCCGGGCCGGGCAGCTTCACCTTCAGCGCCGTTGACACCGGCGAGAGCTTCCTGAAATTCGACGCCCGCCAGAGCGGCAACATGTTCGCCTCCGGGCTGCTGGGCGTGGTCAACAGCGGCAGCGCCCGGATCATGCCCATGGTGGATTCCCACCAGCAGATGTGGGCGTTCTTCTTCCAGGACGACATCAAGCTGAGCCGCCGGGTGACGCTCAACCTGGGCCTGCGCTACGAGCTGGAGACGGCGCCCTCCGAATACAACCGCATGTACTCGCGCTATCTGGATTTGACCAACCCCATTCCCGAGCTGGCCAACAACCCGCCCAAGATGCCCGACGAGGTGACCGCCATCGCCCGGATCCCTTACAAGTGGACGGGGGCCTGGGTGTTCACCGACGACCAGCACCCGGGGGTGTTCAACTCCCAGAAGAACCTCTTTCTGCCTCGCGTCGGCGCGGCCATCCGGATCAACGATCTGACCGCGCTGCGCGTGGGCTTCGCCCGTTACGCGGCGCCCTGGGTCACGATTTATCCGGAGACCAACAGATGGCCCAAGGACGGCTTCTCGCGCACCACCACCGCCCTGGGGCCGATCGAAGGCACGCCCCGCACCCTCATCAGCGATCCGTTCCCCTCGGGGACGAACCCGCTGCTGCTGCCGGTGGGCAAGTCGCTCGGGCGCTACACTAACCTGGGCGACAGCGCCACCTTCTTCCCCCAGGACATGATCCACCCGATCAACGACCGTTACAACGTCACGCTGTCGCGGCAGTTGCCCTGGCGGGTGATGACCGAGACCACCTACTTCATGAACCTGGGCCGCAACGTGCAGGATTCCAGCATGTGGGGCGGCGACTACACCTACAACCTCAACATGGTGGATCCCAATTACAGCTACACTTACAAGGGGGCCACCACCAAGGCGGTGCCTAATCCCTTCTACCGGCTCTTGCCGGCCGACAAGATGCCCGGCGTGTTGCGCAACCAGGCTACGGTGAGCGTGGGCAGCCTGCTGCGTCCTTACCCGCATTACGGCACTCTGACCGAGCGCTTCCTGCGCGGCAAGGACAGCCACTATCACTCCCTTCAGTTCAAGGCCGAGCGGCCCATGGCCGAAGGGCTGGCCTTCACCTTCGGCTACAATTACAGCCGCGAGGCGCGGGGCGAGTTCTTCAACGACCCGGACACTTACAACAAGAAGTTCACCATGATTGACACCCGCGAGCCCCGCCATTATATCCGCCTGGCGGGCACTTATGAGTTGCCCTTCGGGCGCGGGCGGCGCTTCGGCGCGGGCGTGAACCGCCTGGTGGACGCCCTGATCGGCGGCTGGGCCACCAGCCACATCCTCATGTGGAACAACGGCCCGCTGCTGACCTTCGGCCAGATGATCGTCGAGGGCGACCCCAAGCTGGACAAGCCGACGCTGGGGCGCTGGTTCGACACCTCGAAGTTCCGGCAGGCCGAGCCGTACACGCCGCGGACCAACCCCTGGTACTTCGACGGCCTCCGCGGGCCGGGCTTCTGGAACTGGGACGCCACGGCGGTGAAGTACTTCCAGGTGACCGAACGGGTGCGCTTCGAGCTGCGGATGGAGTTCTTCAACTTCCCGAACGTGTTCATGCCCGGCCAGCCCACCACCAGCGTGACCAGCGCCAACTTCGGCAAGAGCACCACGATGGCGGGCGGAAACTACGGGCGCGAAGTGCAATACACCGGGCGGATTCACTTCTAGCCGCCGGGCCGCCGGTTGGGAGCGGGGACGGCTCGCCGAGCAAGGGGCCGGTCCCCGCCCGACCGCAAGGTTGCTCGAGCGGGCGGCTATAATGCCGTTTGCGCGTCCTGCTAGCGGCATTAGCGCTGCCGAGCCTGGCTTGGTCCCAGGTGAGCGGCGTGGTGTTGGATGCCCAGACGGGCGAGCCGCTGGTCCGGGTCCGGGTGGCGCTGGCAGGCGCGGCCCAGACCCTGACTGACGAGCAGGGGCGCTTCCGCTTCCAGGGCCTGGCCCCGGGCCAGTACACCTTGCAGGCGGCCACCGTGGGCTACCGCCTGCTGCGCAAGAGCTTCACCCTGGCCGCCGGCCAGGAGCAGGAATTCGAGGTCATCCTCAGCCCGGACACCTTCCGGCAGACCGACTCGATCCAGGTGCGCGCCGGGCCCTTCGAGCCGGCGCGGGGCGACAGTCCGGCGGCCCTGAGCCTGGAGGGCAACGAGGTCAAGAACCTGGGCAGCGTACTGGCCGATGATCCCTTGCGGGCGGTGCAGGCGCTGCCGGGAGTAGCCTCGAACGACGATTTCGACAGCCGCTTCTCGCTGCGCGGCGCGGCGTGGGATCGCCTGGGCCTGTACCTGGACGGCGTCCTGCTGCACGTGCCGTTTCACACGCTGCAAGGGGAGGCGGCCACCGGCTCGATGACCCTGTTCAACGGCGACATGGTGGAGACGCTGGAACTCCACCCGGCGGCGCCGCCGGCGCGCTTCTTCGATCGCACGGCGGGGGCCCTGGAGGTGAACACCCGCGAAGGCAGCCGGACCGGGCGCAACTTGCGGCTCACCGCCAGCGCCTCCAACGCCGGGGCGATGGCCGAAGGGCCGCTCGGCCGCTCTCGGCGGGGCTCCTGGATGGCGAGCGCGCGCAAGAGTTACTTTCAGTACATCATCCGGCGCACCGCCACCTCCGAGCCCACGCTGGCCTTCGGTTTCGCCGACGTGCAAGGCAAGCTGGCCTGGGACTGGACCCCGGCGCACCAGCTCAGCCTCAGCCTCATCGAGGGCCGCTCCGATCTGGACCGGACGCGCTCCCGCGCGCGGCTGGGCGCCAATTCGGTGATGCTGGCCGATAACCACGTCACGCTGGCCAACCTGGGCTGGCGCTACACGCCGCAGGCTCGGTTCCTCGCGGGCAGCCGGCTGGCCTGGATGCGGGAGCGATTCGAGAACCTGAGCCGGGATGAGCTGGCCCTAGCGGGCGGCTATTACGGCGAATGGGTCTGGAATGGGAACGCGAGTTGGCTGTGGAGGGAGAGCGCGCCGCTGGAGTTGGGCTGGTCGGCGCGCCGCTTGCGGGCGGACGGCTTCATCTACCGCTACCAGTTCAATCCGTTCTTGGTGCGCCGCCTGGAGGAATACCGCGGCAGCGGCCTGCGAGGCGGCGGCTACCTCCAGCAGTCCTTCCGTCCACTGGCCGGGCGGGTGCAAGCGGCGGCGGGCGGCCGCTGGGACAGAGACGGTGCGGGGGCGCGAGCGGTCTTCTCGCCCTCGGCTTCGCTGGCGCTGATGCCGCATCCCGGGACGCGCCTCCACCTGGGCTGGGGCCGATACGCGCAGTTCCCGGACCTTCCTTGGCTGTTCTCCTTCCTGGGCGGCCGGCATCTGCTGCCCGAGCGGGCGACCCACTACGCCGCGGCGCTGGAGCAGCGCCTGGGCGAGCGCTCCCGCCTGCGCCTGGAGTTTTACAGCCGGCAGGATCGCGACCTGCTGTTCCGGCCGCTTTACGAAGCGCGCCTGGCGGCAGGGCGGATCTTCAACCCTCGCGCCGATGCGCCGGTGGTGAACTCAGTGCGCGGCTGGGCGCGAGGTTTCGAGGTGTTTTTCCAGCAGCGCACGGCCAACCGGCTCACGGGTTGGGCGGGCTACGCCTACGGGCGCACGCGCCTCTGCGACGGGGTGACCCAGACCTGCTTTGCGTCGGATTTCGACCAGCGCCATTCGCTCAACGTGTACTTGGGCTACCGGGTGCGGCCCACCGTGAACCTCAGCCTGCGCTGGATCTACGGCAGCGGCTTTCCGATCCCGGGCTTCCTGCGCCGCGAGGGCGAGCGCTACTTCCTGGCGGCCGAACGCAACGCCTTGCGACTGCCGGCCTATCACCGTGCCGACTGGCGCATCAACAAAGCCTTCGTCTTCGATCGCTGGAAACTGACCCTGTACGGGGAGGCGGTCAACCTGTCCAATCACGCCAATTACCGCTTCGATAGCTTCAACGGTTACAACAGCCGCACCGGCCAGGCGTTCGTCACGCTGGACAAGATGTTCCCCCTGATCCCTTCGGCCGGCGTGTTGCTGGAATTCTAGGCCGCCAGGCCGTCAAACAGCACCGTGCTCAGGTAGCGCTCGCCGGAATCGGGCAGGATGACCACGAAGGTCTTGCCGCGGAACTCGGGCTCGCGCGCCAGGCGCGCCGCCACGGCGACGGCCGCCCCTGAGGAAATGCCGGAAAGAATGCCTTCCTCGGCGGCCAGGCGCCGGGCCATCTCGATGGACTCCTCGTTGGTCACCTGTTCGATGCGATCCACCAGCGACAAGTCCAGCACTTGGGGAATGAAGCCGGCGCCGATGCCTTGGATCTTGTGCGGGCCGGGCCGAACCGGCTCCTGGCGCAGGGTCTGGCTGATGACCGGGCTGGCGGCCGGCTCGACGCCCACCGAAACGATGGGCTTTCCCTTGACCTGCTTGATGTAACGGGACACGCCGGTGATGGTGCCGCCGGTGCCTATGCCCGCCACCAGCACGTCTACCGCCCCTTCGGTGTCCTCCCAAATCTCGGGCCCGGTGGTGCGGAAGTGGATCTCGGGGTTGGCCGGATTGTTGAACTGCTGGGGCATCACGTAGCGGTCCGGGTTGGCGGCCAGCATCTGCTCGGCCTTTTCGATGGCGCCCCGCATGCCCGCCGCGGCGTCGGTCAGCACCAGGGTTGCGCCGAAGGCCTTGAGCACCTTGCGGCGCTCCAAGGACATGGATTCGGGCATGGTCAGCGTGATCGGGTAACCGCGCGCCGCCGCCACGAACGCCAGGGCAATGCCGGTGTTGCCGCTGGTGGGTTCGATGATCTCTTTGCCCGGCCCCAGCAGGCCGCGTCGTTCCAGGTCCCAGATCATGGCGGCACCGATGCGGCACTTCACCGAATAGCCCGGGTTGCGCCCTTCGATCTTGGCCAGCATGGTGACCGGCAAGCCGGCCGGGATCCGATTCAGCCGCACCAAAGGGGTGCGGCCGATGCTCAGGGAATTGTCTTCATAATACATGGAATTTGCTCGCCCCTCCTCAAGTAAAGTCAGATTTCCCAGTACGGCACGAAGCGGCTTTGCCTGTCGCGCCAGGCGCGAACCAGCTCGCTGAAGGTGGTGCGGTCCACCACCGCCGAGACCGCCTCGTCCACGCGGCGCCACAAGTCGCTGAAGGGGTTTTCCCCCTTGCGCTTGCCGCGCACTTTCAGTCCCCCGGGGCCCTCGATCGCCCGCAGGACTTCACCCACCGTGATGGTCTCCGCCGGGCGGGCCAGCAGGTAGCCGCCTTCGGCGCCGCGCCGCGACTCCACCAGCCCGGCCTGCTTGAGGCCGGCCAGAATCAACTCCAGGAACTTCTGGGGGATCTTCTGACGGCGGGCGATGTCGGCGATGCGCACCGGCTCGGCGGAATCCCGGCTGGCCAGGTCGAAGATGGCTTGCAAGGCGTAGGCGCCTTTGACGGAGATGGTCATGGGCAGGCCCCGCTGATTTACCGCATCTAAATAGAGATTAGTACGTTTGCTCGCCGGCCGTCAAGCACGCCGCAGGCTCCCTCAGACATCGCAGATCGCGATCGCCTGATCGAGCGAGCGCAGGGGATCCTTTAGGGGGGTGTACTCGTGCGCCAGGTAGCCCTGGAAGTTCAGATCCACGATGGCCTGGGCGATGGCGCGGTAGTTCAGCTCTTGGGTTTCGTCCGGCTCGTGGCGTCCGGGGTTGCCCGCGGTGTGGAAGTGGCCGATCCACTGGATGTTGTTGCGGATGGTGCGGATGATGTCGCCCTCCATGATCTGCATGTGGTAGATGTCGTAGAGCAGTTTGACGCGGGGCGAGTTGACGCGCCGGACGACCTCGACGCCCCAGGCGGTGTGGTCGCACTGGTAATCGCGGTGATTCACTTTGCTGTTGAGCAACTCCAGGCAGAGGGTGACGCCCTTGTCTTCGGCTTGCGCCTTGACGCGGTTGAGGAAGGCGGCGCAGTTCTCGATGCCCTCCTGATCGGAGAGGCCGCGGCGGTTGCCCGAGAGCACGATGACGTTGGGGGCGCCGAAGGCGGCCGCGCGGTCAATCATCTCGCGGAAGGCCGGCTCGATCTTGTCGTGCGCCTCGCGCCGGTTGATGCCGTCGGTGAGCGAGTGGCCGGCGGCGGGCGCCATAGTGGGGATCAAGCCGTACTTTTTCAGCAGGGGCCAATCCTGGAAGCCGATCAGGTCCAATCCGCGGAGTCCCAGACGGGCGGCCTCCCGGCAGATGTCTTCCAGGCTCATGCCCTTGCCGAAGCAGCCTCGGGTGGCGGCCTGCTTGAGGCGACCTTTGCGGGCGACGGGTTGGGCGGCGCCGTGGCCGAGCAGGGGGGACGCCGCCAGGGTGCGAAGCAAAGTTCGGCGTGTCATGAGGGGATTGTGCCACAGCGCGGCGGAGGGCCGCCAGGGGCGGGGTTAAGGGATTCGCCCGGCGAGCCCGTTCCGCGCGGCCTCTGTTATCATGAAGCCAGATGAGCCTGCTGTCGCCACGGCTGCAACTGAAGGTCGCGCAGAAGCAGATTCTGACCCCCGGTTTGATGCAGATGGTGGCGGTGCTCCAGTTGAACCGGCTGGAGCTGAAGGAGCTGATCGCCCAGGAGATCGCCCAGAACCCGGTCCTGGAGGAGGCGGGCGAGGAAGGCGGCGAGGAGCTCAGCCCGGAAGAGGTGCAGGCCCTGCTGGACGCCGAGGCGGAGCGCAGCGAGCCCTCCGACAAGGAAATTCTGACCGCCAGCGACGGGGCGGGCGAGGCGGCAGCCGAGGCCCTGGCGGAGACGGAGGGCGGCGAGGCGGCGGAGCCCGCGGCGGAGTCGGCCGACGGGTTGCCGGCGGCGGAGAGCAAGACGGCCGCCGATCCGTTCGACGAGATTGACTTCGGCTCCTTTTTCGAGGAGTACCTGGATCCGGGCTACCGCACGCCGGCCGCCGAGCAGATCGAGCGGCCCTCGCTGGAGAGCTATCTTTCGCAGCCGGTGACCCTGGGCGATCACCTGCGCTCGCAGCTCAGCATGCTGCCCCTGGCCGAGGCGGTGCACGACGCGGCGGACTCGATCATCGGCAACTTGGACGAGAGCGGCTACCTGACGGCGTCGCTGGAGGAGATCGCGGCCGCGGGGGACCACGCCTCGGCCGATCTGGAGCAGGCGCTTCGGGTGGTGCAGTCGCTGGAGCCGGCCGGGGTGGGGGCGCGCGACGTGCGGGAGTGCCTGCTGTTGCAACTGGAGAGCCGCAACGGGCGGGGCGGGGTGGCCTGGCAGATCGTCGCCCGGCACCTCCAGTTGGTGGAGAAGCGCCAGCTCAAGGAGCTGGCCAGGCTGCTGGGCCGGCCGCTCAAGCACATAGAGATCGCCGTGCAGGTGATCCGGAGCCTGAATCCCCGGCCCGGCTTGCGCTACTCCGGGCCGGGTGCGCGCCAGATCGAGCCCGACGTGTACATCTTCAAGGAGGGCGACGAGTACATCATCCAGCTCAACGAGGACGACCTGCCCCAGTTGCGCCTCAGCGGGCAGTATCGGCGGATGCTGGACCGCAGCCAGGAGCCCGACAAGCAAGTCCGCAACTACGTCAGGGAGCGCTTCGCTTCGGCGCTCCAGTTGATGAAGAACATCGAGCAGCGCAAGCAGACCATCGCCCGGGTCTGCCAGGCGATCGTGCGCCGCCAGCGGGAGTTCTTGGATTACGGCCTGGACCGATTGCGCCCCATGATGATCAAGGAGATCGCCGAGGAGATCGGAGTCCATCCCTCGACGGTGAGCCGCGCGGTGGCCAACAAGTACGCCCACACGCCGCAGGGGGTCTTCGAGTTGCGCTACTTCTTCTCGGAGGCGGTGCAGGGGCCGTCGGGAGCGACCATCCCGCTGCTCACCCTGAAGCGAATGGTCAAGAAGATGATCGAGGAAGAGGATCCGGCTCATCCGCTGACCGATGAGCAAATCGCCGCCCGCCTGAAGGCGGTGGGGGTTCACGTGACGCGGCGCACGGTGGCCAAGTACCGGGAGGACATGAAGATCCCCTCGACGCACCAGCGCCGCGTGCGCGGCTGAGGCGGGCGCCGCCCGGCGTCCGGCGGATTTCCTGACGGGGAGGAAGGCATGAAGATCCATTACACCGGCCGAAGCAACGCACTGACCCCGGCCCAGCAACGCAAGATCGAGGCCAAGTTCGCCAAGCTGGCTCGCCTGCTGGACATGAAGCAGGGCGAGCGCGAAGCGCACGTGATGCTGCGGCCCGAGCGCCACCTGCACCACGCCGAAATCACGGTGCGCTTTCATGACCGCAACCTGGTGAGCGAGGCTTCGGGCGGCGACGATTACCTGGCCATGCACGAAGCCCTAGAGAGGCTGGAAAAGCAGATTCAGAAGCTGCGGACCAAGTGGCGGGACGCCAAACGCAGCCCGCGCGAGCAATGGGCGGCCGGAGGGCAAGAGACTCTGGAGGCGGAAGCAGCGGCCGGCGGCGAGGAGGAAATCCTGGGGGCGACCGACCGCGGGTCCGGCGGCCGGCCGTGACTCGACGGGAGAGCCTTCCGTGGGTCCTGAGGGGATGAGCCGGGCGGGCCGGGCGACCGCCGGCCTCCCGCGATCCGGATCGGAGGCCGGCGCGGGTCCCTCAG
>JBBIMA010000070.1:0-21168 GCA_037444625.1 Solibacteraceae bacterium
TCGAGGGCGAGCCGGCCGCGGCCGCTGCCGCCTATCAGCGGGTCTACTACGGTTACCCGACTGCGCCCGAGGCGGCCGTGGCGCAAAAGGAGCTGGCCCGGCTGCGCTTCCGGCTGGGGGACGCCTATCCGCCGCCCATGCCGCAGCAGATGCTCGAGCGGGCCGAATACTGGCTGCGAGCGCGTCAGTACCGCAGCGCGCGCGCCGAATACGAGAGCCTGATTGCGCAACTGGGCGGGCGCGAGCGGGAGCTGGCGCGGGTGCGCCTGGGCGCCGCCCTGTATCTGGATTACGACACGGCGGCGGCCTTGGACTACCTGGCATCGCTGGATACGGCGGACCCGGCGGCGGAGGCGGAGCGGCTCTACTACCTGGTCGAGTGCGCGCGCCGATTGGACCGCGAGGCTGACATGACCGCCTGGCTGGCCGAGCTGGCGCGGCGGCATCCCTCCTCCGAGTGGCGCCTGAAAGCGTTGATCTCGGCCGCCAACCGATACCTGTTGGAAAACCGGGCGGACCGTTACGAGCCGTTGTATCGCGCTTGTTATGAAGATTTCCCGCCCGGTGCCGAGACCGCCTACTGCCACTGGAAAGTCGCCTGGAGCCGGTATCTGAGAAGGAGTCCGGAAGCCGCCGGAATGTTGCGCGAGCATGTGCAGAACTATCCGAGCTCGGAGAAGGCCCCTGCCGCGCTGTACTTTCTGGGACGGCTGGCGGAGGCTGCGAGCCGGCCCGAAGAAGCGAAAACCTGGTACCAGGCGGTCACGGAGCGTTTCCCCAACTACTACTACGCCCTGGCGGCGCGGGAGCGGCTGGCGCAACCGCATCTGGCCGGGGCGTCGGTTTCGGCCCAGGTGATCGCCTTCCTGCGAAGCATGAGTTGGCCCGAACGCCCGCCCGGCGACGGGTTTCAACCCAACGCCGCCTGCCGCCTGCGCCTGGAGCGAGCCCGGCTGTTGAGCGCGGCCGGGCTGGGCGCGATGGCGGAGGAGGAGCTGCGCTTCGGCGCCGGGGCGGACGGCCGGCCGCAGATCGCCGCCCTCGAGCTGGGGCGACTGCTGTCGGGGAAAGTTCCCGTGCACCAGGCGCTGCGCCGGCTCAAACAGCTCGTGCCGGGATATCTGGGGTATGCCTGGGAGGCGGCGCCCGAACATTTTTGGCGGTTGCTGTTTCCTTTCCCTTATCGCAGCCTGATCGAAAAGCACGCCCGACGGCACAAGCTGGATCCCTTCCTGGTGGCCGGCCTGCTGCGGCAGGAATCCGAGTTCAACCCCGGGGCGGTGTCGCCCGCCCGGGCTTACGGATTGGCGCAGATCCTGCCTTCCCAGGGCCGGCTGCTGGCGCGCCGGCTCAAACTGCCCCGCTATCGCACGGCCCTGCTCTTCCAGCCGGATTTCAACCTGCGCCTGGGAACTTACTATCTGCGGACGCTGCTCGATAAGTACGGCGGCCGCCTGGAAGCGGCGCTGGCTGCTTATAACGCCGGTCCCAACCGCCTGGAGAAGTGGTTGAGTTGGGGTTCGTTCGAAGACCCGGCGGAATTTATCGAAACCATTCCTTTCACGGAGACCAGGGCTTATGTACAGGCCGTGCTGCGCAACGCGGAAATCTACCGCCGCCTGTACGCGCCCGCCCCGGCCTCCGCCCGCTCGTCCTCCGCCGGGCGGAAGCCGGCAAGCAAGACCCGCCCGCCCGGCCGGCCCAAGTGAAACGGGGCGGCGAACGTGTTAGCCTAAGCGCCTATGAGGCGACGATGGCTGATCGGGTTGCTGCCGGCGCTGGCGGTGGCGCCCGTCCGGGCCCAGCAGAGTCCTCTGGCGGAGGTCCTGCTGCGCCGGCCCGGGCCGGCGGCGCCGGCTGCGGCCGGCCTGCGTTTCGAGATCCGCTTTCCGGCTTCCCTGCATGTCCGCCCTGTGGACGGCCGCCTGCTGTTGATGCTGGCGGCGAACGCCGTCCCCGAGCCCCGCTTCCAGGTGAGCGACGGCTTGGAGTCGGCCCAGATCTTCGGCATCGACGTCGAGAACCTCAAGCCGGGGGAAGCGGCGGCGATTGACGGCTCCCTCCTGGGCTATCCCCGGGAGTCGCTGGCCGAGATTCCCCCCGGCGAGTACTACGTGCAGGCGTTGATCAACGTCTACGAGACCTTTCGGCGCGCCGACGGGCGCGTGCTCAAGCTGCCCGCCGACGACGGGGAGGGACAGAAATGGAATCTCTCGCCGGGTAACTTGTACAGCGCTCCCCGGCGCATGAGGATCGAACCTTCGGCCGGTGAAACGATCCGCATCGAACTGGACCGGGTGATCCCCCCGGTGACGCCGCCCGCCGATACCAAGTACATCAAGCACGTTCGCCTGGAAAGCCGCCTGCTCAGCGAATTCTGGGGCCGGCCGATTTATCTGGGGGCGGTAGTCCTTCTGCCCGAGGGCTTCGACGAACATCCCGAGGCGCGTTATCCGGTCATGTATTACCAGGGGCACTTCACGGCGAGTTTCGCCACTCCGGTGGGTTTTCGCAGCGAGCCGCCCGGGCCTGAGCTGGCGGGATACGAGCGAACCTTCGCCGAGTACAGCCACAAGTTCTATCAGGACTGGACTTCGGGGCGGCTGCCCCGAATGCTGATCGTCATTACCCAGCACGCCAACCCTTACTATGACGACTCCTACGCGGTGAACTCGGCCAATCTGGGCCCTTATGGTGATGCTCTGGTCAAGGAACTTTACCCTTACATCGAGAAGCGGTTCCGGGCGATCGGCGAGCCCTGGGCCCGGGTGCTTTACGGCGGCTCGACCGGGGGCTGGGAGGCCCTGGCGCAGCAGGTCTTCTACCCGGATTTCTATAACGGCGCCTGGTGCAACTGCCCGGACCCGATAGATTTCCGGGCTTTCATGCTGGTCAATCTCTACGAGGATCGCAACGCCTACTTCTTCGAGGGACCCTTCAAGCGCGTGCCCCGCCCGGCCAAGCGCGAGCCCGACGGCCGCATCCTGGCCACCATGGAGGACGCCAACCGGCTGGAGCTGGTGCTGGGCAGCAAGGGGCGCTCCACCGAGCAGTTCGACATCTGGCAGGCGGTCTACAGCCCGGTCGGGCCGGACGGCTACCCCCAACCCATCTACGACAAGCGGACGGGCGCGATTGACCGGCGGGTGGCCATGTACTGGCGGGATCATTATGATCTGAGCTATATTCTCCAAAGGGATTGGAAAACGCTGGGGCCCAAGTTAGTGGGTAAGATACATATCAAGGTGGGAGACGCCGATACCTACTATCTGGAGGGCGCCGTGCGTCTGCTGGAGGAGTTCCTGGAGAGCACCAAGGAGCCGGGCCGGGGACCTTACTACGCCGGCTCGATCGAATACGGGCACAACCAGCCTCACTGCTACTCGGGCGACCCTTCGGTCTCGGTGCGGATCTCGCGGCTCACCATCAACCAGCGTTTCATGCCCCAGATGATGGAGCGGATGCTCAAGACCGCCCCGCCCGGCGCGGACATCCAAAGCTGGCGCTACTGAGGCCGGCTTCCCTCGGACGGAATTCCGGCTATGCTAGGAGAAATCCATCCCAGGAGGGTATCCCATGCCTGCGCCGCCGTACCCGGTCGAAAAGGGCCGGCCCCACCCGCTGGGCGCTTCCATCAGCTCGGGGGGAGTCAACTTCTCTCTGTTTTCGGGCAACGCCACCGGCGTCGAGCTGCTGCTGTTTGAAGCGCACGACTCGCCCGAGCCGTTCCAGACCATCCGCCTGGATCCGCGCGTGAACAAGAGCTTTCACTTCTGGCACGTGTTCGTGCGCGGCTTGCCCCCGGGCGTTCATTACGCCTATCGGGTGGACGGGCCCTGGAATCCGGCCGCCGGCCACCGCTTCAACCGCAATAAGGTGCTGATTGACCCTTACGCCCGGGGCAATACGGACTCTCTTTGGGACCGCGCGGCCGCCTGCGGCCACCAGGATAACCTGGCCGGGGCCATGCGCTCGGTGGTGATTGACGTCTCGGGTTACGACTGGGAAGGGGATCGTCCCCTGAACCGCCCTATGAACGAGACCATCATTTACGAAATGCACGTGCGCGGCTTCACCCAGTCGCCCGGCTCGGGCGTCGCCCACCCGGGGACCTTCGCCGGGATCGTCGAGAAGATTCCCTACCTGAAAGAACTGGGCGTGACGGCGGTCGAGCTGATGCCGATCTTCGATTTCGACCTCAAGCACCCCCTGCGCACCGTGGACGGCACGCCCCTCCGCAACTACTGGGGGTACGGCACGGTGTGCTTCTTCGCCCCCCAGTCGGCCTACTGCGTGATTCCCGAGGAAGGACGCCACGCCGTCGAGTTCCGGGACATGGTGAAGGCCCTGCACCGGGCGGGCATCGAGGTCATCCTGGACGTGGTCTTCAACCACACCGACGAGGGCAACCACCTGGGACCGACTTTCTGCTTCCGGGGGATTGACAACAGCACTTACTACTATCTGGTCCCTTGGGACAAACAGTATTACTTCGACTTTACCGGCTGCGGCAACACGCTGAACTGCAACCATCCGATCGTGCAGAAGTTCATCATCGAGTGCCTGCGTTACTGGGTGCGCGAAATGCACGTGGACGGCTTCCGCTTCGACCTGGGCTCGGTGCTGGCGCGGGGCGAGGACGGCCAGCCGCTCCCCCATCCCCCGGTGGTCTGGCAGATCGAGCTGGACGAAGCTCTGGCCGAGACCAAGGTGATCGCCGAGGCCTGGGACGCGGCCGGTCTCTATCAGATCGGCCGTTTCCCGGGCGATCGCTGGGCGGAATGGAACGGGCGGTATCGCGACGACATCCGGCGTTTCCTGCGGGGCGAACCCGGGCTGGCGGGGGCGGTGGCCTCGCGCATCGGCGGCAGCTCGGACCTTTACGAAGCGCAGGGCGAACTGCCCATCAACAGCATCAATTTCGTCACTTGCCACGACGGCTTCACGCTCAACGACCTGGTCAGTTACAACCGGAAACACAACGAGGCCAACGGAGAAGGCAATCGGGACGGGCAGGACGAGAACCTGAGCTGGAACTGCGGGGTCGAGGGCCCGAGCGACGATCCGGAAATCGAGCGGCTGCGCAGCCGCCAGATCCGCAACTTTGCGACCATTCTGCTGCTCTCGCGCGGCGTGCCCATGCTGCTGATGGGCGACGAAGTCCGTCGCACCCAACTGGGCAACAACAATGCCTACTGCCAGGACAATCCCCTGAGCTGGTTCGACTGGAGCCTGGTTGAGCGCCACGCCGATCTGCTGCGCTTCTTCCGCCTCATGATCGCCTTTCGCAAGCGGCACTCCACCCTGCACTGCGGCCGTTTCTTCACGGGCGAGCGCGACGCCCGGGGCGTCCCGGATGTCGCCTGGCACGGCTGCCGGCTGAACGAGCCGGGCTGGGGGGATCCGCAGGGGCGCGTGCTGGCCTTCACCCTGGGCGGCTTCGAGGGTCAACCCGACCTGCACGTGATGATGAACATGCACTGGGAGCGGCTGGATTTCCAGGTGCCCGAGATCCCCGGCCGGAGCTGGAGCAAGGCGGTGGACACCGCGGCGCCTCCGCCCGGGGACATCTTCGAGGAGGGCGCCGAGCCGCCCTTTTCGGGGACGATCTGCCCGGTCGAAGGGCGCAGCATCGTGGTCCTCGTCGCCCGCTAGCAGCGCCCTCAGCGGCGGGGCAGCCGGGCCAGCTTGGCTTCCAGCGCCCGCCTCAACCAGGTGGAGGAGCGGCCGGGTCCCGGCGCCAGCAGGGCCAGCCCGCGTTCGATGGTGGCGCGCGCCGCCTCGCCGCGGCCGGCTTGCAGTTGGGCCTCGGCCAGCGTGTCCAGGGCGTACGGGTCGGCGCCGCGGGTGAGCTCGACGGCCCGCTCGGCATAGCGCAGGGCGGTGAGCGGATCGCGCAACTCCTCCGGCCGGCAGACCACCAGCAGCCGGGCCAGGCGCGTCAGCTCTGCCGCGGCCGCTTCCGGGCGAGCGGCCAACTGCCTGGCCTTGGCCAGGGCGCGGGCGGTCTGGCGGCGTGCCTCCTCGGGCTGGCCCGTCTTGACCAGCAGGCCGCCGATGCGGACCAGGATTTCGGCGTGGTAGGCCTGCCAGGAGGCGTTCTCGGGATCGCCCTTGAGCAGCCGCTCGAGGATGTCGGCCACCTGGCCGTAGCTGCGCAGCGCGCCGGCGTCGTCGTTGTCGGCCTCCAGAAGCTGCCCGGCGTCGCTCAGCGTCACGGCCAGATCGAACTGGGCCCGGCTGTTGGCCGGATCCAGCTCGGCCAGCGCGGCCAGCGTTTCAGCCGCTTTGCGGTAAGCTTCCAGTGCGGCCCTGGCGTCCTCTAGCTGCCAGAGGCTGTCCGCCATGCGGCGCTGTATGCTGGCCCCAAGACGGCGCACGGGCACCGATCCGCGCTCCGCCTCCGGCAGCGCCTCCAGAATCGCCAGCCCGGCGCGGTAATGTTCCAACGCGGCTCGAGCGTCTTGGTCCGCCAGGGCGTCGCCGATCTTCATGTTCAAGCCGGCCGGCGCACGCCGGGCCCGGAGGTTGGCCGGATCCAGCCGGGACGCTTCCGTCCAGTGGGCCAGAGACTTGCGGTAACACTGGAGGGCGGCGGCGCGATCACTGAGGCCCTGGCCGAGCTGATCGCCCAGACCCTCGTAGGCGGCCGCCAGCTCCATGCGGGTTTCCGCGTCGCGCGGCGCCCGGGCCAGGGCCCCCTCCAAAATGGCGACGCTGCGCCGGCTCTCGGCGGTGGCCTGATCCATGCGCCGCAGCAAAAACAGCACGTCTCCGGTGTGCGCGTGCACGCGGGCCAGTGCGCGGGCGAAGCGCAGATCGCCGGGACTGGCGCGCTCCAGCCTCTGGGCGATTCGCAGCGCCTTCTGGTAGCTGGCCAGGGCCCCGGCCGCATCGCCCAGATTGGGCTGGTACGGATTGCCTTGCAGGTCGCCGAAGCGCGTGTAGGCCTCGGTCAGCTCCCACTGGAAGTCGGCGTCGCCGCCCGCCTCCGCCGCCAGACTGTCCAGATGACCGAGGGCGCGCTCGACCAGCATCTGCTGGATGGGCGTGGAGCCGGGCAGCTTCTGCACCGCGTCGTGAAAATCGAACAGCAGGAAGTGGGTCAGCTTGCGCACTTCCTGCAAGCGGCGCTCGGCGCGGAAGCGCGCCGCCTGCGCCACGCCGGCCTGCCAGAGAATGCCGGCCAGGCCGGCCGTGGCGGCCAGCAAGGCGGCCGCGGCCGCCGCTGCGCTGACTTTGTTGCGCCGGATGAACTTCAGGGCCCGGTACCGGAAGCTGCCTTTGCGTGCGGTCACCGGCCGCCCCTCCAGATAGCGGCGCAAGTCCTCGGCCAGGTGCGCCGCCGAAGCGTAGCGCTCGTGCGGCTCCTTGCGCAGGGCCTTCAGCACGATGGCGTCCAGGTCGCCGTCCAGCCTGGGGTTGCGTGCACTGGGAGGCTCGGGCTCTTGCACGCAAACCGCGGCCACGATGGCGGCCGCCGACTGCGCCTCGAAGCGATAGGCCGGGCTGCCGGCCAGCAGCTCGTAAAGAATCAGGCCCAGCCCGTAGATGTCGGTCGCCGTGGTGACCGGTTCGCCGCGCACCTGCTCCGGGCTGGCGTAATCCGGGGTGAAGGGGCGGGCTCCGGCCTGCGTCAGTTGGCCGCCGCCCGGGGCGAGCAACTTGGCGATGCCGAAATCCAGCAGCTTGGCCATGCCCTCCGCCGTCACCAGAACATTGCCTGGCTTGAGGTCGCAGTGCACCACCAGATTGCGATGGGCGTACTCGATGGCCGAGCAGATTTGCAGGAACAGTTCGATCCGCCGGCGCACGGCGGGCGCGAACCGCTCGCAGTACTCGGTCAGGCGCAGGCCCTCGACGTATTCCATGACCAGGTAGGGCGCGCCCTCGGCTGTGGCGCCGCCGTCCAGCAGGGTGACGATGTGGGGATGCGAGAGGCGGGCCAGCGTGCGCCGCTCGGCGTGGAAGCGCGCCAGGGCCTCGGGGTTCTCCAAGGCGCTGCGCATCAGCTTCACGGCCACGCGGCGGCGCAGCTCGTCGTCGCGCTCGGCCAGGTAAACCACTCCCATGCCCCCCTCGCCGATCCGGGCCAGCAGCCGGTAGGGCCCTACGCGCTCAACAGGCAGCGGGTGCATGGCGGCCGGCGGCGCGCTACGGCAGGCGCACCATCTCGCGGAAATCCAGATTGGGCCGGGTGTAAGTGTCGGTGCCCACGATCGTGCCCCGGTGGTCAATCCAGTAATAGTTCGAGCCGCTCTCGACCTTCAGCTCGCGCCCGGTCACCGGGTCTATGACGTCCTCCACTCCCAGGATCACGTTGGATCGGCGGCGGCTGATCTCATCCATCGAGGCCTGCCTCCTCCAGTAGGAATCGTCAATGATGCGCGTGATCTCGGCGTGGGTCTGGCTGACGATGCGCGAGGTGTTGGCGGTCAGATTCTGCTGCATGGCCGCCCATTGGGGGTTGATCTGGATGGATTTCAGCGCGTGGTCGAAGACCTCGCGCGCCAGCTCCAGCTTGCTCTCGGCCGCCAGGAAGCCGGTCAGGTACTCGGCGTTCCAGATCCCGCCCGGCATGCCGGCCACCTGGGTCCGCTGGGTTGCGGCAAAGTAGTAGCCGCGCACGGGCTGATCCTTCTGCCGGCAGGTGAAGACCGCCTCGCCGGCGGTGAGCGAGAGGGCGACGCCCACGCCGGCGTATCGGGCGTAGACGGCGTTGATCGCCGCCACGGCGTCGGGCAGGTCCCGGTTTTCCGACACCGTCAGATCCGCGCAGTAGCGGGCGCAGCGCATCATCACATACTGGCGGGCGAAGGCCGCGCCCGGAATGTAGCGCTGGACCAGGAAGCGCACGCCGTAGCCGGGCGAGTACCAACTGCCTTCCCGGAAGCCGCTCATCATCAGCAGTTGGGTGGGTTCGGTGAAGTAAGGCAGCTCGGCGTCGCCCCCCATGATGCGCACCTGCCCGTCGGGCGAGAGCATCTCCCAGGCGCCGCTGAATTGTACGGCGTTGACGCGGAACAGCCCGCCGCTGACCGCCCAGCCTTCGGGCACTTCCAGACTGAAGGCGTTCTCGCGCGGGTCCTGCCAGCGGACGTAGCGGATCGCAGGCCCCCGCCCCTGCGCCTGCGTCCCGGCCACGCGGAAGCTCGCCAGGATGCGGGCGAAGGTCTCCTCCGAGGAGCGGTAGGCGGTCTCCGGCGCCGCCAGCAGGTACGCGAAGGCCGCACTGCCCTTGGGACTGCCCACCCAACTCATGGCGGCCAGGGCCGCGCGGCCCGGTTGCCGGCCGGGCAGGCGCAAGGCGGAAGGGCCGATCGCTTGGGGCGCCGCCCAGGCCGTCCCGGGCGCCAGGGTGGCGGCCAGTTTGCGCAATACGGCTGCGCCGGTGCGCAGGTCCAGCGCGCCCGGGATGAACACCGGCCAGACCGTGAGACGTTCCCCGGCCGGGCCGGCCGCCTCGACCCGCCCGCTGCCGGCGTCGGCGGTAACCTTCCAACCCGGGGGTAGTTCGAGGGAGAACCCGGAGGGGTCTTTGTGAGTGGTCCATGGCCGTTGGGTCTGGGCGCAGGCCGAGGACAGGGCGAGTGCCAGGGCGAGCGGGGTGAGCCGGGCGCAGTCGTATAGCTTCATAGCTGGGTCCTCACTCTGACCTTAGCCGAGACTCCGAGGGGGCGCAAGGTGAAAAATGCGGACTTTTTCTTAGGGCGAATCGCCTAGGCCGGGCGCTTGCCGGGCTGCGGTTGACCCGTCTGCCCCGCCTAGCTATCATGAAGTAGTCCCTGTCGCATGGCGGGCGCCCGGGCGGCGCACGCCGCCGCGCAGAAGGAGGATATTCGATGGGTCCGTTAGGCTGGCAGGAAACGCTCTTCATCTTCCTGCTCGCCTTGCTCATTTTCGGCCCGAAGAAGCTGCCCGAGCTGGGGCGCACGATCGGCAAGGCCATCACCGAATTCCGGCGCGCCTCCAGCGAGCTGAAGGCCACCTTCGACCGCGAAATGCGCACTCTGGAGCAGGAGAACCAGTCGCTTCAGGAAGCCACGCGCAGCTACGAATACGACTATTCGGGCTACGACTACAATTACGATTCCTCGTACTACGACAGCGGCAGCGATTCCTATGCCGGCTCCCAGGAGGGCGCCGGCGCCGAGCAGGTTGCCGCTGCCGATTCATCCACCGACAGCGTTTCCGCAACTCAGGGCGCTGAATCCGAACCCGGCGCGGTCGCGCCTGAAGTGGCCGGGCTGGAAGACGCCCCGGCGCTCGGGGCTGAGGACTCAGAGACCCAGGAGAGCGAAACGGCCTCGATGCGCCCCGCCAGCGATCCGCCGGCTTCCGATTCCTGAGACTTAGCCGGCAAGCGAACCTGACCGACCAGCAGCATGCCGTTCGAGGAGAACCCGAAGGAGACTGCCGCCCCGGGCGCGCCGGAACCCGCCGGCCGGGAGCCGGCCGAGGACCGGCCGGCGGAGGGGACCGTAGCGGCCGGTGAGACCGCGCCTGCCGACGTCCCCCCGGAGGAAGCCTTCGCGAGCGGCATGGGGCCGTATCAGGAAGACGGCACCTACCTGCCGGAGGCCGACGCCGCGGCGGCGGTCGAGTCCCCGTCGGCGGGGGAGGCCGGCGGCAAGGGGGCCGAGCCTCCTGCTCCTCCCCCCAAGACTCCCGAGGAGGAGGAAGAGGAGCAGATGCTCCGCATGTCCTTCCTCGAGCACCTGGAGGAGTTGCGCGCCCGGATCATCAAGAGCCTGGCCGGCATCGGGGTGGCCTTCCTGCTCAGCCTGATCTTCGCCAACCAGCTTTGGCTGATCATCAGCGAGCCGGCCGCCGATGCGCTGCGGCAGATCGGCATTCCCGATCCTCGCCTGGCGCAGATCAAGCCCATGGAGGTCTTCTCGATCGTCTGGGTGAAACTGCCCATGCTCACCGCGATTTTTCTGGCCTCTCCCTGGGTGCTCTATCAGGCCTGGGCCTTCATCGCGCCCGGCCTGTACCGGCGCGAGAGGCGCTGGGCGGCCCCGTTCATTCTTTGCTCGGCGGGCCTGTTCATCCTGGGCGGCCTGTTCGCCTACTTCGTCGCCTTTCGCTTCGGCCTGGTCTTCCTGCTGGGCATCGGGCGGGACATACGCATCCAGCCGATCGTTTCGGTCACCGAGTACTTCGATCTGTTCGTCAACGTCATTCTGGGCGTGGGGCTGGTCTTCGAGCTGCCGGTACTGATCTTCTTCCTGAGCCTGTTGCGGGTGCTGAGCCCGCGGTTCCTGCTGCGCAACAGCCGCTACGCCATCCTGCTGATCGTGATCGTGGCGGCGCTGATCACCCCCACCCCGGACGTCTTCAACTTGATGCTGTTCTCGGTGCCGATGGTGCTGCTGTATTTCGTCGGGGTGTTCGCCAGTTACCTGCTGATGTTGCACCGCGAGCAGCGGCGTTTTCCCTGGCGCAAGATTCTTTACGGGCTGCTGGTGGCGGCGGTGGCGGCGGCGGGGCTGGTCTGGCTGGCGGTGACCCGGTACGGCTACCGGCTGACGCCGCACTGGCCGTTCCTGTCCCGTTAGCCGGGGCGGGCCCGCTTCCGGCTGCTATGCTGGAAGGTTTCCCTATGGCGCGAATCTTTCCGTTCCAACCCTATCGTTACAGCCCGCAAGCCGGGCCGCTGGAGAAGCTGCTCACGCAACCCTACGACAAGATCACGCCCGAGATGCAGGCGCGCTACCTGGAGCTGAGCCCGTACAACCTGGTGCGGGTGGAGCTGGGTCCGGCGTCGGCCGGCGACGGCCCGAGCGACAACGTGTACACCCGGGCGGCCGCCTGCCTGCGGGAGTGGATCGCGGCGGGGGTGCTGGTGCGGGAGCCGCGGCCCGCTCTGTTCCCATATTTCCAGGAGTTCACCCTGCCGGAGAGCGGCGAGCGGGCCCTGCGCAAGGGGTTCATCGGGCTGGGTGCGGTGGAGGAGTACGAGGTCGGGGTGGTGCACCGGCACGAGCGGACACTGGCCGGGCCCAAACAGGATCGCATGGAATTGTTGAATTCAACCCGCACCCACACCGGCCAGATCTTCATGCTCTACCCCGACCCGCTCGCCGAGGTGGATCGCCTGCTCGATGAGGCCGCCGCCGACCCGCCCCTGGCCGAGATGCGCGACGAGTACGACGTCGTACACCGCCTCTGGCGCATCGCGCAGCCGGAAACCATCGCCCGCATCTGCGCGCTGATGAGCGACAAGAAGCTGCTGATCGCCGACGGCCACCACCGCTACGAGACCGCCTTGGCCTTCCGCCGCCGCAATCCCGCTCTGCCGGGGGCGGATAAGGTCATGATGACCTTCGTCAACCTCCACTCGCCCGGCTTGAAAATCCTGGCCACGCACCGCTTGGTGAGCGGGTTGGAAGGGTTCGACGCCGCCCGGCTTCTGGAGCGGGCCCGGGCGGGCTTCAGCCTCCGCCGGATCGAGTCGCTCGAGCGGCTGCGCGAGGCGCTCGCTCGCCCGGCGGGCCCGACGGCGCGCATCGGGCTGCTTGCGGCGGGCCTGGAAGGCATTTACCTGCTGGAGCGCGACCGGGGCGAGCGGCTGGCGCTGGAAGTGCTGCATCAAGAGGTGCTCGGCGGGCTGCTGGGAATCGGGCAGGAGGCCGTCCGCCAGGGCCGCTACGTTCGCTACGTCCGAGGTCTGGAGGCCGCCGCGGCCGCGGTCGAGCGAGGTGAGGCGCAGGCGGCGTTTCTGGTGGAGCCGGTGGCGGTCGAGGAAGTGGCGCGGGTGGCGTTTTCCGGCGGCGTGATGCCGCAGAAGTCCACGGACTTCTACCCAAAGTTGCTCTCGGGGATGACGATCTACCGGCTGGGCGAGTGAACGGCCCGGGTTCAAACTTTCCGATCGCGGACCGATAAGTCGAGCGGTGGAAGTCCGTCCGACAGCCGTATCTCGGGCCGGCGAATCGCCCTGGGCGGGTCATTGCCGGCGGGTGGCCGCCCTGGCGCTGGAGCTAGGACGCCGCTTGCGGCTCTCTGCCGTCGAGCTGGCGGCGCTCGAGGAAGCTGCCCTGCACCATCATGCCGAGCTCGAGCCGGGCGAGCGACTCGGTGCAGCGGCCGGATCGCGGCCCCCTCTCTCGGAGGGCGCCTCCGGAATCTTGCTGAGCTTCCGCTGCGGGCCGTCCGGCGGGGAGGGGCGGGCCGCGGCGGTGCTGCGCGTGGCCGAGGTCTTCGCCGAGCGGATCGAGTTTCTGCCTTTTCAACCCGCCGGTCGCGAGCAGATTCTGGACGAGCTGGGATGGCTGGCCCAGGAGGGCTTGTACGATCCCACTGTGGTGGCGGCTCTGGGCAACCTCCTCTCGATCCGGATGGAGGACTTGCTGGCTTCGGTCCATCGCCTGCCGGTGTTCCCGGCGGTGGCCCTGCGGGCCATGCTGATCCTGCCGGAGGACGACTCGAGCCTCGAGCAGATGGAAAGCCTGGTCAGCTCCGATCAGGTTCTGGCCGGACGGCTGATCGAGGCGGCCAACTCGAGTCTGCTCAGTCCGGTGCAGCGCATCGGGACGATTTCCCAGGCTCTGGCATACATCGGGTTGGAGGGGGCGCGGCGGGTGGTGATGGCCCAGGTCTTCCGCCCTCTGTTCGCCTCGGCCGCGCTTCAGCGGCTCTGGAGGCACTCGATCGAGACGGCGGTCAAGGCCGAGCGGTTGGCCTGCTTGTCCGGGCGGATGCCCGGGCAGGAAGCGTTCCTGGCGGGTCTGGTGCACGATGTGGGGCGGCTGGCCCTGGAGCGGCTGGGCGGCGCGGAGCTGGAGACCTACGCCCGGCTGCGCGGGCGGGGGGCCGATGCGGTCTTCGTTGAGATGGTGTTGTGCGGCTTCGATCACGGGGCGGCGGGCGCCGAGATCCTGCGTTCCTGGAGTTTCCCGGCGCATTTGGTGGAGGGGATCGAATTCCATCACCGGCCGGAAGCCGACCCGAGTCCGGCGGCCTCGCTTCTCTATGCGGCCGAGTGCTGGAGCGCCGCACCCGGCGAGGAGGACCTGCCCGCGCCGCGCCGCCTGCAACGCGCCCTCAAGCATCTGGGGCTTGCGGCCGAGACCCTCCGGCCGGTGGCCGAGCCGGAGCACTGGCTGCTGGCCTCCTTAGTGGAGGCGGCCTGAGCGCGCGGGCGCGGCTCCCAGGTTCTCGTACCATTTCAAGTTGCCGGTGGCGGCCCCGATGCAAGCCACGTCGGGACGCCCGTCGCCGTTGAGGTCGGCCACGGTGCAGCCGGCCGCCGCCAGTCCGCCGTCCTCCAATGTCTGGCGACGCCAGCGTTCGCCGCGCGCGTCCTCCGCCCAGTAGATGTAAACCTTTCGCCCCGGACCCCGGAAACCGGCCAGGATTTCCTGCCGGCCGTCGCCGTTGAAATCGGCCGTTTCCAGCACGTGCCCTTCTTGGAGGGAATCGTCAATCGGCCGCCTTTGCCACCGGCCTTGCTCGGGCAGGTAGACCACCACCTGATGGCCGTGCCAGGGCTCGATGCTGGCCAGAAACCTGCGCTTGGCGAGGAATCCCACCGCTACTTCGCCGGCGCCGCTGCGCGGCCAGGGCTCGGGATGGCCGTCGCTGAGGTGAGTGCGCCGCCAGCCGGTCGCGGTGCGCTCGAACAAATCCAGGCCCGCGAAGCTCGCCGTCAGCAGGTCGTCCCGGCCGTCTCCGTTCCAGTCCGTGATCGAAAGGCCGTGCAGCACGCCCTGCAATTGTTCGGAGATCACTTCCCGCTTCCATTCGGGCGGGCGGTAAAGGACCAAGGGGACCGGGGCGCGGTAGTCCGGGGGCTCGGCCGTCGCTCCGGCCAGCGGGGCGTTCACCACCGCCGCGGCCCCGCGGGGCCCGTCCGCGGTCCAGCGCAGCCGGTGGGAAGTGGGCAGCCGGTCAATCTCCTTCACCGACCAGGGAAGGCGCGGATCGCCTTGGGCCCTCAGCAACAGGACCGCCCCGACGCTTTCCCGCGGCCGCATGGAAAACTCCGAGGCCAGAACGATCTCGGGGACGCCGTCGCCGTCGGTGTCGCGGGCGGCCAGGTTGATCATGCCCCGCAGGCCGGCTGCGATGCGGTGCTGCTGCCAGCCCGGATTCTCGAACCAAACCAGCTCGCTCAGTCCGCTGGCCAGGGCGATCAGGTCCGGCCGGCGGTCGCGGTTGAGGTCGGCTGCAACCACCTGGTAGCCGCCGCGCAACTCGACCGCGATGGTGCGCGGCCGAAAGGCGGCCGGCGGGTCAGGCAAGGGCGCGGCCACAGCGCCGATCAGCCAAAGGGCCGCAGCGGCCAAAAGGTTCCCGGACAATTCAGCTTCTCCCCAACCAGCGTAACCGAAAGTTCAGCGAGCGTCCCTGCCCGCCGTAGAAACGCAGGAAGTTCGGCGAGCCGGTGTTGTTGTTGACGGTGTCGTAGTTGCGGTGCTTGGTGAGGTTGTTGAATCCGGCGCGCAGGGCCCAGCGATGGCCGGCCCACAGGAAGCGGCGCTCCAGGTGCAAGTTCAGCTCGAAGAAAGTCGGGAAGCGTCGCTCGTTGAGTTCGCCCACCAGGCGGCCTTCGTCGTCCTGGATCGAGAAGGGGAAGCCGTCGCGCGCCTCCAGCAGATAGGCCAGGGCCCAGTTGCGGCGGAACAGGGGCAGATAGCCCCAGCTCAGCAAGCGGTTGGGCGCGTCCCAGGGCATGCGGCCTACGTTGCGGGAGATGATGATGGGATCGTCCACGCTGAGATCCACCACGGCGTTGGAGAGGGCGCGGGAGCGGGTGTAGCTCGCCAGCCACTCGTACTGTTGCCGGAAGGTTTGCCGCAGGGTGAGCTGGACGGAATCGTAGACGTCCCGGCGCAGGTTGCTCAACCGGTAGACGGCGTCGAAGGGCAGGCCGTTGAAAGCGGCGCGGAGCTCGGGCGGCGGCTGGTCCCCCAGCAGATCGTTCTGGTAGGTGAAGCCGTCGCGGCCCCGGCGGCGCAGATAGCCGGTCGAGAGATAAACGCCGCCGGGCAGACGCTGTTCGAAGGCCAGATTCCAGTTCTGGTAGCGCGGGCGCCGCAGGGGCGTCGGTTCGATCCAGAAGGCCGAAACCGCCGGTCCGCGAGTGACGCGGCCGGCCCGATCGTAGTAAGTGGTGAGGGCGTATTGATCCAAGGGGCGGGCGAAGACGCGCAAGGGGGCGGTTTCGTAAATCAGACCGAAGCCCGCCGAGACTTTGGTGGATTCCAGGCGAGGGGGCGACCAGGCCGCGCCCAGGCGCGGGCCGAGGCTGTTGCGCCCCACGATGCGATCCCAGTCGTGCCGCAGGCCCGCCTCCAGCAGTAGGTCCCGGCGCGGACGCCAGGAATCCTGTACGTAGCAAGCGGCCTCCAGGTTCGAGCGCCCGAGCTCTCCGCTGCCGCCGAAGCGCACGGCGCGCAGCACGGTGTAGTCGGGCCGGTAGTGCTGGTAGCCGGTGCGGCGCACGTCCTGCCAGTAGCGGACCGAGGTCAGGTCCAAGCCCAGCTTGAGCTGGTGGCTGCCGGCCAGCGCGAAGGAGGGCAGGAAGAAGTTAGCCAGGTACTGGTCCCGGCGGGCCTTGCGCAAGGCGTCGGCGAAATAGTTGCCCCGCCGGCCCTCGGGCAGGATTTGGAGGGTTTCCTGGCCTTGGGGAATTTCGCGGCCGAAGGTGCGCGTGCCGCCGTAGCCGACCTCCAGTAGAGCGCCGCGCCCGAAGTAGATTTGATCTTTCAGATGGAAGAACCACTGGCGGGAGCGGCGGTCCACGGTGGTCTCCCAGGGGTCCAGGGCGGTCAGCCCGGTGCGCGGGGCGATCCAGGCGTTGAACAGCCAGCCGGCGTACAGGATGTTGGAGGGCGTGAGGTTGATCTGGCTGCGCAGCAGATTGCTCAGGCGCCAGCTCGTGGTGCGGTCCTCCCCTTTGGGCAGATCCTCGACGACGTGTTTGATGTAATGCAGGTCGAGGTTGTCGGAAAACCAAGCCGCCCCCTTGCGGATGGGACCGGACAGCCCGAAGCGCGGCGACCAGCCCCCGATGATCAGCCCCTTGCGGTTCTCCAGCCCGGGAATGAAATTGGTGCCGGAATAGCGCAGCCGGTCCTCGCCCGAGGCGGTCTTGACGGCCAGGGCCCCGGCGGCGCCCTTGCCGTACTCGGCGGTGAGCGCGCCGGAGGAGATCTCTAGGGAGCGCACGCTATCCACGCTCAAGCGGCTTTCGAAGCGGCCGGTGAGCGGATCGTTGATCTGGAAGCCGTCCAGCGTGTAGTAGACCTGTTCCTCGGGAGCGCCGTTGAGGTGCAGGCCGCCCCGGGAGTCCTGCACCATGCCGGGCAGGGCGCGCATGGCGTTGCGCAGGTTGCTGGTGGTCGGGTAAGGGATGGCTTGAATCTCGGTGGCGGTCATGCGTTGCTGCGGGCCGGCGCGGTCCGGATCAATCGCCGGCGGCGAGTAGGCCACGGTCACGCGCTCGAAGATCTCCTGCTGATAGTTGAGCACCAGGGTGATTTCCTGTTCGCCCCGCTCGATCTTGAGCGGGCGCTCGCTCAGGCGGAAGAATCCCTGGCGCTCTGCGCTGATCAGGTACTCGCCGGGCTGCTCGAGCTGGAAGGCGAAGCCGCCCGCGACGTCGGTGGTGGTTTGCCAGCGCGGACCGGAGGCGGGCGGGGCCGGCCGCAGGGTAACCTGCGCGCCCGCCACCGCCGCGTTGTTCTCGTCCAGCACGCGGCCCGTCAGGCGCACGCCCGCGGGCGCCCCCCCGAGCAGCACGGTGCAGGCTGCCAGCAGCGCGCACAACTTCTTCACGATGCCGCCACCGATCGCCAATATACAATGAAAGCTTATGCGGGCCCAAACCAGCCCGGGCGGCGCGCGCCGCCTGCTTGTCCTGCTGCTGGCGGCCGGCGCGGCGGCCGCCCAGCTTTCGCCCCGTCTGGGCAATCTCCGCCAGCTCACTTTCGGCGGGCAGAATGCCGAGGCCTATTGGTCGCCCGACGGCCGGCGCCTGATTTTCCAGTCCACGCGCCCGCCTTACCGCTGCGATCAGATCTTCATCATGAACGCCGACGGCTCCGACGTGCGTCTGGTCTCGACCGGCAAAGGGCGCACCACCTGCGCCTACTTCCTGGGCGACGGCCGGCGCATTCTCTACGCCTCGACGCACGAGGCGAGCCAGGAGTGCCCGCCCCCGCCCGACCGCAGCGTGAGCACGGGCTACGTCTGGGGCGTCTACCCGGGCTACGACATCTACCTGGCCGACGAGGGAGGCCGCCTGCTGGGCAAGCTGACCGATTCGGAGGGCTACGATGCCGAGGCCACGGTCTGCTGGAAGACCGGCCGCATCGTCTACACCTCGCTGGCCTCGGGCGACCTCGACCTCTGGGTCATGAACAGTGACGGCTCCGGCAAGCGGCGCATCACCGATCGGCTGGGCTACGACGGCGGCGCCGTCTTCTCGCGCGACGGCAGCAAGCTGGTCTGGCGCGCGCATTATCCCTCTGAGCCGGAGGACCAAGCCCGCTACAAGCAGCTTCTGGCCCGCCATCTGATTGCCCCCATGAAGGTGGAGATCTTCCTGGCCGACGGGGAAGGGCGCAACCCCCGCCAGTTGACCCGTTTCGGCTGCGCCGCCTTCGCCCCCACCTTCACGCCCCGGGGCGACAAGATCGTCTTCGCCTCCAACCATCACGCTTGCGACACCCGCCACTTCGAACTGTACATGATGAACCTGGACGGCAGCGGTCTGGAGCGGCTGACCGAGTTGGGCGGCTTCGTCTCTTTCCCGGAGTTTTCCCCGGACGGCAAGCGGCTGGTCTTCGTCTCGGACTGGCAAGCCAAGAGCCGCTATGAGTTCAACGTATTCACGGCGGAGTGGAAGTAGGCCGCCTGTTAGAATTGGAGGCGCATGGCTTACGACCTGATCATTCTGGGCAGCGGACCGGGAGGCTACACGGCGGCGGTGCGGGCCGGACAGTACGGCTTGCGCACCGTGCTGGTGGAGAAACGCCCCCGTCTGGGCGGCACCTGCCTGCTGGTGGGCTGCATTCCCACCAAGGCGCTGTTGCACGCCGCCGAGCTCTGGCAGCAGGTGCGCGAGGCGGCGGCCGACGGCATCCACTGCGAGAACCCCCGGCTGGACTTCGCGCGGGTGATCGAACGCAAGAACGAGATTGTCAGCCAGCACTCGCGCGGCGTGGAGTTCCTGATGAAGAAGAACAAGGTCGAGGTCGTCCGGGGCGAAGGGGTTCTCCAGGGCGGCGGGCGCGTCGCGGTGCGCTCCGAAGAGGGCGTCCGCACGCTCGAGGCGCGGGCCGTCATCCTGGCCACCGGTTCGGAGGCGCGCATGCTGCCCGGCCTGACGCCGGACCCCGAGCGCATCCTCACCAACGTCGAGATCCTCGAGTTGCGCCGGCCGCCCGAGTCGCTGGCGGTGATCGGCGCCGGGGCGGTGGGTCTGGAGTTCGCTTCGATGTTCCAGCGGTTCGGGACGCGCGTGACGGTGCTCGAAATGCTGCCCCGGGTGGCGCCGCTGGAGGATGAGGAGGTCTCGCGCGAGCTGGAGCGCGCCTTCAAGAAGGCGGGCATCCGAGTGGAGACCGGCGCGCGGGTCGAAGAGGTGGAGATCGTCGAGGCCGGGGTGCGGCTGCGGGTCGCGCTGAGCGACGGGCGGAGCGAGCAGGTCCTGGCTGAAAAGGTTCTGGTGGGCGTGGGCCGCAGCCCCAACACGGCCGGCGTGGGGCTGGAGAACACGCGCGCCGAGCTGGAGCGCGGGCTCATCAAGGTGGACGAGAGACAGCGCACGGCCGAGCCCGGCCTCTACGCCATCGGCGACGTGGTCGCCGGCACGCCCCAGTTGGCGCACGTGGCGGCGCGGCAGGGCCTGGTGGCCGTGGCCGACATCGCGGGCCGGCCCGCCGAGCCGGTCAATCCTCGCTTGATCCCCAGTTGCGTGTACACCGAGCCGGGCGTGGCCAGCGTGGGCTTGACCGAAGCCGAAGCCCGCGCCCGGGGCTATCGGGTGCGGGTGGGCAAGTTCGGCTTCCGTCCCAACAGCATGGCGACCATTCTGCGCCGCCACGAGGGATTCGTGAAGGTGGTCAGCGAGGAGCAGTACGGCGAGATCCTGGGCGTGCACATCGTGGGCCCCAAGGCCTACGAGCTGATCGGGGAGGCGGTGGCGGCCATGGCCGCGGAAGCCACCGTGGAGAGCATGATGGGCGTGATCCACGCCCATCCCACCCTTTACGAGACGCTGGGGGAGGCCTTCAACGCGGTGTACGGGCTGGCCATCAACGCATAGCCGAGCCATGCGGGTTTGCGAGCTGCACGAGCTGGGGCGCATCAGCTACTCGGCCGCCCTGACCCTCCAGGGCGAGCTGGTCGAGAAGCGCAAGCAGGGCCTCATCCCCGATCAGTTCCTGCTGCTCGAGCACCCGCACGTGATCACCCTGGGCCGCAACGGACGGCCGGAGCATTTACTGGCCGGACCGGAGGCGCTGCGCCGGGCGGGCATCGAGTTTCATCACACCGATCGGGGCGGCGACATCACCTACCACGGGCCGGGGCAGGTAGTGGGCTATCCGATCTTGGATCTCCGCGCCTGGCGGCGCGATGTGGTGGCCTATGTGCGCGGGCTCGAGCAGGTGATCATCGAAGCTCTGGCGGAGTTCGGCCTGCGGGCCGGCCGGGTCGCCGGCCGCACGGGCGTGTGGATCGAGGATCGCAAGATCGCCGCCATCGGCGTGCATGTCAGCCGCTGGGTGACCTCGCACGGTTTCGCCCTGAACGTCTCGACGGATCTGAGTTACTTCCGCTACATCGTGCCTTGCGGGCTGGCGGCGCCGGTGACTTCCATGGCCGAGCAGGGCGCGCCGGCCTCGCCGGCGGAGGTGAACGCCGCGCTGGCGGCCGCCTTCGCCCGGGTGTTCGAGTGCGAGATGATAAGACCGGTAATCCCGGTGGAGCAGCCAAGATGATTGACGTGGTCATGCCCCAGATGGGGGAGAGCATCGTCGAAGGGACCCTCACCAAGTGGCTCAAGCAGCCCGGCGAGCGCGTCGAGCGGGACGAGGCGCTGTTCGAGATCTCGACCGACAAGGTGGACACCGAAATCCCGTCGCCGGCGGCCGGCACGCTGGCCGAGATCTTGGTGACCGAGGGCCAGACCGTGGCGGTCAACACGGTGGT
>JBBIMA010000071.1:0-20928 GCA_037444625.1 Solibacteraceae bacterium
CCCGGGCCGTTCGGGCGGGGAGCGCGCCGGCCGGCTCTCACCCGCTCATGGCGGCCAGGAATTCGGCGTTGGAACGGGTCTTGGAAAGCTTGTCCAGCAGCAACTCCATGGCCTCGACCGGGGACAGCGGGGCCAGCACCTTGCGCAGCACCCAGACCCGGTTGAGCTCCTCCTTGGGCTGGAGCAGCTCCTCCTTGCGCGTGCCGCTCTTGTTGATGTCAATGGCCGGGAAGATGCGCTTGTCCACCAGCCGGCGGTCCAGGTGGATCTCCATGTTGCCGGTGCCCTTGAACTCCTCGAAGATCACGTCGTCCATCCGGCTGCCGGTGTCAATCAAGGCGGTGGCGATGATGGTGAGCGAGCCGCCCTCCTCGATGTTGCGGGCGGCGCCGAAGAAGCGCTTGGGCCGCTGGAGAGCGTTGGAGTCCACGCCGCCGGAGAGGACCTTGCCGGAAGGAGGCACGATGGTGTTGTAGGCCCGGGCCAGGCGGGTGATCGAGTCCAGCAGGATGACCACGTCGCGCTTGTGCTCGACCAGCCGCTTGGCTTTCTCGATCACCATCTCGGCCACCTGCACGTGGCGGGAGGCGGGCTCGTCGAAGGTGGAGGAAATCACCTCGCCCCGCACCGAGCGCTGCATGTCGGTGACCTCCTCGGGCCGCTCGTCAATCAGCAGCACGATCAGCACGATCTCGGGGTGGTTGGCGGTGATCGAGTTGGCGATGGATTGCAGCAGCATGGTCTTGCCGGTGCGCGGGGGCGAAACGATCAGCCCGCGCTGCCCCTTGCCGATGGGCGTCAGCAGGTCCATGATGCGGCCGGAGTAGTTCTCGCGCGTGGTCTCCAGGCGGATGCGCTGGTTGGGGTACAGGGGCGTGAGGTTGTCGAAAAAGATCTTGGTGCGCGCCTCTTCAGGCGGCTCGAAGTTGATGGCGTCCACCTTGATGAGGGCGAAGTAGCGTTCGCCCTCCTTGGGGGGCCGGATCTGGCCGGAGATGGTGTCCCCGGTGCGCAAGTCAAAGCGGCGGATCTGCGAGGGGGAGACGTAGACGTCGTCGGGTCCGGGCAGGTAGTTGTACTCCGGGGCGCGCAGGAAGCCGAAGCCGTCGGGCAGGCATTCCAGCACGCCTTCGGAGAAGATCAGGCCGCTTTTCTCGGCCTGGGCCTGAAGGATCTTGAAGATCAGCTCCTGCTTGCGCATGCCCGAGGCGCCGCTGAGGCCCAGATCCTTGGCGATCTGGTTGAGCTGCTGGATGCTCATGTCCTTGAGGGCCACCAGATCCAGGGTGGGAGCGCCGTTCTTGTTCGCCGGCCGTTCCCCGGGTTTCTTGCGGGCGGGAGGCGCGGGCGGAGCGCTCTCCTGGGATTTGGCGTCCTGCGCGCCGGGCGGGGCCGGCTTGGCCTCCTGGCCGGCGGCCGGATGGGGCCTGGCCTCTTGGGTGGTGGTGGGATTGGCCTTGCTTTCGCGATTCTCGGTTTCGTTTGCCAACTTCTTTACTCCTCGGGCGGGCCCGGGGCCCGCCTTCAACGACGATGCGGCTTCAGTGCAGTTGTTCCTCGCCCGTCTGGGCGACGATCGGCATCGGCGCCGGGGCGGGCAAGGGCAAAACCGGCAGTTCCCTCTCCAGGACGATCTTGAGCACTTCGTCCATGGACTCGACGAAGTGCAGCTTCATCTGCTGGCGGATGTTCTCCGGGATGTCGGGCAGATCCTTCTGGTTGTCCTTCGGCAGCACGGCCTCCAGAATGCCGTGGCGGTGGGCGGCCAGCAGCTTTTCCTTCAGTCCGCCGATGGGCAGGACCTTGCCGCGCAGGGTGATCTCGCCGGTCATCGCCACGTCGGCCCGCACGGGCACCTTGGAGAGGGCGCTGACGATGGCGGCGGCGATGGTGATGCCGGCCGAGGGCCCGTCCTTGGGAATGGCGCCTTCGGGCACGTGCACATGGATGTCAATGTGGCGGTAGAAGTCCCGGGGCAGGCCCAGCATTTGGGCCCGGGAGCGAATGTAGCTCATGGCCGCCTGGGCCGACTCCTGCATCACGTCGCCCAGCTTGCCGGTGGTGATCAACTTGCCCTTGCCATCCATGATGGTGGCTTCCGTGGTGAGGATCTGGCCTCCCACTTCGGTCCAGGCCAGCCCGGTGGCGGCGCCGATCTCGTTGCGCTTCTCGGCCTCCAGATCGCGGAATTTGGCCGGCCCCAGCAGCCTCGCCACGGCCTCCGGCTCGACCACCAGCTTGGCGGGCGGCGTGCGGTCCTTGCCGCCCCGGGCGTTGACCACGGTGCGGGCCACCTTCCGGCAGATGTTGCCGATCTCCCGTTCCAGGTTGCGCACGCCGGCCTCGCGGGTGTAACTGCGGATCAAGCTGAGCAGGCCCTGGTCGGTGAACTCGACCATGGCGCCGGTCAGCCCGGTCTGCTTCATCTGCTTGGGAACCAGGAAGCGCTTGGCGATCTCCAGCTTTTCCATCTCGGTGTAACCGGACAGGCGGATCACCTCCATGCGGTCCTGGAGGGCGGGCGGCACGGTATGCAGCACGTTGGCCGTGCAGATGAAGAAGACCTGACTGAGGTCGTACTCGACGTCCAGGTAGTGATCCATGAACATGTAGTTCTGTTCCGGATCGAGCACCTCCAGCAGGGCGGCCGAAGGATCCCCCCGGAAGTCCATGGACATCTTGTCCACCTCGTCCAGCATGAAGACCGGGTTGCGCGTGCCCGCCTTGCGCATCATTTGGATGATCTGGCCGGGCAGGGCGCCGATGTAAGTCCGGCGGTGGCCCCGGATTTCGGCCTCGTCGCGCACGCCGCCCAGCGACAGGCGCACGAATTTGCGCCCGGTGGCCCGGGCGATGGACATGCCTAGCGACGTTTTGCCCACCCCCGGCGGCCCCACGAAGCACAGGATCGAGCCCTTGGGCTGTTTGACCAGCCGGCGCACGGCCAGAAACTCCAGGATCCGCTCCTTGACTTTCTCCAGGCCGTAGTGGTCGGCCTCCAGCACCTGCTCGGCGTATTTCAGATCCCGGATCTCGCGCGTGCGCTGCTTCCAGGGCACCGCCAGCAGCCACTCCAGGTAGTTGCGCGAGACGGTGGATTCGGCCGACATGGGGGGCATGTTCTCCAGCCGCCGCAGCTCGGCCATCGCCTTCTCGTAGGCGTCCTTGCTCATGCCGGCCGCTTCGATCTTCTTCTTCAGCTCGTCAATCTCGCTCTTCTCGCCCCGGCCCAGCTCCTTCTGGATGGCTTTGATCTTCTCGTTGAGGTAGTACTCCTTCTGGGCCCGCTCCATCTGGCGCTTCACCCGGCCCTGGATGGTGCGGTCCACGTTGAGCTTCTCGATCTCGATGTCCAGCATCTCGGCCACCCGAGTCAGCCGCTCAATCGGATCGAAGATCTCCAGCAGCTCCTGCTTCTCCTCGATGGTGAGGGGGAGGTTGGCGGCCACCGTATCGGCCAGCTTGCCGGGGTCGTCCCCCCGTACGGCGGCCACCATGGTTTCGTAGTTCAGGTTCTGGCTGAGCTTGACGTACTGCTCGAACAGCGAGGTGACGCGGGCGATCAGGGCGTCGAGCTGCGGGCCCGGCTCGACCTTGAACTGGAAGGTCCGCACCACGGCCCGGAAGAAGCCCTCCTCGTCGTTCACCGAGACGATCCTGGCCCGCTCGATCCCCTCCACCAGCACCTTGATGTTGCCGTCCGGCAGGCGCAGGCTTTGCACGATGTGGACGATCGTGCCCACCTGGTAGATCTCCTCCGGGCGGGGCTCGTCCACGGTGGCGTCATGTTGGGTGGCCAGGAAGATCTTCTTGTCGCCGCCCAGGGCTTCCTCCAGGGCCCGCACGCTGGACTCGCGCCCGACGACGAAGGGGGTCATCATGTGCGGGAAGATCACCACGTCGCGCACCGGCATCATCGGTAGGCGGCGGGTTTCGGATTTCTCTTTCGAGGCAAGCATGCTCGCCACTTTCCGCCCGCCCGGCGGGCGCCGCCCCTCGGGGCGACCGCGGGGGAGCCTGAATCTGCCTTCTTGCGGGCCGTGATCTCCGGGGGCCGCAGGGCGAATCCCGGGGGCGGCCGGCGGCCCGCGCCGAACCGCTGCCGGCCGGCTGCTAGCCCGCCTTCTCCAGCAACGCCAGACTGATCTTGCGGGCCATGACCATCTCCTTGGTGACCAGAAACTCCCGAACCTTCCGGTAGGAGGGCAGATAGTACATCAGGTCCAGCATCAGATCTTCCAGGATCATCCGCAGGCCCCGCGCCCCCACTTTCCGCTCCAGGGCCAGCACGGCGATGGCCTCCAGCGCATCGTCGCTAAACCTTAGTCTAACATTTTCGAACTCGAAAAGCTTCTGGTACTGGCGGATGATGGCGTTCTTGGGCTTGGTCAGGATCTGGATCAGGGCCTCTTTGTCCAGCTCCTCCAGCACCGCCACGACCGGCAGCCGCCCGATGAACTCGGGGATGAAGCCGAACTTGATCAGGTCCACGGGCTGCACCTGGGCCAGCAAATCGGTGTCCCGGTGTGCACCCGGGCGGGCGCCGTCGCGCTCCTCCGGGCCGAGGAAGCCCATGGTCTTCTTGCCCACCCGCCGGCCGATCACCTTCTCCAACCCCACGAACGCCCCGCCGCAGATGAACAGGATGTTGGTGGTGTCCACGGGCGTGAACTCCTGGTGGGGATGCTTGCGCCCGCCCTGCGGCGGCACGTTGGCCACCGTGCCCTCCAGGATCTTCAGCAAGGCTTGCTGCACGCCTTCTCCCGAGACGTCCCGGGTGATCGAGGGGTTCTCGTCCTTGCGGCTGATCTTGTCAATTTCGTCAATGTAAATGATGCCCTGCTGGCAGCGCTGCACGTCCCAGTCGGCGTTCTGTAGCAGCCGCAGGATGATGTTCTCGACGTCCTCGCCCACGTAGCCCGCCTCGGTGAGGGTGGTGGCGTCCACGATGGCGAAGGGCACGTCCAGAATCCGGGCCAGAGTTTGCGCCAGCAAGGTCTTGCCCGAGCCGGTGGGGCCGATCAGCAGGATGTTGGATTTCGACAGCTCGACGTCGGAGCTGCGCTGGCGGCTCATGTGGATGCGCTTGTAGTGGTTGTAAACCGCCACCGCCAGCTTTTTCTTGGTGGCCTCCTGCCCGATGACGTACTGGTCCAGGTATTCCTTCAGCTCCAGCGGCTTGGGCAGCTTGTGGGGCGCCGCGGCGGCGCTTTCCTGCCGGTCGTCCTCCAGGATCGAGTTGCAGACCGCGATGCATTCGTCGCAAATGTAGACCCGGGGGTATTCGCTGGGCGAGGAGATCAGCTTGCCGACGACGTCCTGGCTCTTGTGGCAGAAGGAACAGCGCAACGGCTCGTCGGAACCTATGCGTTTCACGGCTGGGCTCCCGGGCCGTTCCGTTTGGGGGTCGGCGCCCGCATGGCTGGTCTGCTTCTATTATCCCCGGAACCGGGGCGGGAGGCAATGCGCCCGCCGCGGGCTCCGGCTCAATGGCCGTGGGCGGAGGAGGCCGGCGGGGCCGGGGCGGCCGGGGCCGGGGCGGCCGGGGCCGGGGGCGCCGGCTCGACCTCAAAGCCCAGGCGATTCAGAATCACCACATCCACCCTGCGGTTGCGCGCCCGGCCCTCCTCGGTGTCGTTGGACTCCACCGGGAGCGTGTCGGCGTAGCCCACCACCGCCAGGCGCCTGGCCTCCACCCCGAAGCGCGTGGTCAGCAAGTTGAGCATGGCGATGGCGCGGGCGGCGGAAAGCTCCCAGTTGCTGCGGAAGCGGGCGTTGTGGATGGGCACCGAATCGGTGTGCCCTTCCAGGCGCACGGGGTTAGGCAGCTTGCGCACGGCGGCGGCGATCTTCTCGATGCTGGGGTAGGTGGCCGGATCTATGGTGTCCTCCCCGGTGGGAAAGAAGGCCGCTTCGCTGAGGCTGACCACCAGGCCGCGCGGCTCCAGCTTGACGCTCAACTTGCCGGCCGTGATCTCGCTCTGGAGTTCCTGGGTGAGCAACTGGAGGGAGGGCACCAAATCGGCCCAGAACAGATTCTTCTCCTTGCTGGTCGGCTCGGTCTTGGTTCCCCCGGGGCCTTTCAACATGGCGTTGCCCTTGCCCTTCTCGCCCACCGCCCCGCCCAGGATGCCGGCGATCGCGCTGGCGATCTGGTTTTCCTCCAGGGCCCGGCGCACCGATTCAGAAACCTGCTGGGCCTTGTTCCGGTCGGTCTGCGAGGAGGCGAACATCACCACGAAGAAGGCGAACATCAAGGTGATGAAATCGGCGTAGGAGACCAGCCAGCGCTCCAGGTTCTCGTGGGCGGCGTGCTTGCTGCGACGAGCCATCTTTCTGCCTCACCGCGCCGGGGCTGCGCTCGGGGCGGGCTTGCCCTCCTTGGCTTGCTTGCCCGCCTTGGCCTTCTTGCCCTGCGCCTGCGCCCCCACTTGGGCGTAGGCCTCCAGCTTGCTGCGGATCAATTTCGGGTTAAGGCCCTCGACGATGCCGGCCACCCCCTCCAGCATCAGCTCCTTGATTTGGAGGGCGGCGTGGGCCCGGGCCCGGATCTTGTTGGCGGCCGGAATGAAGAAAATGTTGGCCGATCCCACTCCGTAGATGGTGGCCACAAAGGCCACCGCGATGCCCTTGCCTACCTCCTCGATGTTGGCCAGGTGCTTCATCACCTGAATCAGCCCCATCACCGCGCCGATGATGCCGATGGTGGGCGCGTAGCCGCCGGCTTGTTCGAAGACCTTGGCCTCGGCCTCGGCGTGGTGTTCCTCCAGGCCGATTTCCAGCTCCATCATCTTGCGGATTTCCTGCATGTCGGTCCCGTCCACCGCCAGATTGAGAGCCTTGCGCAGAAAGGGGTCGGCGATGGCCTCGGCCTCCTGCTCCAACGAGACGATGCCGTTCTTGCGCGCCTTGGTCGCGTAACCGATGATCTCCTCGATGACGGCCTGCGGCTGCTGCTGCCTCTCGAAGAACACCGACAGGAGCTGACGCACCGCGCCCAGGGCGACCCGCAGCGGCGAAGAGACCAGCACGGCCCCGATCGTGCCGCCGAAGACGATCATGGCGGCGGTGGGTTGCATGACCTCGGCAATGGTGCCCCCCTCCAGCACCAGGCCGCCCAGGATGCCGCCCAGGGCCAGCGCCAGTCCGCCCAGACTGGCCACGTCGGGCCGCCCGCCGGATTCCTTCTTGGCCGGCTTGGCCGCCTTGGCGGGCTGGGTTGGTTGCGGCTGCTCCGCCATGGTCCTCGCGTCCGCTCAGCGCTCCGCCCCCGGTGGCGGCTCGGCAGGTTGCTTTCTGGATTGGTCTTCGAGCTGCCGCAGCGTGGGGCACTGGCACATCCGCTCATAGATCGCCCGGCGGAACGCGATGACCCGGTTGCGCACCTCGTCGGCGGATTCCAACACCATGAAGGTGTGGCCGGTGGTCAAGGTCACCACGGTGTCGGGCGTGACCTCGACGTGCTCGATCAGATCCGAGTTCAGCATCACCGGGACATGGTTCAGGCGCGTCAGGCAGATCATGGACGGAACCTTCTCAGGGGCTTATCGGACGCCCGTGCGGGATTTCCAGTCGCCCGCTCAAAGGCCGCCGCCGCCGTCCGATAAGGCTGGCTGGGAGGAGTCCGGTGCGCGCTTCAGCCTGCCCGGGTGACTCGGCCGAGTCGGCTCGCAGAATCCTGAACGCCCTTCGGGCGGCGGACCTTCCGGCGCTGGACGACGCCTTGCGGCGCTCGGCCGAACTCCTCCCGCCACCGGCCGGGCTGCCGGCCGGGGAGGCCGAACGGCGCGAACTGCTGGCCGCGGTCGCCGATCAGATCCGCCGGAGCCTCAGCCGCATGCGCCGCCGGGTGAGCCGCCGCCTGGAGGGAATCGAAGTCCTGCTCGCATTGCTCCTCCATCTGGCGCGCAGGCCCCCGCACCCCATTGCCCTGCGCCTCCCGTGAGGGCGTCGCCGCGGGGGACATCCGCTCGTTGCCCTTGCCACTCCGCCCCCCCGCGCTCCGGCCCTGTTCGGCCGCGACCGCCCGCCCGCCGGCGCCTCCCATTTGCCGGCCCCGCACGGCATGAAAACAACTAAACCCAATCCGATCGAGGGGGTACAATCGAGGGTGGCCGGGACGCCGCCCGGCGAATCCTGAGCCGGAGTGAACGCGACAGGCAGGAGGGCTAGCTTATGAAACGTCGCACCGCACTGCTCGCCCTGATCGGCGTGCTGTTTCTTGCTGCTTGCAGGAAACCCGAGAGCGGCCAGACCTCCCAGCCGGGCGCACCAGCGCCCGCCGGCGAGGCGCCCGCCGCAGGACCTCGTGCATTCGTGCATTTGAAGGACGGAACCAAGATTCCGGGCACGATCGTGGCCAGTTCCCAGACGGACATGGTGGTGGCCGGAGACGACGGCATCGAACATAAGATCCCGTTGAGTCAGATCAGATCGGTGGAGTACGGCGAGGCTCAGGCCCCGCAACCCGCCCGGCGAGCCGCCCGGGAAGCTGCTCCCCCTCCCGAGCGGCAAACGCCCCAGCCGGCGGCCGGAACGCCTGCTCCGGCGGCGCCCGCGCCGCAGGCGGCGGCTAGCAAAACCTACGAGTTGCCGGCGGGCAGCGAGATCTCGGTCCGCACCAATGAGGGCATTGACTCCGGGACCGCCCGGGAAGGGCAGACCTTCGACGCCGAGGTGACGCGGGACGCCCGGGACGCCAACGGCGACGTGGTGATTCCGCGGGGATCGAAGGCTCGGCTGGTCATCAAGTCCGCCTCCAAGGGCGGCCGCTTCCGGGGCGCTTCCGATCTGGTGCTCGATCTGGAGTCGGTGACCATCCACGGCAGGCAGTATGCGCTGGATGCGGCCGACATCAGCCGGAAAGGAAAGTCCGGTCTGGGCGCCAACCGGCGCACCGCCGAATACACCGGCGGGGGCGCGGCGCTGGGCGCTATTATCGGCGCCATCGCGGGCGGCGGAAAGGGAGCGGCCATCGGAGCGGGTGCGGGCGCAGGCGCCGGGGCGCTCACCCAAATCCTCACCCGGGGCGGCTCGATCAAAGTGCCGGCCGAATCGGTGCTCACCTTCAGGCTGGATAAACCGCTTCGGGTCACGGCAGCCGAGTAGCCCGGGCTGTTACTTCAACATCTCGGCCAGCGCGGCCAGCTCGGAGCGAATCTGGCGCAGGGCGCTTTCCGGGTCGGCGAAAAGGCGTTGCTGCACGGGCGGCGCGGCGGCGAGCCGGCGCCGGCGGGCTTGCTGGGCCAGCCAGCGCCGCGCTCCCGCGATGGTGAACTTCTGCTCGTACAGCAGGTGCTTGATCAGCAGCAGCTTCTCGAGATCCTTGCGCCGGTAGAGGCGCTGGCCTCCTTCCGACTTGCGGGGCGCCAGTGCGGGGAACTCGGTCTCCCAGTAGCGCAGCACGTGCGCGGGCACGCCCAGCAGGCGGCTGGCCTCGCCGATGCGAAAATAGAGCTTCTCGGGCAGGTTAGCCGCCGCGGCCGTCTCGCCCGGCGGTCTGCCGCCCTCTGCCGGGGCCGGCCCATCGGACGCCCTGGGCTTGGACCGCGACTTCACGGCTCGAAACCCGGGCGGCGCACGGGCAAATCCAGCCGCAGCTCCTTCATGAAGCGGCCCCGCATCCATCCCAGCCACTGGTCTACGTAGCGGCGGTTCAGATCCAGCGTGGCTACGGCGGCCTGGCCGCGTTCGGGGGCCGTGGCCAGCGTCTGCCCGTCCGGGTCCAGGATGTAGGTGGGGTGGTCGTAGCCGGAGGCGGCCAGGAAGACTTGGTTCTCGATGGCCCGCGCTTTGGGCAAGGCCGCATTGCCGCCCCAGATGGGTAGCAGGATCAACTCGGCCCCGCGCAAGGCCAGGTTGCGGGCCGGGTCGGCGTATTGCAAGTCCCAGCAAATCATCATGCCGACTCTGCCGAAGTCGGTCTGGAAGACCGGGTAGTCGTTGCCCGGGGTCAGGCCGCCCTCGATCTCCTCGCGCGGCAGGTACACCTTGCGGTACTTGCCGGCCACCCGACCCTGGCGGTCCACCAGCACGGCGGTGTTATAGATGGCGGCCCCTTCGCGCTCGTAGAGGCCGGCGGCGATCCAGAGATTGCGCCGGCGGGCGTATTCGCCCAGGCGCTCGCTGGTAGGTCCGGGAACCGGCTCGGCCACCTCGGCGTAGGTCTTCCCCGTGCCCACCAGCGTCACCCCTTCGGGCAGCAACAACAGGTCGGCCTTGCCCGGCACGGCCCGCTCGGCCGCCTCCAGAAAGCGGCTGACGTTGTCCGCCGCTGATGCGCCCTTGGCCGGGCGGTAGTTGAGGGCCGCCACCGTGACGGGGCGCGGACCGGGCGCCGGGATTTCCTCCAGCGAGACGTCGTCCCACCACAGGGTGGCTTGCGGGGCGTGGGCCAAGTAAAGCTGGATGACGACTGCGGCGGCCCTTTCGGGGGCCGGCGCCTCCAGGGTCAGCCGGCGCCAATCGCCCTCGCGGTTCACCTGATAGGCGTAGTCGGGCTGTCCGGCCCGGCGGCCGTCGGCCGCGCGCCAGTCCAAGCGCGCCACCACTTGGAGCGGTTCGTAGCTGAAGCCTTCGGCGCGGTAGTAAGCGGCGAACCGGTACCAGCTCCCCGGCCGAGTGCCGGCCAGGGTGTATTCCCAGCCGCCGTAAGCGGCGGCGTTGGAGGCGCCCGAGATCGCCAGCGAGCCGGGCTCGCCCCGGGAGTGGACCTGGTCTATGTAGGTCCTGGGGGCGATCTCCTGGCGCGGGGCCCAGCTCCGCCATCCCGGCGGCGCGCCGCCGGGGCCGGGCGCGAAACCGGATTGGCGGAAGGCTGTGGCGGCCGGGGCGAGCAAGGCGAGGGCCGGCGCCAGGGCCAAAGCGAAAGCGTGACGCATCATGGCCCTAGTCTAACGCCGCCGCCGGGCTTTCACGGCCGAGGAAACTTGGGGTCGGCTTTGACTTCGTTGATCTGGGCGACGTGCCGCTCGCTATGGCCGGCGATCAGGATGAGCAACTGATAGGCATCCAGCGCCTCCGGCGCGGCGCTCGTGAAATGGGCGCGCAGCGGATCCTGGGTGGACTCGACGTAGGCGATGGTGCGGTCGCGGCGCTGGCGGAACTGGGCGGCCAGCTCCTCGGGCGACTTCCAACGGCCCTGGGGCAAGATGGCCGGCTCGGTGGCCTGAGCCTTGCGGCTGCGGTCCACCGCCGTCTCATACACCCTGGCGTCCTCCTGGGCGGCCTTGCGCTCGGGTTGGGCGGGCGACTGCAAGGCGCGCCGGAGCCGCTCGAAGAGGAAGTCCTCGGTGAGTAAGACATGCTCGGCGCACTCGGCGATGGACCAGCGCTCGGGGGAGGGTTTGAAGCGCCATTGGGCGTCGCTGAGTCCGGCCAGGGCATCGAGGAACATTTTGCGGGTGGCGTGCAACTGGCTGAGGGCGTAGTCGCGCTCGCCGCGGGAGAGGGTTTGGGGCCACAGGGGCGTCAAGGCCAGCAGCCAACAGGGGAGCAGGCGTCGCATATCAACTAAAATTCTGAAGCAATTCGGCCGATAAAGCAAAGGGCGCGCCGGGGGCGCAGCGGCGGGCAGGCCGCGGGAGGGCGCCCGGCAAGGCCGGCGACAGCCCTCGCTTTGCGCCCGCGGCGGGAGACGCCTGATGCGTAGCGCCAAGCTTGCAGCCCAGCCCACCGACTGGACTAAGTCCTGGCACGAAGCCTTCCAGACCCAGCCCCCTACCATCCTCATCGCCGACGCCCACGACATCAACCGCCGCCTGTTGCGCTCCATCCTCCGCTCGGAACCTTACCGGATCCTCGAGGCGGCCAGCCCCGAAGAGGCTTTCGCCCTGCTGGCCGGCGAAAAGATAGACCTGCTGGTGCTCGACCTGATGTGGCCCGATCTCAGCGGCCCCGAGTTCTGCCGCCGCGTCAAGGCCGATCGCCGCACCCGCCTGATCCCCATCCTGGTCATGACCAGCGTGCAGGGAGTGGAAAACGAGATCGCCGGCATCGAGTCGGGCGCCGACGAGTTTCTTTCCAAGCCGCTCCATCCGGCCGTGGTGCGCACTCGCATCGCCGCCATGCTTCGCCAAAAGGCGGCCGTGGATTCGCTGGAGGAGGCCGAAGGGATCCTGTTCGCCCTGGCCCGCGCCATCGAACAGCGCGACAGCTATACCAGCCTGCACTGCGAGCGCCTGGCCCTGATCAGCGTTCAGTTGGGCCGCGCCCTCGAGCTTTCCCAGGCCGAGCTGCTGGCGCTGTATCGGGGCGGCTTTCTGCATGACATCGGCAAGATCAGCGTGCCCGACGCCATCCTGAGAAAACCCGGACCGCTCAGTGAGCAGGAATGGGAAATCATGCGGGCTCACACCGTGCGGGGCGAGGAGATCTGCCGGCCCTTGAAGACCCTGGCGCCGGTGCTGCCCATCATCCGCAGCCATCACGAGCGCTGGGACGGCTCGGGCTACCCCGACGGTCTGCGCGGGCAGCAGATCCCCCTGCCGGCCCGCATCCTTCAGATCGCCGATATCTTCGACGCCCTCACCTCGGCGCGGCCTTACAAGCCGGCGCTTCCCTGGACGGAAGCCCTGCGCGTACTGGAGGAGGAAGCCCGCCGCGGCTGGCGCGATCCCTCCCTGGTGGCTCTGTTCCGGCGGTTATGCGAGGGGCGCACCGCGATTCCCGCCGACGAGTGCCTCGATCTGCCGCCCGATGCCGTTCACGCCTCGCTCGAGAACATGCGCCGCGCCCTGCTCGAATGAGCCCGCCCGCCGGCCGGCGGGCGTAACCGGGGCTGAGGCGACCGGCTCCCTTCAGGCCTTAGCCAGCTCGGGGGCGTGGGCCTGGATCTTGCGGATCGCCTCGGCGATCTGCTCCATGTCGCGGCGCGTGCCAAGCAGCATGGTTTGGGTGAACCAGACCGCCTCCTCGCACAGCCGGTCGTTCTCGGGGCAATGGTTGCGCTCCTCCCACTGCCGCAGGCGCTCGGGCGGGCACACGGCCCGGAAGGCGCGCGAGCTCAGGGTCTGCTTGAGGAACGGCTCCTTGTTGAGCGGCCGGTAGCCGTCGGAGGCCGGGATACCTTCGGCCCGCAGCGCCTTGAGGAACTTCGCCCTGGGCAAGCCCGCGAAGTGCTCCTTTTGATAGCGCATCATGTATAAGTGGTAGGCGTTGCGCGTGCATCCCGGGTAGGTGCGCGCCGGGCGGATGCCCGGAATCTCCCGCAGCAGGCTGGTCAAGTACTCGCCGTTCTGGTCGCGCGTGCGGGCCTGTTGCTCCAGGCGCGTCATCTGGGCCATCAGCAGGGCGGCCTGGAACTCGGTCATGCGCAGGTTGTGGCCGCTCGAGTGATAGCTGAAATCGTAGCTGGTGAGGCGCCGCCCGCGCCCGTTGTTGTGGAAGGCGTAGCAGCGCTCGATCAGCTCGTCGCTGCCGGTGAGGATGGCGCCGCCCTCGCCCGAGTTGAGGTTCTTGGAAGCCTGGAAGCTGAAGCAGCCGGTGTCGCCCAGCGAGCCCAGCTTGCGCCCCCGCCACTCGCCCAGGTGGGCCTGGCAGGCGTCCTCGATCACGGGCAGCTTGCGCTTGCGGGCCAGCGCCAGGATCGAGTCCAGGTCCGCGGCCGAGCCGCCGATGTGCACCGGGATAATGGCCGTGGTGCGATCGGTGATGGCGGCCTCGATCTTGCGCGGGTCAATTTGGAAGGTTTCCGGGTCCGTGTCCACGAAGACGGGAATGGCGTGCATGAGCAGGACCACGTTGACGGTGGCGATGAAGGTGTAAGGGGGTACGATCACCTCGTCGCCCGGCGCCACTCCCAGGGCGTTCAGGGAAATGAACAGCGCGCTGGTGCCGTTGGCGGTGGCCAGGCAATGTTTGGCCCCGGTGAGCCGGGCATAGGCCTGCTCGAAGCGGTCCACTTGCCGCCCGTAGCCCCGGAACCACTTCCCGCTGCGCAGCACCTCCATCCAGGCTTTCTCGTCCTCCGAGCTGATGACCGGCCAGGAGGGGAACGGCTCGGTGCGCACCGGCTTGCCGCCCAGCAAGGCGGGCTTCTCGGGAAGATGCACGGCGCCCGCCGCCCCGGCGGTCGAGGCGGCCAGGAAATTTCGACGACTCAATCGCTCGCTCATCTCGCTCCTCGCTTGCCCGGCCTCGGCCGGGCCTTTTCGCGCGACAATTAGAATATTACTCCGATCGGAAGCGCCGCGCCAGATGCCTGCGCCTGAGGCCGCCCTGCTCGCCCTCGAACAGGAGGTGATCGCCTGCCGCCGCTGTCCGCGCCTGCGGGCCTGGTGCGCCCGAGTGGCGGCCCTCAAGCGGGCCGCCTTTCGCGACTGGGATTATTGGGGCAAACCCATTCCCTCGTTCGGGGATCCCCGCGCTCGCCTGCTGGTCATCGGGCTGGCGCCCGCCGCCCACGGCGCCAACCGCACGGGACGGATCTTTACGGGCGATCGCTCAGGCGATTTCCTGTACCGCGTGCTCTACCAGACCGGCTTCGCTTCGCAGCCCGAGAGCCGCGCTCCGGGAGACGGCTTGCGCCTGCGCGACGTCTGGATCACCGCCGCCGTGCGCTGCGCTCCCCCGGCCAACAAACCCCGGCCTGAGGAGTTCCGCCGCTGCCGTCGCTTCCTGGCCCGAGAACTCGAGTTGCTGGGGAATCTGCGGGTGGTGGTGGCCCTGGGGCGGCTGGCCTTCCAGGCTTACCTGGACTTGCTGCGCCAACAGGGCGCCATCGCCTCGCTCTCCGGCTTCCCTTTTGCGCACGACCGGGCTCACCGCCTCGGTCCCGGCCTGCCGCTGCTGATCAGCTCTTACCACCCCAGCCAGCAGAACACTCTGACCGGGCGGCTGACGGAAGCCATGCTGCGCCGCGTCTTCCAGCGCGCCCGCCGCCATTTGGAGGCTGGCCGCCCGTGAGCTCCTCGGCCCGCATGAGCGCCCTGGTCGTCTTCCGCCGCGAGGTTACCGGCGATCTGTGGATCATGCGTCTGCGGCCGGAGGAGCCGCTGTCGTTCCAGCCCGGCCAGTATGTCGCTGTGGGCCTGCCTGCACAAGAGCGCATCATCGAGCGCCCTTACTCGATCGCCTCCGCGCCCCAGGATCCCGAGCTGGAGTTTTTTCTGGAGCGCGTGCCGGGCGGGGAGCTGTCGCCCCAGCTCTACGACGTGCCGGTAGGCGGCCGGGTTTGGGTTCGCCGACAAGCCAAAGGCCGCCTGGTGCTGGAGCGTGGGGGCCGGCGCCCGAACCATTTCATGGTTGCGACGGTGACCGGAGTGGCGCCTTTCGTCAGCATCGTGCGCAGCCTGGCGGCGGATGCGGCGGCGGGGGCGGAGGTGCACTATCGGGTCGCCCTGTTGCAGGCCGCCGCCGTGTCCGACGAGCTCGGCTACAGGGAAGAGCTGACCGGCTACACGCGCGCTCATGCCTGGTTTCACTATGTCCCGACCGTCAGCCGCCCCTGGCTGGATCCGGACTGGCGATTCGAGCGCGGGCGGGCCGAGGACGTGGCCCGCAAGCACCTGGACGCTCTGGGCTTCACCCCCGCGGACACCACCGCCTATCTCTGCGGCAACCCCCATATGGTGGCCAACCTCAAAGGAGTGCTGTTCCGCGCGGGCTTCCCCAAGGAGGCCGTCAAAGAGGAACTGTATTGGGTGACGGCGTAATCCGGCCTCGCCTTCCGGCTCCGATATCATGAAGGGACCGCTCCCAGGAGGGCGGCGGCATGGCTTCTCAAGTCTTCCTGAACGGCACCCTGGTGCTCGCGGACGGCCTGCTGGCCGACGGCATGATCACGGCGTGCGACGGGCGCATCGAGTATGTAGGGCCGCGGCGGGAGGAATGGATTCCGCCCGGCGCCGAGCGGGTGGACGCCGCGGGTCTCTATCTGGGGCCGGGCTTCATTGATCTGCACGTGCACGGGGGCGGGGGCAGCGATTTCATGGACGCCACGCCCCAGGACGTGGAGGCGGCGATCGCCTTTCACGCGGCGCACGGCACGACTGCGCTGTGCCCCTCGACGGCCACCGCGCCGCTGGAGGAAATCCTGGCGGCGGTGGAGGCCGTCGAGCGCTATCGCCGGGGCGAGCAGCGCTTGGGGCGGGTGCTGGGCGTGCACATCGAGGGTCCCTATCTGGCGCCTTCCAAGCGGGGCTGCCACCTGCCGGAGTATGTGCGGCCGCCCCAGGAGTCCGAGTGGCGCCGGATCCTGGAGCGCGGCCTGATCGCCAGCATGACCCTGGCCCCGGAATTGCCCGGCGCAGAGCCGCTCATCCGGGAGCTGGCGGCACGCGGGGGCCTGGCCAGCGCCGGCCATTCCGAAGCCCTCTATCACGAAATCGAGCAAGCGGTCGAATGGGGCGTCCGTCACGTGACGCATCTTTATTGCGCCATGACGGACGCCTTGAGCAACCGCTGGCGCGGCACGCCCCATCCGCGATCGGGAGGGATCCTCGAGGCGGTCTATCTGGACGAGCGGCTCAGCTCGGAGCTGATCGCCGACGGCAAGCATCTCTCGCCGGAGATCTTGCGGCTGGCTCTGCGCGTGAAGGGCTACGAAAAGCTGGCCATCGTGACCGACGCCATGCGCGCCGCGGGCATGCCCGAGGGCGACTACACCTTCGGCCCGCGCCACGGGATGCGGACCGTGGTGCGCAACCGGGAATCGCGCCTGCCCGACGGGAGCGCCCTGGCCTCCTCGGTCTTCGCGCTCAACGAAATGGTCCAGGTGTTTCGCCAGGCAACGGGTTGCCCGCTCTGGCAGGCGGTGCGCATGGCTTCGCTGACGCCGGCCGCGATCCTGGGCCGGCAAGACGAGCTGGGCAGCCTGGCTGCGGGCAAGCGCGCCGACCTTGTGATCTTCGACGAACAGATCCGGGTGAGAGCGGTCTACCTGGACGGCCGCCGGCTGATCGGCTGAGGCGCCCGCACCTAGGGACTGCGCACCGCGTCGCCCACCTTGGGCGCGCCCGTGCCGGTGAAGGTCCCTACCGAGGAGGCCTCGTCCACCTCGGTGATGACCACCTCGCCGATCTTGTCTTCGATGGCGCGGATCACTCTGCCGGTGGCCGGGTCGCGCACCTCGCGGATCTTGCGGCGGACTTGCAGGCGGTCGCCCACCTTCAGGCCCAGGCGGCTCCCCACGTTGAGGATCACGGTGTTGCCGCTGACGTCGGCCACCAGACCCTGGATCTGGACCGCGCGGGCGGGCAGCTTGGCGGCGTTGCCTTCCAGTTCCTGGCTGAGCTGGCCGACCGCTTTGTGGACCGCCTCGCCGAGCAACGTGGCGGCGAAGTTCTTGCTGGTCATGTCGTAGGCCCCGCCGCCGGCCGCGGTCGAGCTGCCGCCCGCTCCGAGCAGCGAAGTGCCCGAGCGGGTGGATTCGCCTGCGCCATGACCCACGCCCAGCACCTCGGCGGTGTCGGTCGAGATCATGCGGGCGGTGATTTCCACCACCGCCTTGGCCTGGCGCCGTTGCAGGCCGCCCAGGCCGTAGCGGCTGGTCACCCGGCCGAAGCCGCCCAGCGTCGTGGCTTTGTCATCCCGCCCGAACTGGGTGATGCTGCCCAGGATGATGGCGTCCACCCCCAGGATGCGGCCGATCTTGGCGGCCGTGTTGGGATCGGCCCGGTCGCTGTTGGAGAAGTTCTGTTCGGCCAGGACCTTGTCCAGGGCCTTGCGCTCGATCACCGAGTAGGTGCCGCTTTGCACCAGCTTTTCCACCAGCAGGTCGGCGATGCCCCTGCCCACGTCCCGGTCGGTGCCCCATATAGCGGCCACGCTGCTGCGCACCGTGGCGTAATCGAAATCCAGCACGGCCACGCGCTTCTTCTGGGCGCTCAGGGCGCCGGCGCCCAGCAGCGCCAGGGCCGTCAGAAGACTGACTCGTCGCATAATAAGCGGACCTCTGTCCCCTTAGTCTACCGCCGCGGGCCGGTTTTGCAAGGGGCGTGGCGCGGGACCCGCGGCCCTTACCCGGCCGACTTTCCCCGGCGCGCCTCCAGCGCCCCCGCCAGCCTCCGGCGCAGATCGCTCTTCAAGCCGGCCGCCTTCGGCGAGGAGGCCAGATTGATCAACTCGCGCGGATCCCGCTGGTAATCGTACAGCTCTTCGCCCAGCCTGCCCTCATCCCACCAGGTGTAACGGTAGCGTTCGGTGCGGAGCGTGTATCCCATGACCGCCTTCTCGCCCGTGCCGCGCCGCACCTGCGTCACGGCCGGCTTCCGCCATCCTGCCTCCGGATTTTTGAGCAAAGAGCCGAGACTCTGCCCGTGGAGCCGGCCGGGGGCGTCGCGCAAGCCGCACAGCTCGATCAGCGTCGGGTAGAGGTCCAACAGCTCCACCGTCCGGCGGCAGGTGCGCCCGCGCGCGGCGGCGCCCGGCCCGCAGATCATCAGGGGGACCCGAGCCGAGGCTTCGAACAGGGTTGATTTCATCCACTGGCCGTGCTCGCCGAGCTGGTAGCCGTGATCGCTCCAGAAGACGATCAGGGTGTTGTCCTGTAGCCGGAGCCGTTCCAGCGCTTCCAGCAACTTGCCCACCTGCGCGTCCATGAAGGAGATCGAGGCGTAGTAGGCGCGCATGGCGTCCCGCCGCTGCCGCTCGTTCATTCCCCAGTGCGCCGGGCGGGTGAAGTAGGCCAGCTCGGGAGCGATGCGCATTTCCTCTTCCCGGAACGGAATCAATTCGACGCGCTCCAGGGGGTACTGATCGAAGTACTTGACGGGCGCGATCCAGGGCACATGAGGGCGGTAGAAGCCGGCCGCCAGAAACCACGGCTGGTTGCGATGCTCTTCCATCAGGCGGACGGTTTCCAGGGCCACCATGCCGTCGGTGTGGTCCTCTTCCCGCGCCGGGGAAGCATAGAAGCACACGGCCGAACCCAAGCCGCGCTGCGGCGTGTAGTTGGTCAGCAGGGCCTCCTCCTTGGTGTGATCCACGCCGCAGGGATTCACCGCCCGGTTCCAGGTGGGCTTGTCGTCCAGGCCGTCGGTGCCGATCTGGCTGGGCACGCCGTAGTGGAAGATCTTGCCCACCCGGGCGCTGAAGTAGCCGTTCTTCTGGAAGAGCTGCCCCAGGGTGACGACGTCCGGGACCGCCTGGCGGAAATGGCGGCTGTTCTCGTACACGGTGGTCGTATCGGGCGCCAGGCCCGTCATCAGGGAAGCCCGGGAGGGGTTGCAGAGGGGGTATTGGCAGTAGGCTCGCTCGAAACGGACGCCGCGCGCTGCGATACGGTCCAGATGGGGCGTGCGCACCAGGGGGTGGCCGTAACAGCTCAAGCAGGTGTTCAGATCGTCGGAGGCGATGAACAGGACGTTGGGCGGACGGGACGCGGCGCCGAGGAGGGGTTCCAGCAAAGCGGCCGCGGCCGAGCCCAGCCATTGCCGTCGCGAAAGGCATGAGTCAAGGGGCATGGTTGCACTCTCCCGCCGCCGTATTGTACCCGAGCCCGAAGGCCTTCCTCGGGCCCGGGCTTCGGCGTTCCTCCCGGAGCGGATAGGCTATGCTGAGAGTTTCAAGAGGATTCCCGTGGGACGAATCCTGCTGGCCCTTCGGGCCTTGTTCTCGATCCTGACCGCGGGCCGGCTGTCGGCGCCGCTGGCCGAGGCGCTCGGCTTGACGGCCAAGGGCGCGCCGCCTGCCCCTGCGCCGGCCGCCCCGCCGCGGGAACGCGCGGCCGACGGGGCGCTGCAACTGCTGGGCATTCTCCAGCGGGACGCGCGGCTGTTGGATTTCCTGATGGAGGACATCTCGGGTTACCCTGACGAACAGGTGGGCGCGGCGGTGCGCACGCTGCACCAGCAATGCCGCGAGTCCCTGGAACGCTACCTGCGTCTGGTTCCGGTGATTGACGGCGTGGAGGGCACTTACACGCGGCTGGCGGCCGCGCCCGCGCCGGACGCCGTCAAGCTGATCGGCCGGGTGACGCCCGGCGAAACGCCCGCCGGGGGAGTGCTTCGTCACAAGGGCTGGCGCGCGGCGCGCCTGGAGCTGCCGCCGGCGGGGGGCGAGGACCTGACGCTGATCGCTCCGGCGGAGATCGAGATCGAGTGAGCCCGGACGGGGTCTCGGGCAAACCGTCCATGAAGGTGGGCATTGATCTGGGCACGACCAACTCGGCCGTGGCCTTCATAGATCCGCGGGAGGCCTCCGAGGCCGAGTTTCCCGCCGTCCGCATTCTGCCCATTCCGCAGTACGTAGCCCCGGGCGTGATCGAGCCGCGGCGCACGCTGCCCTCCTTCCTGTATCTGGGCGAGCAGGAGTACGTGGGGGTCTATGCGCGGGAGCAGGGCGTGCTGGTTCCCACCCGGCTGGTGCATTCGGTGAAATCCTGGCTGTCGAATCCCGAGGTGGACCGCACGGCCAAGATCCTGCCCTGGGATTCGCCCGAGACCGGGCGGATCCTTTCCCCGGTGGAGGTTTCGGCGCGCTACCTGGCTCACATGCGGGAGGCCTGGGAGCGCGCCCACGCGACGCCGCTGGCCGAGCAGGATCTGGTGCTGACGGTGCCCGCCTCCTTCGACGAGGAGGCGCGCGAGCTGACCGTCGAGGCGGCCGCTCAGGCCGGACTGGAGAGGTTGACGCTGCTGGAGGAGCCGGCGGCCGCTTTCTACGCCTGGATCGCGAATCATTTGGCCGAGTCGCGGCGGGCCTTGCGCGACGGCATGACGGTGCTGGTGGTGGACGTGGGGGGAGGGACCTCGGATTTCACCTTGATTCGGGTGGACCGCCAGGGGGAGCGCGTCGAGTTCACGCGCACGGCGGTGGGCCGTCATCTGCTGTTGGGAGGCGACAATCTGGATTTGACCCTGGCCTGGCTGGTGGAGCACAAGCTGGGGATTCCGCTTTCCCTGCGGCAGCGCAACGCGGTGCGGCGGCAGTGCACGGCGGCCAAGGAGCGGCTGTTGAGCGATCCCAATCTGGAGAAGGTGGAAATCA
>JBBIMA010000072.1:0-985 GCA_037444625.1 Solibacteraceae bacterium
TGCGACGACGAATGGGGCCGCTTTGAGTACGTTCCGGAAGCCGGCCCGGCCCCGGGTTAGGGCGCAGCCCGCGAGCAGGAAAGGTGCGAACACGTAGCCGGTGGCCTTGGTCAGGAAGGCCAGTGCTACCGCCGAACCCATGTAAAACGCGCCGGCGGTGTTGGGCTGTTGCAGGTAACGCAGCGTCAGAACCATTGCGCTGAGTAGCCAGAACGCCAAAACCCAGTCGTTCTTGGCGCCCGAGGCTGCCAGGACGCCCTGAGGAATGGTCAGCGTGAAAATCCCCGCCACTATCTGGCCCCAGCGTCGGCCGCCCAGGCTCTGAACTATCAGTGATGCCGCCAAGGCGGATCCCAGATAGGCGAAGAAGGCGACCAGATTGACCAGCCGGTCGCCTCCCGCCAGGGCGTAGAGATGCAGCAATGCGATCTCCGCCCCAGGAGGCATGAACAGTTGCGGGTAGTTCGCGCCCGGGTAGTGAGCAATCGAGCGGTGCTGAAGCCAGAACAGAACCCGCGGCATGTGGTAAAGCTGCACGTCCTCGGTGTTGGGCGGGCTGAAAAGCGCGGCGACCGCCACAGCCAGAACGAGCAGTCCGGCGGGCGCCAGCAGCGGGGCCAGAATCGTCGCGCCCCGCTCCGGGGCCAGGGATCTTCGCCATCCCGGGGTGCGCCGTAGCCCGACCGCGAGATACGCGCCGACCAGGGCGCAGCCCGCCGCCCAGCCTGCCGCCAGCGCCAGTCTGGTCAGCCACCCGGCCAGGCTCAGCATTTCAGCCAGGGCCGTGCTGTACAGGCCCCACAGGACCGCTCCGTGGATTAGGCCCGATCGCCATTCGTGCCCCCGCAAGATGCGGAAACAGAGGATTGCTAGAAGACCGAAGAGGAAAGGCAGGAAAACCATCGCCCCGCTGAATCGCGCCATCTCGAATCGAGCTGAGGCGCCCGGCCAAATTCCCATCGAGGCGCCTGGAAAGCCCTCAGGT
>JBBIMA010000072.1:1001-20796 GCA_037444625.1 Solibacteraceae bacterium
CTGTCAAGTACACAGAACCCGCGGCATTTCCTATCCAGGCACATGGTGACCCACGCCTGCTCCCGGCCGCCGCGCAGCAGTGCCCTAGCTCCGGCAACACCATGGGCAAGTGGTTGCACAAATTCTTCCAGGACGGTAAGCCGGGCCTGAAGCAGCGCTCCCGTGCTGCGTACTGCATCCCTCACAAGACCCTGCCCGAACGGCAGGACCCCGTCCTGGAGGCGCTGGATCGGTGTAGCGCCGACCCGGGCGCATTCGTGCTATGCTCGGCCGTGCCGTTGCCGTCTGAGCGGACCGATGAGCGCGCGATGACACCGGAACACGTTGAGCCGAGGCAGCCAGAGGCGCGCTTGCAGAAGGGGCCGGTGGATTCCAACAGCGTGGCTTCGATGCAGGCCGTGCTGCACGCCCTCCCGAGCTCAGGACTGGATGTGCAGGAGCTCTTGATCGACGCAGAGGATTATTCCCGATACGTGCGTGCGGCGGGCTACCACCAGAATTGGCCCCACTATTTTCCGGACAACCTTCCGGAGAAATCCCTCGAACACTACGTGGCTCTCCGCTTACTCAGGGTGGCATCAACGGACGTCTTTATTGACGTGGCCGCAGCTCATTCGCCCCTGGCGGAGATCGCCGCCCGTCTGTTTGGGTGCACTGCGTTTGCACAGGACATGATTTATCCGCCCGGCATCGGCGCAGCACGCATTGGGGGAGATGCCTGCGCGATGCCCCTGCCCGCGGGTTTTGCCACCAAGGCTGCGCTCACGTGCTCCTTGGAACACTTCGAAGGCTGCGGAGACACGCGTCTTTTTGGGGAACTGGCTCGAGTTTTGCGACCCGGCGGCTCGGTCGTGATCGTTCCGTTGTATTTGAATGCCTATCCGGCGAACCAGACCGATCCAAGCTGTTATGTCGAGCCTCCGGCGTTCGACGCCGAGGCGGTGATTCACATAGCGGAGGGCTGGGGGAACCGCTTCGCACGTTTTTATTCCGTGGACTCGCTGGTTCGACGCCTTGTCGGGCCCTTTCGAAACCTGTACCGTTTTCGGCTCTTCGCGCTGACCGGATGGCAGGCTCTTGAGGGCACAATTTACGCGCGTTGGGCCCTGCAAGCCGTTAGACTCCCTGATCAGTGAGCGGCCGAGATCTCGGTCCCCGCGGGGGCCCGCATCGGGCGCAGGCGCCCTCGGGGCGGTGCTTCCGTGTGTGGCCCGAGCGCCGGGAATTGAGTTACAATTAAGGGCCTTAGGACCGCGAATGAGCACCACAAACCCAGCGGTCGGCGCGCAGAAAGCGATCTAGTGCTTGCGGCGGCGCGGACCGATGATACGCTGGAGGTTACCGGACGAGTTGGGGTTGGGAACCGAGGGAGTGCAACAGCCCGCCAGGCGCCTTAGCATCCTCATCATCAACAAGGACCTGCCCCGCTTTCCGGGTGGGATCGCAGTCGAGTACCTCAACACGATCGGGCTGGCCTCTCAGGCCGAGGCGGTCGGTTTGGTGTCTATGGTTCATACCCCGGCAGACCGGCGAGCGGCCGAAGAGCTGGCACGATGCAACGTCAAGCTCTATCTTTGGGAGAGTCCCGCGGCGGAAAAGGCAGGTCCGGCCCCTGTTCGGCGCGGCTGGAGGACTGCCCTGTACCGCAGGTGGTTCCAGGCCGGCCTGCGGCTGCGGGCGTGGCCGCGCCGGCCCGACGAGGCGGCCCTGGCCGACCTCGAGTTTCGCAACATGGCGGACGCAGTGAGGCGCGCCCTGACCGAGCGCTCCTGGGACGTGTTGGTTGTGGTCCAGACCAGCCATGCGGCGGCGGTTGATCGCCTGCCTCGTTTCCCCGCCAGCGTGCTCGTGGCCCACGACATCCGCTCCCAGCTTTTCGCCCGGCGAGCCGCCGCTCAGCGGAGTTGGCTTCAGCGCCGGGCGGCTAAGGTTCAAGCCAGGCGGTATTTCGCTTTCGAGGCAGCCTAAGCCGGCCGTTACGATCTCTGGGTGGCGGTCTCGGAAGCCGACGCCGGCTGGATCAGGGAGCACTATCGTCCCCTGCGAGTCATGGCTTCTCCCCTGCCCCTGGACACAACCTACTTCGCGCCTCTCGCCGAGCCGCCGGAAGCGCCGAACCGCATCCTGTTCACCGGCCTGATGAACCATCCGCCCAACGTGGACGCGGCCGTGTTCTTTGCGCGGGAAGTCTTCCCCAGAGTGCGCGCCGCCGTGCCCGCGGCTGAATTCTGGATCGTGGGCAGAAATCCCGCCGCAGAGGTGAGCGCGCTGGCTTCGGTTCCCGGAGTGGTGGTCCTGGGGGAGGTGCCCGACACTCGCTCTTACTTTGCTTCCGCCGCCTTGGTGGTGGTTCCTTTGCGCTTCGCTTCCGGGTCTCGCTACAAGATTCTCGAGGCATGGGCCATGCAGAAGTGCGTCATCTCCACCACCGTCGGAGCGGAAGGCCTCGACTACAAGGACGGCGTCAATCTGCTCATCGCCGACGATCCGGAGACCATGGTCTCCACGGTCGTCCGGGCGCTGAACGAGCCCGCCCTCCGCGACTCCGTGCGGCGTGCGGGCCGCGAAATCGCCTGCCGGAAGCACGACCCTGGGTTGATCGCGCGTAACTTCTACCTCGGGCTGAGCCGCCTGGCTGAGGAGACAGCCGCGGACGGCCCCATGCGCGTGTGCTTCGACCTCCGCTGGATGCTGCCCGGGCTGCCGGGCGGCCTGGAGAACCTGGCCCGGTCGTTCCTGCGCGAGCTGATTGCGTTGGACGGTTTCAATCGGTACACTCTGCTGTTGCCCGCCCGGTGCCGCTACGACTTCGATCTGCGCGGCAGGCCCAATTTCAGGCTGTGTTCGACGGATTCCTTGGACGCCACGTTCGAGCGTTGGGGCTGGCTGCTGCGCAGGAGGCTGCATGCAGCCTTGCGGCTCGACCACTGGGAATCGCCCGCCGTCCGCTCGCTCCGGTTCCTGCGTTCCCTGGACGCCGAGGTTGTGTACTCGTTTCCGGGCTACATCTATCCGGACTTGGCGGGGCTGCGGCACGTCCTTCAAGTGCCCGACATCCAGCACGAGTACTTTCCGCAGTTTTTTTCTCCGGCCGCGCTGGAGGAGCGCCGGCGGCTTTTCAGTCAGGCCGTCCAACAGGCTGAGTACGTGTGCGCAATCTCTGAGTTCACCCGAGCCTGCCTGATCGAGCGCCTGGGTGTGGCCCCTTCCAAGGTGGTGACCGTGCCGCTGGCGGCCGACCCCGCGTACCGGCCCGAACCTTGCTCCTGCGACCCGGCCGTACTCCGGAAATACCGCCTCCCGCACCGCGGCTTCTTGCTCTTCCCGGGCCACACCTGGAAGCACAAGAACCATCGTGCGGCGATTGAGGCGCTGCGGTTGTTGCGCTCGAAATACGGCCTGACGATTCCTCTGGTCTGTACGGGCGGCGCACGGGAGGCCCAGCCCGAGCTGGAAAAGCAGGTCCGGGAAGCGGGCTTGCAGGACTGGGTGTTGTTCCTGGGGTATTGTCCCCAGGAGGACATGCCCGCTCTTTACCGCGCGGCCGCCTGTCTGGTATTCCCATCTTTGTTCGAGGGCTTCGGCATGCCGGTCCTGGAGGCTATGGCCAGCGGTTGCCCTGTGGTTTGCAGCAACGCCGCCAGCCTGCCCGAAGTGGCCGGCGATGCTGCGCTGCTGGTCAATCCCGCGGACGAAGAGGCCTTGGCCGAGGCCGTCCGCTCGATTCTGCTTTCGCCAGACCTGCGCCGGGAGCTGGTGCGCCGCGGCCTGGAGCGCGCGAAGCTCTTCACTTGGCGCCGCCACGTCTTGCAGACTTTGTCCGTTCTGCGCCGCGTGCACGGTCGGTGGAAAGCTATGGAGGATTCAGGGGAGGGGCAATAGTGACCCTGCCGCGCATCAGCATCGTGACCAGCTCTTACAACCAGGGCCGGTTTATCGCCGCCACCATCGAGAGCGTCCTCGGGCACAACTACCCCAATCTGGAGCACATCGTGGTGGACGGCATGTCCACGGACGAAACGCCGCAGGTGCTGGCCCGTTACCCGCACCTCAAAGTCATCCGGGAGCCCGACCGCGGCCAGGCCGACGCGATCAACAAGGGTTTCCGCCATGCCACGGGCCAGATCTATTCCTTCCTGAATTCCGACGATTTGCTATTGCCCGGCGCGCTGGAGCGCGTGGCGGCGGAGATGGATCCGACTCGCGGCCGGCACGTGGTGATGGGGCGCTGTCTCTTCATTGACGAGCGCGGCGCCTACACCGGGATCGAGCATCCCAGCCGTTTCGAGAGCTTCGCCCGTCTGCTGGCGGTCTGGAAGGGACACTGGATTCCTCAGCCGGCGGTGTTTTTCACCGCACAGGTCTGGCGGGAGTGCGGTCCTCTGGAGGAAAGTCTGGTCCTCGACTATGATCTGTTTTGCCGGTTCGCGCGCCGGTACCATTTTCATGCGATTGATCAGCCTCTGGCGGCCTACCGGCTCCACGCTGAATCCAAGACTTCCCGGGCCTCCGACCAAGAGCGCTTGCAACGTTGCATCCAGGTGAGCAAGCGCTACTGGGGGCCGAAGACTTCGCTGCTTTATTGGCGGCTGGCTGGTTCCTTGCTCTCCTACCGGTTCAACCGGCAAGGCAGGGCAAATCGGCTGCTGGCGCGGGCTTTGGATGGTTGGCAGCGGGGACGCTGGGCGACCGCCCTGGGCTGCGCAGCGGCAGGCGCATTGCTGGCGCCGGAAGTAGCTGTGAACGTCACCCTATTGCCGGCTTTGCGGCTGCTGGAGCGAAGCTTGGGCTCTTGGCGGTTTCGGCCGTCGTTCGGTCGGCGCGGCGAGTACCCCCAAACAGAGGCCTGCCTGGCCCGAACAACGCCATGGGAGGACGGTTGGGTGGGGCCTTACAGTATTTTCGAGCGCGAGGCCGGAGGGGGCGAGCAAACCCTGATCCTCCAGGGCAACGCCGTCGTGCGTCACTTGCGGCAATCCCTGACCATTACCGCCTATGTGGACGGTGAGCCGGCCCTGACGCGCCAGATCACTACCGGCGGGCATTTCTGCCTGACGGCTCGGTTAAAGGCGCCTCTGAGCCCCGGTTGGCACAGGATCGAGATACGGGCCACTCCCTGGTGGGTGCCCCACAGAATCTATCGTAGCGGCGATTACCGCCCCCTGTGCTGGCGTTCTTTTGGTCAAGACTCGATCTTGCTCCGCCCCTGAGCTCGATCAATGCCCGGCGCCAGCCACCCCCACAATCCCGCTCGCCGCATTCCCTGATAAACCAGGCTCTTGCCCAGGCGGCCGAGGAGATGGTTGAGGAAATCGAGCTCGGCCCCCACGCGGCGTAGCTTGTCCTCACTCATAGCTTCGGCCGCCGCCAGGCGCCCGTGCAGGTCGCGAAGCTGCTGTTCCAGCGCCATGCGGGCCGCCCCGAGCTCCCTGAGCTGGTGTTGCTGGCGTTCGATCAGCTCGATGCGGGCCGCCCGGTCGGCCTCGGCCGCCGCCAGGCGCTCACGCAGTGCCACCGCCTCGGCCTGCAACTCCGACCGTTCCGCCTCCAGTTCTCCGAGCTGCCGGCCTTGGCGCTGGATCACCTCCAGCCGGGCGGCCCGATCGGCTTCGGCCGCCGCCAGGCGATCACGCACCTCTGCCAATTCGGCTTGCAACTCCGCCCGCGCACCTTCCGCCTGCCCGAGCTGCCGGCCTTGGCGCTGGATCACCTCCAGCCGGGCGGCCCGATCGGCTTCGGCCGCCGCCAGGCGATCACGCACCTCTGCCAATTCGGCTTGCAACTCCGCCCGCGCACCTTCCGCCTGCCCGAGCTGCCGGCCTTGGCGCTGGATCACCTCCAGCCGGGCGGCCCGGTCGGCTTCGGCTTCCGTGTAACGCCGCGTCAGGTCGCGCAGCCGATCGTCCAGGTCGAGCAGGGCGCGCACCAGCCGGCCGGAAGGCGTGCCGGCCAGCCGCTCCGCGGCCTGCTCGCTCGGGAACGTCGCCAACGGCGCCCGCCCGGCGACGAAGAACATGTCGTAGGGAAACAGCGCCCGCTCGAACTGCACCTGCCCGGCGCCCAACTCGGCCAGAAAGCGCCGCACCGAGTTGACGCCGAACAGGTACAAATGGTGCGGCGGCACCATGGTCTTCAGAAAGGGCGCGCTCTCCTCCCTCAGTTGGGCGTAAGATTTGCCCTCCGGGTAGCAGGGCGTCTGAATGAGAAGAATCCCCTCGGGCTTCAGCAATCGCAGGCAGTGGCGCATCGTGCCGGCCGGATCGGGCAGATGCTCCAGCACGTCCATCAGCGCGATGACGTCCAGCGACTCCGGCTCGAGGTCCTGCTGCTCGATGGGCCCCAGAAGCATCGGCGCCTGGAAGGTCTGCCGGGCGAACTCCACCAGCCAGGGACTCACCTCCAGACCGGCGGCTTCGTAACCGGCCCAGCGCAACAGCGCCACGAAGCCGCCGTGCGCGCTGCCTAACTCCAGCACCGAAGCGGGCGGCAACCTGTACTTCAACAGAGTACGCAACCAATAAAGGCAGCGCTCCGGCAGATCGGCCCGCGCCCGCTCGGGCAAGGAGGGAAAGCCGAATTCCTCGATCAACCAGCTCTCGTAATAGTCCCGCCCGTAGAAGCCGCTCTCGTCTTGGGTCGAGATCAGTTTGCCCGCTTCCGGCATGCGGGCGGCCACCAGCGTCTGGCAGGCGGCGCAGCGCAGGTACTCGGGCGAAAACTCCTCCAGCTCGCGATTGCCGCACCAGCAACGCGACCCGCCCGCTCCCTGTCCCGCCGCGGCCGCCATCTACCAATCCAGATTTGCCTCGTAGCCCGTCGCGACCAGCAAGCCGCCGTAGCGGGCCTTGAAGGCGCGCTTGATCGGGTCGCTGAAATGGTTCCGCCAATCTCCGGCTACTGCCTTGCGCTGGTGGGCGGTGAGATCCTCCTGGCCCCGCCGGCGCCCCTTGGTCTGGGTTTCAAAGCGATTGGCCAGCACGGCCTCTTCCAGTTTCCGGCGCGGGATGGGCAGGCCGCAACGTCCGAGCAGCGTCTCCTCGAGCAACTCCAGGTCGCGCTCCAGCAGATCTTCGTACTTCAGCAGCGGCTCGCCCGCCTCGAGCCAGCTCAGTTGGATGCCCGCGCATTCCCGCAAGAAGCCGTCCATCAAGTACAGCAGCCCTTCGTCTTTGTCCAGGTCCCAGAGTCTCTGACGAAGGACCGCGAAATCGTCGTCCATCACCGGGTGGCTGATCTTGAAGCTGAAGTAGGCCGAGACCAGAGTATCCCGCAGATCGCGAATCACCACGAACCACCGGGAGCCTTCCGGCAGCGAGAGCCGGTCGAACTCCCCTTTGGGCAGATACAGCGTGGGATAGACGAAGCCCTCCTGAATGGCGTAGTGACGGACCTGGGCATCCCCCAGCACCGGCTCGATGATCCGGTCCGGCAGGCAGTCGCGCAGAATCTGGTAAATCCACTGCGAGCCCGCCTTCCAATGGGTGATGTGGAACACCGTCGGACCCTGCGGCGCCGGGCGGGCCTCCGCTGCCGGCCTGGCGCCTGCGCCGGGGAGGACTTCAAAGCGCAGATCGCCCGGCAGGTCCGCCAGACCGTGATGCGAAAGCCTTCCCCCCGGCCCGAAGCCCACCTCGAGGCTGCCCGCGCGCAACAGCCGGCAATGATCCTTCACCCGCCCGGCGAATTGCTCATAAGACAGGGCGCCGCTCAAGTATTCGCGCCAGGATTCCGGATCCGCGCCCGCCAGCCCGACGTTGAACTCGTAGCGGCCGGGCCTCAGGCGCAGCTCGATGCTCTGCCGCAGGCGCAGGCGCGAGTCCGGCGCGGCCGCGACCGGCTCAGGCGCCGAACCCTGATAGGCCGCCTTGCCGTGCACCACGACGCCGGCCTGGTTTACCAGCTCCACCCCGCCGGCCGCCGCGCCGATCGGACCCGCCACCTCGAATTCCACAAAGAAGTACGCCGTCTCGCCCTGCGCGAACCGGGAGGCCGGCTTGCCTTCCCGGTCCAACACCGCCAGCCTGATGCAACGGGCCGTTCCGTCGCTGAACTGGAACTTGCGCGAGACGTCAATCAGGCATTGTTGCTCCGGCCAGAAATCCGCCGCCGGCGACCGCTCCGCTCCTGCCGCGCCGTACGGAGCCGCCGCCGCGAGTTCTTGCAGCGCCTCGTTCACAACGCCGCCCCCAAGGCCCGGCCGCCCGCGCCCAGCGCCCGGCAGTCGTGTTCGAGCATCTCGCGGACCAGCGCCTGGAAGCCGACCGTATGCGTCCAACCCAGCACCCTGCGCGCCTTCGAGGCGTCGCCCAAAAGCAAGTTGACCTCCGCCGGCCGGTACAGATCCGGGTCGCTGACCACGTAGTCGCGGTAGTCCAGGCCCGCGTAGCCGAAGGCCAGTTCGCAGAATTCCCGCACGCTGTGGGTGGTCCCCGTGGCCACCACGTAGTCGCCCGGCTCGGGTTGCTGCAACATCAGCCACATGGCCCGCACGTAGTCGCGGGCGTGTCCCCAGTCGCGGCGCGCCTCGAGATTGCCCAGGCGCAGCTCCCGGGACTTGCCCGCCAGGATGCGCGCCACTCCCGAGGTAATCTTGCGCGTCACGAACTCGAAGCCCCGGCGGGGCGATTCGTGGTTGAAAAGGATCCCGCTGCTGGCGTGCATCCCGTAGGCCTCGCGGTAGTTCCTCGTCAGGTGGAAGCCCGCCACCTTGCTGATGCCGTAAGGCGAGCGCGGCTGGAAGCGCGTGTTCTCGTTCTGCGGCGCCTCGGGAGCGTTGCCGAACATCTCGCTCGAGCCGGCGAAGTAAAAACGGCAATCGGGCGCCAGGTTTTTCAAGGCCGCCAGCAGATAATGCGTGCCGTTTATATTGGTTTGCAGGGTGGAAAATTCGTCGTCAAACGAGTAACTGACGAAGCTCTGCGCCGCCAGATGGTAACACTCGTCGGGCCGCACCCGCTCGATCACCTGATGGATGCTGGCGTAGCTCTCCAGCGAGGCGGCGTGCAACTTCAGCCGCTCGCGAATGTGCAGGATCCGGGAGAGACGGTTCTCCGGATCCTCCAGGGCCACCCGGCGCACCACGCCGTGCACCTCGTAGCCTTTTTCCAGCAGCAGCTCGGCCAAATACGACCCGTCCTGGCCGGTAATGCCCGTGATTAAGGCCCGTCTCGCCATCGAGCCTTTGATCTTAGCATCCGCGCCCCGCCGCTTCAAGCGCCGCCCGTCCCCGGCCGCGCGCCCGCCGCCCCGCTCAGCGCGCCCGCTCGGCCAGCGACGCCCGCACCCGCCTGCCGTATTCGCGCGCCTTCTCCAGGATGCGCTCCGCATCCAGCGTCAGCGGGCGGCCCTCGCGCGCCACCCAGCGCCCGTTGACCATCACGTCCCGGACGTCGCAGCCCTTCAGCGCGTAGACCATCTGCGAGTAGACGTCGTAGAGCGGGACGGCGTGCGCGCGGTCCAGCCGCACCGTGATCAGATCGGCGCGCTTGCCGGGCTCGAGCGAGCCGATCCGCTCGGCCAGCCCCAGCGCCTGCGCCCCCAGAATGGTGGCCATTTCCACCGCCTGCCGGGCGGGCAGCGCAGCCGGGTTCCCGCTGGTCACCTTCTGGAGTTTGGCCGCCAGGTCCATCTCTTCGAACAGGTTGAAATCGTTGTTGCTGCCCGCCGGGCCGTCGGTGCCCAGACCCACCGCCAGACCCAGTTCGAGCATGCGCGCCACCGGGGCCACTCCGCTGGCCAGCTTGGCGTTGCTGGAGGGACAATGCGCCACGCCCACGCCGCGCCGCCGCAGAATCGCCAGGTCCTCCTCGTCCACCCAGACGGCGTGCGCCGCCAGCGTCCGGCCCTCGAAGATCCCCCAGGAGTCCAGCAAGCGCACCGGAGTGAGGCCCTGCCGGGCCAGAGTCTCCTCGCGTCCGGCCCGCGTTTCGGCCAGGTGCGTCATCAGCGGGACGCCGTAACGGTTGGCCAGCGCGCGGGCCGCCCGCAAGACGCCTTCCGGCGTGGTGTCGTGCGCATGGGGCGCCACGGCCGGCGTGATCAGAGGATCGTCGCGGAAGCGGCGGATGAAGCGCTCGGTGAACTCCAGCGCCGCCTCGGGCGTGCGGGCGTCCGGCGCGGGGAAGCCGATGACGGTCTCGCCCAGCACCCCCCGCAAGCCCGCCTCCCGCGTGGCCTCCGCCACGACGTCCTCGAAATAGTACATCTCGGCGTAGGTGGTCACGCCGGAAAGCATCATTTCCAGGCAGGCCAGGCGGGTGCCCCAGCGGACGAACTCGGCGTCCACGTTGCGCGCCTCGGCCGGGAAGATCCACTGCTCGAGCCACTCCCGCAGCCGCCGGTCGTCGGCCAGGCCGCGCAGCAGGGACATAGGGGCATGAGTGTGCGCGTTCACCAGGCCGGGCGCCAGCAAGCAGGCCGGGCGATCCAGCCGGCGGCGCGGCCGGAAGCGCGTCAGAATCTCACTCCGCGGACCCACCGCCAGGATTCGATCCCCGCCCACCGCGACCGCCCCCTCCTCGATGAGGCGCCGCTGCGCGTCCATGGTCAGCACCCAGCGGGCCGACACCACCCAATCGGCCGGCTCGGCGCCCAGAGCGCCCGCCGCAACGAACAGCGCGCAACTAAGGGCCCAGCGAAGACGCATCGAACGGCCTCGGCAGAAGCTCCCGCAGGCGCAGCGACTCGGCGCGGCCCTGCTCGTCGGCCAGCACGATCTCCAGATCGCCGCAGTACTCCCAGAGGAGCTGGCGGCAAGCCCCGCAGGGCGGCGCCGGAGAGCGGGCCTCGCTGACCACGGCCAGCCGCCGGAAGGCACGCGCGCCTTCGGAAAGCGCCTTGCACAACGCCACCCGCTCGGCGCACACCGTCAGGCCGTAGCTGGCGTTCTCGATGTTGCAGCCGGTCCACAGCCGCCCGGAAGCGTCCTCCAGCGCCGCCCCCACGCGGAAACCCGAATAGGGGGCGCAGGCATGGCGGCGCGCCTGGCGGGCGGCTTCGATCAGCCGATCCATCTCAGCTCTCGCGAACCGTTTCAGCCAGCCGGGGCAGCAGGGCCTTGAGCAGCCGCACCAGCGTCCCGCGGACCCTCTCCCCGGTTTCCAGCACCTCTTGGTGCGACAGCCGGCCGGGCGCCAGACCGGCGGCCGGGTTAGTGACGCAGGAGAGGGCCAGCACGCGCAGCCCCATATGGTTGGCGGCGATCACCTCGGGCACGGTGGACATGCCCACCAGGTCCGCCCCGATCGCTCGCAGATAGCGAATCTCGGCCGGCGTCTCGTAACTGGGACCCAGCACGCCCGCGTAGACGCCTTCGCCCAGAGCGATGCCCAGCTCGGCGGCCACGGCCTGCGCCGTCCGGCGCAGGTCGGCCGGGTAGGCCTCCGTCATGTCCGGAAAACGCGGCCCCAGAGCCTCGGCATTGGGACCCACCAGCGGGTTGGAGCCCTGAAGGTTGATGTGATCGGAAATCAGCACCAGCGCGCCGCGCGCAAAGGCGGGATTGATGCCGCCCGCCGCATTGGTCAGCACCAGCACGCGCACCCCGAGCCGCCCCAGCACGCGCACCCCGAAGACCACCTGATCCGGGCGGTAGCCCTCGTAAAGATGCGCCCGTCCGGCCATCACCGCCAGCTCGAGTCCATCCAGGCGGCCGAAGATCAACCGTCCCGCGTGGCCTTCGGCGGTGGCCGCCGGCCAGTGGGGGATTTCGGCGTAGGGAATCTCCAGCCGGTCCGACAGCTCGGCGGCGAAGCCGCCCAGCCCGCTGCCCAACACCACGGCCAGGCGGGGTCGCAGCGCCGTCCGCCCGCTGAGGAACTCCACCGCCTGCCGAATTTCCTTCATAGCAGCATTCCCGCGATGCAGGCCGACATGAAGTTGGCCAGCGTTCCCACCGCCACCGCTCGCAGGCCCAACCGCGCCAGGTCCGACTTGCGATTGGGCGCCAGCGCCCCGATGCCTCCCACCTGGATGGCGATCGAGCTGAAGTTGGCGAAGCCGCACAGCGCGTAGGTGGCGATCACGAACGAGCGCGGCTCCAGTTGAGGGCGCAGCGGACCCAACTGCAAGAAGGCCACGAACTCGTTCAGCACCAGGCGCGTGCCCAGCAGATTGCCGATCGCCGCCGCGTCCCGCCAGCTTACTCCCAGCAGCCAAGCCACCGGGGCGAACACCAGACCGAAGAGCTTCTCCAGCGAGGCGGGCATCCAGCCGCAACCCGGCAGCCCGTGCACCCAGCCCAGCGCGCCGTTGACCAGGGCGATCAGCGCCAGAAAGGCGATCAACATCGCGCCGATGTTCAGGGCCAGGTGCAGCCCGTCGCCCGCCCCCCGGGCGGCGGCGTCAATCAGGTTCACGCCCGGCTTCTCGACCCTGATCTCGACCCGCCCGGCGGTCTCCGGTTGCTCGGTCTCGGGAATGAACATCTTGGCCAGCAGGATGGTGGCGGGCGCCGTCATGATGACGGCGGTGAGGAGGTGTTTGATCTCCACCCCGGCGATCTTGACGTAGGCCGCCATCACCGCCCCGGAGACGTGCGCCATGCCGCTCACCATCACCGTGAACAGCTCGGATTGCGTCAGCCGAGGCAGGAACGGGCGGATCGTCAGGGGCGCTTCGGTCTGGCCCATGAAGATGCTGGCCGCCACATTGGTGGACTCGGCCCCGCTGGCCCCCATCACGCGCTGCATCAGGAGGGCCATCGCCCGGATGACCACCTGCATCACGCCCAGGTAGTACAGGATGGCGAAGAAGGAGGCGATGAAGATCACGATGGGCAGCACCTGGAAGGCGAAGACCACCCCCAGCGGGCCGGACTTGGCTCCCAGCGGCCCGAAGACGAACTGGCTGCCCGCCTCGGCGTAGCCCAGCAGCGCGTTGACCGCCACGCTGGCCGCTTCGAACAGCCTGCCGAAGGGCGTCTTCAGCACCAGGAAGGCGAAGGCGAACTGGAGTCCCAGGCCCCAGGCCAGCAGGCGCAGCCGGATGGCGCTGCGCCGGCGCGACAGCAGGTAGGCGGCCGCCAGAATGGCGACCAGCCCCAGAACGCCGGTGAAGCGGCCCATGCTAGCTGACGACTTCCAGGATCAGGTCGTACTCCTCGGGCGGGTGGGCCGAGATGCGGAAGGCGTCCTCGACAAGCTGGGCGGCTTCGTCCAGCCGCTCCTCGCTGGTGTAATACAGGCGGCAGAGCACCGAATCGGCCTCCACGCGCTGGCCCGCTTTGACCTCCAGGATCAGCCCCACCGCCGGGTCAATCCGGTCGTCCTTGGTGTCCCGCCCGGCCCCGATCATCATGGCCGCCCGGCCGATGTCTTCGGCGTCAATCGAGCTGACGAAACCGGCCCTGGGCGAGGTCACCTCGCGGGCTCCGCTGGCGTTGGGCAGCAGCTCGAAGCGGTCCAGCACGTTCGGGTTGCCGCCCTGGGCCTCGATGACTTGCTTGAGCTTGCGGTAGCCCGAGCCGTCCAGCAGCTTGCGCTGGGCGATCTCGCGCGCCTCCTCCAGGCTGCCGGCCGCCTTGCCCAGGTGGATCATGCGGGCCGCCAGCTCCAGCGAGATGCGCGTCAGATCGGCCGGCCCGGCGTTCTGCAAGGTCTGCGAAACCTCCATCACCTCCAGGGCGTTGCCCACCGCAAAGCCCAAGGGCTGGTTCATGTCGGTGATCAGCGCCTGCACGCGCACGTCCATGCGCCGCCCGATGCCCACCATCAACTGGGCCAGCCGCCGGGCGTCCACCTGGCGCTTCATGAAGGCGCCCGAGCCCACCTTCACGTCCAGCACCAGCCCGTCCAGCCCCATGGCCAGTTTCTTGGACATGATCGAGCTGGCGATCAGCGGGATCGAGTCCACCGTGGCGGTGGCGTCCCGGAGCGAGTACAGCTTGCCGTCGGCCGGGGCGACCTCTTCGCTCTGCCCGATGAAGCACAGCCCGATCTTGTGGAGTTGGGCGCGGAACTCCTCCAGGCTCAGCTCGGTTCGGAAGCCCGGGATGGATTCCAGCTTGTCCAGGGTGCCCCCGGTGAATCCCAGGGCGCGGCCGGAGACCATGGGGACGATCACGCCCGCCGCCGCCGCCAGGGGTGCCGCGATCAGGCTGGTCTTGTCGCCCACCCCGCCGGTGGAATGCTTGTCCACCTTGACCCCGGGCACCTCCGAAAGGTCCACTTTCCGGCCCGAGCGGATCATGCTGTCGGTCAGCGCGGTGACCTCCCGGTCGCTCATGCCGCTGAAATAGACCGCCATGAGGAAGGCCGCCATCTGGTAGTCGGGCACCTCGCCCCGCGTGTATCCCTCCACCAGTTGGGAGATCTCCTGCGGGCTGAGCTCCTCGCCGTTTCGTTTCCGCTGGATCAGATCAACGATGCGCATCGTCCATGACCTTGTAGCCGGATTCCACCTGAACGCCCGGCGCGCCCCCGCACACCTCAACCTCCGTCGCGCCGAGCGCCGGCCGCCGGGCCTCAGCGCCGTCGAAACCTCAGGCTACCATCTTAGGCGGTTGAAAGTAAAGGAATAGCCGTCGCGGCTCTCAGCCGGACGGGGCTTGCGCCAGCAGCTCGGCCACAAAGCGCCGGCTGGGCTCCAGCAGTTCCCAGGCCCCGGGCCAGAAGCACAAGTCCACGCACCACCAACTGATGCCCGGAATGCGCAGCAACTCGGGCGCCAGGGCGCGGAAGTCAATCCGCCCTTCGCCGAACGGCCGGTGCGTGCTGGTCTCCTCATGATGCAGCGTGCCGTCGGAGTCAATCAGGTGGATGTGGCCGATGCGCCCCTCCAGCCGGCCCAGGAACTCGGCCACGCCCCCGGGCAGCGTCTCGCGCTCCCCGTGCTGGCGCGCGCCCACGACCGCGCACATGTAGGCGTGCGAGGTGTCGAACAGGATCCGGAAATTCGGGTGCCCCACCGCCTCGTGCAGTCGCACCACCTCGGAGGGTTTGTTGAAGGCGAAGCCCGGCTCGAATTCCCAGACCACCAGCACGCCGGCCGGCCGGGCCAGCTCGGCCGCCTCGCGCCAGACCTCGGCCAGGCGGAGCAGGGCACCGGCGTAATCGGCCTCGGGGATGGAGCCGGGGGCGGCCACCGTGTCCACCCGGATCGAGGGGCTGCCCAGGTCGGCGCACAGGGCGACGTTGCGCTGGAACAAATCCAGGTATTTTTGTTTGTCTCCGAGGACCGGGTTGGCCGCCGTAAAATCCGCCGCGTACCCCGAGATCCCCAGCCCCAGATCCTCCAGCCGCCGCGCCAGCTCCCGCCGCGAGGCCCGGTCCGGGTACTTCTCCAGAGTCACATGAGGCGGAAAGCCGCACACCTCCACCCCGTCGTAGCCCACCTCCGCCAGCCGCCGCACCACTTGATCGAACGGCACCGGCCGGGCGGCGTATTCGCCCCAGGCAAAGGCCCAACTGCCGATGGAAATCTTCATGGCGCCTCCTTCACTCCGCTTTCTTCACCTTCACCCATTGCTCGCCCGCGCAGGCCTCCAGCACCGCATCCAGCACGAGCTGGCACTTCAGGCCGTCTTCGAAGGTGGGCGAGATCGGCTTGTCCTGGGCCAGCGCGAACAGCAGATCCGCCGCCTGGTTGGCGAAGGTGTGCTCGTAGCCGATGGCGCAGCCCGGCACCCACCACTTGTTCATGTAGGGATGGCACTCCTCCCAGACCGAGATCTGCTTCCAGCCCTGCACGTGCTTGGGCTCGCGCGAGTCGAAGTACCACAGCCGGCTCATGTCTTCCAGATTGAAATACAGGCTGCCGTTGCGGCCGTTGATCTCGAAAATGTTGCCGTTCTTGCGCCCGTTGGCGAAGCGCGTGGCCTCGAAGTGGCCGATCGCCCCGTTGGCGTACCGGCAGACGAAAATCGAGGCGTCCTCGATCTCCACCCGGGCCCGGCCTCCCTCCGGCCGCTCCCGTTCGCTCACGAAGATGCGGCTGACGCCGGCCACCGACTCGATCTCCCCCGCCAGATAGTTCGACAGGTCCACGATGTGCGAATGCAGGTCACCGGTGACCCCCGCCCCGGCCACCTCCTTGTCCATGCGCCAGACCAGCGGCACCGCCGGATCCAGCGTCCAGTCCTGCAAATACAGCGCGCGGAAATGATAGATCTCGCCGATCCGGCCCTCCTCGATCAACTGCCGGGCGAAGGCCACCGCCGGCACCCGCCGGTAGTTGAACCAGACCATGTTGGGCAGCCCGCTGCGCCGCGCCGCTTCCGTCATGCGCCGGGCTTCTTCCCCGTTCATGGCCAGCGGCTTTTCGCAGCAGACGATCTTGCCCGCTTCGAGGGCCGCCAGCGCCATGTCGTGATGCACGTTGTTGGGCGCGCAGATGTCCACGATGCGCACTTCCGGGTCTTCGATCACCTCTCGCCAGTCCGTGACCGCTCTCTCCCAGCCCCAGCGCCGGGCGAACTCGTGCACCTTCGGACTGCGCGCGCATACCGTCCTCAGGCGCGCCTTCAGGGGCGGGTCGAAAAAGATGGAGGCTTGCCGCCAGGCGTTGGTGTGGGCTTTGCCCATGAACTTGGCGCCGATCATGCCGATTCCGATGGCTCCCGTCATCCGAGTGTCCTTTCCGCTCGGGCGTGATTTCCGGCCGCCCGGGCGACGCTCCTATCAGATACAACACGGCCGCAGCCGGATGCAAGGCCGCCGGACGGAGCGCGCTACCATGGCAGGGATGCCGCCCTGGGCCATCCTGGCGCAGATCGTGATTCTGCTGGCGGCCGCCACCCTGCTCGGGCTGGCCGCCCAGCGCCTCGGCCAGAACGCCGTCACCGGCTACTTGCTGGCGGGCGTCCTGCTGGCGCCCTACTTGTTGCGCGCCGCCGGCGCCTCCGCCGTCGGGCTGCTGGCCGAGATCGGGGTGGCCCTGTTGCTGTTCACCATCGGACTGGAATTCTCGCCGGCGCGCCTGCGCGCCCTGGGCTGGCGCGTGGCGGCCTTGGGCGCTCTTCAGATCGCGGGCACGGCCTCCGCGGCGGCGGCCGGAGCGCGGGCGATCGGCTTCGAGTGGCGGCTTTCCCTGCTGATGGGGATCGCCGCCGCCATGAGCAGCACCACCGTCGTGCTGCGCCTGGTCTCCGAGCGCAGCGAGCTGGATAGCCTTCACGGCCGCGCAGCCCTGGGGGTCTCTCTGTTGCAGGACCTGGCTGTGATTCCCTCCATGCTGCTGGCCGCTCTGCCGGCGGGAGCGGCGGGGCCGCTCCTGCTAGGGGCCTCATTCCTGAAAGCCCTGGTCCTGCTCGGCGCCATGTATGTGCTGATCCGCTGGGCGATCCCCGCGGTTCTGATGCCCGCCGCCGGCGGCCGCAACCGCGACCTGCCCGTGCTGGTTTCCACCGTGGTCTGTCTGGGTGCGAGCTGGGCCTCCCAGGCCCTCGAGCTGCCGGCCGTGCTGGGCGCTTTCGCCGCCGGCCTGCTGCTTTCCCAGTGCGTGCTGGCCGATCAGATTCGGGCCGACGTGATCCCTTTGCGGGCCGCCTTCCTGCCCCTGTTTTTCGCCTCCGCCGGCATGCTGGCGGGCGTCCCGGACCTTGCCGGCGCCGGCCGGATGCTCCTGCTGGTGGTCGTTCTGACGATCTTGAAGACGCTGGTGGTGACCCTGGCGGGCCTGGCTCTGCGCCTGCCTCCGGGTGCGGCGCTGCGAGCCGGCCTCACGCTCGCCCAGATCGGGGAATTCTCCTTCGTCCTGCTCGAGTCCGCCCGGCGCTCCGGCTTGTTGGAGGCGGAGCTGTTCCGGCTGCTGGTGTCGGTGTCGGTGACCACGCTGCTGCTGAGCCCGCTGCTGATCGGGGCCTCCGGCCCTCTGGCCTCCGCCTTGGAGGCGGTTCTGCGGCGGAAAAGCGGGCGCGCACCGGTCCCCTCGTCCCAGGCGGCCGCCCGCGGCGGCCACGTGCTGGTAATCGGCTACGGACCCGCCGGCCGCCAGGTCGCCGGCCGGTTGGCCTCCCGCGGCCTGCCGGTACTGGTCCTGGATTTGAACCCCAAGACCCTGGCGGAGGGAGATCCCTCGGTGCCGGTCGAGTACGGCGACGCGACGCAGCAAGAAATTCTGGAACGCGCGGCCGTCGAACGGGCCCGGGCCGTGGTGGTGACGGCGCCCGACCCGCTCACCGCGCGCAACATCATCGCGCAGGTGCGGCGCATGGCCCCGCAGGTGCTCGTCATCGCCCGGGCGCGCTATCACATTCACCGCGACCTGCTGCGCCAGGCGGGCGCCGACCGGCTGGTGAGCGAAGAGGTCCTGGTAGGAGGCGAGCTGGCCGCCGAGACCCTCACCGCCCTGGGCGAAGGGGCTTGAAGGTCCGGCGCGCCCCCGCGCTATGCTACCAGGGATGACTCACGCCCCCTTCCGCCTGGACGGTAAGACCGCCCTCATCACCGGCGGCGCCAGCGGCATCGGCGAAGCCACCGCCCGCCTGTTCGCGGCCGCCGGGGCCGCCGTGCTCATCCTCGACCTCAACCGGGAGCGTGCCGAAGCGCTGGCCGCCTCTCTGCCCGGCGCCCGGGCCATTCCCTGCGATATCACCTCCGAACAGCAGGTGGCGCGGGCCTGCACCGGGCTGGCTCGCCTGGACGTGCTGGTCAACAACGCCGGCATCGGCCTGGTGGGCGGCATCGAGGAGACCTCGCCCGAGGATTTCCGCCGCCTGTTTCGCGTCAACGTGGAGGGCATGTTCCTGGTGACCCGCGCCGCCCTGCCCCTGTTGCTGGCCGCCCGCGGCGCGATCATCAACCTGGGCTCGGTCGCCGGGCTGATCGGCGTTCGCCGGCGCTTCGCCTACTGCGCCACCAAGGGCGCGGTGGTGGCCCTCACCCGCCAGCTCGCCGTGGATTATCCCGGCCGACTGCGGGTCAACTGCATCTGCCCCGGCACGGTCGAGACCCCCTTCGTCGAGGATTACCTGGAACGCTACCACAAGCACGAGAAAGAGAAGGTCCGGGCCGAACTCCATCAGCGCCAGCCCGTGGGGCGCATGGGCCGCCCGGAGGAGATCGCCTATCTGGCTCTCTACCTGGCTTCCGAAGAGGCCGCCTTCGTGACCGGCTCGATCCTGACCATTGACGGGGGCTGGACCGCCGCCTGACTCAGGCCTCCGGCCCGATCTGCTCGGCCAGATAGCGCTCGTAGCCCACTTCGCGGATCAGGTGGAGTTGCGTCTCCAGCCAGTCCACATGCTCCTCTTCGTCCTCCAGGAGCTTCTCCAGCAACTCGCGCGAGCCGTTGTCGCCCGCCTGGGCGGCGGTATGCACCGCGCGGTTGTACATCGCCACGGCGTCCCGCTCCAGGGCCAGGTCATTCTCCAGTTGCTCCCGGACGTCCCTGCCGATCCGCAACTGGCTGGGGCCGCACAGATTGGGCTCGCCCTCCAGGAACAGGATGCGCTCGATCAGCTCCTCGGCGTGCTTCATCTCGGCCAGGGAGTTGCGCTTGATGCTCTCGTAGAGCCGCCGGTAGCCCCAGTTCTGGTTCATTTCGGCGTGAAGGAAATACTGATTGATGGCGGTCAGCTCTTCGCTGAGAGCTTCGTTGAGAAGGGCGATCACCTGCGGGTCTCCGCGCATAGAGAATCTTTAGCCTCCCGGAAAGTCTGCCGTCCGACTTACAGTTCAGTATAGGAGATGCGGGCGGGCGGCGGCAGGTCGCGGCGGCCCGGCCGGTGGGCGGGCGATCCCGCCCGGGCCTCACTTGATTCGCTCGTCGCGCTCGATGCGGCCGTCGCGGATGTGGATGACGCGGTGAGCGTGCATGGCGATGTCGTGCTCGTGCGTGACCAGCACGATCGTGTTGC